>NZ_CM149656.1:3360000-3550000 GCF_056173085.1 Solibacillus sp. iso_87
AAAACCCTTCATTTAAACATTTTTAAATAGTATTAAAAGATATATACAAGCCGCCTAATTCTTTCCTGTCTACTAATTTATATCCAATTTATGTTATAGTATATTTTAGATTAGGAGGCAATTGAAATGAAAAAATATAATAGTAAAATTAATAAGATCCGCTCTTTTGCATTATCCCTTATTTTCATCGGCTTCGTTATTATGTATGGTGCAATCTTTTTCAAAAATAATCAAATACTTGTATTAATCTTCATGACAATTGGACTTCTTTGTATCATCGGCAGTACAGCTGTATACGGCTGGATAGGATTGCTGTCTACAAAGGCTGTGCAAGTCGTCTGTCCGGAATGCGGGAAATGGACAAAGGTTTTAGGTCGCGTGGATATTTGCATGTATTGCAATGAACCGCTAACTTTAGATCCTGCATTGGAAGGAAAAGAATTCAAACAAGAGTACAATAAAAATTAAATGTTCAACAGGGCTGGGGTAAAGGTGATCAAACTTTTGCTTCAGTTTTTTATATAAAAAAAACCCAGCAACAACCGTTACTAGGTTAAATTATTATTTAACTTTTGTTGCACCGACTGCTACACAGTCAGGACATGTACCATAGACTTCTAAACGGTGCGAATTAACTTGAAAGCCTGTTACTTGCGAAGCAAATTGCTCCACTTCATTTAATCCGGGATAGTGGAAGTCTACAATTTTACCGCAGCCATCACAAATCATGTGATAATGGTCGCCTGTTACGAAATCGAAACGACTTGCTGCATCCCCATAAGTAAGCTCTTTTACTAAACCTACTTCACGAAAGACACGTAAATTATTATAAACTGTTGCTACACTCATATTAGGAAACTTATCGCAAAGCGCCTTGTATATATCATCAGCTGTTGGGTGAATCATACTTTGAATTAAATATTCCAAAATCGCATGACGCTGAGGAGTAATTCGTACACCAGTAGTCTTTAACGTGTCCAGCGCATCCTTTAAATGCAATTCAGACATCGTCATGCACCCCTTTTCATACATATTATTAATTTGTAATCGTTATAATTAGTGTAGCGAATTTGTCCATGCGTTGTCAACAATTGCTTATTCCAATTGAATTAAAAGTGTTTGGTAAAAAAGCTAATTGAAAATGAAAGCGATTAAAGGCGTATTCTTTCATATAGCATTCTCAATTAGTAACCTCTAAGAATATCCATCTTATTTTCTAAATCACGTTCCCCATTGAGCCATTTTTCCAGACTTGGCTTGAAAATGTCCAGACTGCGTTCTAAATAACGTGATGAATGACTTGAAAAGTGTGGTGAAAGTGTAACATTATTCAAGTCCCATAGCGGGCTGTCTGCCGGTAATGGCTCGATCTCATAGACGTCCAATACAGCGTGCTCTATTAGCTCGTCTTGTAAAACGCCAACAAGAGTATCCGTTTCTACTAAGTCTCCACGCCCAAAATTCATAAAGATGGCCGAACTCTTCATTAGTTCAAAATGCTCTCGAGTCAGCATATGCTTCGTTTCCCTAGTAGATGGCAACATTGAGAGAACAATATCCGCTTTCGGTAACTGCTCTTTTAAATCCTCGAGCTTATATGTCTCATTCATATACGGCGCTTCGTTGCCTGAGCGATTGCAGCCAATTGTATGAACATCAAATGCCTGCAAAATACGTCCTACTTCTCCGCCGATTGCACCCGGACCGATAATCAATGCTGTACTTCCGTTTAACTCTGTCGGACGCGCCTTTTTATTCCATTCTTTCTTCTGTTGTTGCTCATAAATAAACGGCAATACACGTTTCAATGATAAAATATGAGCTAAAATCGATTCAGTCATCGGCTTCTTATGTATACCGCGCACATTCGAAACGAGCATATTACGTTTCGCGATCGCTTCTGCCGGCATCTTCTCGATTCCTGCAGATGCAACGAAAATCCATTGCAATTTGTCTGCATGCTGTAAATGCTCTTCCTTTAAATCTTCCCCATAGGTTACTAAAACATTTGTTTGAGCAAGTTTCTCCACATCCAGTTTCTTATCAAATAAAAAATCTACTTGAGGAAACTGTGCCAAAAGCGGCTGTTTTAAATCTTCGCGTGGTTCAAATGTAAAATAAATCGTTACCATTGTAATTCCCCTTTGCGCACATATTAATTCGTGCGATTTTTTAAATAGTTTAACACATCTTCAATATGATTTTTTACCCGTACTTTACGCCACTCTCTTTCAACGATTCCCTCTTCATTAATTAAAAACGTTGTACGTTCAATACCCATATACTCTTTCCCGAAGTTTTTCTTCAATGTCCAAACACCATATTTCTCCGCAACTTCATGATTCTCATCTACCAATAATGAAAATGGCAGTCCATGCTTTTCAATAAACTTTGTATGTTTTGCTGCATCATCCAAACTCACACCTAAAATTACAGCATTCAAATCTGAAAAATCTTCATATTTATCGCGGAAGTCGCAAGCCTGTGTTGTACAGCCCGGTGTTAAATCTTTCGGGTAAAAATAGAGAATAACGTTTTTGCCTTTAAACTCTTCCAGCGAAACCATTTCTCCCTTCTCGTTTTGCAAATTGAATGATGGTGCTTGTAAATTTTCTAATGTCATGTCCATTCCTCCAAAATTTTCTTCTATGATACAAAACAATGCCCGATGCTTCAATTTCTTTGGCGTTCCCTTTCATTACATACTACAATAGATATGAAATCATTTCATGTAACCTATTTTGGAGGAATAAATTATGAATCATACTAAATCTGAACAGCTTCATGCAGAAGCACTCGAACATATTGTTGGCGGGGTAAACAGTCCATCCCGTTCTTATAAAGCAGTAGGCGGTGGCGCACCTGTTGTCATGGTCCGCGGTAAAGGAGCATACTTTTGGGATGTGGACGGTAATCGTTACATCGATTATTTAGCAGCCTATGGACCGATCGTTACAGGGCATGGTCATCCGCATATTGCAAAAGCCATCGCACACGCAGCAGAAACTGGTGTATTATTCGGTACACCGACAGAGCATGAAATTAAATTCGCCAAAATGTTAAAAGAAGCTATCCCTACATTGGATAAAGTACGTTTTAACAACTCCGGCACAGAAGCCGTGATGACATGTGTACGTGTGGCACGCGCATTTACAGGCCGTACAAAGATCATTAAATTCGCAGGCTGCTATCACGGTCACTTCGACCAAGTACTTGTTGCCGCTGGATCAGGTCCAGCAACATTAGGTTCACCTGACTCTGCCGGAGTTCCTCATGCTGTCGCAACAGAAGTAATTACCGTTCCTTTCAATAATAAGGAAGAATTTACATTAGCAATGGAAAAATGGGGTAATGATATTGCGGGGATTTTAATCGAGCCAATCGTCGGCAACTTCGGAATTGTAGAACCACATAAAGGATTTTTGGAACATGTACATGCATTGGCAAAAGAGTATGGTGCATTAACAATCCACGATGAAGTCATCACAGCTTTCCGTTTCCACTACGGTGCAGCTCATACAATGCTTGGCTTAACTCCGGACTTAGTCGCAATGGGGAAAGTAATCGGAGGCGGTCTGCCAATCGGTGCATACGGTGGTCGTAAAGAAGTTATGGAAACAGTCGCTCCACTTGGCCCTGCATATCAGGCTGGTACTATGGCAGGAAACCCTGCAAGTATGCAAGCAGGTATTGCATGTCTTGAAGTGTTGCAGCAACCGGGGATTTATGAAGAAATGGATCGCTTTGGCGCTCTTCTTGAAGAAGGTATTTTAGCTGCTGCCCAAAAACATAACGTGACGATTACATTAAACCGCTTAAAAGGCGCATTCGCTATTTACTTTACTGATGTAAAAGTGGAAAACTATGAGCAAGCGGAAAATACGGACGGTGAAAAGTTCGGTCGCTTCTTTAAATTAATGTTATCTCAAGGCATCAACTTAGCCCCTTCAAAATATGAAGCATGGTTCTTAACGACAGAACATACAGAAGCAGACGTAGAAGAAACGTTAAAAGCAGTGGATTACGCATTTTCTCAATTATAATAACAACTGCCGCTATACTTTTATAGCGGCTTCTCTCCATTGACTCCCTCAGAAAGGAGGAAAAGAATATGAAATTAGGTGCACGCGTTTTAAAAACGGGTGTTGCAATCGTTTTCGCCTTATTTTTAGCTCAAATACTGAATGTACCTTCACCTGTGTTTGCTGCAATTGCTGCTGTATTCGCAATCCAGCCTTCTATTTACCGCTCTTATCTTACAATTTTAGAGCAAATACAGGGTAATATTATTGGCGCTTCCGTTGCTGTCCTGTTCGGTCTCATCTTCGGACATCATATAGTGGCTGTCGGTATTGCCGCTATTGTCGTCCTTGGAATTATGATGAAGCTAAAGCTCGAAAAATCCATTTCACTGGCACTCGTAACGATGATTGCCATTATGGAAGTACCGGGCGATGATTTTCTAATGTTTGGTTTAATCCGATTTAGTACTGTGATGCTGGGTGTATTTGCTGCTTTCGTTGTCAATATGTTATTTGTACCGCCTAAATACGAAATAAAATTATTTAAAATGATTAACTCTGTCCAGGACGATATCATTCGCTGGACACGTTTAGCCGTTCGCCAGGCTAGTGAACATACTTCAACGAAAATGGCTGTAAGTAAATTGCAGTCCCGACTAAATGAAATTGATACAATGTACGGTTTTTTCAAAGAAGAGCGCAGCTATTTCAAAAACCGGAAGTATGTGAAAGCCCGAAAACTCGTTATTTACCGCCAAATGTTATTAACATCGAAAAAAAGCTATGAGTTGCTCGTTCGTCTGCACAAACATGAAAATGAGCTTGGGAAATTACCAAGTAAATTTCAAGTAATTATTCAAGAACGTTTAGACTTCCTGTTGACCTATCATGAACAACTGTTATTGAAATATACAGGGAAGCTTAGGCCGGAACATTCAAAATGGACACGGCACGAAGAATATCTGCAGGGAAGTGAGCTAATGGAGCAGTTTATCAAACAGATTGCCCTTGCTCAGGAAGAGGCGGCAGAAGATGAGCAGTTTTCAAGCTACCACCTGCTTTATATTTTATCGCGTATATTAGATTACGAAGAAAACTTGGAGCATCTGGATACGTTGATCGTTTCCTATCGCAGCTTCCACAGTGAAGAAAAAAACCTCGATCTGGAATCAGAGTTCTACTAAATAAAAAGAAGGTGTGCATTTTTCGCACACCTTCTTTTTAACTTTTCATCTTCGGATCAAGTGCATCCCGCAATCCGTCTCCCATAAGGTTAAAGCCAATTACCGTCAACATAATTGCAAGTCCCGGGAAAATCATTGCCCATGGTGCGTTTAGTAAAAACATCCGCGCATCTGCAAGCATTTTCCCCCACTCCGGCTGAGGCGCTTCTGCACCAAGTCCTAAAAATCCTAGTGCCGCCGCTTCGATAATCGCTGTCGCAATCGCCAGTGTCCCCTGTACGATTACCGGGGTCATCGAGTTCGGCAAAATATGCTTCCATAATATCCGGGAGTTTTTCATGCCGATTGCTTTTGCAGCATGAATATACTCTTCTTCTTTAATGCTCAGCACCCGCGACCGGATCAGTCGGCCGAAGTTCGGTATATTAATAACCGCAATCGCAATTAATGCGTTTTGCAATGATGGTCCTAAAATCGATACAATTGCAATCGCCAATAAAATACTTGGAAACGCAAGCATAATATCAAAGATTCGTGAAATAATCGTATCAACCCAACGACCATAGTAGCCTGCAATAATCCCTAAAAAACTGCCTGCAACTGCAGAGATTAACACTGCCGATAAACCAACCGTCAACGAGATGCGGGCCCCATGTAAAATTCGCGAAAATATATCGCGACCTAGATCATCTGTTCCAAACCAGAAATCAGCAGATGGAGGCTGCAGACGCATACTTAAATTTTGCTCATTTATACCTTGTGGTGCAAATAAAGGGCCGAATATTGCCAGAAGCACAAAGAATAACACAATTGCACTGCCGAACAGCGCAGACTTACTTTTCTTGAAATTCGTCCACGCCTCTTGCCACGGTCCCTTTACTCGTTCTTCTTCAATTCGCTGAACTTGATTTTGTATAATTTCAGCCATGCTATGCGCCTCCTCTCTAGTTGTATTTAATGCGTGAATCAATCACTGTATATAAAAGGTCAACAATCAGGTTAATCATTACGAATAAAAAGGCAACGATTAAAATACCCGACTGGATAACAGGATAATCACGGAATCCTATCGCTTCGTATATATAGCGCCCAATTCCCGGCCAACTAAATATCGTTTCCGTTAAGATGGCACCACCTAAAAGCATACCCGTTTGTAAACCGACTACTGTCAAAACAGGAATCAGCGCATTTTTCAATGCATGCTTATAAACAACAACGAACATTTTTTGACCTTTTGCCCGAGCTGTACGAACAAAATCCGAACGCATTACTTCCAACATAGAGGCTCTTGTCATACGTGCAATGATCGCCGTTGGAATCGTTGCAAGTGCAATGCCAGGTAATAATAAGTGCTTTAACACAACAATAAATTGATCAAACCGGCCTTGCCATAATGTATCAATTAAGTAAAAATGAGTAATTGCCATAACCGGATCCCGTACTTCTTCCCGTCCCGATGTCGGCAACCAGCCCAGTTGAATACCGAATGCCCATTGCTCCATTAAACCTAACCAGAAAATCGGCATCGAAACACCGATTAAAGCAATTACCATCGCTAAGTAATCAAACCATGAATTTTGAAACCATGCCGAAACAATCCCTGCATTTACCCCCACAATAATCGCAATAATCATCGCGAAAAATGCCAGTTCAAATGTAGCTGCTAAATAAGGCCACATTTCAGAAGAAATCGGCTGCCTCGTTCTTAATGACTCCCCCAAATCTCCCGTTACAATTCCTTTTAAGTAATCGAAATATTGAACATACCACGGATTATCTAGGCCAAGTTTCAGGCGAAGTGCCGCGATTGCATCTGCAGTAGCCTGCTGTCCTAAAATGACTTGTGCTGGATCACCGGGAATGGCACGAATAATTAGAAATACTAAAAAGGTCATCCCAAGTAATACAGGTATTAAATGCAGTAGACGTTTGCCAATGTAGTGAAGCATGCTCTTCACCCCTTTTATGAATGTATGTTTCTACTAGTTGAAAAAAAGGAGAGGAATATTCCTCCCCTTTCACTTAACTTTCTGTTACTCCATTGAAACGTTATGCAATTTATCAGAGCCTGTTGGGTGTGGCAGGAACCCATTCACACCTGCTTTTGCTGCAAGTAATGGTGTAGAGTGTGCAAGCGGGACCCATGGAGCATCGTCATGAATGATTTCCTGTGCTTTTTTGTATAATTCATTTCGCACATTTTCATCTGTTTCAGACTGCGCCTGAATTAATAAACTATGAACTTCTTCATTAGTATAGTACGCATAGTTATTTGAACCGATATTGTCTTTGTCTAATAATGTGTAGATGAAGTTGTCAGCATCCCCATTATCACCAGTCCAGCCAAGCATGAATGCATCTGCTTCACCGTTTTTCGCTTTTTCTAAATATGTTGCCCATTCAAATGTTACGATTTTCGATGGGATACCAACATCTTCTAAGTTTTTCTGAATAACTTCCGCCACTTTTGCTCCGTCCGGCATATATGGACGAGGTACTGGCATTGCCCATAACTCAATTTCTTTTCCGTCATAACCAGCTTCAGCTAATAAAGATTTCGCTTTTTCAGGATCATACGGATATGGAGAAATTGCATCATTGTATCCGCTAATTGATGGTGGCATCGGGTTTGCCGCCACTTCTGCACGTCCTTCAAAGAACGCATCAACAATCGCCTGTTTATCGATTGCATAGTTCACTGCTTGACGTACCAATTTGTTATCAAACGGTGCGCGTGTATTCGTTAAACCTAAATAACCAATGTTCATTGATGGACGTTCAATCAGTTGTAAAGTAGAATCACCTTCTACTGTTTTACCGTCTGAAGGGTTAATACCATCAGCCAGATCGATATTGCCTGCCATTAATTCATTTAAACGAGCAGAGTTATCCGGAATTGAACGGAAGATAACTTTATCTAATTTCGGTAAACCTTCTTGCCAGTAATCTTCAAACTTCTCAATCGTAATTGAGTCATTACGTTTCCATTCTGTAAATTTAAATGGACCTGTACCTACAGGGTTATCGCCGAATTTATCGCCTGCTGCTTCAAATGCAGTTGGTGAACCAATTCCGAACGGGCTCATTGCCAAGTTTTTAAGGAATGGTGCCTGCGGACGAGAAAGTGTGAATACAACTGTGTAATCTCCTTCTGCCGTTACATCTTTAATAATATCTTCGCCTTCTGCTTTAAACATAGAGTTGAAATAGTAGAAATCTTCCTCTTTTCCACCTTTCCAGCGATTGATATTTTTAATAACCGCTTCTGCATTGAAGTCTGTGCCGTCGTGGAATTTTACACCTTCTTGAAGCTGGAATGTGTAAGTCAAACCGTCTTCACTTACTTCCCATTCTTTCGCTAGTCCAGGGTTGATCGTTGTATCTTGCTCCCCGAAGTTTAGTAATGTTTCAAATAGGTTTTGTGTTACTTTGAATGATTCGCCATCTGTTACGATACCTGGATCAAGTGAAACAGAATCTGCTCCACGACCAAATACTAAAACTTGAGGTGTTGAAGAACTTGAATTGTCTGTCGTACTGCTGTCTGTATTTGTACTTGAATCATTGCTTGTTTCTGATGATGACGTTTCTGCATCGTCAGCACCACAAGCAGCTAAAAATAACGACATTATTAATAGCATCATAAGACTTACTAAATACAATTTACCTTTCCTCAATAAAAAAACCCCCTAGACTTTTTAATCTATTATCATTGTGGCGTTTCATATAAATGACACGCAACAGAATGACCTGGTTTAACTTGCTGGAGCATCGGAATTACTTGTTTGCACTTTTCCATCGCAAAAGGACAGCGGGTATGGAATGTGCATCCTGTCGGTGGGTTTGACGGGCTCGGTATATCGCCTTTCAGCAATAGCTGCTCCCGCTCAAACTGCGGATCCGGAATTGGTACAGCCGATAATAGCGCTTGTGTATATGGATGTAATGGCTCATGATATAGCGATTCGCTTTCCGCAATTTCAACAAGTCTGCCTAAGTACATCACGCCTACCCGGTCACTAATATGTCGCACAACCCCTAAATCGTGGGCAATAAATATATATGTCAGTTTCAAATCTTCCTGCAATCGCTGCATTAAATTTAAAACTTGTGCTTGAATGGATACGTCCAGTGCAGATACCGGTTCATCTGCAATAATCAGTTTGGGATTTGTCATTAAGGCTCTGGCGATACCGATCCGCTGTCTTTGTCCGCCGCTAAATTGGTGAGGATAGCGCTTCGCATGATAGGAGCTTAAACCGACGATTTCCAAGTATTCATGGACTTTCTTTTTGCGTTCCTTCCCATTCCCAATCCCGTGGACAATTAACGGTTCCTCTAAAATTTTTTCTACCGTATGTCTTGGATTTAATGAAGCATACGGATCCTGAAATACCATTTGAATCTCTCGTCGAACTTTTCGCATTTGTTCGCTGTTTAACTTTGTGAGCTCTACGCCGTCAAATGTCACCTGGCCTTCTGTCGGTTCATGCAAACGCATAATCGCCCGGCCCGTAGTAGATTTCCCGCAACCGGATTCTCCGACAATGCCTAATGTTTCACCTTCATAAAGCTCAAACGATACGTCATCAACAGCCTTCACATCACCGACATGACGTGCAAACATCCCATGCCGGATCGGGAAATACTTTTTTAGATTGTCAACTTTCAGCAGCACTTTCGACATGTGTAACTCCCCCTTCTTTCATATCCAATAAGAAGCATCTTGCTTTATGTGTACCTGATGATTCATATAGCGGAGGATTATTTGTTAAACAACGATCGAATGCATATTCACAACGTGCTGCAAAACGGCAGCCTCCCAAAATCGAACCTGGTTTCGGAACATTCCCAGGAATCGAATAAAGTGTATCCTTTTTATAACGCATATCCGGTACTGACTGGATAAGCCCTTTCGTATAAGGATGCTGCGGGTTTCTAAATATTTCATTTACCGGCGCTTCTTCTACGATCTGCCCTGCATACATAACAATGACACGCTCACAAGTTTCCGCAACTACACCTAAATCATGTGTAATGAGTAAAACCGCAGTGTTCAGCCGTTCATTTAAATCCCGCATTAGCTTTAAAATTTGGGCTTGGATTGTTACATCGAGAGCTGTTGTCGGTTCATCGGCAATAAGCACTTTCGGATTACATACAAGAGCCATTGCAATCATTACACGTTGCCGCATTCCCCCCGACAGCTGATGTGGATAGTCTTTAAGCAACTGTTCCGCGCGCGGTAAACCGACCAGCTTCATAATTTCCACCGCCCGGGCACTCGCTTCTTTTTTCGACCATTTCGGATGGTGGATTCGAATCGCTTCGATCAATTGATTCCCGATCGTAAACAACGGATTCAACGAAGTCATCGGCTCCTGAAAAATCATCGCAATTTCATTTCCTCGGATTTTGCGCATTTGCTTATCTGATAGCTTCGAAATATCTTGCCCTTTCAATAAAATTTCTCCATTTGTTATTTTTCCGGGAGGACTCGGTACAAGCCCCATAATAGAGAGGGAAGTAACACTTTTACCACAGCCGGACTCCCCTACGATGGCGAGAATTTCCCCTTCATGAATTGAAAAGCTTATTCGATCGACAGCTGCAACCTTCCCACTGTCTGAAAAAAATGTCGTTTCTAACTCTCTCACTTCAAGCACAGCTTTTCGACTCATTTAACCACCTCATTTTCTGAAGATTAAAAGTATTTGAAAATATGATATTATAACATCTAGTAATTTACAACATTATCGTAAAAAAATGTAATTTTATATATACATAAAAAAAGTGACCATGCTGATTTATTTCAACATAGTCACTTAAATTTAATCTAATTTTTGTACTTGGAATAAGTTATAATATGCTCCTTGTTGCTCCATTAGTCGTTGATGTGTGCCGGATTCTACAACTTCTCCGTGTTCAATAACGAAAATGTTGTCCGCATGAGTAATTGTAGACAGGCGGTGAGCAATAATGATCGTGGTCCGTTCATGCGCTAAACGGTCGAGCGAGTCTTGAATTAGAGCTTCACTTTCCAGATCGAGTGCAGAAGTCGCCTCATCCAATACTAGAATTGGCGGATTTTTTAGAAATACTCGTGCAATTGCTACACGCTGCTTCTGCCCGCCTGAAAGTTTAACACCACGTTCTCCTACTTTCGTGTCATACCCTTCCGGTAATCCCATAATAAAGTCATGGGCATTCGCAGCTTTGGCAGCAGCAACGATTTCCTCGTCTGTCGCATGCGGATTTCCCATTAAAATATTCTGTTTCACTGAATCACTAAACAAAATATTATCCTGCAATACTATCCCGATTTGCGAGCGTAATGATTCAATCGTAACATCTTTAACGTTTTGATCATCAATTTTTAACGCTCCCTCCGTAACATCATAGAAGCGCGGAATTAAGCTGACGATTGTCGATTTCCCCCCGCCGCTCATACCTACAAAAGCGACAGTTTGTCCAGGTTCAATCGTGAAATCAACTTCATTTAAAATTGTGTTTCCACCTTTATCATACTTGAATGTAACTCGATCAAATTGAAGCTTCCCTTTTGCTGCGGGTAACACCATCGCGTTAGCCTTGTTTTGAACTTCATATTTCTCATCCATTAGTTCAAACATTCGGTCCATTGAGGCAATTGACTGAGTCAATGTTGTCGACGAACTCACTAATCGGCGAAGCGGTCCATACAAGCGTTCAATATAAGCATAGAATGCAACAAGTACACCAATGGAAAGATCACCTTGTAAATATTGATAACCTGCATACCCAATCACGATGAGCGGCGCCATATCCGTAATGGTATTAACGACAGCAAAAGATTTTGCATTCCAGCGTGAATGGTCCAGCGCTTTATTAAGGAACTCTCCATTCGTTTCATCGAAAATCTCCTGCTCGTGCTTTTCCAATGTAAAACTTTTAATAATGCTCATACCGGCAACACGCTCATGTAAATAACTTTGAACGCCTGCCAAAGCCTGTGACCGTTCCTTCGTTAAACTGCGAAGTCTTCCGAAGAAATACTTTACACTAAATGCGTAAAACGGCAGTGCAATAAGCGACACAAGCGTCAACTTTACATCCATTGCAAACATAACACCGATTACGATTAAAATGGTCGCCAAATCGAGCCATAAGTTCATCAATCCGGTCATAACAAAGTTTTTCGTCTGCTCAACATCATTGATGACTCGTGAAATTACTTCTCCAGCGCGGGTATTCGCATAATACTTTAAGCTTAACTTTTGTAAGTGGCCATACAATTCTTTACGTATATCAAACAAAATATTATTACTCAGGTTTTGCGCAAAGTATTGGCGGTAATATTCGATTGGTGGTCGAATAACAAAAAACAATACAAGTGCAATTCCGATCCATGTAAATAATTGG
Source organism: Solibacillus sp. iso_87 (assembly GCF_056173085.1). NCBI lineage: Bacteria > Bacillati > Bacillota > Bacilli > Caryophanales > Caryophanaceae > Solibacillus > Solibacillus sp. iso_87. The sequence goes on from NZ_CM149656.1 coordinate 3,372,608, forward strand.
TTTGTTTTTTCTTCTGTAGACATACCATCATTTAATAATATATCATCGATAATTATTTGCAGGAGCCACGGTAAAAATAGCGGGATTGCAAACTTAAGTATGCCGATTACGATTGTTAAGAATAAAAGCAGTTTATACGGCTTGACGAACCGCATATAACGTTTAATACTATCCAATGCAAAAAACACTTCCCCTCAGAAATTTTGCAACAGCAATTATCATATCATAATTCCCCATTAAACATTTACACATGTACTTTACCCAAAAGAAAAACACAAGCAACCTGAAAAAGCTGCTTGTGTCTTATCTACTCTTTATTTGCCTCAATTTCACTTAATAAGATATACCGATTTGTCCAAGACTCTATGAAGTCCGGAGCGAATGGTCCACGGCGTTGTTCAATCCAGCTTACCAATGTTTTAACATTCCGCTGTAAAATTTTATCTATGACTTCGGGGTAGTTCATTTCCAATCTGTGCTGCTCATATTCATCTTCATCCAATAATGCATGACTCATATCAGGAAACACTTTTACGTCCAAATCATAGTCAATATATTTTAAGCAGTTGTTATCAAACACAAACGGTGAACTGATGTTGCAATAGTAATACACCCCGTCATCTCGCAACATACAAATAATATTGAACCAATGCTCTGCATGAAAGTAACAAATCGAGGGCTCACGTGTCAGCCAGGTGCGACCATCTGATTCAGTAACAAGCGTTTTTTCATTTGCACCGATAATAATATTTTTTGTTGCTTTTAATACCATCGTTTCTTGCCAGACACGGTGGATATTACCATTGTGCTTATAACTATGTATTTGGATTTTTTCTCCTTCAACCGGTAATGCCATCATAAAGCCCACCTTTTCGTCTTAGCTAAAAATTCTAGCAGTCTTTATTGTATTATAACAATGCTTTGGCAAAACTTGTAGTTCGAATGCAATTATTTTCAATTTTGCGTGAAAATTACTGCGAATCCTTAATAGTTGCACATATTAAAATAAAGTATCAATAAGTTTAGCTTATTTTATGATTTCCCCGCTAATTCTTTTTAAAACAAAAAAGATGCTTTGAAAGTTTGCACTTTCAGAACATCTCTCTGCACTTCATTAGAAGTTGTTGTTGTTACGCTTCGCGAATTGTGCGTTACGCTGCTCTTGTTCGCGTTGCTGTTTTTGGTTTTGTTGTTGAACTTCGTTGAAGTTTTCGTCTTGACCGAATTCTTCAAGGTTGTTGTTTTGTCGGTTGTTTTGACGATTATTCTGGTTTTGGTTTTGGTTTTGGTTTTGCTTTTGCTGGTTGAACTCATTGAAGTTTAGTTCTTGTCCAAACTCTTCAAAGTTGTTCTGTTGGTTGTTGCGTTGGTTTTGGTTTTGTTGATTATTACGGTTTTGCTGATTATTACGGTTTTGGTTTTGTTCATTGCGACTCATCATTTGTCACCTCCATGACCTTTATTGTGGTCTGGTGATAAAAGAATTATGCATTGATTTTTCCCCAGATTTTTAACATCGGCACAGGCATTGGTAAATTGGCGATTTGCTCCTTCGTAAAGAAAGCCGTATTTTCCGGATTACCATTCACTTCAACTGCATCGACTAAATAGCTGTCAATATGCCATTTCAAATGAGAAAACACATGTTTGAAACTTAAAATCGGTTCTTTAAAATTGGGCTCCAAAGTTACGTTATATTGTTTTTCCACTTTGGTTAAACTATTTTCATCTGCATGTCGTTCAATCATGATAAATTGCCACATATTTGCGAGCAGACCATCTTCCGGACGCTTCTCCATTAAAAAGCGACCTTCTTTATCACGTATAATATAAACATCATATTCAATATTTTTAGTTTTCAGCTTTTTGGATTTAACCGGTAAGCTGGATGGGTCGCCTTCATGGAATGCTGTGCAATAATCACGCACTGGACATAATAAGCATTTTGGTGAAGTCGGTGTACAAATCAACGCCCCAAGCTCCATCAGTCCTTGATTAAACGCAGATGTATTTTCAGGATCAATCAGCTCCGTTACCGCCTGTTCAAAAATTTTCTTTGTTTTCGGCAAAGCGATATCTGCATCTATATTTAATACACGACTTAGTACACGCATAACATTTCCATCTACAGCATGCTCCGGCTTTCCGTAAGCAATACTTAATATTGCTCCTGCTGTATAAGGTCCAACACCCTTTAGCTTTGAAATGTCGACGCGGTTATCCGGTACTTTTCCGCCGTACACTTCGACTACTTCCCGAACACCTGCTTGTAAATTACGGACACGGGAATAATACCCTAAGCCTTCCCACATTTTAAGCAGCTCTTCTTCCGGTGAATAGGCTAAGCTTTCCGCTGTCGGGTATTTTTCTATAAAACGGTTGTAATATGGGATGACTGTATCAACTCTTGTTTGCTGCAGCATTACTTCAGACACCCATATTTGATAAGGTTCTTTCGTACGACGCCAAGGCAAATCGCGTTGTTCTTCCAAAAACCATTGCACTAAAGCCTGGCGAAATTGTTTTGTATATGGATAGTTCACATTGTCCTCCAAAAATTCGATTTTATTTCCTTCAAAAAGGGTATATTATAATGTGGATACTATTGCTAAATTTTTCCGTTCTCGAACGGTTTTAAGATCGAGGGGTTGATACATTTGGATTCAGGCACACATTTCGTCATGGGGATTGCTATTGGAGGCCTAGCACTTGTAGACCCGACTGTCGCAAGTCATTCCATGACCTTTACGGCTGTAATGGCTGGAACGATTATCGGACAACAGGCACCAGATATTGATACGGTTTTAAAACTTCGTAATAATGCGGTTTATATACGCCATCACCGAGGGATTACACATTCAATACCTGCCGTTTTATTATGGCCTCTATTAATAACAGGTGTACTCGCTCTTATTTTACCTGATGTCCATCTATTTAATGTTTGGCTATGGACACAGATCGCCGTATTTTTACATGTGTTTGTAGATATTTTCAATGCATACGGCACACAGGCATTGCGCCCGTTTTCAAAAAAGTGGGTTGCACTCGGTGTTATTAATACATTTGATCCATTTATATTTACGATGCACTGTATCGGTATTTTACTTTGGTTATTAGGGACAGAACCTGTTTTCACATTTACGGTCATGTACATCATTATTTTCTTCTATTATATTTTACGTTTTGCTCTTCAAAAGGCGGTTAAAACTGCTGTCCATCATGAACTGCAGGACGAAGAATTTGTAATTGTTGCTCCGACAATGCGCTTTTTTCATTGGAAAGTTGCTGCTAAATCCAAAACGCACTTTTATGTTGGCCGTGCCTATCGCAGATCCGTCAATATTTACGATAAGTTCGAAATCGAGCCTATCCCAAAAACGGAGCTCGTTGAAAAAGCGATAAAAGATCCAAACTTAGATGCCTTTTTATCGTTTTCACCACTTTACCGGTGGGAAATTTCAGAGCTTGAAAGCGGTGTAACAGAACTGCGTTTAATCGATTTACGCTACCGCAGTAACGATCGCTATCCTTTCGTTGCAGTCGCCCATTTAGATGACGAGCTTAACATTGTCAATTCTTATACCGGCTGGATTTTCACAGAAGAAAAATTACAGAAACGACTGCAAATAGGAGCCGGTAATGACTAAATAAGAAGACGGAAAACCACCAGCCCCAACTGGTGGTTTTGTGTTGCAATCAGCATTGAAGCTACACAATTGCTGAATGGTTTTAATTCAACGTGTCATCACTGTCATTTAATAAGTGAGCATATTTCGGATTTTGTGCCGCAAATAAATGAAGCTTATCCCCATAACTTTCAATTAACTGGCTCACTAATTTAGCCGTATATTCCGAACCACGATAATCTGCACCGGCTTTGGCAGATGTCGATTCGAAATCACTGCATAATAATTCCACCCATGTACGAGCACGACCTGCCGGTAATTTAGGATTTTTCGCTAATAATTGTTCCGTTAATCTTTGATATAATTCTTCCATGCTACTTCCCTTCTTTCATTGGACGTAATATAGAAACTGGTAATGCTTCTTCAAAACGTTCCGATCCTAATCGGTGTCCCCATGCAAAGCGGCCTTTTAAATAATCTACTTGGAAAAACTCACCTGGCGATCCGTTCAGACGATAGATTTCTCCAGGAATAATTGTTGAAAGATCAACTAAATACGCCTCTGCCATCAATGCTTTACGCTCATATACAGCATACTCATTTACAATTCCCAATTGTTCTGCTTTTCTTGAACGTTCACGTAAATTTGCAATTTCCTGACGTAATTCCTGTTCAGACATTGAACTATATGTTATTTCATTCATTATGTTGTTGCTCCTTCTGTTCGATATATTCATTAATTTTCTCTAGTGGAAAGCCCTTTTGATAAAGTGCCTGTTTAACTTTTTGCCGAAGTTCAGACCCTGTTAATTTGGATGCATATTTGCGCCAGATTTTATCACCTTGAGCCTCTATTAACTCGGACCATTCATCTTCATCACGGTCTAATGTAATCTGGTCGAGTATTTCTTTAACAATCTCATAGGAATAGCCTTTACGCAACAGCACATCCTGAATTTTCTGCTTCACTTGTGTCGGCGTTTTGTTTGTATTGGAACGCACTGCTTTTTCCGCTAATTCCATTGCAAGCTTTAACTGTTCATCATGTTCAAATGTTGCCAATACTTTCTGTTGCAAATTTTTATCAATTCCTTTTTGCATTAGGTCTTGGCGAATTGCAGCCGGTCCTTTTTTTGTCGTACGCTTTCTCGTTTCAAGCAGTGCTTTTGAATAACTTTCATCATTTAAAAGGCCTAAGCCCGTTAACTTATGAATGGCTTCCTGTACAACTGCCTCCCCATGCCCTGCTTTCAGGAGTTTAGTTTTCACTTCATGTTCACTGCGCATTTGGAAGCTTAAAAAGTTAAGCGCTTTGTTAAACGCTTTTGCAATTTCATCTTCATATTGTATTTCATCTATTTCCATCTGCTCAAGTACTTTGCCTTTTTGCAGACCAAACTTAATAAGTGTGCCTTCATCAACGGCAAAAGCATATTTTTCGTTCAAGTATATATTGTAGCGCTCTTGATTGTTTTTTTGACGACCAATTTTTGTAATGATTTGAACTTGCACCGTGTACACCTCACAATAACAATGTACATTCTAGTATACATCTTTTTACTTATAGTTTCATGGAACGGTATACTAATAGGAACAAAAGAAATAAAGGCGGTGTTTGTTATAAAAGTTGCAATTGCAGGCGGTACAGGAATGGTTGGCAGGAGATTGAGTAAGCTATTACTTGAACAAGGTCACGAAGTCATAATTTTGACGCGGGGAGAGCAGCAAACTGAAAATAACATCCATTATGTGCAATGGTTAAACACCGAATCGACACCGGAGCATTATGTTGAAAATACGGATGCATTTGTAAATTTAGCTGGTGTCTCGCTAAATGAGGGACGATGGACAGATGAGCAAAAACAAAAAATCCTATCAAGCCGTTTGGAATCTACCGATGAAATCATCCGAATTATTCAAAACTTGAAGCACAAACCAAAAGTACTTATTAATGCGAGTGCTGTTGGTATTTATCCTGTTTCCGAAACAGCTCTTTATACGGAACAGGCAACCGAAAAGGCAACTGATTTTTTAGGAAGCGTTGTTGCCCAGTGGGAAGAAAAAGCTATACAGGCTCAACAATTAGGCATCCGCACTTGTTTTACCCGTTTTGGCGTTATTTTGGAAAAAGGCGAAGGAGCACTGCCGATGATGGTACTTCCTTATAAGCTTGGTGTTGGCGGAACAATAGGATCAGGCAGACAGTGGCTTAGCTGGATTCATGTAGAAGATGTAACGCGAGCTATTCTTTTTGCAATTGAGAACGATACATTATCTGGTCCGATTAATTTTACAACACCAAATGTAAAACGCATGAAGCAATTCGGGCATTCAATTAGCAAAGCAATGAAGCGTCCACATTGGTTCCCCGTACCAAGCATCGCTTTAAAGCTTGCTCTTGGCGAGAAGAGTATGCTCGTACTGGAAGGACAGCATGTCATACCCGAAAAATTATTAAACGCAAATTTCGAATTTAAGTTTGTTTCTGTAGAAGATGCAATTCGTGATCTATATGAATAAAACAATTCTTTTCACGCAACCTACCTTGTAAAAGGAGGTTGCTTTTTCATTGAAAAAACATATTTTAGGGATTAGCTTCGTGTTAATCGCCACATTTATTTCCTTTATATCTGTGTCTGTTGCAAAAGCCGAGGAATTTCATTGGGGCTTCAAGCCAAGCCGTAATGGTGAACCTGTTGAAATAGGAGAACCGCTTGAGTCTATGTTAAGTAAATACGGTGCCATTTATAAGGGCAATGAAGAAAAGAAAATTGTTTACTTAACATTCGACAACGGCTACGAAAATGGCTATACCGAAAGTATTTTAAATACTTTGCGTGAAGAAAAAGCTCCAGCCACTTTCTTCTTGACCGGTCATTATTTAACGAGCGCGACCGATTTAGTAAAAACGATGGTTAAAGATGGCCATATTATTGGAAATCACTCATATGGACATCCAAATATGGCGCGTTTGACCCCTGATGGAATGAAGAAGGAATGGAAACAGTTCGATGATAAATTAAATGAACTGACTGGTGTCAAACGGACTTATTATGCCCGACCGCCAGAAGGTATCTTTAATGAAGAAGTTCTGAAGGTCGGAAATGAAGCGGGCTATCGCCATATGTTCTGGTCGATCGCTTTTAAAGACTGGCTAAAAGATGAACGACGCGGCGCAAAATATGCTTATGATGCATTGATGAACCAGCTTCATCCAGGTGCCATTATTTTAATGCATACAGTAGCGCAGGATAATGCCGAAGCGTTACCGCAATTTATAAAAGATGCAAAAGCACAAGGCTACACATTCGGCTCTTTGGATGATCTGGTGCTTGAATACGAAAACATTTCCCCTTATTAGACAAGCAGCGTTCCTTTCTTTTCATTGTACTTTCCGCTATACTGTAATGATGAAGAAAAGGAAGTGACTCGCACTAATTTTTGGTGCGAGTTACTCTATTTAAAGGACGTGTAAACTTGAGTGAACTAAAAATGGAAGTCGGGCAAAAGTTCCCGTTAACAATAAAACGCCTTGGCATTAACGGTGAAGGTGTCGGTTTTTATAAACGCAATGTCGTATTCGTAAAAGGTGCGATCCCTGGAGAAGAAGTAACAGTAAAATTAACAAAAGTATCACCGAAATTTGCTGAAGCAGAAATTTTAGCAATACGTAAAGCAAGCGAATTCCGTCAAGAAGCACCTTGTCCTGTGTATTCTGAGTGTGGTGGTTGTCAATTACAGCATATGACTTATGACGCGCAGTTAATGAATAAGCGTGATATCGTTGTACAAGCATTCGAAAAATACGCTAAAGAAATCGGACAAACAGCTGAAATCCGTCCAACAATCGGAATGGATAATCCTTGGCATTACCGTAACAAATCTCAGTTCCAAGTACGTAAAGAAGGTAAGCGTGTATATGCAGGTCTATTTGCAGAAGGAACAAATCAGCTTTTAAATATTAATGACTGTCTTGTACAGCATCCTGTAACTTCTAAAATTACAGTAGCTACTCGTAAAATATTACAAAAGCTAAATATCCCGATTTATGATGGGAAAACATTAAACGGCTTAGTTCGTACAATTGTTGTTCGTACTGGTATGCGCTCTGGCGAAACACAAGTATGTCTTGTCACAACACGCCGCGAACTTCCGCATAAAGAAGAATTGATTGAACGCATTAAAAAGATTGATCCTTCAATCGTTTCTATTACACAAAACGTCAACCGCGAGAAAACATCGTTAATATTTGGTCCAGACACTTATATTTTAGATGGAAAAGACGCGATTCACGAAAAGTTGGGCGAATTTGCATTTGATTTATCAACACGTGCATTTTTCCAGCTTAACCCTGAACAAACAGTACATTTATACAATGAAATTAAAAAAGCCGCGGCACTTACAGGGAAAGAAAATGTTGTCGATGCATACTGTGGTGTTGGCACTATTGGTATGTGGCTTGCCGAAGGTGCCCGTGAAGTGCGCGGTATGGATAATGTCGATGAAGCAATTGCGGATGCGAAGTACAATGCACGTACAAACGATAACCTGCAGCATGTACGTTTCTTCCCAGGCTCTGCAGATAAATGGCTGTTCCGCTGGTCAAAAGAGGATTACCGCCCGGATGTCATTTGTGTGGATCCGCCTCGTACAGGCTTGGAGCCAGGCTTTATTAGAACTGTATTAAAAATCAAACCAAAGCGCTTTGTCTACACATCTTGTAACCCGTCAACACTAGCGCGTGATTTAAAGGAATTATCAAAGGCTTACAACGTTGAATATATTCAACCAGTCGACATGTTCCCGCAAACAGCACAGGTTGAATGTGTTGTGAAACTGACATTGAAAAAATAGTAAAATCTACCGCCTACACAAATGACTTTTGTGTAGGTTTTTCTTTTGGTGAAAACTTGCAAATATACTCCAATTGACGCAATATTAAGTTAAATATATTTTCGGAGGGATGTAATTGGGAAGAATTATTCATTTTGAAATTCATGTAGATGATATGGAACGCGCGAAAAATTTCTATCAAGCTGTTTTTGAATGGAGTTTTGAGGATTACAGTGAATATGCAGGCATGACGTATTTTGGAGCCATTACTGGCGACGATCAATATCCAGGTATTAATGGTGCTTTAATGCAGCGTCAAGGCCCTTCCCCTTCAGAAGGACAAAGTGTCAATTCTGCAGTATGTACTTTAGGCGTAAGTAATTACGATGAAACCGAAACAAAAATTTTAGCAAATGGCGGCAAAGTAGCATTGCCTAAATATGCGCTGCCAGGTATGGCTTGGCAAGGGTATTTCATTGATACCGAAAATAATATTTTTGGTCTTCACCAACCGGATCCGGAAGCAAAATAACAAGAATCGAGTTAGCGAACCGCCAACTACATTAATACAGTTCCATACTATTGGTAAGTATTTCACGAAGGTCTATCAAAATGAATATGGCCTTCGTAATTACAATTGGTTCCTCCAACTATTGAGAGCTAAATTAGTAGAGTTAGTTTTAAGATCTAATCTAAGCTCTGCCCCTTCATATAATTGCTGCAAAGAACAGTTAGTTTAACGTATGGATAACTAGTCAAGGCTTTGCTCTAAAATATATTTAAAATCCTTTAGAGTATAAAATGGATAAATCCCCTGTCTAGGAATTTCCAGGATGTGTTGTGATGATTCAGCGTATCCAGGCTTAATGGTAAAAGCCATTCTAATATCCAACTCTCTTAATATATCTAATGTATTGGTATTATAACTCCCGTAAGGAGCTGCAAAGGCGATTGAATTTCCTAACCATTTCTTTGCTTTAGCAATATCCCCCTTCACCTTTTCAACATCATATGATACTAAGTATGATTCTCCGTTATCGTAAATCTTATGAAATGAGTGGGTATGGTTTTCATAATCAAAGACATCCGCTGCTTCCTTTAATTCTTCAATGCTTGCATATTGGTGATTAAGAGGGTTATATAAAACGGTTTTATCTGTAATCAAGCTAGTAATGATAAAATTAACAGCATTATACCCATGATTTCGTAAAATTGGATAAGCAAATTCAAATATATTTTTATATCCATCATCGAATGTAATTAAAACACTTTTTTCTGGAACCTTCTTCTGGTTGTTCATAAAAAATTCGAATTCCTTTAATGATAAAACAGTATAATTTTGATCCTTTAAATAATTCATTTGTTCAATAAATTGCTCAAGTGTTACAACTTCATCAATTATTTTCCCCGCTTCTGTAAAGTGGTGATCTTTTAATTGATTCTCTGGAATAATTTGATGATACATTAAAACAGTTACCTTTTCCGCATATTCCTCAAAATCGGAAAAATCACGATTAATTGAAATGGCCGAAATGTTTGCATCACTTAATGGTTCTTTAGCCGCTACATAGTGATCATCGAAAGATAAAATGTAATTGTAAAGTATATAACATAAAGGTATAAATATAGTGAGGAAAGTGAGGGTAAATAAAAAGTTTGATATGATGTGTTTTTTCAATACATTAACCTCCAAGAGTATCTTTCATATTAATTTCCACTCTGGTATTAAGCATTATTGGCTGTCCAATACGTTCTGAAGGGTTCCATCCATCCTTTTTAAAAAAGTAAAGAATTGTTCCAAAAGAAACAAAAAATAACTCTGTTAGTCGATAGAAAATTACCTCAAATGGTAAAAATAAAAAAAGCAGTAATTTATCTTTTAAGCTATAACTGTGCCCAAATCTTTTTGAAACTAGTAATGAAGCTATCACCTGCATGATGACTAATACAAATGACATCATAAAAAGAATAAGGAAAAACTTAATATGATTTATAGAAAAGAGTATGAGAATTGGCATCATGAGGGTTGGGAAGGCAGAGAGTGTTCCAAGGAGTAGTGAGTCTAGAAGTAAGTAGGTTGATACTTTAAAATTCATTTTTCGAAACAATGATTTACGATAGGTTATAATGCAATCTATAAACCCTTTTTGCCAACGGATCCGCTGGCTGTATAAACTTTTGAAACTTGAAGGGCATTCGGTATAACAAACTGCTTCAGGTACAAATACAATTCGTTTATTCTTTAAACAGGTACTGATTAATTCATGAATCCTCAAAGTGATTTCCATATCTTCACCGACTGTTTTTCTAAAGCCTTTTATTTGATTTAGCACATCTCTTCGAAAAGCACCGAATGCTCCAGCTATCACTGTAATAGATCCTAGTTTTGATTGAGTAGTTTTGTGTAAATAAAATGCAGTTAAATATTGCACTACTTGATAGCGGATTATGCTGGGGATTTTAAAAAAAGGAGTTAGTTTTTCACCACTGTGTTTAAAACCTTGAACAACCTTCACTAATCCGCCTGCCGCAATCACTGAATCATCTGAAAATACTCGATTCATTTCATTTAATGAGTTTTGATCGAGAATGCTATCGGCATCTAATGTAATTACAATTTCGTTCATCGCAAAGTCTATGCCAGTATTAAGAGCATCAGCCTTTCCACCATTGTCCTTATCGACTATCCATATATTAGGATGTTTTTGTGAATAGTAAATGTTCTTTACCTTCTCATAATTTAGCAATCCTGAATTAGACCTGGTGGTTTTGATCAGTCTAAGATGTTTGTGGAGTATTTCAAGGGTGTCATCGGTGGAACCATCATTTATAAATAGGACCTCAAAATTGGTATAATTTAAATTGTTAATTCCAACCAAACAATTTTCAATTACAAGTGCCTCGTTATAGGCAGGGATTAATATACTAATACCCTTTTCTTTTGAAGGACAGCCATCCGTTTGCTCTCGGAGGGTATATAACGGCACAAATATGTAAAATATATGGAACAAAATAAAAATACAGAAAAAACCAATTGTTATAGTTAAAAACATTATTATAACCTCCAGTTACATAAAAGTATCTCTTTGGGATGAAAAGTAAGTAACAAATAATTAAAGTGTTAAAAACCATATTAGAATTAGTTTTCTCTATTTCTTTTAAAAACCTTTACATAGTCAATTTCATAAATGACTGGGAAAACCGTAGTGTGATCCGGTGTTCCAGGCCAATTTCCTCCAACAGCAGTATTTAAGTATAAATACATGTTCTCATTAGGAAAGTATTTAGTTGATCTGAATCTTTCTATTCCGTCAATAAACCACGTAATCGAATCTGGCGACCATTCAACACTAAAAGTATGGAAATCTTTAGAAAAGTCTTCACCTGTAAAGGAAGAAAAATCACTCTTTAACTTCCCTTTTTCACCCAGCCAATGTGAAACCATCCAGATTTCATTAGGTTGGTGACCTAGCATTTCCATTATGTCAATTTCCGGTAACCAAGTATCTTCTTTATCAGTTATCATCCAAAAGGCGGGGAATATCCCTTGACCAGCTGGTAACTTAGCCTTCATTTCAGCTTTTCCATACAAAAAGTCAAATTTCCCTTTTGTGTGAACTGCACCGGAGGTATATTCCTTCCCTTTATACCTTTCATTTTTACTTATCAACTTTAGGACACCTTCTTCAACCTTGACGTTATTAGAAGTGTAATATTGTAGTTCGTTATTTTTCTCAGCTGCGAAATCTTCTATATTCCAATTGTTTAAATTTAAACAATTGCCCTCAAATTCATCTTGCCAAATCAATACCCAATCATCATAATTCGACGTTAATGGATTTTTAGATTCAACAAATGTAGGAGTTTCTTTTAAACAGCTATTATTATCATTCGTTAATATGACTGTTTCGTCAGGTTTTTGGTTACCTAGCTCAATTAGAGGTTTAAGCATTTTATCCTCGGTATCATTAGAAATTAAATTGAGTAGGGTGAGGAATATTACCAAAGAAATTACTGTTAAGAAAAAAAATTTATAAAGTCTCTTCATTAATTCTCTTCACTCCCCAAGTAAGATATTCTTTTTAAGTAAACAATATGCCAAAACACCTACACTTTAGAAATAAATGATATGTATTTTTTAAAATGAAATCTATATACCTTTTGAAGCAATATTAAGGTGTTCGTCAATGCTCTTGAAGGACAAACTTTTGAGCGGGTCATTTTAGTAGAACCTCCCCCACTTCTTTACTTTTCATGTAAAATAGAAATTGCCAGGAGGTATTAATATGAAAAACTTTCTATTTGTAGTGATCACTTTTATTATTTCTTATTGGGCAATCTCATCTTTTGCAGGCTTCATCTTCCCAAGCAATGATGAAAATTCAGCTACTTCAGCAAGCTCACTTCAAGCTGCTGTGACATTTGGTGGTGTAAACTATTTAAATGTGTTCATCTACATAATTTTAGCAATGATTTTTACAGCAATAGTCTTCTTTTCAATAAAAAGCAGACGTTCCAATTAGGAGAACGTCCGCTTTTTATATAGCTATTTTTTCGATTTACCGAAAAACTGAATGATAACTGCTACTGTCAGAAGCATGAGCGAAATAACAAATAAAAACCCATTACTCGGGAAAATTTCCAAATATAATCCTCCTAAAAGTGGGCCTGTCAAACTGCCTAAACTGAAGAAAATGCCACAAAGCAAGTTTCCTGTCGGCAACAGCTCTTTCGGAGTCAAATCGGTCATATATGTGATACCGAGCGAGAACATCGATCCTACACACATACCTGCAAAAAAGAATACTGCCGCTACAAACAATTCGGAATGCTCGAAGAAGTTTCCTATTAGGAAAAAGATGCTTCCGGCAAGCAATCCTGAAACAATGACTTTATGACGACCAATTTTATCTCCTAATGCACCAAGCGGAAACTGCATTACAATCGCACCGATTGAAAACCCAGCCAAAATAACAGATACATAAGCTACGTCAAAATCTTTTCGTAACGCATATACCGGGAATAAAGCATTTAAGGATGACTCTAAAAATCCATAAACAAAAGGCGGTAAAAAGGCTATCCAGCCGTACTTTATAGCAAGACTATAACGCTTGAAACCCGACTCATTCGCATCTCCTGCCAATGCTTCCGGTTTTTCGTTTTTCACGAAAAAGATTAACGACCATGCTAATAAACATAAGGCCGAAGAAATAATAAACGGAAAACTTTCCGAAATTTTAATTAGCGGGACAAACAATGGGCCGACAGCAAAGCCTACACCAAAAGATATGCCGTATATGGACATGCTTTTACCCAGTTTGTGTGTAGCTGTTGTTGAAGTAATCCAAGTTTGTGTAGAAAAATGCAGTGCATGATCCCCGATACCGATTAACAGACGGAGAATAAACCAAAACATAACACTTTTCCATAATGGAAATAAAAACAGTGACACGAAAACAAGTGCCCCACCTAATAAAATAATTGGTTTATAACCATATTTACGTAATGGCTGCTCGATAAATGGCGAGATCAATAATGTACCTATGTATAAACCTGTTGCATTCAGACCATTGAGCGTTGAGGATACGCCATCCCCTTCAAAAATCACTGAAATCAAAGGTAAAAGCATTCCTTGCGAAAATCCTGAAATTGATACAATAATAACTAAAATAGCAAATCTGCGTTGTTCATAACTCATTTTAATTTTTCTCCCTTAGTTCATACAAATTATCGTATCACAGCTTTTAGGAGAAATAAAAGTAAACTCAAAAACCCTAGCTAACTTTATCTCTAAAAGTTAACTAGGGTTTTAAATATCACTATATTCCATTTCTGCGTTGCGTAAACAGTCGTATCGGCAATTAGCCGTAAATGTTTAAACTTCCTCCTTTTCCTGAGTTTGTCTATACATGTTTTTTCCGACCATCTCCTTTATATTTAAGTATGAATTTACTTTATCACAACACTTCAATAATGTAAATATTCAAAATTAACGGAATCTTAAAATAATTAACAAGTACTATACAATTTCCTATTTTTTAAAGTTAATTTAATAGATTGGTCCGGTATATACTACAAGTTGTTGTTTAACTTTTAGAAAAGAGCGTAGTATAATATTAATAAGTCAATACAGAAGGAGCATCATACATTATGAAGCCAATTACAAACAAAGAACAACAAGTAACATATTTAAAAGAACGCCTGGAAATTTTCCTAGAAGTGCTTGATGCAATCGATCCTGAAACGACGGAAATTGAAGATATTGATCGCTTAATTCAAATGATGGATGATTTAGAAGAAAAAATGGACCAATTCCAATCTCGCGAAGAAAAATAGAAATTCGAGCAATACCTGTACGATGGGTATTGTTTTTTTCGTTCTTTTGACTAGTTCTGCTATTTTTCGCCGTTTTTTCTTTTAATCTTACAAACATTCATGTAAGCGCTCTTTTTTTTCCACTTTAAAAGAGTTATAATGTAAGATGGATTATTAAGAAAGACGTAACATTCACTCCTTCGTGAAAGTTTTGTACTGACTTATATCAAGTTTTTCACTGATCAAAATACACATATTTTTCTGGGGGGAAAAATAAGATGGCATACTTAGAAACTTTAGAAAAAAGTCTTTATTCTTTAGTAACTGAAACATCTACTAACTTACCAAAAGACGTTCGTCGTGCTATTAAAGCTGCAAAAGAAGCAGAAAATGCTGGTACACGTGCAGCGATGTCTTTAGACACAATCACTACAAATATTGTAATGGCAGAAGATAATGTATCTCCAATTTGTCAAGATACAGGTCTACCAACATTTAAAGTATATACTCCGGTTGGCGTAAACCAAATTGAAATTAAAAAAGCAATCCAAACTGCAATTGCTGCAGCTACAGGTGATGCAAAATTACGTCCAAACTCAGTTGATTCACTAACTGGTAAAAACTCTGGAACAAACATTGGTGCTGGCCTTCCAGTAGTAAAGTTTGAGCAATGGGAAAATGACTATATTACAGTGAAACTTATTTTAAAAGGCGGCGGCTGTGAAAACAAAAATATCCAATATTCTTTACCTACTGAATTAGAAGGTTTAGGACGTGCTGGTCGTGACTTAGACGGTATCCGTAAATGTATTTTACATTCTGTATGGCAAGCACAAGGACAAGGCTGTTCTGCTGGTTTCATCGGTGTTGGTATCGGTGGTGACCGCTCTTCAGGTTACGATCTTGCAAAAGAGCAGTTATTCCGTCACGTTGATGATGTGAATCCAATCGAAGACTTAGCAAAACTAGAAAAGTATATTGTAGAAAAATCAAATACATTCGGTGTTGGTACGATGGGCTTCGGCGGTGAAGCGACATTACTAGGTTGTAAAATCGGTGTAATGGACCGCTTACCAGCTTCATTCTTCGTATCTGTAGCGTACAACTGTTGGGCTTACCGTCGTATGGCAATCGATATCGACCCTGCGACTGGTGAAATCACAAACTGGCACTACCAAGAAGGTGAAAAAATTACTTTCCGCGATGAAGAAAAACAAGACAACTCTGACAACAAAGTAGTTGAATTAGTTGCACCGATTACTGAAGAAAAAATTCGTTCACTTAAAGTTGGGGACGTAGTAAAAATTTCTGGCCGCATGTACACAGGTCGTGACGCAATCCACCACCACTTAATCGGTGAAGGTGTTGAAGCGCCAGTAGATTTAGATGGTCAAATTATTTACCACTGTGGTCCGGTAATGGCTAAAGACGAAGCAGGCAACTGGGTAGTTAAAGCTGCTGGTCCAACAACTTCAATTCGTGAGGAGCCATACCAAGGCGATATCATGAAAAAATTCGGTATCCGTGCTGTTATGGGTAAAGGCGGTATGGGACCAAAAACACTTAAAGCTTTAGAAGAACACGGTGGCGTTTACTTAAACGCCATCGGTGGTGCTGCTCAGTACTATGCGGACTGCATCAAATCAGTTGACGGTGTAGACTTAATGGAATTCGGTATTCCAGAAGCTATGTGGCATTTAACAGTAAAAGACTTTACTGCTGTTGTAACGATGGACTCTCATGGTAACTCATTACATGCTGATGTAGAGAAATCTTCTTTAGATAAACTAGCACTGCATGCAGAGCGTGTATTCTAATAGATAAGAAAAACGACTTCTACCGCTAATGGTTGAAGTCGTTTTTTTATCCCGCTTTAAATTACATATAATTCTAACTATTCTTTTTATTGGTATGCTATACTATTTTATTATATAAGGTATAGGTGGTGTTTTATGTTCTATATTAAGATATTGATCAATGCATTATTTATAGCTGCTCAAATACGCGTGAGTACGAAATATCAGTATAAACGCAGTTTCCTTGTTGCTCTTTTGTATACGATTTATGTTAGTATTATTCTCCCTTATGTAACTTTTGAATATATATATCTATACCTTTCATTAATGCTTTGGCTATTTTTCAGCGCAAGCTTTTTTATGCGGGATCGATTGTTTAGTTAAAAAAAAGCAGTACAGAATTTAATCTGTGCTGCTTTTTAATGTTATTGAACTAATTGTGTATCAGCTGGTTCATTGTAGATTGTTGTATCGAGCTCTTTTGTTGCACGGCTTGATACGACACCCGAAACCATTGACCCACTTACATTAAGTGCTGTACGACCCATGTCGATTAACGGTTCTACCGAAATTAAAACACCCGCTAAAGCTATCGGTAAATCCATTGCAGATAATACGATAATGGCTGCGAATGTCGCACCACCACCTACACCTGCCACACCAAACGAACTAATCGCCACAATTAAAATTAAGGTTGCGATAAAGCCAGGTGTTAAAGGATCGATACCAACTGTCGGTGCAATCATTACGGCCAACATTGCCGGATATACACCCGCACAACCGTTTTGCCCGATTGAAAGACCAAACGAGGCAGCAAAGTTGGCAATTCCATCAGGTACACCAAGACGCTTTGTCTGTGTTTGAATATTTAACGGTAAAGCCCCTGCACTTGAACGTGAAGTAAAGGCAAATAGTAATACTTCTGCTGTTTTCTTCAAATAAGTTAATGGACTTAAACCTGTTAATGCCACAATGATTAAATGCAGAATGAACATAGCGATCAATGCCACATAAGAAGCCAGGATGAATTTACCTAAATCCATAATCGCCCCTAAATCACTCGTTGCAACTGTACGTGCCATAATGGCAGCTACACCATATGGAGTCAAACGTAAAATAATACGTACAACACCCATAATTAAACCGTAAAGTGCATCGACACCTTTTTTTACATTTGCCGCCGTTTCTTCTTCTTTTCGACGGAGTGTTAAATAACTAAATCCTAAAAATGCTGCAAATATTACAACCCCAATTGTTGACGTTGCACGTGATCCTGTTAAATCCGCAAATGGATTTGCAGGAAACATCGATAAAATCTGTTCCGGTAAGGGTGTTACTTCCGCAGAACGTTCAACCAATGATTCTCCACGGGCTTTTTCAGCTTCACCTTGCATAATTTGAGATGCATCTAAATCAAACAGAACTGTTGATGCAATACCTAAACCCGCTGCAACAGCAGTTGTGCCGATTAATACTGATAAAATAACTGCTGCTGACTTACCTAAGTTTTTACCGAATGTAACTTTTGTAAATGCAGCTAATATCGAGATGAACACTAAAGGCATTGCAATCATCTGAAGTAACTTTACATAGCCGGTTCCGACGATGTTATACCATGGAACAGTTTCATTAATAGCATCTGCCCCTGCCCCATAGGCAAATTGTAAACCTACCCCAAGTAAAATACCTAACCCTAAGGCAATAAAAACACGATTTGAGAACTTAACATGCTTCTTTTTAAGGAAATATAAAAAAGCAATGACGATTAACAGCAAAGCAATATTAAGCAATACGTAGAAATTCAAAGTAAACTCCTCCAATTTAATAAATTGTACTCCATTATATTACTCTATAATCCTTATAAGTCAAGTTGGCATTATTTTTTTTTAATTCTCTATTGTATGTTATTTACAAAATAAGTTACCTATATTATAATAATTCTAAATAAGAAATCATTCTAATCTAATTGAAATCCATTATCAGTCCTTATTAATATTAATAATCATTATCAAGGAGGTATTTATGAATAATTCTAATCGAGAAAATTTATCATTAAATGAGAAAATCCTAGAGCATAAAGAATTAATTGCTGCTTTAGTATCCGGCTTTATCATTTTGCTCGCGTGGCGAATGGAATCAACAGAACAAACGACAGCTGCTGTAATTGCATATTTAACAGCATTTTTTATCGGTGGCTACGCAAAAGCAAAAGAAGGCATTGAAGATACAATTGAAAGTAAATCTTTAAATGTAGAAATTTTAATGATTATCGCTGCCATTGGTTCTGCCATTATCGGTTACTGGATGGAAGGCGCTGTATTAATCTTTATATTTGCCTTAAGTGGTGCACTTGAAACATATGCAATGAATAAAAATAATCGTGAAATCTCTTCATTAATGGAATTACAGCCAGAAGAAGCATGGCTTGTACGAGGCGGGTTTGAACCGATTAAAGTTTCTGTAAAAGACTTGAAGGTAAACGACCATATTCTAGTAAAGCCAGGCGAACGTATTCCAGCTGATGGCGAAATTTTTAAAGGTGTCTCAACAGTCGATGAGGCAGCGATTACCGGTGAATCAATGCCGATCACTAAAAATGTAGGGAATGAAGTTTTTGCAGGTACAGTAAATTTAAACAGTGTATTAACCGTAAAAGTAACGAAGCCCAGTTCCGAAACGTTATTCCAAAAAATCATTACACTTGTTCAATCTGCACATAGTGAAAAATCACCTTCACAACAGTTTATTGAACGCTTTGAAAGTGTGTATGTAAAAGCTGTATTATTGGCCGTAGCACTTATGATGTTTTTACCGCACTATTTATTAGGCTGGGACTGGACGACAACTCTGTACCGCGCAATGGTATTACTAGTAGTTGCTTCTCCTTGTGCATTAGTCGCTTCTATTATGCCGGCTACACTTTCTGCTATTTCCAATGGTGCAAGAAACGGGATACTTGTTAAAGGTGGTGTGCATTTAGAGCATTTAAGCGCTATTCGTGTATTGGCTGTGGATAAGACCGGTACATTAACACAAGGAACACCTGTTGTGACGGATTTTATTGTACGTGATGATTTAGACAAACAACAGACGTTAGCATTAATAGCAGGGATCGAGGGACAATCAAACCACCCCCTTGCACAGGCAATTAACGCATTTGCTAAAAAGGAGAATGTCATTACTCCGCACAATATTACTATTGAAGATATTCCTGGTTACGGGATGAAAGCGCAGTTTAATGAACAGTTCTTTTTAATCGGAAAACCTGACTTTGTAGGGGCAAATTTGGCAAATCAATTTGCTGGTGGAGCACTCGAACAATTAGCGAATGAAGGTAAAACCGTTGTCTTCCTGAAAGATCATCAAGGCATTGCAGCACTAATCGCCCTTAAAGATGTCGTTCGGGACGAGGCGAAAAAGGCGGTAGCTGCACTGCAAGAACTTGGGATAAACGTAGCCATGCTGACTGGTGACAATGAAACAACCGCAAAAGCGATTGCAAAAGAAGCGGGTGTTTCAACTTATGTAGCGGAGTGCTTGCCGGAAACGAAAGTCGAGCATATTAAGCAATATCAAAAAACATCCGGCCATGTCGGTATGGTTGGCGATGGCATTAATGATGCCCCTGCCCTAGCTACTGCCTCAATAGGTATTGCAATGGGCGGCGGTACAGATGTGGCACTAGAGACAGCGGATGTCATTTTAATGAAAAACGACTTATCTAAAATTGCTCATGCGGTTAAGCTTTCGCGAAAAATGCAGCGTATTGTGAAACAGAACATTATTTTTTCATTAACGGTTATTGCACTGCTGATTATTTCTAATTTTTTCCAAGCAATTAGCCTCCCTATAGGCGTTATCGGTCATGAAGGCAGTACAATTTTAGTTATTTTAAATGGATTACGCATGCTGAGTAAAAATGTTTAATTCAAGAATAAAAAGGTGCATCCCATTAGCAGGATGCACCTTTTTGCTTTCTCTATTAAACTAGTACAAACCATAAAGCCATTGTTACAATAATTGTTGTTAAACCCATCAGCAATGTTGCCATCGTTTGCGCTTTATATGCATCCGTTACTTTCATTCCACTGTATTGTGTAATTACCCAGAAGAAACTATCGTTTACATGGCTCACTGTCATAGAACCTGCACCAATTGCCATAACGACTAAAGCTAACGGTACTGCCCCTTCGATTCCTAAAGTCGGTAGCATCGGTGCGATTAAGGAAGATGTAATAACTAATGCTGCAGTTGACGAACCTTGTGCTGTTTTTAAAGCAGCGGCAATTAAAAACGGAATTAATAAAAATAATGCGCCTGTTGCTAATGCACCTAAATCCATTTCCTGCAGTTTATCACCGACGCCTGTATTTTTAATAACAGTACCAAATGCGCCACCAGCACCTGTGATTAATAAAATAGGCGCTGCTTCTTTTAATGCTTCACCAATCCAGTTTGATAATGTTTCTTCACTCAGTTCAGGCAATAGTAAAAATGCAGCAAATACCCCTAGTAAAAGTGCAACTGTCGGCGAACCGAGGAATCTGAAGAACATATTAATCCCTGCTTCCGGGTCACCTACTAATGCAGCAACGGAACCTGCCCCGATCAACACTATCGGCAACACAATCGGTAGGAATGATTTAAACGTAGAAGGCATTTTACCAAACGACTTAATAATTTCATCGTAATCTAATGCCGGTTCATCATCTGCCTCTACCCGAATTTTTGATGCTACTTTCGTCGCCCAAATATAGCCTACGATTGTTGCTGGAATAGCAACGATTAATCCGATTAAAATAATCGTGCCTAAATAATCTGCCGCGCCAATATTCCCTGCAGCCGCAATCGGTCCAGGAGTAGGCGGCACGAGTACGTGTGTTGCATATAAACCAGTAGCTAAAGCAACTGCCATTGAAGCAATTGTTACGCCAGCACGTTTAGCCAGCGCTTTCTTTAAACTCGTTAAAATAATATAACCTGAATCGCAAAACACCGGAATGGATACAATGTAGCCAATGATCGACATTGCTAATTGCGGTCGTTTCGGTCCGATTACCCGCAATACGACTTCAGCCATACGATATGCAGCACCGGACTTTTCCAATATAATTCCAATAATCGTACCTGCTACGATGACGATACCGATACTCGTCATCAGTCCTCCAAAACCGGTGTTAATACTCTCTACAACTGTTAATAAAGGCATACCTGCTGCAATACCAACAAAGAATGAACTAATTAATAATGCAAGAAAAGGATGCAGCTTTAGTTTTGCCGTTGCAAAGACAATGAACAACACACCAATCAGAATAATTAGAAACAACATTTCTTCCCCACTCCTTTATATTAATCTTTTTATTAAATCCATAACCTTTTGATCCAAATAAAAGCTTGGATTATTCAATGATTGCTCCGCTGAAATTTCATCACTAACAATGCTCTCAACCTGATGAAAATAGGTTTTTAGCATATGAGAATTTTCGATCATTCCTGAAAGTAAAATGGTAGGAACACCTTGTTCTTTAGCCAGCTTAGCAACCCCTATTGGAGCTTTTCCGGAAAGTGTTTGTTCATCCGATTTCCCTTCACCTGTTATGACAAAATCCGCATGTTCCAGATGATTTGAAAATTGCATTGCTTCCAGCACAATATCTACCCCAGGCTTAAATTGGTGCGGGAAAAATGCCATAAATGCAGAGCCTATTCCGCCAGCCGCACCAGCTCCTGCACAATAACGAACTGTTACGTTTTGCTGCGACTCGATTATAGTAATATAATGATTTAAATTTTGATCAAATATATTAATATCATGCGGATCTACTCCTTTTTGTGGACCAAATACAGAAGTAGCCCCATTTGAACCTATTAACGGATTATCTACATCACAGGCAATCATGAATGTGCTCTCAGAGATGCGTGAATCAAAATGAGAAAAATCGATTTTCTCGAGTTCCTTAAATTGAAATACATCATTTAAAATTTCCTTACCATCTTTCGCAATGAACTTCATTCCAAGCGCTCTAAGCATCCCTTGGCCACCGTCATTGGTAGCGCTTCCCCCGATACCGATAATAAAGTGACGATAACCTGAATTCATTGCATGCTGTATTAATTGACCCGTTCCATAAGTTGTCGCAAAACGGGGATTTTTTTCTTTTTCATCGATAAGTGTTAAACCTGAAGCTTGGGCCATCTCTATTACACAAGTTTTTCCATCACCGAGTACTCCATATTTAGCTTCAATCAGTTTCCCAAGAGGATTTTGAACAGATGCTGTCAAATACTTGCCCTTTGTTGCTTTGACTAATGCATCAAGTGTTCCTTCACCCCCATCTGCAATCGGTAAACAAATTGTTTCAATATTATTGTCCACCTTTTTAATCGCTTCCTTAATAACGGATGTAACCTCTCCGGAAGTCAACGTTCCTTTAAAGGAATCCGGGCTTATTATAATCTTCATTTGATTCCTCCCTCACATGAATAAAGCGCTTACAAAAATTATAGTGTTAAAATTCTGAATTTACTTTATACTTGGTGTATAATTTTTTTATAAATATTATTTTATTTTTATACGAGGTGTACAAATTGTTAACAATAAGGCTAGCAAACGAAATTGTAGAACAAACAATGTTACGGTTGAAGCGTAATGTAAATGTAATGAACATTGACGGTATCATATTAGCTTCCGGTGATAAGGAGCGGGTGGAAAAGTTTCATGAAGGTGCAAAGTATGTGGCGGAAACGAAGAAAACACTCATAATATCAGAAGACAATATAAATGAATTTCCTCAAACAAAGCATGGAATTAATTTACCGATCTTTTTTCAGGAGGAAATCGTTTGTATTATTGGAATTACCGGTGTGGTCGATGAGGAGCTGCTAAATATTTCTTCATTAGTTCAGTTAACAGCAGAAGTTTTAGTGCATCAGGCTCTTATTGAATCTAAAAGTGAGTGGCAGCGGAAAATGAGTGTACATATTTTTGAGGAACTAATTAGTGGCACATCCATAAATCGGGTTATAAAAGAACGGATTAATAAACTGTCCATTCCTTTTCTATCCCCATACTGCATCATATTATTGAAGGCCGAACAAAAGACTGGTTCCCACCGGACACTCATCCAATATATCGAGGACTTCTTTTATAACAAGCCCGTTATTTTCGGACATTTTCAGTTGGACGAATATTTTATTTTAACGACAGAAATGAATCAGCCTACTCTGTCTAAATTAGTGGAAGCTTTTAATACATATATAGGAAGCAAATTCAGTATAAAAATTGCTGTCGGTGAACATGTCAAAAATCTCGAAAGACTACCGCATTCCTATATAAAAGCACAGTTAGCTTTAAGGCATCATCATACCGTCTCGAAAGTAATTTACCATAAGGAAGTTGAAGTTTTCACATTATTTAATCCGGAGGCGGCCCAACACTACAGTATAAAAACATTGAACCGGCTTGATGATAAATTACTAGTTACACTGCAATGCTTTTTTAATAATAACAAGTCAGCTTCAGCGACTGCCGATGAGTTACAAATACACCGACATACGTTAGCTTACCGGCTTTCACAAATTAGAAAGCAAACCGAATTAAACCCTACTGAATTTCATGATGCGGTAAAACTGCAAATCGCACTATGGCATCGTGAAGGACTAAACATATAAAAAAAATGCCATTTCGATAAAAGAAATGGCATTTTTCCGTATCTAATCTCCACCTAAAACACAGGTGATTTAGCTTGCTTTTTACTTTCCTTGGCAAGTTGCCTTTTCTGGAATGACGCGTTTAGCAGTCCGCCCAATATAAGAATCATTCCAGTGAAATATAGCCAAAGCATTAAAATGATGACCCCACCAATACTTCCGTATGTTGAACTGTAATTTCCGAAATTGTTAATATAGAATGAGAATCCGTAAGTTAATACAAGCCAGCCTAAAGTCGCAAACACAGCTCCTGGAATAACACTAAACATCGTTAATCGCGGGTCTGTATTCGGAACAATCCAATACATAATTGAGATTACGAAGAAAATAAGTGTTGGCGGCGTAATCCAGCGCACAAAGTTCCAAATGCTTTCGAATGACTCCTCAACACCTAAATAGCCAAAAACGATATTACCGATCTGCTGACCAAAAACCGGGAATAACAGGGCTATTAAAATAACTGCTACTAATGCAATCGTAAAAACAAGAGACCATAAACGGTTTAAAAACCCTGCTCTACCTTCTACATCATAGGCACGGTTTAATGCTTTCATCAGTGCATCAACACCTCTTGAAGCAGACCAGAGCGTACCAATAATACCGATTGAAAGCAGACCGCCGTTTTGATTGTTCAAAACATCAGCTAGCGTGGTTTCGATCAGTCCATATACTTCTTCAGGCATAACATCACTTAAAAAATCGAATATTTGTCCTTGTTCCAAATTTAAATACGGTAAAAGCGTTACCATAAAAATAAGCATAGGAAAAAATGATAATAGGAAAAAATAGGCCAACTGTGCCCCCATGCCTGACATGTCCACATTTTTAATTCGATAGATTAAATCTTGGATGAACCCTTTTGTCGTCAATATATTTATTTGGCTGCGCTCCGGTGAAACATATGATTTAACAAGCGAAATCTTTTCTTTTAGTTCTTCCTTTTCTTCCATGCCACCACCACCTGTTCACATTATATTGATTCAGTGGATATCATGGACATCCGGTTACCCGATTTGATCATCCTTTTTCGAGAAAGCCTGAATCGTTTCTGAAACCATACTTTGAATTGTAGCAGGTAATTCTTTAATATCATTTTGATTTTGCATAATAGATTGGACACCATTATTTACTGTCCCATACAATGATTGTGCTTGTTCCATTTTTGTTTCTACCAATGCCATTAATTCATCCCGATTTTCAGCATAGTATGTTACTGTATCTTTTGCTTTCTTTGCTGTTTCTACAGTATGCTCCCGAGTTTGTTTGTCCAACATACTAATTGCTGCACCAGTTACGGCTCCAATCGCTATAAAAGGTAATAGTTTACTTTTCATTATTTTTTCTCCTCCTATATATGCTTTCGTATTCCCCTAATAATTTTTCATAAAACTTATCTATTTGTATTTTAACGAATGTTCGATATTATTAAAAGTATTCAGTAAACTTTAACCTGTTGACAAGATGATGGTTGCATGAAATGATATTTTTGTAAACATTGAAAGGTAGGGCACACAAATTATGGACTTATCAAATCCGTCGCAGCAAAATGTAATCTATATGATCGAGCAAATTAAAGAAAAACTTCGTATGGTAAATGTTGATGCTATGCAGTCTACTGCATTTGATGAAGAAAAATACGAAGATCTACAATATTTATATGAAATGGTTATGAAACGCGATTCATTTAGCCCAAGCGAAATGAATGCCATCGTAGCAGAATTAGGCGCCCTTCGTAAATAACATCAAATGTGTAATGTGAAAAAGAAGCTCATCGATTAATTCGACAAGCTTCTTTTTTTCATTTCCTATTCCCCAGGAAATATTAATTATTTATTTAATTCGACAGCGATTTTTGTACCTACACGGGCATTATGTTTAACAAGGGCAATATTTGCATCCAATGATTTACCTTCTGTCAGCTCTTTTACTTTGCCTAAAAGGAATGGTGTTACATTTTTGCCTGCGATACCTTGTTCTTTCGCTTCATTTAATGCATTTTCAATAATTCCGTCGATAACGCTTGATTCCATAGCATCTTCTACTGGAATTGGGTTTGCGATTAATGCACCGCCACGTAAACCTAGATCCCATTTTGCGCGTAAAATTGCGGCTGTTTCTTCTGCAGAATCAACACGGATATTTACATCGAATTCACTTTCACGTGCATAGAATGCAGGCAATTTATCTGTTCCGTAACCGATTACCGGTACACCTTTTGTTTCAAGGTATTCCAATGTTAAGCCGATATCTAAAATCGATTTTGCACCTGCACACACTACAGCTACATTTGTCATTGCCAGCTCTTCCAAGTCTGCAGAAATATCCATTGTTGTTTCAGCGCCACGGTGAACTCCGCCAATCCCGCCTGTTACGAATAATTCAATACCAGCAAGCTCAGCACAGATCATAGTTGCGGCTACAGTTGTTGCACCGATTTTTTTTGTTGCAAGTAAATAGCCAATATCACGACGGCTTGTCTTTGCTACACCTTGAGCATTACCGAACATTTCTAATTCTTCATCGGATAAACCGATTTTAATTTTCCCATCGATTAATGCGATTGTTGCTGGTACAGCACCGCCATCACGAATAATTTGTTCCACTTCACGAGCTGTTTGTACATTTTGTGGATATGGCATACCGTGTGAAATAATTGTAGATTCCAATGCGACGATTGGTAAGCCTTTCTCTTTAGCTTCTAATACCTCTTGTGAATATGATAAATATTGTTCCATTATAAATTCCTCCATTCAAGTAAGTTATCTTTTGTTAAATCTTCACGAACTGTTTTATCCGATTGCAATGTTTTTGATGCATTTACCAATCCGAGCTGGATCGCTTCTTCAAGCTCTTCATCGTTTAATACACCATGTAAAAAGGCACTGACAAATGCATCTCCGGCACCTGTAACATCGACAATATTTCTAGTTGCAATTGCCTTGTAATGTACTACATTACCTTTGTTACCTACCATTACTCCATGCTCGCCTAAAGTGAGCACAATATGCTCCGCTCCTTTTTGCAACAACATGCTAACAGCTTTTTCATAATGGCTATATGTTTCCAGCTTTATATTTAAATAGCTTTCCGCCTCATCACGATTGCAAATAAAGTAACGGACACCATGCAGGTCCTGCGACAAATTCTTCATCTTTGGTGACGAAACAGGGATAACCGCCAATGCGATATTACGCTCTATTGCGAATGTCCTAATATATTCTACTGTTTCTAGCGGGCTGTTTAAGTCAATGACAATACAGCTGGCATTTTGTAATATTGCTTCGTGCTTTTTTAAAACACTCGGCAACAACTTATCATAAATCGCCATATTTGCCATCGATATTACCAGTTCGCCCATATTATCAAGTACTGCTGTATAAGAACCTGTATTATAATCGCTTAATTTCTCTACTAAATCTACATTCATCATACTCTTACAATTTTGTTCAATAAATGCACTATCATGATCTTCACCCATTACAGTAATCAGTGAAACACGGTTGCCTAATCGCCCTAAGTTTTCTGCAATATTACGGGCTACGCCGCCTACAGATTCTGTAACAGTAGCAGGATTGGAAGTCCCTAATTGGACATTTTGCTCAATAGTGAATTTACGATCGATATTGGCACCACCAATTGCAATGATTTGATTTTTTTCCGGCAAAACATAGGCACGCCCTAAAATTTCCCCTCGTTTTATAAGCGAAGAAATCATATTAGCAAGCGCCGGCCTGGACATTCCAAGCTGTTCCGCCATTTCCTGTTGTGATAAGTAGGGATTCCTTTTTATTAATTGAAAAATTAATTTTTCCTTTTCATTCAACTTTATCACCTCGAATCAAACATTTGTTTATAATTATAAACTTTTGTTTACCCATTGTCAAATTAATACTAAATCTTTTCATCCAGTAGTATGGAAGTACTTTCTTCTTTTATGAGCAATGAATTTTAATAAAAAAAGCTGTTCAGAAGGTTCCCTTTCTGGACAGCTTTCTTACTATTCTACAATTATATCGCCATTTTCTGCTATACGTGGCTGTACGAGCACTTCAACACGGCGGTTTTTAGCTCTGCCTTCTTCATTATCATTCGTAGCAATTGGCTGGAATTCTCCAAAGCCTTTAACACTAAAGTATTTGGAATCAAGTCCTTCATTGCCCGAAACGATTTCCTTCATGAAATTTACTGCACGCATAACTGACAGATCCCAGTTAGAATCAAATTCCGGTGTTTTAATCGGTACATTATCTGTATGACCTGTAATGACAATATTACGCGGTGGATCAAACATTAATAGTTGAGCAAGCTCGTCAGCAATTGTTGCATATTCCGCTTTTACATCCGCTCGCCCCATATCGAATAAAATACTGTCCCGGATTGTAATCAATAATCCTTCTTCTGTCATTTTCGTTTCAAACTGATCTTCCAGTTCATTAATCGCGATAAACTCGTCCACACGGTTTTGCGTTTCATGCAGGCGTTCCTGATCCTCCATATATTTGGATAACCCTGTTGTTGAATTATCAGGTGGTTGTATGACAGATGAGTTGTCCATTACACCTGTGCCACCGGTAAAAATATTATTAAATACTGCTGACATTTGCTCTAATTTCTTCTCATCCACTGAGCTTGATGCAAAAAGTACAATAAATAACGCTAATAATAAAGTTAATATATCTGCATAAGGCACTAACCAGGACTCGTCAATATGCTCCTCATGCTTTTTATGTCTTTTACGCTTCTTTGCCAAGGCCACCCGCCCCGCTTTCGGTAATTTGCTTACGTTCTTCCATCGTTAAATATGAAGCCAGCTTCTGCTCGATCACACGAGGCGCTTCACCTTCAAGTACGGATAAAATCCCTTCAATCATCATCAGCTTTTGCTTAACTTCTACAGCAGATTTGCGTTTTAGCTTGTTGGCAAATGGATGCCATAAAACGTAACCTGTGAAAATACCCAATAACGTTGCAACAAAGGCCGCTGAAATGGCATGACCTAATTTATCAATATCAGACATATCTTTTAATGCAGCGATAAGACCTACTACTGCACCTAATACCCCAAGTGTCGGTGCATATGTACCCGCTTGCGAGAAAATGCCTGCTCCACTTGCATGGCGGTCTTCCAGCGCTTCAACTTCCTCTGTTAATACATCGCGAATATAGTCTGCGTTTTGACCATCAATCGCTAATGTTAAACCATTTTTTAAAAACGGATCTTCAATCTCAGCTGCTTTGCCTTCTAATGCCAATAACCCTTCACGACGAGCTAAATCTGCCCATTGTGAAAACATTTTGATCAAGTCGATATCACTTGCGAGTTTTGTTTCTGAAAATAAAATTTTAAATAGCTTTGGAATCCTTTTTAATTCCTTCATCGGGAAAGCGATTGTAACTGCAGCAATCGTACCGAAAATAATAATTAAAATCGCAGCAGGGTTTATTAACACTTCCGGTGTAACGCCTTTTAAGAACATCCCGACTAACAGGGCGATAAAGGCGATGATAACCCCAACAACTGATGATATATCCATATATAGTACCTCCAAATTACGATGTCTTTTCTTATTTCGGTATATTTAAATTTTTATTAACTTCCTTTACACTAGTTATAAGAAGATTTTTTTATTTTTGACACATTATTGTTCTTATCTAAGCTCGAATATGACTATTAATGTGTCAGGAATTAACTAATTTTTAAGAAAATTATTGGAGGAATGAATCAATGAATTCTATGTTCGAAGCAAATTTAACGAAATACGCAGAACTAGCAGTAAAAATCGGTGTCAATATTCAGCCGAATCAATATTTGTATATTGCTGCTTCTATCGAATCGGCACCTTTTGTACAAGTAGTGACAAAAATCGCTTATGAAATTGGAGCTAAACAAGTATTTGTAGATTATACAGATGATCAAATTACACGTGCTCGATATGAGTTGGCACCGGAAGATTCTTTCGACTTCTTCCCTCCTTGGAAAGTACAGGAGCGTGAATGGCTTGCTGAGGAAGGTGCGGCATTTATGAGCATCGTATCTCAAAGTCCGGATTTACTGTCGGGGATTGATTCAAAACGAATTGCAGCATTCCAGAAGGCTTCAGGCACTGCATTAAACAAATACCGTCAATATGTTCAGTCGGATAAAATTAGCTGGACGGTTATTGCAGCTCCATCAAAACAATGGGCTCGTAAAGTATTCCCGGATTTACCGGAAGAAAAGCAATTAGATGCATTATGGGATGCCATCTTTAAAGCGACACGTGCGGATCTGGATAACCCAGTAGAAGCTTGGGCACAGCATAATGACAACTTGCATGAAAAAGTTGATTACTTAAACAATAAAAACTATGCGAAATTGCATTATACAGCTCCTGGGACGGACTTGACGATTGAGCTTCCTAAAGGACATTTGTGGTGCGGGGCAGGCAGTATCAACGAAAAAGGCGAAGAGTTCATGGCAAATATGCCGACTGAAGAAGTTTTCACAGTACCGCATAAAGATGGTGTAAACGGGTATGTATCTAGTACAAAACCATTAAGCTATGGCGGTAATATTATCGACAACTTCAAACTTACATTTGAAAATGGGCGCATTGTTAAAGTAGAGGCCGAGCAAGGTGAAGAAGTGTTAAAAAATCTTGTTGCTACAGATGAAGGCTCACATTATTTAGGAGAAGTAGCACTTGTTCCATTCCATTCTCCAATTTCACAATCGAATATTTTATTTTACAATACATTATTCGATGAAAATGCATCTAACCATTTGGCAATCGGCAGCGCTTATGCATTTTGTATCGAAGGCGGAAAGTCAATGTCACGTGATGAGTTAAAAGCAAACGGTTTAAATGAAAGTATTACACATGTCGATTTCATGATCGGCTCTGAACAGATGAATATTGACGGAATTACTACAAATGGACAAGCTGAGCCAGTTTTCCGTAATGGGAACTGGGCATTTTAATAGCAAGATAGAATCCGTCTTTTAGCAATAAATAAAATTTTAAGATGTCGCCATATTTACAATTTTTTCTACATTAACTAACTAAATTACCCTACAATGTTCCAATTTTTTAGGTTATAATTGGTTAATGATTGTTATCACTAAAATAGAGAGGAGTTTTTATAATGTTTGATCACCATTATCCGTTCTTATCTGACTACTATACGGTAGTGTTAGGATTTACGGTAATACTTCTTGTATTCTTATTTATGTTTATTATGTATTTACGTATTGGTTTACAATCACACGACTCTGTTATAGTAGATTCAAAGGCAAACACATTTGCGCCAAACGAAAAATCATTGGATGGCCACCATCATCATTAAGTTTTTTACAACCACTCTAAAAGGTGGTTGTTTTTTTCGATAGCGGATTCTTGCTATACTTCTCTCTATTTAGTAGAAATTTAACTTTATTAATGCGCATTTATTTGAATTATCTAAAAAATATTTTAAAATATAAAAGAATCGAAAGGGGTTTGAAGAACAAATGTCTGCATTACAAACAATTTTAGAGTTTAACGGAAAATTCGTAGATGAAAAACAATATGAGCAGTATGCTACAACAAAATATCCTGATAAAAAAATTGTTGTTTTAACTTGTATGGATACACGTTTAGTTGAATTACTACCTAAAGCAATGAATTTGCGCAATGGGGATGTCAAAGTTGTAAAAAGTGCAGGGGCAATCGTAAATCACCCATTCGGCGGGATTATGCGTAGTTTACTTGTAGCGGTTTATGAATTACAGGCGGATGAAGTATATATTATCGGCCACTACGACTGCGGGATGAGTGCAGTTGATCCGAACGTAATGATCGGTCATATGCTTGAACGAGGGATTAAACAGGAAACGATTGATGTCATCAATTACGCTCGATTTGATTTAAAAGAATGGTTATGCGGTTTTGGGGATGTTGAAACAAGCGTATTAAAGAGTGTTGATTTAGTTAGAACACATCCGCTAATGCCAAAAGGTGTTCCTGTACATGGTCTTATTATCGATCCTGCAACAGGAAAGCTGGATTTGGTAACGGACGGCACAGTTGACCAAAAATAAATAATAAATGATAAACGACAGTGCTCTTCATAATGAACACTGTCGCTTTTTTATATTGTCGTCCCTTTATATTCCCGCTGCAAAATGGCGTACATATAATGGTCGACCCATTTTCCGTTTATATACAACAGCTCTCGCAATAACCCTTCCCTTGTAAAACCCGACTTTTCCAATACTCGAATGGAAGCTGAATTTGGTGGTGCAACATATGCCTCTATTCTGTGAAGATTCAATGTTATGAAAGCGAATTCCATAACTAGACGTACCGCTTCGGTCACAATTCCTCTACCTGTGAAATTCTCATCCATTGAATAGCCGATAAAACCGCTTGAATAAGGTAAACGTTTAATTGAATAGAGTGAAATATGCCCGATTAATTGACCTGTCGCATTGTAAAAAATTCCGAAAGAAAATTCCCGGTTTGTTTGCAGCAAATGTACGCTTTCCAAAATCTTATTATACTGTACTTGTTCTGTGTAAAATTCATCGCGATGTAATGGTTCAAATTCGGACCAATACATTTTATTGTCTCTTAATAATTTTGCCAACCCTTTCGCATCGGACGGGGTAAATGTGCGAAGCGAACATTGTTGCCCAATAAGTCGAACCATTGGACCCTCCTTCTTGTGAAATAGCTTGAATAAGCTTTTCATTGAACCACCTTCATTTCATTTCAAAGCTTGCCTACCGTTTTTTCAACTTTTTCTTTATTGATTTTACAGGCTCTGGCTTTATATCTATAAATTCCGTTTTCTCTTTATCTACAACTGTTTCTTTAACCTTTTCGAAAATGTTTGTAAGCTTCATGCCCCGTTTTGTAACTTCTTTTTCTATATGGGCAACTGTTTCTTTTAGTACTTGAACACGTGCGTAGTTTTTGTCGTTCCCTGCTATTAAGTGCCAAGGAGCGTTTTCCGAATCGGTTTTTTCGAACATTTCATCGGCTGCCTCAAAATATAAATTAAATTTATCACGGTTCCGCCAATCTTCAGCTGTCAATTTCCATGATTTATACGGATCGGCTGCTCTTTCATTAAAACGTTTAAGCTGTTCATCCGAATCGATATGGATCCAAAATTTAATCATTATATAATCTTCATCTGTCAGCTGTTTCTCAAAGCTATTAATTTCTTCATAAGCGCGTTTCCACTCTGCTTCTTCAGCAAACCCTTCTATGCGCTCCACCAATACCCGCCCATACCAGGAACGGTCGAAAATTGCGATCTGGCCATGCTGCGGCAACTTTCTCCAGAAACGTTGCATATAATGATACCTCATTTCATGAGGCTGTGGGGCAGAGATCGGCCATACCATTAACCCGCGCGGATCGATACGTTCTGTTAGGCGCTTGATCGCTCCCCCTTTGCCTGCTGCATCCATACCTTCAAATGCAATAATAAGGCCAATTTTATTGTTGAATAAAAATTGCTGGGCATTTAGCATTTCGTATTGCAAAGCTTTCAATTGCTTCTTATAGATTTCCTTCTCCAGTTTTTGCGATAAATCCACATCTTTTAGCTTTTTCAAATAGTGCTGCCTCCCCTACTCCATTTATTTATGTATATTTTACTTGAAAGTGTATGGAATTGGTAATTGTTGCAGTCATTTATTTGAATCATTTGATTATTTTATGTTGGGACCATGTTTTGATAGAACAAAAAACGCGGGTGCACTTATGTATGCACCCACGTTTATAACTTAGTCTTCTAATGTTGTTAAAATGATCGGTTTGTCTTTAGTTACGATAATCGAATGTTCGATTTGGGCAACTAATGATTTGTCCGGTGTAATGAATGTCCAGCCGTCACCTGATTCTACGATATGCTCAGCCTTTGCCGAAATAAACGGCTCTACTGCCAACACCATGCCTTCTTTCATGATTGTTGTATCCCAAGCATCATAATAGTTCAATACATGGTTTGGCTCTTCGTGTAATGATTTACCTAAGCCATGACCAGTTAAGTTCATAATTACTGTCAACCCGTGATCCCGTGCTTCACGCTCTACAGCTTTACCGATTTGATTTAATTTTGAACCTGCTTTAACCTTTGTCATTGCACGATCAAATGCTGATTTTGCTACAGTGCAAAGTTTTTCTTTCTCTTCATAACCTTCACCAACGACAAATGAAATACCTGTATCTGCAAAATACCCGTTTAAAGAGCCCGAAACATCAATGTTTACGATATCGCCTTCCTGAATAACCTTGTTACCTGGAATACCATGTGCAACTTCGTGATTTACTGAAATGCATGTATATCCCGGAAAATCATATTCGCCTTTAGGACCTGAAACCGCGCCTGCTTCCGCAAACATACGGCCTGCAATTTCATCTAATTCTTTCGTTGTCACGCCAGGTACTGTCGCAGCTTTCATCGCCTCACGAATTTCAGCACAAATGCGTCCAATTTTTTTAAACGCCTGTATTTCTTCTTGAGTAGTAACAATCATGTGTAACTTCCTTCCTCTTAAACAATGTCTACCCTTAACTATAGCATACTTAAAATCGGTTGTAATTGTTCAAGGATTTTAAAATTTACCGGTTTATTACTAATTTAGTACGACTTTCTACTATATAAAAAAGAAAAAACTTGCAGCGGGAATTGTATTTCTCGCTGCAAGCCTTGAGTTTTCTATTCGCTATGTTGTTTTTACTTTTTGCAGTAATCGGGGTGCAGAAGTGAATAAAATAACTGCGATAATTGCCGTAAGTATTGTAGCAGGTACCATATAAGTACTGTTGTAAATAATTGAATAGGCCCATACATTATCATCGCCTGCATATTCTTTAAAGAACACGACACCTGCAAGCAAGTGCGAAACAAATCTTAAAGCACCACCTATAAGGGCCCCGATGACGATATAAAGTGCCATTTTTACTTTATTGAACGATTGTGCAGCCTCTAATAATGGCTTTCTTACAATTGCCGCTAATCCTACTACTGTAAAGGCAAGACCATAATCTAAAATTGCCTGAAGCCAGTGTACAATGTAAGCACCGAACATCATTTGCATAACGCCGATCAGCAAACCTGTTGCAAGTCCTGCCGTTAACCCCCAACGAATAGCCATTAACATGATCGGTACCATAACAAAGCTGATTGACCCGCCTTGTGCCCACATTTTAAATGATACTTGATCCAACACAAGTCCGATGGCAGCAAATATCGCTATCTCCACCATCATCAATAATTTCATTCTGTCCATAACAATTCCCCTTTCTTTTATCCGATGTAACAAAAGTGAAGAGGGATAGAATAGAAATCAATTACGCATTAGCGTAATTGCGTCGGGATTCGGCTTTACGCTCGCGTAAAGAACTCATATCCGAATCCATGACATCCGCCGGAGGCTTTTACTTTTTCAGAAGGTTTTTAGAAAAAGTAAAAAACGATAGTCAGGACAAAAGCCTGACTATCGTTTGAACAGTCGGATTCTATCCACATCCCTACGCAAGTGCTAACTTACAGGTTCAAAGAGTCAGTGCAATCCCGTGCACAATCTCAGCCGACTTTCTCGGCACCCCTTGTGGTACATCTAATTTTTTATTGTTTGAACATGCTCATTGTAACGAATATTTTTACAACTTTCAACAGCTATTATTTTGAAACGTACTAGAATTACATATAATAGATACGAAGGAGTGATAAATAATGGATCAATCGAAAGGTTTAAGTGCACTGAGCTATTTAAGCTTTTATTTTGCACCGTTTATTTTACCGTTAATTATATTTATTGTTACGAAAGATAATGCAGTTAAAGGCCATTCTAAAAAAGCTTTTATTACACAACTCATACCGATACTGTTAGGGATTCTGTACATTATTTACTTTTTCACTTCCGTTCTTTCCTGGAACGATACTTTGACCTTGAGCATTCAGGATTTTTTTATTAGTTCGCATTTTATCGGATTTATTCTTTTAGTTGTTATTACGTTCATCCTGGCGATATGGAATCTAGCTCAAGCGATTAAAGTTTTACGTTAATGTTTATGAAAGCTTGTTCTTTGGGTATATTTTTTATACGAAATGTATTCGTTAAGGAGTGTTTACTAATGAAATTAAATAAACTTATTAAAACAGCAATTAAATATGGACCAATCGTGTATCCTATCATAAAAAAAATGATGGACAACAAAAAATCTACACCCCAACCAGCAACTACACGACGAACTCCAAAACGTTAATGCAAAAAAAACACATTTCCCACTTTTACTGGAGGGAAATGTGTTTTTTCTTATTTAATAATGATCTCCGTTTTACTGTAGCCTTCTTTTAGCTTTTGCACTTGTAAAATAGCCGGCATTGCTGCTTTTAGTTCGGCCACATGGGAGATGACGCCGATTAAGCGGCCTGTTTGTTGAAGATCGATCAATATATCGATTGCCCTTCTTAACGCTTCCTCATCTAAAGTACCGAAGCCTTCATCAATAAACATCGTATCGATATGCACACTTCCTTGAACACTTTGAATAACATCGGCCATTCCTAATGCTAATGAAAGTGATGCATTAAATTTTTCACCGCCGGACAGTGTTTTTACATCCCGCGTTTGCCCTGTATGGCTGTCATATACATCGATGCTGAGTCCGCTTTGGGCATTTCCTTCTTTCCTTCCTGTAGATTTCAGGAAGTATTGGCCATTTGATAGGACACGCAAACGTTCATTTGCCGCATGGGTCACTTTTTCCAAATAGCCGATTTGTACAAACCGCTCAAATGAAATTTTCGCATCATTTTGACCGCGAATTAAATTATAAACATGTTCAACTTGCATCAGTTTCGCTTTATAGCTTTCGATCTGCTGTGCGGATTGGTCAAGTCTATCGCGCGTCTCCTCACATTGCTCCACATAGGACTGGATCAGTGTCATTTTTGAGTACTTTGCCTCAATCTGCTCATTCAGCTCATGAATCTGTTGCTCACATGCCGTTAAATCAGCTCGTTCTTTTCCTTCAAGCAAAGGTTCTTCCTCAGCAATTTGAACAGATAATGTATGAACATTTTGCTTGTACGCTTCAACCGCATCCTGAATTTGCTGCTGTACATTTAAAGGCAATAACGCAGTTTTATACGTTTCTAAGTCGAAACCTTCCTGCAGCAATGCTGACTCAAATACTTTTCGAGCTAAAGTATATTCCTGCTGTTTTTCTGTTACAAGATTCTTCGCATGTAGATGGTTCACTTCACAAGTTTTTTCATCTAATTGGATTTTTTGCATCGCTTCAAGTGCATTTTGAATCGCAATTTTTAAATGGTGATGTTTTTGCTGCTGGCTTGCCAATTCTTGTGTTACTTCATCCAATCTAGAAAACTGAGGCAATAATGATTGCTCACTTTGCTCAAGCTTCCCTTTTTCCTGCGCATATTGTTTATCAATATCGATTACATATTGCTGCCCTTTTTCAATGCGACCTTGCAACACTTCTTTGTTTTCTGAAAGCTGTGCCATCGTTTTCTTTTCATTGATAAGCTGGGCCTGCTGCTGTTTTTGCTTTGTCAACTGCGCAGTCAGTACGGCCAATTGCTGTTCATACTCATGTAGTTGTGAAAGCTCAGCTTCAAGTGACTGAAGCGCACTTCTTTTCTGTTCCAATGTTGCCTTTTCCACATCTAATTGCGAATTGACCTGATAAAAGCTTTGCATCGCCCTATCACCTTCCTGACGCAGCTGTGCCAACACATTTTCATCAATGACAACCGCTTCGCTGTTATGAATGGCTGGGTGCTCTGTGCTCCCACATACAGGACATGCTTCCCCGTGCTGTAATGATGCCACTAGAAAGGCTGCCTGATTGCTGCGTATTTGCTGCTCCATGTTTTGCAGCTTCTGTTGTGTTTCATCAGTAATTTGTTTCTTATCTGCAAGCTGTTTCACTAAAGCTTCCACATTCATCTGTAATGCAGCCACTTCTTTTACCATTTCAATTTTCCGTGTTAATGCAGCATGTACTTCATACGTATCATGGTATGTAATGGTCGCATCTTCCAGCTCATTTATAATGGCTTGCTGCTGTTGATGTTTTTCTTTTAAAGAGGATGCTTCGTTTTGCAGCTTATCAAATAATTGCTTGGCGTTTTTTTGGTTTTCTGCAAGCTTT
The DNA here is from genome assembly GCF_056173085.1 of Solibacillus sp. iso_87. NCBI lineage: Bacteria > Bacillati > Bacillota > Bacilli > Caryophanales > Caryophanaceae > Solibacillus > Solibacillus sp. iso_87. Next base: position 3,411,047 of record NZ_CM149656.1, read on the forward strand.
GAAACATTTTCCCGCTGTGTATTAATCGATTGATAGATCGGAACAAGTTGTTCAAGCTGCGAAATCGATTTTGTATAGTTATCTAACAATGGTTCTTGCCGCTTTTTCTCCTGATAATGATTTGTCGCCTGCTGAAGTTGTGCCTGCGCACGTTCATAGTCAGTCTTTGCTTTTTGTAAGGAGACTTCTGCTTGTTCAAGCTGCCGTTTTACCTTCTCATATTCACGCTCTAAAGGTTCAATTTGATTAGCCTTTTTGGCAAGTACAAGTTTCTGCTGTTCTGCTTGTATTTTATCCTTTTGCTGCAGTAATTCTTCGAGCCGCGCTTTCCGCATTAAAAACTTTTCAATCCGCTCATTTAACAGTCTTTGTTCATTTATTGTTTTAACTAACTTTTTTAATTCATTTTTTGAAAAATCATATTCCCCTTTTAATGCAGTACATTGATCTTCATAATATTGCTGTTCTGTCAGCAAGGCACTCTTTACTTGATACAGATTAATGACATCATTGTTCAGCGATGAAAACAATTCCGATTCTCTATGAGGGAGTCGGGACCGGATTTCATGAATTGTATTGTCCTGTTGCATCTTTGCTTGTTCAAAATGTTTTTCAGCAATATTCTTTTTCTCTTTCAGCAGTTCCACCATTTTCGTGAAGCGTTCCGTTTTGAATATTTTCCGGAAAATCTCCTCTTTATGCTTTGATTCCGATGTGAGGAGCTTTTGAAATTCCCCTTGCGGCAGCATGACGATTTGATTAAATTGGGACTGTGTTAAGCCAATCAGTTCTTCAACTTTCGACTGAATGAGCTTCACTTGAAACTTTTCAACAGCGGGTACAATGACTCCATCCGTAATCTCAAAAAATTCGCGCTTTGCACTTGCACCGTCATGACCAAACTTCCGCCAAATACGGTAAAGGCGACCGTGAACTTCAAATTCAAGTTCGACTTCCGTATCAATCGTTTCATCCGCAAAATCACTGCGTAAAAACAGCGACTTTTCCCGATCCTCTCCACTTCCAGAATCATAAAGTGCAAACGTAATCGCATCGAAAATAGTCGTTTTCCCCGCCCCCGTTGCACCGGAAACGACAAAAATTCCATGCTCATGGAGTTTTGTAAAATCAATAACTTCTTTTTGATGATACGGTCCAAATGCTGTCATCGATAATTTGATTGGTTTCATCGTTACAGCACCTCCTGTTTTTCACGTTCATTTTCGATTAGCTGCTCTAATACATCAGTATAAATCTCTTTAATTTCATCACTTAAAGGCTTGCCTGTCATTTCCGTGTAAAATAGTTCAAACAGCTCCGAATCATCCATTTGAACACGGTTCATTGTTGTCGCATGCTGTTCAAGCTGTTCATACACAACCGTTCGTTCAATATGCAAAGCATTCGGATAAACAGTGCGGACAAGTTCGGCAGCACCTTTCACATAATGTTCATCCTGTAATTTAACAAATACATAATCGTCATTTACTTTATGCTGCAATATATCCTCAAGCATTCCCGTCACCACACGCATGTCCCGTATTGGTGTAAGCAGTCTTTTTTCAATCGCCACTGTTCCGTCTTCTTTTAAATCAACAATCAAAAATCCCTTATTATGTGTCACTTCAGATTCTGAATACTTAAGTGGCGATCCGGAATATTGAATTTTCTCGTTTGCAACAAAGTGGGCCTGATGTAAATGTCCTAATGCTGTATAACAGAACGGTTCGAATAATGCTGAGCTGATACATTCCGTCCCGCCAATCGTCAATTTACGTTCAGAGTCACTTGTATTCGGCTCCGGCATCCCGTCTTTTGTAATGAAGGCGTGACCGATTATAACATTGCGTTTCGTATAATCCATTGTCTGCTTAATCTGGTCAATGATTTTTGCCATCGCCGCTTCATGCGATGTAATGGATTGATCGTCAAATACTGCCCGTACAATTGACGGCTCTGCAAAAGGAACTAAATAAAAATGAACGTCCCCGTATTCATCATGCATAATAACTGGATCGATATTCAGTTCTAAATGACCGACGATATGTAAACCGCTCGCCTTCATAAATTCACTGCCAAAATTTAAACGTGTAGCGCTATCATGATTTCCAGCGATTGCTAAAATCGGCGTTTTTTCATCGACTAAAATTTCTTTCAATGTTTTATTTAAAAGTTGGATCGCATCTGTCGGTGGTACTGACCGATCATACAAATCTCCGGCTATAATAATGACATCCGGCTTTTCTTTTCTAATTTCTTCGATAAACTGTTTAAGCACAAATTGCTGGTCTTTCGTCATCGATACACCTTGTACTATTTTTCCTAAATGCCAATCTGCTGTGTGAAAAATTTTCATGAATACCGCCTCCTATCTTTTAACTCTAAGTGTACATGAGGGAAAATAAAAAAACCACATCGTACGAATATTCGTTCGTACGATGCGGTCGATACTTACTGCTTTACAGCCATTTTGCCGGCTGAAATTTCTTCCATGTAGTGGCATGCCGCTTCATGCGTATTCTTCATAATAGAAGATGTACGCAAAACAGGTTCTTCCGTTCTGCACTTATCTGTCGCAAATGGACAGCGTGTATGGAATCGGCAGCCTTGTGGTGGATCGATAGGTGACGGTACATCACCTTTTAAAACAATACGATTTTTTACAGCATCCGGATCAGGTACAGGAATCGCTGATAATAATGCTTTCGTATAAGGATGCTGGGGGTTTTCGAAAAGGCTTGTTTTATCGGCAATCTCTACAATTTTCCCTAAATACATTACGATAATACGATCCGAAATATGACGTACTACCCCTAGGTCATGCGAGATGAATAAATAAGTTAATCCATATTCATTTTGCAGCTCTTCCAGTAAGTTCAGCACTTGCGCCTGAATCGAAACGTCCAGTGCCGATACAGCTTCATCACAAATAATCAGTTTTGGATCAACCGATAATGCACGGGCAATACCGATACGCTGACGTTGACCACCAGAGAATTCATGTGGGTAACGGTCTGCCTGGTATGGTCGTAATCCAACAGTTTCAAGCAGTTGTTCGATACGGGCACGTCGCTGATTTGACGGCAGTACATTTTGAATATGCATTGCTTCGTTCAGCACACTTGCAACTGTCTGACGCGGATTGATCGACGCATACGGGTCCTGAAAAATGATTTGCAGATCTTTGCGGAATTTACGCATTTCGCCTTTCGGAATTTTCGTAATATCAGTCCCCTGAAATACTACGGAACCATCTGTCGGCTCTTCCAATCGCAAAATCGCACGACCTGTCGTGGATTTACCACAACCCGATTCCCCTACAATACTGACAGTTTCCCCTTCATAAATCGTAAAGGATATATCATCTACCGCTTTTACGTGGTTGACTGTACGGCCTAAAAATCCTCCCTTAATCGGGAAATACTGTTTTAGTCCCTCAACCTTTAACAGTTCTTTTTTCGCCATATAGCGTCACCTCCGATTCTCCATCCCATTCGTCCGAATACATCCAACAGCGGATTTGCTCTGAACTATTGTCATCTGTATTCAGTAAATCCGGCTGCTTTTTATGGCAAAGCTCGATTGCAACAGGACAACGGGGAGCAAAGCGGCATCCTACCGGCATTTCATGCGGGCTTGGCACCATTCCTTTAATCGGAATCAGTTTTTCCTGTTCCACATCGTGACGTGGCAATGAATTAAGTAATCCTAACGTATATGGATGTTTCGGATTTTTGAATAACGAACGGACATCTGAGTATTCTACCACTTGTCCTGCATACATTACCGCCACATAATCACAAGTTTCCGCTACTACACCTAAATCATGGGTAATCATAATAACAGACATGCCTAGACGATTTTGCAGATCTTTTATCAGTTCAAGAATTTGTGCTTGAATCGTTACGTCCAGCGCTGTTGTAGGCTCATCCGCAATTAAAATTTCCGGATCACATGCCAGTGCCATCGCAATCATTACACGTTGACGCATTCCTCCTGAAAGTTCGTGCGGGTATTGCTTAACACGCTTTTCCGGAGATGGAATACCTACAAGCTTCAGCATCTCTACCGATTGCTGCATCGCTGCTTTTTTGTCCAATTTTTTATGGATTCGGATTGTTTCACTAATTTGTTGGCCTACAGTATAAACCGGGTTTAATGATGTCATCGGTTCTTGGAAAATCATAGAAATTTGGTTTCCTCGAATATCACGCATCGCTTTTTCTGAAAGTTTCAGCAAGTCCTTCCCTTTAAAAAGAACTTCGCCACCTTTCGTTTTACCGTTTGAAGCAAGTAAGCGCAGTATTGAAAGTGATGTGATACTTTTCCCAGAACCCGATTCCCCTACAATCCCGATTGTTTTACCTTTTGGAACAGTAAAGCTTACACCATCAACAGCACGTACTTCTCCAGCATCCGTGCCGAATGATGTTTGTAAATTATTTACGACTAAAATGTTTTCCGTTTCATTCATTTGCCACACCTCTTTTCATGTTTAGTTCAAGTCAATTCGTTTATTTAAGAACTTGTAAGAAATATCAACAAGCAGGTTTACAATTACGAATAACAGTGAAATTACTAGTACAGTCCCTTGTACAATCGGGAAATCCCTTTGCCTGATTGCATCAATTGTCAGACGTCCCATACCGTTAATAGCAAAAATTGTCTCAGTTAATACAGCACCGCCTAAGAAACCGCCAAACTCCAGACCAATAACCGTTACTACAGGGATGAGCGCATTTTTCAGTGCATGGCGGTAAATAACGATACGCTCTGACACACCTTTTGCACGAGCAGTACGGATATAGTCCTGACCGATTACTTCAAGCATTGACGAACGTGTCATACGAGCAATGATTGCTGCTCCCCCTGTCCCTAGTGTTACGACAGGTAAAATTATTTGGCGCCATGAATCTCCCCATCCGGAAGGACGCATTTTTAAAAATTCCGGCAAGTCCATACCGAATGGCAGATTTCCTAATGCAAACCATTGGATCAGCAGTAAACCTAACCAGAAGTTCGGCATTGATAGACCGAAAAGTGCGACAATCATAATCGATACATCAGTAAGCGTATAATGACGGACTGCCGAAATGATTCCGGCAATTAAACCGATAAATACAGCTAAAATTGTGGCATATACAGACACTTCCACCGTAATCCAAAAACGTGCCTGAATTTCATCCATTACCGGGCGTCCGCTGCGAATGGAGTTTCCTAAATCACCCTGCAGGGCATTCCCTAAAAATCGGCCGTATTGCACATATGGCGGATCATTCAGACCCAGTTTTTCACGTAAATTTTCTACCGTTTGTTCAGATGCACCTTCCCCTGCCATTACTTGTGCAGGATCTCCAGGAATTAGGAACATCAATGAAAATACTAAAATTGAAACCCCAAACAATACGGGAATCGTTTGTAATAAACGACGAATAATATATTTAGTCATTTACTGTTCCACCTCCTATTGTTTCATCTTCGGATCAAGTGCATCACGTAATCCGTCACCAAAAATGTTAAATGCCAAAACTACGATAACAATCATCATTCCAGGAATTAATACCATATGTCCCGCATTATGCATAAACGCACGACCATCACTTAACATAGCTCCCCATTCCGCTGCTGGCGGCTGTGCGCCTAAACCTAGGAATGCTAAGCCGGAAGCTGTCAAAATTGCCGTTGCAATACGCATCGTTGCTTGTACGATAATAGGTGACATAATATTCGGTAAAATGTGCTTAAAGATTATACGAATATCTGATGCACCGAGTGCTTTTACCGCATCAATGTATTCGAGTTTTTTCACTTGTAAGGTTGATCCTCGGACAATACGGGCGAATGCTGGTATTGAGAATATCCCAACCGCAATAATTACGTTTATTAAACTACCACCTAATACTGATACAATCGCAAGTGCTAGTAAAATACCAGGGAATGCTAGCAAAATATCCATAAGACGCATCGTAATTGTATCTACTGCCCCTCCGTAATACCCGGCTACAATTCCTATTACGACTCCGATAATTCCGCCAATAAATACGGATAAAAATCCTACCGTTAACGTTAGCTTTGTACCGTTAACAATACGGGAGAAAATGTCCCGCCCGAAGTTATCAGTACCAAACCAATGCTCTTTTGAAGGTGGTTGTAATTTGTTTAAAATATTTTGAGCATTTGGGTCTGTCTTTACTAAAAATGGTCCAAATATCCCTACTAAAATGATAAAAAGAATGATTAATCCACCAACTACTGCCGCTTTATTTTTTAATAAACGCTTCATAAATGTTTTAAAAGCTTCTGCTCGGGGATTACTTTTTCTCACAGTAGAAGGATTTTGCTCTGTTTGTGTTGTACTCAATATAATTCACCCTTTCAAATTTTATTTTCCTTCTTACAACAATATTAAATTTGTATAAGCATTAGTATATAGACTGAAATCTGAACATTTCAACATAATATTTTTTTACTAAAATTCAGAATATTTTAATATTTTTATATTTTTTAGTTCAAAAGTTATACTTGCATAATGTACTTTTATATGGAAACAAATCCAAAAACTTGATTCTGTTAGATTTTTATCATTTTTCTGAATTTAATAACATTATAATAAGATACTATAAAAAACATAATTTTTCTACTTAAAAAAGTTTTTTTCTTTTTTGTATTTGATGCTTTGTAATCATGTGCTATTCTATTAACAGAAATTACATTTTTGTAATATTCTAAAATCAACTAAATGGGGGGACTTCCAACATGTCATTTTCTAAAAAGTCGCTATGGATGCTACTTCTTACATTTACACTTGCACTTGTGCTAGCTGCATGTGCTGGTGGGGATGATTCAGAAGACACATCAAAAGATAGCGGAGACACTGGAACTGAAACAAATACTGACTCTGGTACTACAGAGGAGGCTGCGGCTGGCGGCGACTTAATTATCGCCGAGTTATCTGATGCAAGCTCATTGGATCCACATGGTTCAAATGACGTACCATCATCTAACATTCAATCAAACCTTTATGAAACATTAGTAAACCGTGATGCAAACGGGGAATTAGTACCTGGTCTTGCAGAATCTTGGACTCAAGTAGATGATTTAACTTGGGAATTCAAGCTTAAACAAGGTGTTACTTTCCATGATGGTGAAGCATTTAATGCTGATGCTGTAAAAGCTTCATTCGACCGTTTATTAGATCCAGAAGTTGCATCTCCACGTGCTTTCTTATTTGAGATGGTAACAGAAGTTAAAGTAGTAGATGAATCTACTATTCAATTCGTAACTGAATACCCATTCTCACCATTACTTGCTCACTTAACGCATAATGGTGGTAGTATTATTTCACCTAAATCAATCGAAGAAGATTACGCTGCAATGGAAGCTGATTCATCAGTTAAAGCTGGTTCTGTAATCGGAACAAACCCGGTTGGTACTGGTCCATTCAAATTTGAGAGCTGGACTCCGGGTACTGAAATTAAATTAGTTAAGTTCGCAGAATATGCTGGCACTCCAGCACACATTGATTCTGTAACATTTAAAGTAGTACCAGAAAGTGCTACTCGTGTTGCTGAATTACAATCAGGTTTTGCACACATTATTGGTGCAGTAGAGCCTGGTCAAGTAGCAAATGTTAATAGTTTTGATGGTGCTTCTGTATTAGAAACAGCTTCTTCATCTTTAACATACCTTGGTTTCAATACTGAGAAAGAACCTTTCAACGATCCAAAAGTACGTCAAGCAATTTCTAAAGCAATCGATCGCCCGACTTTAATCGAAGGTATTTATGAAGGCTTTGGTATTCCTGCGATTTCACCATTAGCTCCTGGTATTTTCGGATACACAGAAGATGTGACTTCTATGGCTTACAACATTGACGAAGCTAAAGCATTACTTGCAGAAGCAGGATATGCGGACGGCTTTAAAACAACAATTTGGACGAATGATAACCCTGCTCGTCAACAAGTTGCAATTGTTTTACAAGAAGAATTGAAGAAATTAAACATTCAAGCTGAAATCGAAGTAATGGAGTTCGGTTCATACTTGGAAAAAACAGCTGCTGGTGAGCACGATATGTTCATCTTAGGCTGGTCTAACCCAACTGGTGATGCGGACTACGGTCTATATGCATTATTCCACTCTTCACAACATGGTGACCCAGGTAACCGTTCATTCTACACAAGCGAAAAAGTAGATGAATTATTAGAAAAAGGTCGTCGTGAAGCAGATCCAACTGCACGTGAAGCAATCTACAAAGAAGCTTTACAACTTATCTCTGACGAGTCGCCAATGGCATTCGTATTACACCCATATACTTTAACTGGTGTATCTGATAAAGTGTCTGGCTTCAATGTTGGTACTGACAGCATCTATCAACTACGTGACGTTAAGATTAGCGAGTAGTTGAACACAAAAAAGCATTCCTTCAAGAAATTCTTGATGGAATGCTTTTTTTATACAAATATCGGTATCGGTTGACCCAGCATATGCAGTGCGATATATGGTACTTCTTCTACAGCTGACTCCCTTTGCAACTGCAGTATTTCTTCAAATGTTTTCGGATTTGGGGCTGGCATTGCAGCGATCGGCAAAATGAGTGCCTCATTCCCGCTATAACTTTTCAACATTTCATTAGCCATCATACGGTACCCAAGCTGGTTTGGATGCACATCAGCCACATTCGGCAAATATGTTGTGCGCTGCTGTTCAAATGCTTCATAAACATCCACAAATATATAGCCTGCTGCTTCTGTTTCCTGCTTCAGTATCGTATTTAAAAGCTGTACCGCCTCTACCGCTCCAGCTGCCTGTTCTTTATGAACACTAGCATAAGGGAAATAATAGCCAAGTACATAAACTGCCGCTTTCGGTGCCTTTTCATTAATTAACGAAAGCAGCTCTTCCATTTGGGTACGTACTTCATTTAATGCGAAATTCGCATTCAGCTGACTAAAAGCGAGTGTTCCCTGTTGCGGGTTATGTGTAATAAGCGGCAGTAAATTATTCGCTCCTGCTGACAGTGTGATTAATGTTGCTTCACTTAGTAATGGTGCGGCCTTTTCAGACTGAACTGTTTCAATCACATTTTTTACACGGTAACCAGGGAAAGTAAGCTCTTTAGAAAAATGCCCGAGCTTGCCATGGCGCTCCAGCTGCAAAGCAATGTAATCGGTATAACCTGCATCAATTTGACTGTAAGGTGTTTGCCCTGCTGCCAAAGAGTCGCCAAGTGCAATATAAACTTCCCGTTCATTGGCTAATGCAGCCGTTGGAAACAGAACAATACAAAAAATAAGACTGAATATTATTTTTCGCATTTATTCACCCCACCTTCAATTGTTAGAATGCCCAATTACCTTTTCTGAAAATCGGTTCTGTTGTGCCATCCGCCAGAATTCCGTCAATATCCATTTCCGCACTGCCGATCATGAAATCTTCATGTGTGATCGATGTGTTAATGCCCAGTGCTTCCAGTTGGCCCTTTTCAAGTTCCTTGCCACCTTCATAGCAAGTCGGATATGCTTCTCCGATTGCTAAATGGTTAGAGGCATTTTCATCAAATAATGTGTTGTAATATAAAATATTTGATGAAGAGATGGGTGATTCATGTGGTACTAATGCCACTTCTCCCAAATATGAAGACCCTTCATCAGAAGCAACTAGCTGCTGTAATAAGTCCTGACCTACTTTTGCCTCAACGTTAACGATTTTACCTTTTTCAAAAGTCAGCTTGAAATCATCAATAATATTACCTTTATAAACGAGTGGCTTCGTATTTGATACATAGCCGCTTACACCATATTTTGCAGGTAATGTAAAGACTTCTTCTGTCGGCATATTCGCGATGAATGTCGTACCATCCGGTGTCTCGCTGCTTCCGCTTTTCCACAGATGTTTGTCCGGAAGTTCAATCGTCAAGTCTGTACCAGGTGCCGTGTAATGAAGCTTCGCATACTTTTTCTTATTCAGCATATCGGCACGTACTTGTAAGTTTTCAATATGAGTTTGCCAGTTTGCTACTGCATCCCCTTCACCAATACGCACTGTTGTGAATATAGCATCCCATAATGCGGGAACCTGCTCTTGTTCCGGTAAATCAGGGAATACTTTTGCCGCCCATTTCGGCGAAGGAACAGCAATAATTGACCATGCAATATCATCATTCATAACAGCTTTACGGTAATTTACTAATGCTGCACCGGCTGCTTTTTGCTGCGTTCCGATTTTTTCTGAATCAATACCTGCCAGTAAATCAGGATTTTCCGCATCGATCCAAAGAAGTGCACCTTTACGTTCAATTAATTCTTCACGTTGTGCAACAACCCATTTCGGGAAATTAGCTGTTTCTTCTACCGTAACATTCTCATAATAAGCACGTTCAAAGCTGGCATCAGTTAAGTTTACATGAACACGGCTTGCGCCTGCTTCATATGCTTTTTTAACGACAATACGTGTAAAGTCCAGCGTATCCGTAGATGTGTTAATTAATAAATATTGTCCTTTTTGAATATTTACTCCGATTCGAACGGCTAAATCTGCAAATTGCTCCAACTTCTCTTGGAATGTCATGAATTATTTCTCCTTTTTCTTACTGAAAGTCATACCTTTTTTATTGGACTTTGCTTGGTACGGCTTTTTCTCTGTTGCTTTGTTCGCTGCAGGTGCCGCTTTTGAAGATACTGTCTTTGCATTCCCCTCGACAAGCTGTCCTTGAGTCCATACTTTTTGAACACCTTTTAAGGAAAGATCGCGCAACCATTTTTTGAATGTCTTTTCGTCTTTGTACGATAGTAATGTCAGTACCTCACCGTCAGCACCGGCACGTCCTGTACGCCCTGAACGGTGTGTATACTGCTCGATTGTTCTTGGTACATCAACATGAATAACATGTGTTAAACCTGAAATATCTAAACCTCGTGCAGCAATATCCGTCGCAATTAAAATGCGTGCTTCCCCTTTTCGGAATGCATCCAGCGCTTTTTTACGCTCATCTTTTTTCATATCTGAATGAAGTGCTACAATCGGTGCATCACGGTACTCCAGCTTGTTCTGTTTCATTAGTACTTGGTCGATGTTATTAACAAATGCCAATCCGCGCAATCCTTCAATATTAGCTAATCGACGAAGCATATCTGTTTTGTCTCGCTCTTCCACTTTTACGAAAGAGTGGACAACTTTACCGAACTTCACCATATCTTCCGGCTTTATTTCGATGCTGATCGGCTCGAACATTAAGCGCTCTGCTACAAGCTTGATCTCTTCTGTAATTGTAGCCGAAACGACAACGACTTGACGGCCGAATGCTGCATTTTCGATAAACGATTTTACGACAACACGGTACTCGCGGCTAAGCAACTGATCGCATTCATCCAAAACGATTGTTTCGATTTCTTTAAGTTTTAATTTACCTTGGCGTGCCAATTCATTCAGACGACCTGGTGTCCCGACAACGATTGTTGGCTTTTTCTTTAATTTTTCGATTTGGCGTGCCGAGTTCGCACCACCGATTAGTTGCTGCACAGTGATGTCTGTTCCTGCTGTCCAGTCACGGATTACTTCAACGATCTGCATCGCAAGCTCTTGTGAAGGTGCAACGATCAATGCCTGAGTTTGTTTCTTGTTACCGTCTACTTTATTTAAAATCGGTAATGTGTAGGCTAATGTTTTCCCTGAGCCTGTCGGTGATTCTGCCACGATATCTTTTCCCTCAACCATCGCAGGAATCATTTCCTCTTGTATTTTCATTGTCGTTTCAAACGACCATTTATTTTGAAGTGTTTCGTTTAATAAGCTAATTGCTGACATATTGTTTTACCACCTTTTATTCGTTGGCTTTAGTGTACCATATTCCATTATTAATGCGAAAATTTGGCGGAATATCGGTTGGTGTGTTTTACAGCGAAAAAAGAAGGCGATGTGTCAATTGAAAAACGGAGCGTGAAAGCTGGGGGATTTTCTAATAAATTTGAAAATCATCTAATATATTTTAATTAGTTCTAATAAAAACGTCCACAACAAAAAAGCATGCCGGAAATATCCTTCCAGCACGCCTAGCTTCTACACTCTCTCGATAATTAGAGCAATTCCTTGTCCGCCACCGATACAAAGACTTGCAACCGCATACTTCCCGTTGCGTCGCTGCAGTTCATATGCAGCGGATAAGATAATTCTTGTTCCACTTGCACCTACCGGGTGACCGAGTGCGATTGCACCACCATTTACATTCGTTTTCTCACGGTCCAAGCCAAGTTCCTTCTCCACCGCGATATATTGGGCTGCAAATGCTTCATTAATTTCAACTAAGTCCATGTCTTCAATTGTTAAATTCGCACGCCCCAATGCTTGACGAATTGCCGGAGCGGGTCCGATTCCCATAATTGTCGGGTCAACACCCGCTATTCCCCATGAGACAATGCGGGCTAACGGCTTTACCCCATGTTCATTTACAAAGTCTTCACTTGCGACAACGACAGATGCTGCCCCGTCGTTAATTCCAGAAGCGTTTGCAGCAGTAACCGAGCCGTCCTTTTTAAATGCTGGGCGTAATTTTGCCAAGCTCTCCAGTGTACCGCCTTCTTTAATATGTTCATCCTGATCTATTAAAATCTCGCCTTTTCTCGTAGCTACAGCAACCGGCACAATCTCTTTTGCAAAGATACCGTCCTGGCGCGCTTTTGCAGCACGTTCGTTTGATAGAAGTGCGAATGCATCTTGCTCCTCACGAGAAATCGTATATTGTTCAGCAAGTTTTTCTGCCGTCAAGCCCATCCCTGAGCCCGTATACCGGTCAGTTAATGTCGCTTGTAGCATATCTGTAAACTCCAGGTTGCCTAGTTTCGAACCGCTAAAGCGTTGTTCGAAATTCGAATATGGCGATTGGGACATATTTTCCGCTCCGCCAGCGAGTACAACCTCCCCTTCACCTAGCTGAATCATCTGAGCCGCCGATACAACCGATTGCATACCCGATCCGCAAAGACGGTTTAAAGTTAATGCCGGCACTTCCTTTGGCACCTCTGCATAAAGGCCTATATGACGGGCTAAATATGCTGAGTTCGCACCGGTAGTAATTACCCCCCCGTAAATGACATGGTCGACTTGCTCAGGCTGTACGTTTGCACGCTTTAACGCTTCCACTGCTGTTTTTGTACCAAGCTGTACTGCATCTATTGTTGCAAAAGAACCTCCAAAAGCTGTAAATGCTGTACGTGCCCCGTCTACGATATATACATTTTTCATTATTCCATCCCCTTTGTAAGTCTATTTTATAATTTGTTTTGCGATAATCCCCTTCATGATTTCGGTCGTACCCGCGTAAATTGCTGCTACCGGAATATCACGGTATCGTCGTGCAATTTCATATTCCTCCATATAACCGTAACCACCGTGCAGCTGCAGACAATCCGATACGACACGCTTGGCCATTTCACTGATCCACCATTTGGCCATCGATACTTCCTTCACGATATCTTGTCCTGCAATATGCTTGGCAATTAAACTATCGACATATGTACGGCCAAGGTCAATTTCAGTTGCAATTTCCGCCAACTTGAATTGAGTATTTTGGAAATCGGCGATGCGGCTGCCGAATGCTTTTCGTTCTTTTACATAGTCTACTGTAAGTTTCAAACAGCACTCAGCCTCGATTTGTGTTTCTATAGCAACAATAAGACGTTCCTGCTGCAGTTTTTCCATTAAATAATAGAAGCCCCGGTTTTCTTCCCCTAATAAGTTTTCTACCGGTACATGTGCATCTTCAAAAATTAGCTCTCCAGTATCTGCACTGTGCATCCCGATTTTATCGAGTTTTTTTCCACGCTTGAAACCAGGTGTACCATTCTCTACTATAAGTAGACTAACCCCTTTATATGCCGGACTTGCCTGCGGATCTGTTTTACAAACGACAACAACATAATCTGCATGAATGCCATTCGTAATAAACGTTTTTTCACCATTTAAGATATAAAACCCGCCGTCTTTTTTCGCTGTCGTTTGAATGCCTGCAAGATCAGAGCCTGCACCCGGTTCCGTCATAGCAATAGCTGAAATGTACTCGCCTGTAACGCTTTTAGGAAGCCATTTTTCCTTTTGTGCAGTTGTCCCGTATGCTTCAATATAAGGTGTCACAATATCGGAATGAAGCGAAATCCCGCTTGCTAACCCTGCGCCAACACGCTCAAGTTCCTCCGTTAATATAGCAGAATAGCCAAAATCGAGTGCAAGTCCCCCATACTCTTCACTCACCATTGGACATAAAAAGCCATTCTCCCCAAGCTTCAGCCAAAACTCACGCGGAATATCCCGAACCTTTTCCCATTGTTCAAAATAAGGATACGCCTCTTTATCAAGCATTTTGCGTAAAGCTTTTCTAAACATCTCATGTTCTTCTGTATAAATACCCATTTCCCCGCCACCCTTTTTCTGAATATTAGTACATTTCAATTTTAACAGGCACAAAAAATGGAAACAATGGTTTTATAAGAAATATTATTGCACTATACAGAAGTTTTAGTAAAAAACAAAAAAGAGTTGCCAGAATTATTCATGACAACTCTCGCTATTAACTATTGTTTAAAAGTAAAATAGCTTTCCTTGTATGGCCATTTACTTGTTCTAACGCAAGCTTTACTCGTTCATAATTTTCATTTGTCTTTAGCATGACAATTGCTGGCTTAACTGCAAATTTTGTTTTTTCAAGTACTTCTTCTGCTTCCTCATATTTGCAGTCCGTCGCATCGATGACAATTCTTTTAGCCCGCTCTATTAATTTATTATTGCTTGCATGTACATCGACCATTAAGTTTTCGTACACTTTGCCTAATTGAACCATCGACGCCGTACTGATCATATTTAAAATCATTTTATGCGATGTAGCCGCTTTTAATCGTGTTGATCCTGTTAATATTTCTGGCCCTACGACGACTTCAATCGCTTCTTCCGCATAGCGGCTTACTTCAGAATTAATATTGCTCGTCAAACTTACCGTGTAGGCACCGGCAGATTGCGCATACTCTAAAGCACCCATTACAAATGGTGTCGTACCACTTGCCGTAATACCGATAACGGAATCGAACTGCGTTACGTTTTTTTCTTTTAATTTGTGTATTCCATCTTCCAAACGATCTTCAGCATTTTCAACTGCCTGGAAAAATGCATCCTTCCCGCCTGCCATGATCGTTTGTACTAGCTCCGGATCGGTCATAAAAGTAGGCGGACATTCAGATGCATCAAGCATTCCTAAACGACCACTAGTTCCCGCTCCGATATAAAAAAGGCGGCCTCCATTATTTATGTTTTCAACCACTCTTTTAATTACTTTCTCAATGGTAGGTAAAACTTGTTCGACACTTTTCACAACTTGCATATCTTCTTTATTCATGATTTGAAGTATGTCCGAGATAGGCATTATATCCAAATTCATTGTTTCATTATTTCGTTTTTCAGTCGTTAATTGATCGTAATTCATGTTATCTCACCTTCCAATAGACGCCATGTTTGTTGAATCGTTTGTTTAACTGGATCACTTACTTCAACTTTACTTTCTTGTAATGCTAATAAGTAAGCTCCAACTGTTCCCGAAATTATTGGCTTCAAAGCAATCAAATCAGGAAATCGCGATGAAAAACGTAAGGTAAACGCTTCATAAAATGTATTATTCGAAAATAATCCGCCATGTAATACAACCGGCTTCGTCCGATCAATTCGTGAATAGGCACTTTCAATAAGTTCCATTAAAGCTTCTTGAACTGTAGTGACAAGGGATTTTGCTATTTGATCTTCTTCAACAGCATCTAGCACGATTCTGCTTACAGAAGAAATAGCTGTCACGGGATTCAGGCTGCCATAAATTTTTGTAATGAGCTGGTCAGGTGACAGTACATTAAAATGGGTCAATATCTTTTCCTGAAAAGGTTTCAAAGGCACTTTGTCATCATGCGCTTTTAATACGGAACGAATGGCCAGCTTCCCTAAATGATAGCCGCTTCCTTCGTCACCTAATAAATAGCCCCAGCCACCAACACGAAATGTTTTTTGCTGCTCATAACCAAATATAATCGCTCCGGTCCCGGCAATAAGTAAGGTACCTTCTCTGCCCCAAGTTCCCGCTGCTAATGCGGCATGGATATCACTCTTGATTTTAAGTTTTTCCGGAACTGGTGATTGTTTAAACGCATCATATATTTTCTGTTGTTCAGCTTGTCGATCTGCCCCTGCCATTGCAGCAAATACCATTTCCACATCTGTAAATGCGGCCCCTGTCTTTATTAACAACTGGTCGATTAATTCATTTATAAGTGTGTACAACTGCTCTGTTGAAATCGCTGTTAAATTACCGGAACTTCCTTTGGCAACTGCAAGTAAATGTCCACTTTCATCCCCAATTACAGCAGTTGTTTTCGTGCCCCCGCCATCTATACCAATCCATAGTTTTCCTGACATATGCTCACCTTATCTATTCATTTTCAAGTGCAACTAAGTTATGCACGATTCGTCGAAACCGTTGAATTTCGCAACTACGTCCAAAATGAACGCGATTTGTTAACAAAATAATTGCTAATTGCTTCTCATCCGATATCCAAATGGAAGTGCCCGTAAAACCGGTATGCCCAAAACCTTCCCTTAAAAATTGGCCGGAAGATGAAGGTGAAGAATACAATTGCCATCCTAACCCACGCTGTTCCTCATGCTGTTTAGTAAAACTTTGCTTTGCCAATTGTTTAGTATGCTCGTGAAAAATAGAATCGGTACCTTTCATAAACGATTGAGCAAACTTTGCCAAGTCTTCTGCAGTTGAAAACAACCCAGCGTGCCCGCTTACTCCGCCAAAATGCAGTGCATTTTCATCATGCACTTCACCCCATTGGTGTTTCTTTAAATAGGTACGGTATTCAGTTGCAGCAATTTCCCCCTGTAACTGGTCAGACGGATTAAATACGGTATTGTGCATACGAAGCGGCTGAAAAATATTTTTATCGGCATAGTCCGCTAATGAAATTCCGGTAACTTTTTCTATCAGTTTTCCTAATAAAATATAGTTTACATCACTATAGATCACCTGCTGCTCTACATTTTCCCGTTCTTTTTCCTGTACTATCCGCTCAATGACATCAGTGTAAGCTATCTCTTCATTATAAAACTTGATTTCAGCCTGAAAGCCGCTCGTGTGTGTTAATAAATGACGAATCTTAACTTCTTCATGCATTAGTTTAAGCTCTGGAAAGTAATAGCTAATGGAATCATCTAAATCAATAAAACCCTGCTCGAGCAATAATAAAACCGAGCTTGCCGTTGCTGTTACTTTCGTTAATGAAGCACAATCAAACATCGTCTGTTCCGTCATTGGAATTTGCGGTTCCGTATGGGCCATGCCAAATGCTTTACAGTAAAGGACATCTTTTGCATTTGCCATAGCCAATACTGCACCAGGCAGTTCTTTATTATGGATCGCTGTTTCTATAAACTCTTCTACTCGTGAAAAAGACATGATTTCCCCTCCTATTTGATTGCACCTTCTGTCATACCCTTTACGATATGGCGTTGGAAAATCGAATAGAAAATGATTACCGGAATAACTGCAATACATAGTCCCGCAAATAATACACCCCATGCACTATCGTATTGCGCATCTATTTTCAGTAAATTCATCGCAACACCTAACGTATTTTTATTTTCGGTTTGCAGTAAAATTAACGCCATGAAAAATTCATTCCAATATGAAATGGCATTCAGAATCGTCACGGTCATAATCCCAGACTTGATGAGTGGTGTCACAATTTTAAACAGAATTCCATATGGACTCATACCATCAACGACCGCTGCTTCTTCCAGCTCTTTTGGAATATTTCCTATGAACCCAACGAGAATGAAGATTGTAAACGGCACATGTGAAATGGCATAAACAAGAGATAACGCCCACAAGTTATCTAGTAAATTAAACTTCATTAATAAGAAAAATAGAGGGATCCAACCTAAAACGGATGGAATCATCATTGACGCTAAATAAACATTCACTAGCACTTCACCAAATTTCGAACGAACACGCTCCAATGCGTAAGCTGTTGGAATCGATAATATGAGTGTTAAAAATGAGCCAAGTACTGTTACAAAAAAACTGTTTAAAAATGCTCGCCCGATATTGTAGTCATTCCACGCGCGTTCAAAATTTGTGAAACTAAAATCAGTCGGCATTGACCAAGGTGACGTGAAGATTTCTGCATTCGATTTAAACGCACCCATAAACATCCATATTAATGGGAAAATTACGATAAACGCCCATAGGATTAACGGGATACGTACTAAAATTTGTGAAACTACTTTCATCTAAATTCCCCCCGTTAATATTCGACTTTTTCTTTTTTCAATATAAATTGGGAAATGAGAACTGTAATGAGCGACACGACAAGAATTAGAACACCAATCGCTGCACCATAGCCAAATTGGAAGTCTTCAAACGCGCGCTGGTATAAATACGAGCCCATTACTTCTGAAGCACTACCCGGTCCACCACCTGTCATTACTTGCACAAGTACAAACGAACCGTTAAGAGACGTAATAATGATATAAAGGATTGATGTTTTTATTTGTGGCCAAACGAGCGGAACTGTAATATGCCAAAATTGCTGCCATTCGGATGCACCATCAATATCTGCAGCTTCATATAAACTTTTCGGCACATTCGAAATACCACCCATAATAAGAAGCATAAATAATCCAATCCCTGCCCAAATTGCGGGAATCGCTATACTAGGCAGTACCCATGTTTTATCACCTAACCAAGGGCGAGCCCATTCTGTCAATCCGACCTGATTTAATAAGCTGTTTACAATCCCCATGTTCGGATCATAAATAAACTGCCATAAAATCCCGATAACTACTACAGACATAATATTAGGAAAGAAGAATACGATCCGGTAAAATGGCGCTTCTTTGATTTTTAACTGTGTTAATGCCACTGCAAAAAATAGAGCAAGCGTCATAATCCCAATGATTTTTACAAATACGAAGAAAAAGTCATTTATGATCGCCTTTTTAATAATGGAGTCGTTCCATAGACGAATATAATTATCTAAGCCGATAAATGTTTTGTTTGCACTTGTTCCTGACCATTCAAAAAATGAGTAATACAACCCGCCTAGCATAGGATAAACAGTAAAAATTAAAAAGAGCAGAAAAGTCGGCAGTAAACAGAATGCTAAAAACAAATATTTGCTTTTGGAAGAAAAGGTCATTGTCGTTACTCCTTTCTCTATTGATTAAATGAGGTTGCTAAAAAGCTTTTAGCAACCTCATTTCCCCCACCTTATTTTTTTAGTTCCTCTGCTTTTTTCACCATCTTATCGACGAATTCTTCAGCAGTAATTTCACCAAGTAAGATATCAATAATTAATAATTTAATTTCATTTGTAATTTCAACCGCAATTTTTTGCAGTTCAGCATCTGGTGTATAACGTTTATACGTATGAACAGCACCTGGATTGTTGATCATTTCATTAATATTTTTCAAGAAATCCTGTACATTTGTATTTGAAGACAAATCAACGTCTTTCATGTTCATAATCGCACCCGTTGATTCAGCAAATGCCTGCGCATATTCTTCCGTAAAAATGAATTCTAAAAATGCTTTTGCAGCTTCCGGATTTTTTGCTTTTTCGGCAATTGCAATTGTACGAATATCCGGTACAAGAGCTAATGGCTGACCAGGATCATTCATCGGTGTTGGTGTGAAGCCAAATTCAAAACTGTCCGGCGTATCATTTTTCATTTCATTCGGTAACCAGAAACCTACTGGAATATAAGCATTTTTATGCATTAAGAAGTTCATTTGTGATTGCGTATGATTGTAAGCCGCAAAACCGCTATCGATTACACCAGCTTTTGCAATTTTTTCTACCTTCTTCAATACTTCAAGCGTTTCAGGTTTTTTCCAAGCGTCTATTACACCATTATTTAAGTCATTTAATAACTCTTCACCGCCTGCTGCAGCAAAAGCCGGATTCAATACGCCACGGTGGAAGTATTGTGTATGTTGACCTGTCGTTACAAATGGTGCAATTTTTGTATCGGCTTTAATTTTTTCCATAGAGCTGATCCAGCTATCAAAGTCTGTTGGTACTTCCCATCCGTTTTCTTCAAACCACTTCGTGTCATACCAAGTTCCCCAAGTATCAAATACTAATGGTAAACTATAAATTTTCCCGCCATCTACTTCTTCTGCAGGCGAGATGAAGCTATCTAATAGTGCTGTACCATTTTCAAGTTTAATCCCTTTTGCAAATTCACTAATATCCATTAACTGACCTTCAGCGATCATTTGTGTTTCACTAGCTCCTGCACCATCGATATATACAACATCAGGTGGTGTTTCCGAAATCCAGCGTGTGTTCATTTCTGTATTAATATTTGGACCTGCGTGTTCAACAATTTCTAAATCCGGGTGCTGTTTTTGGAAGTCCCCTATAACTTGCTTCCACCATCCATCACCATATCCTCCGACAAAATATTGAATTTCCAGTGTGCCTGACAAACCATCTCCTGTACTTTCTGTAGAAGCATTATCCGTTGGAGTCGTTGATTGTTCTGTACCGCTGTTTCCTTCAGTGTCGCTGTTTGATTCCTCGTCATTCGAACACGCAACGAGCAATAACATTAAACTCATTAATGCTACTAAAAACCAAGTCTGCTTTCTCTTTTTGATAACAAACATACATTACACCCCTTCATTTTCATTATGTTAACTATATGAATATAGTCAGCACCAATATTAACGAGAGAAACCCTTAATTACCTCGAGTGTGCGATTTAACGCAATAATCGATTTATCATAGTTTAATGTGGCAATTCCTGTATATAAAATATCAATTAATGTCAGTTGGGCGATGCGTGATGCGGTTGCCGAGCTACGAATATCCGCTTCATTAGAAACAACATATAGAGCATAGTCTGCAAAGCTTTGTATTGTATTTCGCTTATTTTGTGTCATTGTAATAATCTTAGCTTGATTCTCTTTTGCAACTGTAAGCGCATTAATAATTTCCTTCGTTTCACCTGAGTACGAAATTGCGAATACAACATCCTCGCTCGTTGCATGTGTTGCGGCAATAAGCTGCCCATGACTATCGAAAATCGTTTCGCAGTTCTTATTGATCCGCTTCAGTTTGTGTTCGAAATCCTGTGCAACAATTGCTGAAGCCCCGATACCAATAAAGATGATCTTTCTTGCATTATTAATTTGATGGATAATCTTTTCCAATTCCCTTTCCCCATTAATCATTAGCGTTTTTTGGATTGCATCGATATTGTGCATTTCAATCGTCTGTATCATTTGGAGTATCGTTGAATCTTTTTCTAATTCAAAGTTGTGATTGTGTGGAATTTCCAGAGTAGGTGCTGAAGCAATACTTAGTTTTAAATCTTTGAAACCGGAAAAGTTTAATGCCCTGCACATCCTCACAATTGTTGCTTCGCTTGTTTTAGCTTTCTCAGCCAGCACAGCAATCGGCATGCGAATGACATCATCTAAATGACTTAATATATATAAAGCCACATTTCTTTCAGCAGGTTTAAGCAATTCCATCCCCGAACGTATTCTTTCAATACTATTTTCCAAGTTTATTACCTACTCTCAAGCAAAATGTTGTAAAACTTCCTTTTTAATGTAAAATATATGAAATTTAACTTCATAATAAAACCTATATTGCTAGTCGTCAAGATTTTATTTAAATTTTCTGAAAATAAAAGGAAATAAATGTTTTATTTTATTGATAAATTGACCATTGCTATAATATTGTAGAAATTCAATTATACGGTGGTGAATCTTTATGAAGTATGCAATTTTGAGCGACTTACATTCGCATTATAAAAATACAAAAAAGGTGTTAAATCATATACAGCAAGTAGCGCCCAATGCAGAGATTATTGGATTAGGAGATTTGTTTGAGTGTAAAATCGGCAAGAAAAAGGCAAAAATGATTCGGCATGCAAAGCTAAAGGATGCAGCGATAGTTGATGAAAGGTTTATGAGCCTCTTAACATTCCCTTCAATTATCGGGAATCAGGAAGAACGTATTGCCCTTGTAACAGGGGATGAGCGCTTTCTTCAATATGAAAATGCGCTTGTAATTGAACATGCCACATTAATTCATGGGCACCAAATAGAGTGGGATAAAACATTCAATCCTACCTTCCCGAACATTGAAACGCCATTGCTGTTCTTTGGACATAGTCATGAAGCTGCAATCTATAAAGATGGGCTACGACATCCTGTCCCTTACGATATCCCACTGGCTGTCGGAAAAAAACAATACCAGATTAATGTCGGTCCTGTCGTCGACAATAAAGAATGGTGTTTGTATGACAGCGAGGAAATGACGGTTACATTTATGCAAGCTCAATAGGAAAAGGCTGCCCTGGATAAAATCAGGACAGCCTTTTTTTAATCTATCAATATAATGGACTATAAAACATCCGGTAGCTCGGAATCCATGCCGAACTTTTGGCGGAAACCGCATTTTTTACACAGCTCTTCAATAGCTTCACGACGAGAAAACCCATCTACTAAGTTTTGTGCACGGTCTGTAGTAATAATGTCGCCGAACTTCTGGTCGTGGACATTTCCTAAATTAATGACACCTTCGCCATCTAAACAGCATGGAACAACAGAGCCATCTACTAAAATGGCTGCATGTGTACGCAATGCATGACAGAACCCTTTGCCTTCATCCGCTTTTTCAAGCAGGCTTGGCCAGCGGAATTCATGGTCTTGATTTAAATAAATGTTTTTTGCAATTTTTACTCCTGAGCCCATTTCCACCCGCTCTTGAATTTCATAGTCCAGCTCATACTCTTTTTCCAGAATTTCAAGTGTTTCGCGGTTTCTGCGGTTTGCAAGCTCCGATACATTATTGCGCTGCAAATTCCATAGACGGTAAGAAATAATGACATTATGTTTTCGTACATCCCGCACAAATTCCAAAATATCACCTAAGTACTTTTCGCGGTTTTCAGAACCTTCATGTCCATCAAAACTATGAAGCGAAAAGTTTATTTGTCTAAGTGCAGGCTTGCCCAGCAGCTTTTCTCGGTTCTTTTTAATTAATGTCCCGTTTGTCGTAATATTAACTTTAAAGCCTTTTTCATGTGCAATATCGAGCAACTGCCCGATGCGCGGATGCAATAAAGGCTCCCCTTTTACATGTAGGTATATATATTTTGTATAGCCGCTAATTTCATCTAAAATATGGGCAAATTGCTCTACCTTTATTAATCCTTTTGCTCGCTCTGTAGGTGGACAAAAGCTGCATGCTAAATTACATACACTTGTAATTTCAATATACACTTTCTTAAAAGTTTTCAACGCTCGTTCACCATTCCTTTTTTTCATCCTAAACAATACTACTCATTGTAACAAATTTCTTATGTAAAAAGGAAGCTGTCTGTTTGGCTTACTATACATTGCGAATAAAAAACCACCTAGAATAGGAATCACACTCTAGGCAGTTCGAATTTTTATCCGCGATATCTTACAGACAGGCCTTTTAGGAATTTACGTGCAAAGTTGTCGCCGCATTCTTTGTAATTACGGTGACCCGGTTTACGCATGATGGCACCAAGCTCGCCTTTTGACACGGCAATGCCCCCGTCATCTAGCACATCCAGCATCTCTTCTGTCGTCAACTGGCATGCCACTTTCAGCTTTTTCAGCATCATGTTGTTAACATGGTCCGGCTTTTCCTGCACTGGCGCTGGCTGCCCTTCTTTTTTTGGCATTGGTCCACGCTTATACGTAATTAACCCATTGAAAAATGCTTCCAAATTTTTATGATTCACTTTCATTTGATCATAATCGGCAGGTGCTTCCTCATCTTTTTCCAAAGACTTCGTTAAAATTTTCGGCATATCCTCAGGTGAAACGGTAACGCCGCCTAACTTAAAAATTTCAATCATTTCTCTATTTTTCAAATCCAATGCATAACGTACTCGGATTAAAATATCATTATTATCCATAATTGCCTCCATCATGTTTTGCTAACGCTTATTATACCAGACGACAGGGCAGGTTTGTTAGCTGGACTCTTTAGGGGACTCGTTTTTATAAGGATTGGAGAATGGTCCTTATTATATTCATGGAAAATAGCCTCGAGAAAATCGAGGCTACCATATTTTATATCGTCTGTTTTGGTCTTAACGTATGCTTCAGTACTTTGCCGGAAGCATTACGTGGCAGTTGGTCGATAAAGTCGACTTCAAATGGAACTTTATATTTTGCAAGCTGTGTCATGCAATAGTCCAGCACATCCTGTTCCATTAATTGTTGGCCTTCTTTTAATACAACAAACGCCTTTGGAACTTCACCGTACACTTCATGAGGGATCCCTACGACCGCAGCCTCTAAAATTTGAGGCATTTGGTAAAGTACCTCTTCCACTTCAATCGGATAAATATTTTCGCCGCCGCGAATAATCATATCCTTTTTGCGGTCTACAATATATAAATAGCCTTCCTCGTCAAAACGGCCTAAATCTCCTGTATACAGCCATCCATCTTGAATCGACTTTGCTGTTTCTTCCGGTGCGCGCAAATATCCCTTCATTACTTGAGGACCTTTCACGCAAATTTCACCGACTTCTCCTAATGGCACGATTTCACCATTTGCATCACGCAGCTGAATTTCAGTCCGTGCTAACGGTTTGCCTACTGAACCGATTTTAAACAGTGCTGCATCATCCAGCAATGAACTCGCAGCAGGTGTATTTTCAGTTTGCCCATATAAGTTCTGTACATTTACATTCGGGAATGTATCCTTCAGGCGCTTAACAAGCTCATACGGCATCGGTGCGGCCCCATAGCAGAACAAGCGCAATTGACTAAAATCATAGGATTGCAGCTCTGGTTTGTTCAATAAAATCGTATACATTGCCGGTACGCCAAAGAAAATAGTCGCTTTTGTTTCAACTAGGTTTTTCAATGTCTGATCTGGTGAAAATGCTTCTTCTATTAGAACTGCTCCTCCTTTAAAAATTGTCGGCACCGCAAATACATGGCTGCCTGCACAGTGGAACAATGGTGTACAAATAAACATGCGGTCCCCATTCGTCATATTCATTGAGTCAGACCAAATTTGCGCTGTCTCCAAAATATTCCGGTGACTGAGCATAACCCCTTTTGGTTTTCCTGTCGTTCCGGATGTATACATAACAACGGACGTGTCTTCTAGGTCTAGCTGCGGCAATGCTGGAGAAGCGCTACTTCCATTAATAATTTCTTTAATTTTTGAAAGTGTAAGGATTTCCTGAAAACCATGTGTCGTAAGATCAATCGTCGCTTGCAGTTTTTCATCATATATTAAAATTTTTGCCTCTGAATGCTTAAATATAAAATCCACTTCAGGAGGGGCCAGCTTTGTATTCACAGGCATTACGGTTAAGCCTGCCAGCTGTACACCATAATAAACAGCCATAAACAAATGGGAATTGAGCGCAAATTCTGCTACAATATCATCTTTTTGAAAACCCTTTTTAATCAGATAACCGGCAATTTTCCGCGAGTTATTCAGAAGTTCTTCATATGACCAAACTTCATTTTCAAATTGAATAGCTGTTGCATTGGGTGTCTCCACAGCTTGTTCAACTAATGCCTGTAAAACTGTCATTTAAAATCCCCCTTAATATACAAATATCTTAATATTCTAAATTTTAACAACTTTAAGTTGCTTAATGCAATATTTTCTGTCTGTTTATTTTCTTAAGCAACTAATGAAAATTTTAGAATCCTCGAATGGTATACGTTTATTTTGGCTATGCTAGTTGTCAAATAAAGCTAATTGTTCCATTTTATTTGAACATAAAAACATTCAGAGTGGACAAATTAATAATGAAGATTCAAAAGGAAAGTAATCACGCGCCTTTTTCTTCATTATTGCTAAATCAAAGAGGAGGAAAACTATGCCAGCTTTAGAGGTGAAATGTACTGTATCAGATTGCTTTTTCCATGCAAAGGGGAATTATTGTGGGGCCGAAAAAATAGAAATCGATATGGAAAGTATAACCAACAAAAAAGAGCGGTCGGAATTTGCTTCTGACTTTGATTTGCAAGCCCCTAAACAAAAAGAAGCCAAGTCTTCCAGCGACACTTGCTGCAAAACATTTATTTGTAAAAAAGATGCAGAAAAGCGTCACTAAGTAATTTTGAAGAAGCTGTCTATAAAGTGTACACCACTTATTTAGACAGCTTCCTTTTTTTTTACGGTTTAATGCGGACCGTTGCCTCCTAACTGACCACTACCAGGCACTTCATTAACCTTGTAAGTACGGCTGTCGACTTCCAAATTTTCCGTTAAAGGGCGAAGCGGCATTTCATCAGTCGTCTTCACTTCCTGTTCCTTGGCAAGTATAGCAAGCGTTTCATTATACGAAAGGCCGGAAGCTGCATTCAAACGCTTTACTTCATCAACATCTGTTCCTGCTTCTGTGAAATTTTTTTCGTTCATTCATCCACCTCCTCAACTATTAGGATGTGCGATGAACAATTGTTTATGTAACTATTAGTTACTCAAATCTATAATGTTTCCGTAACATGCACTTCTTTATATAACATTATTCCAATTAAACCGACTAAAGAAAAAAGAACCGGAATAATGAAGCCATAGAAATAACCGTATTGTACATTTATCGAGCTTGCCTGAACATAGTCCAATATTGCACCTAAAAAAATCGGCAGTAACACGGCACTTAAAAAGCCTCCTGTATTGGCAAATCCCGACACAATGCCGGACTCAGTCATTGGAAATGACTGCCTTACAGCAGCAAATGTCAATGCGCTTGCTCCATAACCGAAGCCGATAAGGAAGAAAAGAACTATGATCCCGATTAAAGATGGGTACCCTTGAAATAAAAGAAACATAAACCAGCTTGCAAATACAATCGATTGCACCGCTATATAAGGTTTTTTAATCGATTCATACATACTTGCAATCCAGCTCATAAATGGTGCACCAATAATTGCACCAACTAGACCGACCATAATTAACTGACTCGCTTGGGATCGGCTCATTCCGTAAAGATCCATTCCGTACGGCACAGCCCACGAGCTGATAAATCCGACATAACCGCCCACTACTCCAAAATGGCATAAAAATAAAGCCCATGCTTGACGGCTGGAAAACACTCTTTTCACAATGCCAGCTGTTTTTTCACGTTGGACTGGCTCTGTTACTATAGGTAAAGTTTGCGGAAAAGCCTTTTTTGCTTGTTTTATTAGAACCATGTATAGCAGTATGCCGCATAAACTTACAAGAAGACCTAATGAGAAAAATGCCCATCGCCATCCAAGTAGTCCAATCCAAGCAGAAAATGGAACAGTTGCCAACAAGAACCCTAAACTGCCTGTCATCCCGGCAAAACCGACTAAACGGACAAATTCCTTCTTATAAAACCACTGACCTAATATGAGCATCATATTAACCCAAATCGTCGCATCCCCTATTCCGGTAAAAATCCGCGATATAAATAGTACCGATTCATGTGTCCCGACACTGTAAAGAACTGTTCCTACGCCGGCAAGGACGGCCCCAAATATAAGAAAGAAATTTGGTCCAAAGCGATCTGCTAAAATCCCCATTGGTATTTGCAAACTTGTATAAACAAAAAATTGAACTCCTGTTATTAACCCGATTGTCGTGGCCGTAATATTAAAGTCGTGCATCAGCTGATCGGTAATTAATCCAGGTGCTGTCCGCTGACTGGCCATCAATAAATACGTAAGCAATACCGAGACAAATACTACCCATCTGTACTTACTATTTTGCTTTTCCAATGATCACTACTCCCATAAAAGTTTTTCTTTAAACATTTGAATTTTTTAATTATGAGTTCTTTTATCTTACCTATTTTATGAAGGTACTTAGCCTGTTATCTTTTCAAGCCAACACTTTCATAAAGTTATATACCCTACATATAAATAACAGTATGCAGGGTTAGTTGCATATTGTTATTCAAGAAAAAAACGGTAAAGGAAGTGAAACTATTCTTCAAATTGGTCCAATGCCTGTTAGTACTGTTCGATTAGATTATGGACCGAATCAATTGGTATATTATCCTCATGTTACTTACAAGTGGGATCATTCATGGGAAAATGAGATGAATGAGGCAATTAAGGAGCTAGTAAAAAAACAAATTGCACAGCAAGTTGGCGATATGCCGACAACTGTGGAAGAAATGCTGGGGCTATATGAAATCAAAAATAATCAGCGGCAAGTACTAAGCTTGAGCCTCTCCAATTATACGTATCATGAAAAGGCCGCACACGGAATGACGACAATTGAATCACTGACATTTGATATAGAAAAAAAGAAGCTATGTACACTCAAGGATTTATTTAAACCGGGCACCAATTATGTCAGAAGACTTTCTGCTCTAGTCGATATTCAAATACAGGAGCGAGATCTCCCTACATTAGGTGATTTTCCGGGTATAAGTCCGGATCAGGATTTCTATATTGCAGATAAAACACTAGTTATTTATTTTCAATTATATGAGATTACTCCATATGTTGTAGGTCTGCCTATGTTTCCGATTTCTGTTTTTGATTTGGCAGATATTATTGATGAATCCGGTCCGCTTGGCAGGTTGGCGACTAACGGTTAATGTTAAGTGAAAATGTACTATATTTTTAAAGTCAAAATATAGTACATTCCTTTTCATACTTGTAATAAGGTGCCAAGTAAAAAATTTATACGTCCCCTTCCAAGTCTAAATAATGAAAAGCGCTACAATTGTCGTCACAATTAAACCGATTAGTACTGGTACAAGATTTCTTCTTGCAAGCTCAAACGGGCTGACATTACAAATGGCTGCTGCAGGAATAAGCGCCCATGGAACAAGTGTCCCGCCACCTACCCAAATAGCCGCGATTTGACCAAGAGCAGTCAATGTTGCCGTACCTTCTCCAATTGCAGTACCAAATAAATTTCCGAGTGACCCTACTAAAGAAATTCCGGAAAAGCCGGATCCGTCCAACCCTGTAATTGCCCCAACACCTGTCAGTGTCACAACTGCAATTTCCGTTGTTAATGGTACAAGCGCCGCCAGTCCCATACCCAGGTCATTCACAATACCATGTGATGTTTCAGGCAGATGATTTCCGAGAATTGTAAGGAAACCCGCGTCCCCTAAATAGAAAAACGCCGCAATCGGGATGACCGGTCCAAATACTTTAAACCCAAACTGAAACCCTTTAATAAAGTAGCTCGTCGTTTGGTCAAGCCCTTTCTTTTTATAAGCAATAACACAAAGTATCAGCAGGATAAAAACAGAAGTGCCTCCTACTAGCGCTGTTGCGTCTCCCCCTTGAAGATCAAAAATAGCCATTGCAACAACATCCATTACAAAGGCAACCGGAATTAAAAGAGCGAAGATTTTTTTCTGAGTCATCGATAATAGATTTTCTGTTTGCTCCAGCTCTTGTTCCGTACTATTATCATACGTTCCGACTAAAGGAATAGTGCCGCGCTTCATATCACGTTTCAAAAAGTAAAATGCTACAACTGTCGTCACAACCCCCATCGTTATGACAAGAGGAATACTTGCCGACACAACATCTCCTACAGGAAGTCCTGCAGCATCCGCCGTTAACTTCGGTGCACCTTGAATAATAAAATCACTGGATAACGCAATCCCGTGACCGAATAAGTTCATTGCCATAGCCACACCTAATGCCGGCAGCCCTGCCCGTATTGCTACAGGTAATAAAACAGCTCCGAGCAGCGCAACTGCAGGAGATGGCCAGAAAAACCAGGAAATAATCATCATCAGTATCCCGATTGTCCAAAATCCTAATGTCGGGTTTTTAATAATTTTTGTAAAAGGGGCAATCATTACTTCATTAATCCCCGTTTTAGTAAGTACCCGGCTCATCGCAACGATAATTGAGATAATTAAAATAGTAGATAGAAGTTCGGTTATTGCATAAATAAAGCTATTAAAAACCCCGCCAATTGAAGAAACAAAATCCCCTGTCGCGACAAAAGCAATAACAAAAATCCCGACAACGCTAATCAATGTTGTATCCAGACGCCTTACCATAAAGATAATGATCAGCATGATGAAAACAACATAGATCCAGTGGAGAGCTGTTATTTCAATCCCCATACTCTACCTCTTTTCCTTTTTACTTAGCATATGGAGAGAAAAGAAAGGTTGTGAGCGCCTAGTAACAATATATATTTTTTAGGTTTTTATGTTATTCGCCTAGATTCTATAAATCATAGCCCAATGTTAGTAAGCCCATTTTAAAAATAACTTCATTGGCCATTTATGTTTATTTATTGGTTATAAAGAGACATATTACATATATATCGATAAAAATAGAGGTGTGCTTATGGCAATTTGCCCGTTATGCAATGCATTAGAAAAAGTCAGTATGGATTGTCCGACATGCAACAGTCCGCTGCAGGATGGAGGAAAGGTAGCCGATTATTCAGATCCATACGGACATTATAATGATGAAAATACTGTTAAGCTTTTTGATGGCTATCCAAATACCGCTAAAGATGAGATTTGCCCACATTTACTCGTTTGCAAAGATTGCAACTTTGAACGGGTCCTGTTTATACAGGAACAATAAAAAGCATGATTGGACAGAAGGTAAAATTTCATTAGATAAGGATACCCCCCTTATTAAGAAGCGAATATTTTGCAAAATTGATTGGAATGGAGGGCGAGTGTTCGTGCTGACGGTTTCACCTTTCGCACTGTTAAAACACTAGTTGACGGCTACGCCTTTCGCTACAAGATTTTCTCTGTGACGAAAGCGTAAGCGACAGTCACAAGCAAAGCTTCCTGCGAAAACAGCAAAATTTATTTTGCGACGAAAGCGAAGCGACAGGAGCACCGATGCCTGAGACTACAGGTTGGCCGTGCCCGCGGAAAGCGTCCCGGAATGGAAATCAATTTTTACACCTAACAAAAAATTCCATTTCATTCTGAGAAAATGACATTTTTGAATTATGTTCCATCAATATATCAAAATTATCAAATAAATATATCCAGAATTAATACTACGCCAAGACCAACAATTGATGTTGAGCCCCCATGTTTTAAATGTATCTTTGATCGATAAGTTAAAGTACTCTTTAAACAGCCAGAACGATGCATCATTAACATGTGTAATTGTATTACTGCCCGCCGCTGTTGCCAAAACCATCAGTACCGGATTGACATCAAATGTATGGATTAACGGTCCTACAATACCAGCAGCTGTAATCGCCGACACAACCCCTGTACCCGTAGCAATACGGATAACCGCTGTAATCATCCATGCCATAATTAACGGGTTAATGGACGTGTTTTGCATCACACCTGCAATAAGATCACCGATACCTGTATCTAAAATAATCTGTTTAAATGCGCCACCAGAACTTTCCCCCTAGGTTAATAGCTGTACATCCATGCAATAATCAACACAGCTTTTGTATTAATGACTTTGACGCATATTAAGTTGGCCACCAAAGCGGATAGTTTTGTAGTCAGACAGCTTTTGATTTCCTTTGATTTGCTGTAATAACAACTCCACGGCTTTATTCGCCATTTGTGTTGTCGGCTGTGAGATGGTCGTAAGTTGGGGTGTAAACAAGTTTGCAAATGATACATCGTCAATTCCAATTACCGCTAAATCTTGTGGAATGACAAGTTGATTCTCTTTTGCAAAGTTTAAGATTTCGACTAATACACGGTCACTGCCTGCGATGATCGCTTCCGGCCGTTGATCCAGTTTAAACATATTACGAAGAGATACTTTCATTTCTTCGACTTCGACACTATGTATATATTCATCTTTTACTTGTATGCCTCTACTCACTAAAGCTTTTTTATAACCTTCAATTCGCTCCAGCCGTGGTGTAATGTTACGTGTTATCGGTGCGGTCAGCATAGCAATTCTGCTATGCCCGCTATCGGTCAATGCCTTTACCGCCATTTCTGCCGCTTGTTCATTTTCCAACAAAATAGAAGGAATTCCCAAACCCTCTATCGTACGGTCCATGAAAACAATCGGATACTTTTTCTTTTTCATTTGCTCATACAAATCCAGATTATCGCCAGTCGGGAAAATAATCAACCCATCGACCTGCTTTGCCATGAGCATTTCAATGTACTGCCGTTCTTTCTCAGGTTCATCATCCGCATTGCATACAATTGTATGAAAGCCGTGTTTATTAAGGTTCAGTTCAATTGCTCGAATAATATGAGTGGAAAATGAATGTAGAATATTCGCGACAATAATTCCTATAGTGAAAGTAGATTTTTGCGACAAACTGCGAGCAATAATATTTGGACGGTAATTAAGTTCGCGAATGGAATATTCCACTTTTTTTCGGGTATGCTCGCTCATATATTCATAGCGGCCATTCAAGTATTGCGAAACGGTACTTTTAGAAACCCCCGCATGCTTTGCCACATCGGAAATAGTGATATTTTTCACATATCACACCCCCGAATATGCGTTAAAGCCACCATCTACTGCAATTGTTGTTCCCGTAATAAATGATGAATAAGAAGAGTCCAGTAAAAATAGGAGCGCCCCTAATAATTGATCCGGCTCACCAAATTTTTTCATTGGAGTTGCCTCAATTATTTTTTTTGAACGTGCTGTATACTCTCCTTCTGCGTCAACGAGCAGATCTTTATTTTGCTGAGTAATGAAAAATCCCGGTGCAATTGCATTTACACGTAAGCCTGTTTCAGCAAAGTGAACAGCCATCCAGCTTGTAAAGTTGTTAATCGCCGCTTTTGCTGCACTGTACGCAGGAATTTTCGTTAATGGTGTGTATGCGCTCATCGATGAAATATTGATGATGGCTGGATTTTCAGCTTGTAAAAGTGCCTCTCCAAACACTTGGCACGCCAGGAATGTCCCTGTGAAATTTAATGAAAATACATCTGAAAAACCATTTTCCTGAAGGTCAAAAAACGAAAGACCTGTAGAATTTGCCTCATAATACTCTTTTTCTGTAATCGCATCCGGATGATTTCCGCCTGCACCGTTAATTAAAAAATCAATACGTCCAAACTGCTCAAGAATTTGCTCTTTTGCTGCAAGTAAGGAATCTTTGTTAAGTACATCAGCAGTGATGGCCACTGCTGTACCGCCTGCTGCAACGATTTGTTCTTTAACTGCTTCAACCTTTGACTCAGTACGACCGACAATCGCTACCTTTACTTGATGGCGTGCCAATTCTTGTGCCATTTTTGAACATAGAACACCGCTGCCGCCTGTTATTACCGCTACTTTATTTGCTAAATTTTCGTGTATTGGAATCATTATTTGCCTCCTGATTGTTCGCTGTAAGCATCCCATAAACCATTTAAATACATAATACCGAGTGCACGGTCATATAAACCGTAGCCTGGGCGACAAACTTCTCCCCATAAGTGACGGCCATGGTCTGGTCGTACATAGCCTGTATAATTCTGATCATGCAAAGCTTTTACGATTCCTTTAATATTAATTGAACCATCTGATGTGAAATGAGAAGTTTCTGCAAAGCTGCCGTTTTCGTCGATCTTAACGTTTCGTATATGGGCAAATGGTGAACGGTATGCATATTTTTCAGCAATCGCAACCATATCATTTTCCGGTGATGCACCCATCGATCCAGAGCAGAATGTAAAACTGTTCGCTAATGAATCATTGATATCGATTAATTTTTCATAGCTTGCGGCTCCTGTAATGATACGCGGTAAGCCAAAAATCGAGTAGGGTGGATCATCCGGATGGATCGCCATGCGTATTCCAACCTCTTCGGCAACAGGGATAATAGCATCTAAAAAGTACCGTAAGTTGTCCCATAGCTTTTGCTCATCCACTTCTTTATACGCTTCGAAAAGTTCCGCGATACGGGCCATACGTTCAGGCTCCCAACCCGGCAATGTTAAATCAGAAGCTTCACTAACCGTTTTCACAAGTTGCTGCGGGTCAAGATTTTGTACTTTCTCTTTATCGAAGTATAGTGCTGTTGATCCATCTTCAAGCGGGTGAAACATATCTGTACGCGTACAGTCGAAAATCGGCATGAAATTATAACAAATTACTTTGACACCAACTTCAGCTAAGTTACGTATTGTTTGTTTATAATTGTCGATATATAAATCGCGGTTACCATTACCAAGCTTAATATCCTCATGAACGTTGACACTTTCCACAACATCAATATGGAAACCTTTTGATTGTATATAATCCGCTTCTTCTCTAATCTCTTCTTTCGTCCAAAGCTCGCCTGCCGCTTTTTGATGCAATGCCCAAACAATTCCTTTCGCATTCGGAATCTGGCGTATATGGTCGAGTGTTACCGTATCATTATCTCTTCCGTACCAGCGAAATGTAATATTCATCTTTTACACCTCTCCTTGTTTTGCTGCTTCTACATATTTTCTGCTCGCTTCTACTACTGCTGCATGTCCACCTGTTGCATAAGCTTTATTTAAATCACTGCCGATTCCTACTGCGATTGCTCCCGCATCAAGCCATTCACCAATATTGTCAGTATTTATACCACCCGTCGGCATAATCTGTACGTGCGGTAATGGACCTTTAACAGATTTGATGAAAGAAGGTTTAAAGTTATTAGCCGGGAATAATTTAATCACATCACAGCCATATTCAAGGGCCGATACCATTTCCTGAATCGTCATACAACCCGGGAAATATGGAATGGCATAACGATTGCATACTTTCGCTACTTCTTTGCTGAACTGTGGGCCTACAACAAATTTTGCACCATTTAAAATTGCATGCCGTGCTGTTTCTGCATCAAGTACAGTACCAGCACCTATTACTGCATCAGAGTTTCGAAATGCTTCCAATACTTGCTGTGTATTTGGCGTTGTGTAAGTAAGCTCGATTAATTGGATACCCCCTTCAATCGCTGCATTCGAAAGCGCGATTGCTTCTTCTGCTGAATTTCCTCGAATGACCGCTACTACTTTCGAACTTTTAATGGCTGCTAATGTTTCTGCCTTTACCATATGTTCATCTCCCTTTAATTTGATTAACGTTCAATTGTTTTTATATTGTTCATAAAGTCGAGTACTTCCTGTAGTTCCGGCAACCCCTCATTATCACCTTTTACAGTCGTTACTAACGCGCCTACCGCATTCGAAAAAGTAAGGCTCTCTATCGGTGAATAATTGTGAAGTATCGCATATATATATCCTGCATCAAATCCGTCTCCGGCACCTACCGTATCAACTGGTGTAATCTTGAAAGCTTCCATTTCATGCCAGACATTTTCTGCATAAAGCTTTGCCCCGTTTGCCCCGTCTTTAATAACAAGCTGTTTGATCCCATATTGCTTGGCGAAAGCTTCCAGTGCAGGTTTGCTTATATCATGTTGAATAAGCTCCATTTCCTCCAGTCCTGCCAGTAAAATATCTACATAAGGGAAAATTTGCTCATACGCTTTACGAGCTTTTTCAATTGTCCATAGTTTTAGTCGAATATTCGGATCGAACGAAATCTTTATATTTTTTTCTTTCGCCTTTTTCAATACAGCTAGTACAATTTGGAGATTTTTTGGAGCGATTGCCAAAAATACACCTGTTAAATGTACGATCGCCACGCCATTCAATAATTCGTCCGTAATATGTTCGGGTTCGATTGTTAATACAGGAGATTGATGACGGTAGTAAAAGGTTTTTCCAGATCCGTCTTCACGTATTTCTTTAAAATTCAGTGATGTCGGATACCCATCAACAAACTGAACTTCCGATACGTCAATGCCTTCTCCGCGAGCAAACTTGTATATCCCCTTACCGAATTCATCATTACCCAGGCGACTCATCCATTTCGACTGCAATCCAAGTCGGGCACAACCAATAGCAAAGTTTAACTCTGCCCCTCCCACTTTCTTAGCAAAGCTATTCACATAACGAAGCGGTCCTGTTTCGGATGGGTTAAACGTAACTAATGCATCTCCTAATGTAAAAACAGTTGGATTTGTAGTCAAAATTATTCCTCCTTGAGAAAACTTAAGCTAAATAAAGCTAAATATTATACTAAACCGGTTTAGTAAATTGAATTATTCAAATCTTACATTGAAAGTGCTTTCATTTCAATAATAAATTTTTGAATATTTAAAAAGTAAAGTGTTTTTTGATAGTAACGAAGGCTGTTACATAAGGTATTAATACGCTTTATCAAATCGAAATTTTCTATTTTATTTTTCCTGAAAACAAATTATTTGGATAGTAACTCTAAATATCTTTACTTTATTCTTCATTAATAACCCATTTTATTTTTACCAACATATACTGTTATGACGACAAATTTAAATTTCGTTTCAGTGTGCTAAACTTTCAAATTCTACCTGTTAATTGCATTTATTGGACTTATAAATAAAAGAAAGGAGAGAACGGATGATTGTAGATGGGGTTTTTTCTGGCGGCGGTATTAAAGGTTTTGCATATGTAGGGGCCATTCAGGCGCTCGAAGAAAAAGGCGTAAAATTCGAGCGTGTAGCCGGTACGAGTGCCGGTGCCATATTAGCCACTTTTATTGCTGCAGGATTTAACACTAAAGAACTTGAGGAGATTTTTGATGAACTGAATTTAAAGGTTTTACTCGATCCTCCGAAATTTATAATCGAGCTTCCATTTTTAAAATGGCTTAATTTATATAAAAGGATGGGATTGTATCGCGGTAAATCCCTGGAAAACTGGTTTCTTGAAAAACTGGCTACAAAAGGCATCTACACATTCGGAGATTTACCAAAAGGTATATTAAAACTAGTAGCTTCTGATCTAACGAACGGCAAGATTATTGTTCTCCCCGACGATTTGCAACAATATAATATTGATCCAAATAATTTTCCGGTCTCCCGAGCATTACGCATGAGTTGTGGTCTTCCATTTTTCTTTGAGCCTGTCTATTTAAAAAACGGGAAAAGGGAGTCTGTTATTGTAGATGGTGGCGTTTTGAGTAATTTTCCAATGTGGATTTATGATAATGGAAATAAAGAGCGGCCCGTTCTTGGTATGAAACTCAGTAGTTCAAGCGAGGATATGAAGCCTCATGATATTAATAATGGGATCCAACTTTTTGAAGCATTATTTAGTACAATGCAAAATGCACACGATAATCGTTATATTTCCCGAAGACACGAGAAAAATATTATTTTTATACCGGTTGAAGAATATAGTGCAACCCAATTTGATTTAGATGAGGCGACTAAAAATAAATTGATGGGCATCGGAAAAGAGCGGACAGTTCAGTTTTTAAAAACATGGTCTCCAGTTTGGTAAAAATCCTCAATAAAAAAACTGGATGCTTTCAGTTATGAATCACCCAGTAATTGAAGTATCCAATTTTTTAAATCAACTAGTCGATTAGATTCGGGTAATTTACTTGCCCCAGTCACAATAATCGGAACAACCGAATCTACTTTATGAAGTGAGCCATGCGCTCCACCACCCGCATGGTCATGGCTATGCTTTTCAATAAACTCATAAGATGGTTTAGCATCCACGATAATAACACGCCCTTCCTGTGAATGAAGCGCTCCATGCAACCTTGCAAGTGCATCCGGATAATCCTGATAAATAATATGCTGTTCTTTCGTCATGTTTATATCCAGAATTGAGGCATCTCCAGCAATTCGCCATGATTGATTATAATCATCTACGTGCTTACCTTCTGGTGAAAATTCTAACTCTCCATCACTATGTGGGCTAACAACATAGTTTGTTTGTCCACTCTTCCATGCGATAAAGCCAATTCGACCATCCTCTTTTAAAACATTTACGATTTCGGATAGCTCAACTTGCTGATCGATTGCATAAATGTATGCCATACGCTCGTTAACAGCAATAGCGAGTTGGGCATTCGGATTTTCCCTCTCCCAAAAAGTATAATTTTTCAGTACTTGATTCAAGTCAATTAACGACGTTTTTTTATCATCAAGTACGTATGATTGACCACTATCGCCCAATATAATCCATGTTACTTCCTGAATAGCAGCTTCCCAAGTTGGAAAGCTATTTAAAATATCTTGTACAGCCTGATCCACTTTTTTTATGCCCTTTATATGTTCGGGACCGTATTTGTGTATGGAAGCATCCGCATCCGGTAAATAAGCAAGCGTAAAAGACGGCAACCGCTTTTGTTTAATTAAGTATTTCAACTCATTTGCTGTAAACTGATTATTGATACCTAATCGTTGGCATATAAAATTATGATGATTATTTTCCAAATTATATTGTGCTAATGTTCCAAGCGAAAAAAATGCAGGTCCATTAATATGAATATCCTTTGGTAAAAGATCTGCCATAGTAATTAGTCCTGGTACATTGAGGCGATGTTGAAAACTTCCACGATATAACAGACCATTAATCGAAGCTGAAGAAAGATTCCGATTAGCCAGCTCTTCGTGTAGTGTTTGTACTTCTTTACTTAAATGGCTGTCATTAAGATGGACAACGCTATCAAGAGCGACATTTTTAATCCCGTTATTCCATATTTCACTTATTCCGCTACCATAACTAATTATTCGATTCTCTTCTTCTTTAAACCAAATCAATCCCGGTACTTTATGCTGATTTGGATATGTACCGGTTAGTAACGTACTATCAATCGTGACAGACATCGTGGGATAAGAGCTGATCATTTCCTGATGAATCTGTCCGTTGTTCATTAAATATGCTAAAGCTGGCGCATCACCTTCTTTTATCACTTTTTGCAATGGTTCATTCATTAATGAATCTACGACAATGAGTACTACAGGTTTCTTCGTGTTATTCATTATTCGACCTTCCAGTTTTTTTAGTGGGGAAATTGAAAGCGCTAATAAAAAACTAGCACAGATAACAACAATTAAAATCGCTGCAACTATTACTTTTCGTTTCATCGTATCGCGTCACCTGCAACCTAATTATTTAACATCAGTATGGTTTGAATTGGATTAATGTATGTAGAAACATTAGGCGCACAAAAAAAAGATGAAATCGTTTGTAACGATTTCCCACATAATTGGGAGAAGGGAATAAATGGAAATTGTTATGAAAACAACGCCGAAAATATTCAGTGCAAATCCAGCCTTCATCATATCTGTAATCTTAATATAGCCTGATCCGAAAACTGCCGCATTTGGCGGTGTTGCTACCGGAAGCATGAAAGCACATGATGCAGCCACACCGGCAGCAATCATTAATGCATATGGATGAACCCCTAATGCTATGCCATAATCGGATACATCATAGAAGCTGTTGCAGTGTTCGAAGTAATTTCTGTTAGAGCAAGAACAAGAGCTGCTACTAGGAAAATTAATAAGATAAC
Organism: Solibacillus sp. iso_87; assembly: GCF_056173085.1. NCBI lineage: Bacteria > Bacillati > Bacillota > Bacilli > Caryophanales > Caryophanaceae > Solibacillus > Solibacillus sp. iso_87. Next base: position 3,450,362 of record NZ_CM149656.1, read on the forward strand.
ACTTACACCTTCAAGTCCCATAAGTTGTGCACCAATCCACTCCGACAAACCTGTGCTTAAGTAACCGGAAGCAATGGCAAGACCTCCTCCGAAAAGAATCAGGATGCTCCATGGTAATTTTACTGCTGTTTGCCAATCCATTAATCGATCACCTTTATGGTTCACAGAAGAAATCGCAACTAACACAATCGCAAAAATAACGGCAATACAAAAAGACATGATCCCTTTTATCGGAATCATGCCTGTTTTTTATTCTTCTTTATTTAATTTAAAGCTATTAAGCAATGCACGCACTTCGTCGGTAGATTTTGTATTCATTAACTGGTTTCTCAGTTCGCCGGCACCTCGGAAGCCTTTTACATAAATTTTGAAAAAGCGGTGAAGACCCGACATTGAACGAGGAAGTTCTTCGGCATACTTGTCCTGAAGATCAAGCTGTAGTTTCAGAAGGTCAAGATACTCCTCAGGACTGTGCTCCTTTGGTTCCTTTTCAAAAGCGAACGGATTTTTGAAAATACCGCGTCCAATCATTACTCCATCAATTCCGTACTTTTCTGCAAGCTCTAAACCAACTTGACGGTCTGGAATATCACCGTTAATTGTTAATAGTGTATTTGGAGCAATCTCATCACGCAAGGCTTTAATTTCAGGGATAAGCTCCCAATGTGCATCAACAGCACTCATTTCTTTTCGTGTACGTAAATGGATGGAAAGATTTGCAATATCCTGTTTTAAAATATGTGTAAGCCACTCTTTCCACTCGTCTATTTCTTTATAACCAAGTCGTGTTTTCACGCTGACAGGCAAACCACCTGCTTTAGCAGCTTCGATTAACTCTGCTGCTACATCCTGACGTAAAATCAGACCACTGCCTTTCCCTCGGCCTGCAACATTCGGTACCGGGCAACCCATATTAATATCAATTCCCTTAAAGCCCAATTCCGCCATACCAATGCTCATCTTGCGGAAATTCTCGGGATTGTCTCCCCAAATATGTGCAACAATCGGCTGTTCATCTTCTGTAAATGTTAAGCGACCACGGACACTTTTGATCCCATCAGGATGACAGTAACTTTCCGAGTTAGTAAACTCCGTAAAAAATACATCCGGTCTTCCCGCTTCAGCCACTACATGCCGAAATACTAAATCAGTTACATCTTCCATCGGCGCGAGTACAAAAAATGGTTTTGGTAGCTCCTGCCAAAAATTCTCTTTCATATGTTAAGTTCAATTCCTCTCATTACAAACAATCATCTATTACTTTAAATTTCCTCTAACAATAGTAGCGTAAATAGCGCAGAAAAGTAAAAGCAGATGATTTAAAAAGCAGTCTTTTACTAAATAGAATAATTTTTTTGTTCCATTAACCGATAAGCAGCTTCCTGTTTATCCTTTTTAACGTTCCTAAAATACTCATCGCTGCTAAGTAACTCGTTTTCGGATTTGCAGGAAGCGGATTATTAATAATTGTAAATGTTGCCTCTCCAAAGTCCCCCGTCACTTGAATTTGGTGAATATTTTTATCAATTTTCGGGTCCGCCACTAATGTTACTTTCGTTTCGTCAAACCCAACACTCGCCAATGCAAGCACAATCGACACATTCATATTTTTCGGGTAACATCTAATCGCTTCTGTCGCATTCCCTTCAAATATTACTTTCGCTTCTTCGATTGTTTCCTCAACTAACGAGCTTGCCGGTTTACGTGTTGTTAGCTCAACGGATGTAACTGTACCAAGTGCATGTGCATTTTGCAGTAAATCCAATCCGCCAACTGCACCTGATGGCAAGTAAAGTCTCCTGTTGTATTCATTCGCCAAATTGTTTAACTCTGTCAACAGCTCTTCATCCACTAATGCACCAATACTAATCACAACTACATCTTTTTTTCTGATTGCTGAAGGAAGCAATGTATGGACCGCTTCAATATTTGCGGCCTCCACAACCACATCAATTTCTGAGTCTAAAAATGCATCTATTTCCGTGTACAGCTTTACACCATAATTGGATTCTAGCAATTGATGCTTTTCCTTATCTCTCACAAAGACGCTTGTAATGCGCAAGTTTTCTTGCTGCTTTTCATTAATTTCTTCCAAAAGAAAATGAGCAATTGCACCCGCGCCAATTAAACCGACTTTCATTGTGTACCTCCTATAAATCATTCTTTATTTTCTATTGTACTCTTCTACAACCATATCATAATTTCAGCAATGCATTCTTCCATCCTTTATCAGAGGGTTTACTTCAATTATATAATTTAATTCGTTAGTATGAATATAAGGCAAAAATAAGAGGAGGCATTCGTATGGAACTAACAGTTTATTTAGCAGGACAAATTCATGATAATTGGCGGGAAGGAGTTGCACAAAAGGCGAAGGAAAAAAATCTCCCTTTACACTTTGTAGCACCGCAGACAGACCATGACCGTTCAGACAATATCGGCGAGCAAATTTTAGGCATCCAGCCATCAGCATATTATAAGGACAATGCTGCTTCTGATATTAATAATTTCCGGACACAGGTATTAATGCAGAAGGCCGATATCGTCATTGCATTATTCGGTGAAAAGTATAAACAATGGAATACCGCAATGGATGTAAGTACAGCGATTGCAATGAATAAACCGACAATCATTATCCGGCCCGACTCATTAATTCATCCTTTAAAAGAGCTATCCAATAAAGCAAATGTAACAGTGGAAACTGTAGATCAGGCAATTGAAGTAATCCGTTATATATTTGATTAAATTACCTAATATAAAAAAAGAACGAACTCCTTAGAATTCGTTCTTTTTTATAAATATTTATATAATTAAATTCGCTTCAAGGCACCATTAGGCTGTGGTAAATCTTGCGCTGTAATTTCATTCATTTTGCAGAAGTGTGTAAAGAATTGCTGAGCCAGCTCTTTTTCCTGAGGGTCCGTTTTCAGGGAGATAATATCACTTAAAATTTGAGCCATCCACATATTGTTAAAGTAGCGATGTTTACCTGTATTCCATGTCATTTTATGAGTGAACTTTTCATTTACATAATAGTTCCAGAACAGCATTTGCTCTGCTTCCTGTTCTGTCAGTTCAATTCGATACTTTGAATGCCCCGGAATATATCCATCTTCACTTAGTTTCCCGATAAAATTCTCCTCTACCATATACACACCTAAAATGCGTCGATCTTTTTCAGCCGAATTCTCATCTACGGCCGTTAATAAGACAGCACTGTTTAAGTGCAGGCGGATCGGTTTTACAGGCTTCCCTTTATTTACACCGCTTTTCGTTAATCCCGAAAAAACTTTCCAATCTGAAAAAGCTGTTTTCTGTTCTTCTGTGTCACACCAAAAAACTAATTGTGATTCAGGGTGAAGTTTGAAGTTTTTCATATGTTTTTCATGTATTAATCGAAGTTCCTGGTTTTTACGTTGGAGTTTTAATTTCTCTTCTTTTTGCCATTCTTCTTCTCTTCGCTCAAGTTCTTTTTTCTGAATAATTTTTTCTAATGTTTGAACGTCGTCTTTATCGTGAAGTACTAAGTGTTTTCCAAATACATCAGGGAAAACGAATTTTTTACTTTCCGATGCAAAATGTATTTCAATACTTGATTCATTCTGTTTAACGATACTACCCATTCCGAAATGCTTATGTGTAACCTTTTTATTGATTAGATTCATTATTTAAATCCTCCTTGTAAAATAAAAACACAGTTACGTTCAATCGCCAGTCAACAATTAACCCCGTTTAGAGCTTAGACAACTGTTAAAATTTTTGCTCTCGTGAATAAAAAAAGTACATATAAACGTATCCTTAATAGTGAATAAAAAAAGTACAAAGAATACATAATACGCACCGAAAACAATTGTAAGACTATTATAACATTTTTTTATAAATATTACAAAAATTTTATTGACAATTTATTTTGCGTTAGGTAAAATGAAATTTTGCTCTAAGTCAACTAAAATATTCATTCATTAAAATTATAGTAGGCATCCGTTTTGGACGTGTAAATACATGTCCGAAATGGCTGCTTTTTTACTTCCCCTTAAAATAAGTATTGCAGTAACTTTAAGCCTCCTTTCAAAAATTTACACGTTACGAAGCACTTTACTGCCGGACTTTACATATGTTGCGTATATATAAAACATGCCTTGTTTTAGATCAAGCCTACATTTGCATATAAGTAAGTAAATGGCTGGACGATAATTATGAAATTTAAGGAGTGGATGAATGGGTGCAATTAATGGTGAGAGCTATATTAACCGATTAAATGCGTTAAATAATGAAATATGGTTGGACGGAGAAAAAGTGGATGGGCTGTTATCTGAACATCCCGTATTCAAAGGGCTTATTCAGACGAAAGCCTCCCTCTATGATTTACAGCATGATCCTAAAATAATAGATGAAATGACTTTCGTATCCCCCATTTCAGGAAAACGTGTCGGCCTTTCTTATTTGATGCCTAAAACGAAAGAGGATTTAATAAAAAGGCGAAAAATGATGAAGCATTGGGCTAAACATACGCATGGGATTCTAGGAAGAAGTCCCGACTATTTGAATTCCGTTTTAATGGGTTTCACCTCATCTGCATCAATGCTTGAAGGTCAAGAAAACTGTTACCCAGACAATCTCCGCGCATTTTTTGAATTGGTGAGAGAAAATGATTTATCGCTTACACATACATTTATTACGCCTCAAGTTAATCGTTCTCAAAGTTATATTGAAAATACGAATGAACCTATTTCTGCAAAGGTTGTCGCGGAGACTGAAGATGGCCTCATTATAAAAGGCGCGCGTCTTTTAGCGACACAAGGCGGTTTAACCGATGAAGTGTTTGTATTTAATGTCGGTAAGCTTGTATTCGGCGAAGATGAAACTTTTTCTTTTGCGGTCCCATCGAATGCGAAAGGATTAAAATTTATTTGCAGAGATTCCTTTATAGGCGGAGAGTCTGCATTTGACCACCCTTTAAGTTCAAAATATGAAGAAATGGATTCCATCGTCGTATTTGACAATGTATTAGTACCATGGGAACGTGTCTTTTTTTACAAAAATGTCGAGGTTGCAGAAAAATTTCTTATTCAAAGTGCTTTTCATCATTTTGCAAAGTCTCAAGTTTTAATTAGGCAGATTGTGAAAACGGAATTTATTCTAGGGCTTGCCGAGCTCCTCATCGAAACGATCAAAGTTTATGAATATCAGCACATCCACGAAAAGATGACAGAAATTATTGCAGGATTGGAAACGATGAAAGCACTATTGGAGAAATCTGAGAATGATGCAGCACTTGATGAATATGGTTATTTGAGGCCAGCAATTTTCCCATTGAAAGTTGCCGGTTATACATTTTCAAAAATTTATCCACGCCTCACTGAGATTATTCAGCTTATTGGTGCAAGCGGAATAATTACACTACCAACAGAAAAGGCATTTCACTCCCCAATAAGAAGCGATTTGGATCAATATCTCCAAGCCGCAACTAAACCTGCTGAAGAACGAGTAAAAATATTCCGGTTAGCTTGGGATTTAACGATGAGTTCATTTGGAACGAGGCAAACACAATATGAACGGTTCTTCTTCGGTGATACTGTTCGGTTAGCGAGCGAATTATATTTTACTTATCCTAAAAAAGAATTTGTCGAGGCAATCTATACTTTCCTCAATCGGAAAAATTAGGAACGTTGACGCCTTATGCATCATTGGAAATCGCACTAATCTTTCACTGCCGCATATAATAGAGTAGAACGATAATTAAAAAGGATGATATTAAAATGACATTGCTGAAAATGGTGAGTTCTATTGTGGCATGTACAAATACCCATCCATTTGACGAAGAAAGCAGCGATATGAATCGTTGGGAAAATGATGGTGGCAGACCCCTTTAGTTAATTCGATTTATTGTTAATATAATGATGGCTTCCGAATGCAAAGACAATTTAATATAAAAAATATCACTTTTCTCTAAGGAAAAAAGTGATATTTTTTGCGTTTTTCAAAGCCATCCCTTTAGGGTGCTTGTCCCAATTTTGATTGTATTTTACTTCATCCATTGCCTCATTACTTACGCGCTTAACCAAACATCGGTACTTGAATGTAACTGATTTGCTCTAAAACGATAATTCTTGTTGTACTTTCTCGTTCGTACGTGTCTGTAGATTCTGTTAAAGTCAGGAAATCTTGATTTACCGATTCCAGTGTTCCGGTAATAAGTTCTTCTCCAACTGCAACAGTTATTTCTTGGTTTAATAACCTCAAAAGCTGAATATACAAAATGCCATTCAATCTAATCCCCTCCTTTTTTAGTAAGCTATATTTTTAATACTCGTTATCGGAATATAAAGGAAATTCGAGTTTGAAGAAAGTGTTATATAGTCAAAGTTTACTTCCAATAAAGTACCCGTGACTTTTCCATACTCCGTTGCAACTGTGAGACTCGATCCTTTTAAAGTTTCGAGAATATTACGTAATTGCCACATATTTACCCCCCTTTATGATGTTATGTTAAAAGGATATGTTTACCGGAGAAACTTGTTTGGGTAAATATTCTATTTTTCAAGATTTCCCAAAAAAATAAGTATGCCGCACAATTTTTGTGAAATAAGATTCATATCATACTACTGAGGTGAGAAGTATGAAGGAAAGACAAGAAGGATTAGTAAGTGTAGTTATTCCATGCTATAATGCCGCGCCATTTATAGTAGATTGCCTAGACGGTCTTAAGTCACAAAAATACAATAAGATGGAGGTCATTCTAATAAATGATGCCTCAAATGACAATACAACAAAAATAGTTGAAGATTGGCTGGAAAATACAAAACCTCCTTTTTCGGTTATCGTATGTAATCTACCTGTAAATACAGGCTTTGCCGGGGCTCTAACAATCGGCTATTTTATGAGTTCCGGTGAGTATATTGCAGTTAATGATGCAGATGACATTTCGCATCCTCTGCGTTTTGAAAAACAAGTAGATTTTTTGTTAAACAATCCAGATTACGATTTAGTCGGATCAAATTACCAAGTATTTTATGATGGAAACTTGGAAGCTCTCGGTAAAACGGCCGACTGGTTGAAGTATGGTGAGTCTATACGGAAATGTTACGAAGCAGGCGGGCACTGTGTCTGTCATGGAACAATTTTATTTCGCGGAAAAGTTTTTGATTTGCTAGGTGGCCCGACTCGAAGAATTGTCGGAGCAGAAGATTATGAATTCATCGTAAAGTTTTTGAATGCAAAATTAAAAATAGAGAATCTGAAGGATATTTTATATTACTATCGGAGACACGATCAACAACGTTCCAAAACTTTTTATGGAGGTGATAAGAGTGGCTGACGAAAGGATTTTACTAGTAGTTGATGCTTTATATATCGGAGGAACCGAAACCCATGTATTAGGCTTGGCAAAAGAACTGGTTAAAAATAATATTTTTGTGGCGATTGCAGCAAATAAAACCGGTAGTTTAGTTGATGCATTTGAAGCATTGAATTGCCCTATTTATTCAATCGAGTTTCCAAAATCAATCTCTTTGGAAAAAGATCATGAAATGGCATTAGTAAAAGAAATTGAGAAAATTATCGAGGCTGAAAATATTACTCATGTTCATATTCATCAGACCCCTTCCGGATATTTAGCTGGTAAAGCGGCTGAAAATAGAAATATCCCTACGATCATCACAATACACGGCACATATTATCCTGATCATGAAATACAAGAACTCCTTAAATTATCCGATGCAGTCATCTGTGTAAGCCCTCCTTTATGCAATTATGTAAAAACATTTGATATAGAAAACCCTTATTTAATACCAAACGGAATTAATTTAGACGATTATCCAAGAAATTCCCCAGTAAAAGATATAAGAAGTGAATTGAAAATTCCTAATGACGCTCCCGTTCTTCTCTATGCCAGCAGAATCACATGGGCAAAAGCACAAGTTTGTTCTATTTTTTTAAGAGCTTGTAAAGATCTTAAATTAAATACTATCCCTAACCTTCATGTCATTGTAGTGGGTGACGGTAATAAATTGAGCGAGATAAAATCATTAGCTCGAATGATTGAAGAAATGTGTGAAGACGCTTTTATCCATATAGTAGGAGAGCAAAAAAATATGCACCCCTATTACTCAGCAGCAGATTGCGTAGTAGGCACAGGCCGCGTAGCTTTAGAGGCTATGGCTTCAGAAAAACAAGTTGTTGCAGTCGGCAACCATGGGTATTTTGGTATTGTGGATATGAACAATTTCGAAGATGCCTGGAGTCATTACTTTGGAGATCACGGTTCAAAAGCAACTTGCAGCAGACATTTATTACGGGATGATCTGAAGAAAATCTTGATGGATCAAAATCGTCTGAAACTAAACGGGATTACAGCAAGAGAAATAGCCGAGGAACTGTTCAACATTAATAATGTAGTAAAAGAAACATTGAAAGTTTATTCCGAAACGATAAAAGGTGGAATGAAAAAATGAAAAAGGTTTTATATATAGGCTGGATCGGGTTTAATAATTTGGGTGATGAGCTGTTATGGCATATTTTCAGAGATACATGTACCAAATACTTGGATAAAGATGAAATCATTGTCAAGCCGTCAATGCCCGGAACTGATTTAAAAAATCTCGACGAGTTTGATACGGTTGTATTAGGTGGAGGCTCATTATTATTGCCAGGCTACCTTCAAATTCTTCAAAACGCTATTCATAAAGGAAAATCAGTACTCATATGGGGATCCGGGTTAGATTGGATTGAAGAGTCAAACCTAAATTTATTGATAAATGATCAACTGACTTCTTTAGAACAAAACTTTAAACAAAAAGATATTGATGTACTGGAAGAAGTTTTGGAGCATGCGCTTTTTGTAGGTGTTCGAGGTCCTTTAACAAAAAAAGCGATTGAAATTATGGTTGGCAAAGAAAAATCGGAAAAGGTTAAAATAATTGGCGATCCTGCTTTATTATTACAAAATAAAGATGCAATAAAGCCTCATGTACAAGAAAAAATAATCGGGATCAATTGGGGAACAACATTTAATCGTTTGTACGGAGCAAATGAAAGTTCAGTTGAAGATCAATTAGTCGTGGCAGTGAAAAGACTAATTGACAAGGGTTATAAAATACTGATTTACACGATGTGGTCAGACGATATATCCCATTGCGAAAGACTTTATAACAAAATCGGGGATACAGAAAATGTACAGTTAGACAAAAGCCTTTATACCGAACAGCAAATGATTAATAAATTATCAACATGTACTGCAACGATAAACTTTAAACTCCATGCCAATTTACTGTCTATGACAGCAGGTGTACCAGCGATTCCACTAGGCTATCGCTTCAAAGTTTTTGATTTTGCAGCACTGCTCGGATTACTGGATTTAGTCGTTTCTACAAGTTCAAAGCAAATAACAGATGACCTATTAAATCGTATCGTGATGATTGAGAAAAATGAATTAATGCCAGATAAGCAATACAATACTACCCAACAAGCATGCACCCCACTTTTAGAATCACCATTCACCAATCATTACTTTTAACTTTATACATTTAAACAAGACTCCTCTTTCAACAACTCGGATACTGGTTGGTTTAGAATTGATTAGCGAATTTTAAGGAGTCTTTTTTTTTTGAGAAAATTACATATGGAAGTATATAAATAAGCTTGATACTGCAATAATTACCACCTCATAAATGCTTCTTTCTTAAGGCAAACTAAAGCAAATATAAAAGGAAGGTGTTGTGCAATAAACATGAATAAACCTTTCGTGCCGCAGCTTGTTTATTTTGAACCGAAAGCATTGGACTATCCGCTCGGCAAAGAACTAAAAGAAAAATTTGAAGCATTAGGCATTGAAATACGTTATACAACCTCCCATAACCAAATACGAAATTTCCCCGGAGACAATGATTTGCAAAAGTATCGAATCGCAAAATCTACACTTGTCGTTGGTATTCGCAAAACTTTGAAGTTCGATACGTCCAAGCCATCTGCTGAGTATGCCATTCCGCTTGCTACAGGATGTATGGGTCACTGTCATTATTGCTATTTACAAACAACAATGGGAAGCAAACCGTACATTCGCACATATGTGAATGTCGAGGAAATATTTGAAGCAGCGGATCAGTATATCGAAGAACGTGCCCCTGAAATCACACGGTTTGAAGCGGCCTGTACTTCCGATATTGTAGGGTTGGATCATTTAACACATTCATTAAAGAAAGCGATAGAGCATTTCGGCCAAACTGAGTTGGGCAGGTTAAGGTTTGTTACAAAATTTCATCATGTTGATCATTTACTCGATGCAAAACATAATGGTCATACAAGATTTCGTTTTAGTATTAATACGGATTATGTCATAAAAAATTTCGAACCGGGTACTTCCTCGCTCGCCCAGCGAATTGAAGCAGCCGGCAAAGTAGCGAGAGCAGGTTATCCTCTTGGGTTTATCGTAGCACCAATTTACCTTCATGAAGGATGGGAGGATGGCTACTATCATATGTTTGAACGACTTGATGCTGAACTCCCCGAAGATGTTCGGGAAGATATAACATTTGAATTTATTCAGCACCGTTTTACAAAGGCCGCTAAAAATGTGATTAATAAAAACTATCCGAAGACGAAGCTAAAATTGGACGAATCTGTAAGACGTGTGAAGTGGGGAAAATACGGAATTAGTAAGTATATTTATCAAAAGAACGAAGAAGACGAAATGAAAGAAAAGCTCTACAGCTACATGGAAAAGTTCTTTCCGAATGCGAAGCTGGAATACTTTACTTAGATATAAAAGCAAAAGCAGACACGTTCCATTTTGAACTGTCTGCTTCTTATATTTTAACGGATTTTTAATTTTTATTTTGTAAAATCAATTTTCTTTTGCAATAAATAAATTGTGACGCCGCCTACTAGGATTGAAAAGGTTTCTCCCACTGCTACCATTCCATACGTTGGCCAAAATGGCAGATCAAAAACGATTATCAGCTGGGCTGCAACTGTAAACATGGATACCGTAAAAATAATACCGGTTACAACAATTTTTAACACTAAGTTTATCATATTTTTTGTAACGATACGGCAAATAACCAACACAATCAGTGTAGCAATCCCGCCTACCGGTACATCAATCCACCACATCGGTGAAATAAGTTGCGGAAATCACATGCACCGGGTGTCAAATGATATCCCGGTGCATGGCATCCTTATGTTCCTCTATGCTTTGTAACTTCTTGCGGCGGGTTATTATGAATTACCTGATTAAATTCTTTTGAATACTCTTCACGGCGATTCGTATCCTTTTTTTCCTTTTTGTTCTTAGTGAAGCTTGTTTTACTTTTTTTCGCCATACTTTTTCACCTCCTAAAAACGAATTGGATTCTTATCTATTTTGCGTAAAATTGATGAATGTATGATGACAATTTTTAGAGCTTTGAAACCAGATTATTTTCCGGAGAAATTTTAAAACTTTTTGTATAAAAAATTATATATGACCAATACTATTATGGATTTCACTTCAAATCTAAGTGACTGGAGGGTTAACCCGATGAGTGCGAATGATCAATCTCAAAAGGACCAACAAAAACTGAATAAGCTTACACAGAGTATTTTTGGAGCAATCTAAAATTAATCTGAAAGCGAGGCAGTGTGTCATGGAGGATCATAAGTGGTAATCAAAAGAGAACCTGGAATTAAAAACTCCAGGTTCTTTCCTATTGTTAAAAATCTCCAGATTGTACACTTGAACACATTATAATTTTTAAAATTTTTTCTCGATCAACGTTTAAAAAATGAAATACGGCCTATACTATTAAAGATTTCACTTCAAATCTAAGTGACTGGAGGGTTAACCCGATGAGTGCGAAAGATCAATCTCAAAAGGACCAACAAAAACTGAATGAGCTTAAACAGAATATTTTTGGAGTAATCTAAAATTTAATCTGAAAGCGAGGCAGTGTGTCATGGAGGAGCAAAAGTGATAATCAACAAAAGAACCTGGAATTAAAAACTCCAGGTTCTTTCTTATTTTACTGGCTTTATTATAATTCTATCCCTGCAATACCAAATCCACCCGGACCCGCATGGGTTGAAATCATCGCGCCGGCCTGCATCCATTTTACATTTTCGAAGCCCGTTTCCTTCGCGATTTCTTCTAAACGCTTCTTAATCTGTTCATCAAGTCCTATTGAGTAGATTAAATACAATTGCTTCCGATCAATATTATATTCATTTAAATAATCCCTCATAAGTTTTTCTGCAACAATGTCCATCTTGCCTCGATATTTTCTAGTTGAAACAAGCTTTCCTTCTTTTAACTCAATACAAGGCTTTATTTTAAGCAACGCACCACCGATATATGCAATATTACTCACCCGTCCCCCTGCTTTTAAAAAGTCTAAACTTCCAGGCAGAAAAGCTAGCCTTGTTTTAGGGACAATTGATTCAATTTTTGCTATTAAGTGCTTGTGACTAATCTCAGGCTCTTCTTCAAGCAAATTAGCTGCATACATCACCACTGCACCTAGTCCACCCGTAACATTTAACGCATCAATCAAGAAAAGATCGTCAAAATCATCTGCTGCAATTACTGCACTTTGAAAGGAAGCAGATGCTTTTGACGTATAGCCAATGTGAATAATAATGCTTTCAGGAAACTTTAATCGAATATTTGTAAACAAATCTTGATATTCATGGACATTCGTTGCAGCTGTAGACGGTATTGTTTTCGTTCGATCATAAAAATCAAAAACCTCTTCTACAGATAGCTCACCATCCAAATAATCTTTTCCATCCATAATAACGTGCATCGGTACTACTTGAATTTGTTGTTTTTCAACCAGGTCCTTCGGTAAATCCGCGCCACTCTCAGTCGATAAAATAATTCTTTTCATTGTACCTTCCTTTCAAAAATGCAGTCACTGCTGCAATCTTTTTTGCATATTCACCTTAAATATACACTAAAAAGGAAATGCGGGAAGCACAACTTTTAGAATGAGCGTTGTATTAAATACATATAGTAAAATCGAATGCTTATTAGGAATTAGCATTGTTAATAGTAAGGCATCAAATTTTACTGCCTTACAATAGGCATCGAACAACACCTGAACGAGCCACCCGATTTAATAATTTCTGAAAAATCAACTTCCAGCACTTCATAGCCATGCTGTCTCATTTGATAATTCACATCACGGTTAACCGGCAAGCTCAGTATACGATTTTGTCCAATAGAAAGCACATTTGTCCCCATTGAAAACTGCTCGCTTTCGCTTACTTCGATTAGGTGATACATACTCGACAAAAGTTTGACTACTTTTGGTTCGAATGCATCCGGAAAAATAAGGGCATCTTTTGTTGAAAGAATATTGAATACACAATCTAAATGTAAATATTTTGGGTTAAACGGTATTGGAAGGATTTCATAATCGGGCAGTTCTTTTTGTAAATTTTGAATGGCTTTTTTGCATGTGCGATCACTAATTCCGACAAAAACTCGATTGCCATCAACAATCACATCGCCACCTTCAATAGAATGTACAGAAAGATTATGATAAGAAAATTTATTTTCATTCAGCCATTGTGCCAACACTTCATCTTCACCTTGACGGATAGGATTTGCCATCTCTGAAATAAACAAATGATCTCCAATAGTAAAACCAATATCTCTTGTAAACACTTGTTCCGGATGGTCTTTACTAGGCGGTAGTTTAATTACTTCCACACCAGCATTGCGTAGTGTTTGTTCAAACTTTCGATGCTGGGCTATCGCAAGATCTTGATTAATATTATCATGCAGATATTTTTTTTGAACATCATTAATTACTTCTTTAATTTCCATATATTTAGGTTCGCATAACACGACCTTTTTTAAAGTTCCATATTCACTTTGACATAATATTTGGGATTGCTTTGAAAATATTTTTACCATAAGTCATCCTCCAAGTTCTTGATTCACCTTTATACCATTCCCTATTTTTGCAATTTCATAAACCCTTTGGGATCATTACAAGGTGAATACTGTTGTTTTAAGAAATTTTCGTTGGGGTATGGAATAGCAATAAGAATTAGGCGAAGAACATTAACGGAGGAGATTTTATGATTACGAAAGGGCAGGCACTATTAACAAAAGAAGATTTCCACAATCGAACGGACTTGCCAAGTTGGCTCTATAAAGAATATGAAACTTTTCATAACACAGTAACGGATAAAACATTCCCTTGCTTTTTTGGTATGAGCGGCGAACTAAAAGGTGAACTTCGCTATGCATATATTGCACAGCACGATTGGAGTAACTTACCTCACGCAGTAGAAAGTTTTTTAGATTTATTTAAACAGCCCGATTATAAAAGACACGGTCTCTTTGTATTTGTTGAGCCTTTTGAACAAGAAGGGGCGCTAGATGATTACCGTCAACAGTTTTGGAATATCCTCCAGTACCTACATACAGCTGATAAAGTAGAATGGCCGGAAAGCAGTCCTCGTGACCCGGATCATTATTTGTGGGATTTTCATTTCGCTGGAGAGCCTATCTTTGTATTTGGAAATGCTCCTGCATATAAAAAGCGCAAAACCCGCCATTTAGGAAATGCGATGGTACTCGGTTTTCAGCCGCGTAAAATATTCCAAGGTTTAGAGGGTACCGAAAAAGGCGGTATTATGTCCAGGGAAAAGGTGCGGAAACGTGTGGAAGTTTGGGATCAGCTTCCGAAGCATCCTGATATCGGCCATTTCGGAGATCCGACACATAACGAATGGAAACAATCTTTTATCGGGGACGATATTATACCTATTCAAGGAAAATGCCCTTTCCAGCACAAATCATTGCTATGAGTTTAATTTCTAATAAACAAAAGAACGAATCTAATGTGAGATTCGTTCTTTTATCTATTTATTTTCAGACTAACGCTCTCTTTTCGAACGGAACGACATAATAAGAGCAAACAAAAAAAGAAAAATAGTAACAATCCATACAAAATAAAATACCAATCCTAACCCGATATTCGCATCCTGATAATCCATTATTTTATTATCGATCAATGTCCATGTTAATAATGCCAGTGCTGCAATACCGATGAGGCTCACGATCATTCTGGATAGCCCTTTACTTACATAATAGATGACAATTAATAATGCAATTAATACAATATAAGTTAGTGCCGATATCCATACAATTTTATCCATACTGTATTTACCCCTCAATTGTCGAAACGTTACAACTGTTTGCCAGCTAACATTCTAATCCGGCAATACCCACTCCTCCTGGACCAGCATGTGTAGATATACCCGCTCCCGCTTGCATCCATTTCACATTTTCGAATCCTTTCCCCCTTGCAATTTCAACCATCCGATTTTTAATACTTTCATCAAGTCCGATTGAGTAAATCAAAAATAGCAGTTTTCCATCAATATTATATTCATTTAAAAAGTCATGCATAAACTTTTCTGATACAATACTCATCTTCCCGCGATAGTTTCTTTTTGAAACAAGGTTCCCCTCTTTTAATTCAATGCAAGGCTTTATTTTCAACAATGCTCCCCCAAGATAAACAAGATTGCCGACCCTTCCACCTGCTTTCAAAAAATCGAGACTACCTGGAAGAATCGCAAGCCGTGTTTTCGGAACAAAGGATTCTATTTTCTCTATTAAACGAATATGGTCAATTGAAGGTTCATTTTCAAGCAAAATGGCTGCATACATGACGATTGCAGCTAATCCCCCTGTTATATTTAATGAGTCAATAAGGAAAAGATCGTCAAATTCTTTTGCTGCAATGACCGCACTTTGAAAAGTGACAGATGCTTTTGATGTACACCCAATATGAATAATGATACTATCCGGAAAATCTGATTTGATTTGTGAAAATAGATCATAATATTCCTGTATATTAGTAGCTGCAGTAGATGGGATTTTCTTAGTACGACTATAATAATCAAAAACTTCCTCTACAGAAAGTTCCCCGTCCAAATAATCTTTCCCATCCATAATGATATGCATTGGAGCTACTTGAATTTGATATTTTTCAACCAGTTCTTCCGGTAAATCTGCCCCACTGTCAGTTGATAAAATAATCTTTCTCATCGTATACACCTTCCAATTAACGCAGCCATTTCTGCGTACTTATTATTTTTATCGATAGTTAATATATTTATATGTAAGAGTTAGATTTGCATAACCTGTTTTGACATGCACAATAGAAAAAAACGAATTCTTTTTCAAAAATTCGTTTTGTAAATTTATTGCTCTTAATTTTTCTTCATGTTTTAAAACCATTCCTCAGTAAGATCGACATTTACTGAAACTGCGGCTTTATTTCCTCTGGCAGCCGAAATCATTAACGAAGAAGGTCGGGCTGTTTCAGTTTCTCCTGCGATATAGACATTTTTCTGAGAAGTTCTGCCTACCCCATCTGTTATGACTTTTCCATTTTCATGTACTTCACAACCTAACATTTCCACAAGCTTATTCGGACGGTAATACGTTGGCGCTACAAAACCATAAGATCGTTGAAGCGTTTCTCCTGATTCTAATTCTATTTTTTCTAAAAACCCGTCACTACCAATTAAGGTTTTTATCCGGTCCTCTATTATTTCAATATTCCGTTTTTCTAACTGTGAAGCCGCCTCTTTCGAAAGTTCTAGGCCATTTGTCAGAACAACTAGATCCTGCGACCAGTTATATATTAATTTAGTCAAATGCATCACATGCTCTTCTTTTTCCGCGATGACCACTAAAGGCTTATCACGCTGTTCCCAACCATCGCAGTATGGACAGCTAAATAAACTTTTCCCGTAATAGTTTCTTATGCCCGGTATAAAAAAAACCTCCTGAATACCTGTAGCCAATATAACTTTTTCTGTCATATACTCCTTCTCATTAGATGCCTTAACAATATAACTTTCATTATCTTTATCCTTTTTTATTTCAGTAACTGTTGCGTTTACATAGGATACTGATGGATAGTTCTCCAATTCTTTCAATCCTATTTCTCTAAACTCCTGAGGATTGGTACGATCCCTTGTAATAAATCCACGAGCCTCATGTGTCACGCGATTGCGGTTCGTATTATCATCGAATAATACAACTTCTCTTCTAGCCCTGCCCAAAACTAGACTGGCACTTAATCCAGCCGGTCCTCCGCCGATTATAATACAATCCAATTTATCCATTTTTATCACCCACTCATTTTGTTTCTAACTCCACTAAATTCCAAGTATTTATATAGAAAAAACCTTAATAATTCTTTATGCCCTATCTTGGATATTTTGAACCAAAAATCCAGAAGTATCCTTTAGTATTAATTTTTATATAAAAAACTTTCTTAAAATCGATAAATAATAAAATAAATCGAAAAAATATAATTTTTTAATATATATTATAATTTCTGAAATATAGATAGACAAAAGACCCATAATAATATATTCTATTATTCGTCTTAAAGCCCTCATTTTGGGAATCAAAGTCAATACATAGGTAAAAGGTAGATGAAAATGAATATACTTAAAAATTTAAAGATAAAAACTAAGTGGATAGTATTGATTTCCCTCGCAATTATTGCAGCGGTCGCCATCACTGTGTTGTTTAGTCAGTGGACAGTACGAAATATTTTAAAGGAAGAAAATGAAAATACTTCATCTAACAACGCTAAAAATGCTGTTGATCAAGTGTCATTAGGTTTGGAAACTTACGAAACAAACCTTTTACAATTCGGTCAGGTTATTGAAACCATTTTACAAAAGGATCAAGTTGATTATTTACATATCGATAAAATTACTAGCACTCTAAAAGGCAACAATGAAAATTACTTATCCGTATACTTCATGGATTTTAATTCCGGCAAACTGCATTCCACACCTGGAATAGATTATGAGTGGGATGTACGTGATTCTCAAACATTTGCAAAATTGAATGCAAACCCCAACATACAATGGATGGATGTCTATTTAGATACTGGTATTAATAAGTTAATGACTTCTGTTATTGCCCCTGTATTTAAAGATGATGAACTTGTCGGTGCGGTCGGCTATGATATTGATTTTTCTACAATAGGTGAGATTCGTGAAGGGATCGAAGAAAAATCATCTTCAAAATTAATGATTGTCGATCCAAATGGATTGATTGTATCTTCATTTATTGAAGATGGGGACGGGAAGAATATCATTGCTGATAATTCCGGCAAGACTGCTGGTGTTACCGATCTATTAGATACTTCCGAATTAGAGAAAAAGTTTAATTGGCTGTCAGATGCTAAAGGTGGGAGCAACCAAATTGAGCAGTTTGAATGGAATGACGTGAATTATACAGGTGAAATACAAATAATCGAGAAAAATAACTGGCAAATTGTTTCTTTAGTAGATGACGATAGTTATGCACAACAGTTAAATAAATTAACAATTGCTGGTTGGATTTCATTAGCGATTGGTCTAGTAATAGGATGTTTATTCGCCTACTTCATGGCACGAAAATTAGTGGATATTTTAAAAAGCTTTAAAGAAGTATTTGAAAAAACAGCAAGCGGTGACTTTATTTCACGTTTCGAAACAAAGTCCAATGATGAAATTGCAGACTTAGCAAATCAATACAACAATATGCTTGATGAAGTTCGCAATTTAATTAACCAAGTAAATGAAAATTCAATGGAAATCCAGCATTCTTCTAACAGTTTAGCTATTATCGCCAAGGAAAATGAGCAAGCGCTAAATAATGTCTCTAACAGCATCGAAGAAATTGCTATGAATACGAGCATACAAGCAGAAAAAATGCATGATGGTTCTACAGCTATTCATATATTGGCCGATGGTATAGAATCTATAGAACTAAAAACTCAGCAAATGGTAAATGATGCCGAAGAAGCATTGGCAGAAGTGCATACAAGTATTGTTAAAGTGCAACAATTGGAAACATCCTATGCGAATTTAGAGCGAGCGTTCAACGAAGTAACGGTCGTAACCGGACAGTTAGATGGAAAAACGAAATCCATTTCGAAAGTAACAGATGTAATTGCCCAAATTACTGAACAAACAAATTTACTTGCACTTAATGCATCGATTGAAGCTGCCCGAGCAGGTGAGCACGGGAAAGGATTTGCAGTTGTAGCAGATGAAGTAAGGAGCTTGGCAGAAAGTTCAAAAGCGGCAACAACAAATATTCAGCAAATCATTCTAAGTATTTTAGAGGATACTCAGCAACTCGTTCAAGTGATGAAGCAGACAAATGAGATTAGCGAAGATCAGAAGACTGCAGTTAATACTGTAGATAATGCAATAAAACAGCTTTCCGATACATTAGAAAATATGAAAGTGTCGATTTCAAACACAATGGAAAATGTATCAACAATGCAACAGCAAAAAAATGTCGTTGTATCTTCAATGGCAGTTGTTAATGAAATGACAACAGAGGTTACAGCAGAGACGCAGGAAATTGCGAGTTCAATCGAAGAACAAACATCCGCTACTTCTGAAGTAACGATGCATGCTACTCACTTAAATAAACAAGTTGAAAAATTAACTGAGTCTGTTTCGAAATTTAAGCTATAAGAAAAGAGAACCCCAATACACAATTTACGTGTATTGGGGTTTTTCTTATGAAAACTTAACAATCCTTCATATTCTGTTTTTGGTTTTTGTTACGATTTTGGTTTTGGTTCTGATTTTGGTTAAAGTTTACTTCCTGAGCAAATTCTTCTCTGTTTGCTCTTGGTCTGTTAGCATTTTGATTTTGGTTCTGCTGTTTTTTGTTATCCTGAGTTTTATTGTTTTTATGTTTATTGTTCCCCATTTCAACTCACCTCCACTAACAGTGTGTGTGGAAAGTAAATTTCTATCCCATTGTTTAACTAAAAGCTTTGCTATAAAGTTCACGCAATTCTGCTGCGTTATCTTGCCAATTTATCGCTTCCCCATAACGATTTGGCTAAATACATCAAGACATCGATGCCATCCTGCCGCAGTATTCACCGCCCATGAAATCCCCGCGAACACTTTCACAAACTCCGATGCGTATGAGTATGCTATTAAAAGAGCCCAATTTTATTTTACTAATGAATGAAAACTTGAGAGGAATGGTATGAGTGTATCCTTATTATACAAATGGTTTTACGTATCCGCTTAGCACTTCCTATGCGCAACCCTTTTCCCAATATACTGCACCGCTTCGGCATTTTTTAACCCGGCAACAGAACAATCTCGATCAGCGTTGCATAAGTAAAACAGAGGCCGATTATATGGCGATGAATCGATTGCTTTGGATGGAGCATGTCAACTGGACGCGGATGACGATTATTAGCATTGTGTTCCAATTGCCTGATTTTCCATTTGTACAAAAGCGCCTACTGCAAAACGCAACTGACTTAGGCAATTGTCTGCGCCCATTTTACGGCGACCAAATTGCGGATTACTACGCTAAGCTTATTCAAGATCACCTAGTCATTGCTGCGGAACTTGTAACAGCAGCTGTCAAAGGCGATACCAACATAGTGAATACTAAAGAAAAAGAATGGTATAAAAATGCGGGTGACATTGTTTTATTTTTAAGCAATATAAATCCATACTTATCTAAAGATGCATTGCAGGAAATGTTCTATAAACATTTAGAGTTAACTAAAAAAGAAGCCATGACCATGATTCAAAAAGACTATCAAACAGATATTGAAGTGTTTGATGAAATTGAAGCTGAGGCATTGGCTATGTCCGATATGATCGCCTCAGCAATTGTCATGCAATTTTTTTATCGATTTAAGTGTCCCCATAACTTTTATTAATAAATGTCATGCTTATTCAAATCATACGCAACACAACATTTAATGTATAATTAAAGAAAATATTTTAACCTGGAGTGACTGATTTGATCCTTCACAATATATTTATTGCCATCATACTCAGCCTGTAACGGTCCAATTAATTCTTTGGGGGACTTTTACAGGCTGAGCCCTAACCCAAGGAGTTGATGGTAATGAAACCACACACTAAAAATCGTAGTCGAGCCTATTATCGACATCATCGAAAAAGAGTCATTCAACGGAAACTTAAAATTGCGAAACAAATTGGATGGCATGCTCGCTTTACCGGATATTTTGCAAAAGGGAAAATTCACTGTTCATGTTGGATGTGTTCTCAGAAGACGAAAATAGATGGATTTCCACGTTCACAAATCACTCAGTTAGAACGCTTGAATAGTCAATTAAATGAATATGATAGTGAAGATTAATTTGAATAGTTTATTAAGGCAGGGGAATCAAATCTCCTGCCTTTTAATTCGACTTCACGTCTGCAGCAGCCAGAAACCCAAAAGCAAACTCACTCAAAGGTATTCATTTTATTGTTTACAAGTCCAATAAAAAGTTAGTAAATCCATATTAAATGAAGCTATTTATGTATCTCGCAATTCACACTTTTAGCATACCTAACCCCACTTTAAAAACTCTTTTCTTCGCAAAACAGTTCACACAGTTCAATTAAATATAAATAACCTTTTTACAAACGTCTACATTAGCTAACATTCAAAAACATTCATGAAGTGGATTCACTAAAAACAAGCCTATCAACAAAATGATAGGCTTGTTATTTAATTCCCATAATAACTGGTGGTTTTTATGAGTTCCAATCATGAAAAGGACATCCAAAATCGTATGAACGATTTCGAATAGCCCTTGATTTGAACAGCCCAGTTTATCCAGTTTACTTTTATTCTTCTGTTGTGTCTGTTGTTGTAGTATCTTCTGCAGCTAGAGTAGGAGGAGGAGTTAAAGCAGAAAGTAGAGGAACAGTTGCAGTTGCTCCTGCACCTACTATTGTAACTTGTTGAACTTGTAATACTTTTAAAGTTAGGTCTAGCACAATTTTTTCACGTAAAGTATGGAAAGATCCATCGTGGTATGTGGAGTGCGGTGAAAAATCAAGTTCAAAGAAGTTGGCAGCAACTAACTCACCATATGGCTGCTCATTGTATTTCACAAGATTTTGGAAGAAGTATTTATCCAAACGAGCGTCCATTTGTGTTTTTTCGTTAAGGAAGTTAGCTTCTGCATTTTCAGAAATCCCAAAAATTGGTGGGTTAATGAAATCAGCACCTGCTAATTCTGCAAACCCTGAAAACCGGACATTTGCAATTCGGTCTTGAAGAGGTGCATTGTAATCTGCAGAAGCATATTCAATATTTTTACGAATATATCCTCCTACAAATAATTTAGCTCTTGTTACTCTGAAATAGTCAGTGCCAGGAATTCGTGTAAACGCTACTGGTACTAGTTTTACTTGATCCAGGAATACATGTTTTTTAACTCGTTTAATTTCTGTTGCTGGCGGATAAAGAGAAATATCTGCTTCAACGACAATTTGAAGCGTTCTTTCTGCAAGTATTACTGGAATTTTAAAAAAAGGAGTAATTGGTGTTGTAACAGGAATAATTGGTGCATCAGGTAAAGGAATTTGCTGATGTGATTTAACCCCATGATCCTTCGGCTGACAATTTTTCCCTTGCTTTGCATAGCCATCATTCATTGAATGGCCATCTTTCATTGAATGGCCATCATTCATTGAATAATTTTGATCCATTATCTAAAACCCTCTTTCATTTTTTGTTAGAGTCAAAGTTTCACTCTACATTCCTAACATATGAATGGATGATTTTATATCATGGGCCAGTAAAATAGTCATATGATTCAATTTTAAAAAACATTTTATGCAACTATAAAAATAACATTTTTAACTTCCATTCTATACTTAAAAATTTTATTTGAAGTACGGCAGAAAAGCATGTCCACCATATTTCCATAAAAAAATGCTACTCTATGATTATTACGAGTAGCACTCCAGTATAATAAATTGGTCCTGCATGATATGAATAGACAATTGCGCAACCCCATTAACTTGAAGTTGTTTTTCCTTTGTATTTAATTCCTGATGCCATACAAAATGAACTTGCTTTAATTGACTTTGAATAGGTTCTGCAAATTTTTGATAAGCTTCATAGTGATAATTGGAATTATGTTCCTGTTGAGATTGGAACATAAATTCTTTTTGGTTACTATAAGGAATATCAGGTACGGATAGCCAGTGAATATTTTCTGTCTTTTTCCATGGAATAATGATTTTCAATGATTTGATTTCATTTTCCAGTTCTTTATTTCCAAATTCAATTTCTGCGATGAATTCACCTTTTAGAAGAACTTTCTTTGAAGGTAATATAACTTTACAGTCAAGCGATTGAACGGACCATTCAACTTTCAATATATTATCAAGTGGCATTAACAAATCAGTTGATTCAACAATATCTACATCTGTTTCTAATTCAGTCAGCAATACCGGCATCTTGACAGTTGTTGTTGTTTTCTTATCGATAACATCGGTAAAATGAGTGTTTTTTTGAATACAATACTTTCTTTTCTTTTCGAAGGCAGTTTTTCTTTGACATGTCGGATGCCTACCTTTGCCTAAACCCTCTACTTTATCAGATTTTTTATACTTTAAGTTTGTAAATAAACTGTCATGTACTTCTTCCTGGAATTTATCGCTTTCGGAAAGAATTGTGAAGTATTTATCTTTCAAAGTGTCCGTATTTTCATCCATCTCATCAATATCGGCTTCAGTCTTGTTCATATCTTGCTTTTCTTCATCCAACTCATCGTTTTCCGAAAGCATTGTGAAGAATTTATCTACCATCGTGTCTGTCCTTTTCTCCAACGCTTCAATAACTGCTTCATTCGTGTTACTATCTTGCTCCTCTTTTTGCAACTCTTCTCTTTCTAAAAACATTGTAATAAATTTGTCATCCAAAGTGTCCGTATTTTCATTCAACAAATCTATATCTGCTTCATTCATGTCACTGTTTGGCTTCTCTTTCTTTAATTCACCGCTCTCTGAAAACATGGTCAAGAATTTATCATCCAAAGTACCGTGATTTTCATTAACATTTTTATAATCCGGATCATGGGTATATTCTTCACCTAAGTTATTTTCATCTGTGGATGTACTTTCATTCGAACTTAATAAGATCTCGTTATCGTTATTAAATTCGCTTTCTGGAAGTGGTGTAAACCCTTCCTGTATAGAAGTCGCATCTTCAAGCATAAGAGAGAATTCCTTAATTAAATTAGAAACTACTTCTTTCCTGTCCTTTTTCTCAATATTTGAGTTTTTCCCTGGAGCAATATTAACTGATAACTCATCTGTAGTATTTTCATTCAAAGGCTTTTCTATCGAATCAACCTTTGGTGGTGAAAACATAACTGGTTTTGAATCGTTTATTTTTCCAAATTGACTACTTATATAGAGTGAATGTTTTTTTGTTTTGTCATAATCATTTTTTTTTCGGCTTTGCTGATTTTCCTTCTGTTCGAATCCTCCTTGATTCTCTATAGAAAAGTGAATTGGGTTAGTTGGATTTCTATAATAATCATAAACTTTACCTTGAAATGAGTCGGGGTCTACATATGGATTCCGGAAATTGTTCATCGCTTCATGGAAGGAATGCTTACAAACACCCCCTCCTTTCCCCTCCTTACGAAAAGCTAAAGATTCCTTTTCACTCTATTATTATTCACCAGTCATTTTTTATAAATTTCTCTTATAAAATACTTAACAATAGTCATCACAATCATCATTTGTCGTTGAAGATACACGAATTTGTTGATTCTGAAGTACTTTTAGCGTAATATCAACAACCATTTTTTCTTCGACTTGTGTAAAAACCCCTTCACCAATAGGAGCATCCTTTGACAATTCAGATCGATCGATTGCTTCATCCCACTCAATAATATTGCTTGAAACTAACTCACAAAATGGCAATTCATTGTAATATTGAGTGGAATTTTGATGAAATTGAGAAAGATCGCTTGATAGAAATTCATCTTTTTCCGGAAAACCGCTTGGCAAAGATTCCGAAATCAAGAAATCAAACTCACTCCGTTTGTTAGTTGCAGGTTGAACTGGTTTTCTCAAGTAGTGTTTGATTTCTGTTACGCAACTAAAAGGGACATCAATCGTTAAGGAATTTATACTGGAAGAAATCGTTTTTATATTACAATCGGGTTCTGTCATTGGGCTCGCATATTGAATATTTTTTCGCACGAACCCTTTTAAAAATAATTTATTTGTTGGCAGAAGCAATCTGCATTGTACTATTTTAATCTGTTTTTTTACATCTTTTATTTCCAAGACAGGCTTAGGAAATTTAATACATGCGTCTAAATTTACTTGTACCGTGAGTTCAGCTAATACTACCGGAACTTTTGTATATATTTTCCCAATACTTGCATGGGGTTTATGAGGTTTATTATCACACTCATTTAAATTTGACGGGAAGTTACATACATCACTTTTTTTATCTTCGTACATCTTGCCCCTCCTAAATATCAACTAGTGCATCATATGCGGGCTAAATGCCCACCCTCTGGGCGAATACCTATTGTGATATTTAGCATGAAATTAAAAAGTACAGGCACGTGTGGGCTATTATTCTGCATACAATTAAAAATGAGAGGTGAGTGAAATATGGAAGGGAAAAACCTTCTTGCGGTAGATTGCGGGAATAGCTGGTATAAAGCTTTATCATCTGATGATGGATATTATCGGGATTATCAGATTCCAAATGCAATCTCTTTATACGATGAGGAGTTCCATGAAAAGCCTTATGATGAGGGAGATATCAAATTTGAAGAAAATCTGGTTGTTGAACTCAAAAGTCATGCCATCATCGATAAAAGGGAAATATTCTATATTGGCAAGGCAGCCACTAAAAAACGTGATGTAAGCTTAACCGGATTCAATAACCAAAAGGTCGAGGAAGATCGCACTTATATTCTCTTATTTGGTTTAGCTGCATTTCATGCTACCTGCGTAAATCCTGAGGAAACCGAAATACACTATCACATTGATCAATTAGCGGTATCACTGCCAACTACTCAATATAAGGAAATGAAAGATAAGTTTAGACAACGGTTGTCAGGGACACATACCGTGATTTTCCATAAGGTACCAGGTGTTATTGAACCGAAAGAAATAACAGTTAAATTATATGTAGAAGATGTCATTATCGGAGCGGAAGGTGCCTGTGCTTACCTTGGATTAACACGAGATCAAGAGACACTGGGAATCAAAGACGATGAGCTAGTTAGGGATTCACAGAAAGGGATTATTATCGGGGATTTAGGAGGAGATTCTGTTGATTTTGTCGGAATTAAGAATAATAAACCAGTTGCTTCTGTAGAAGGAGAAACATTTGGCATTAATCAATTCCTCGATAATATTATTCAAAAGGTCAGTAAAAATGAATTATATAAATTTGATTCTCGTGCAGAATTAGAGGAAAAATTGGCTGCCGGACAATCAGAATGGTATGTGGAGCCTTTTGCAGGTGTTAGAAAAGATATAAGTAAATATATTGTTCCACAATTAAAATCACTGGCCATCAAATACTTGGAATATTTTGATCGGATCAGAAGCAGTTCTAGTGAAATCAAGGGAGCTACGCGGTATATCGCAGTCGGAGGTGCTGCCAAACTAGCACAGAAGCAAATTCAGGAGGTTGCTATTCGTTGGGCTGATAGAGGACGTCCAATTCAATTGACATTCCCCGAAAACATGGAGAAATTAAATGTTCATGGTCTGATGATTCTTGCGAAAATGAAGCAGCTCAAAACAGAACAAAAAAACGAAAACCTCATCTCTGTGAGAAATTAAAGGATGATGGAAATGTCTAAATTATATACAGATTACTCCAATCAAACAGCACTAACAGTCCCATCACATTTTATCGATGTTAAAAGCGGGGAGTCACATGAGGTTTCAACAGAAATTTTTGATCAAATCGCATACCATACGGAAAATCAGACCCTCATTCATTTATTATTATCTGCTCTTACAGAATATTTTCATCCAACTAAAAAAAGGCAGCTAAACGATAATATTTTAATGGAACTAATCGAAATCAAACAAATGTTGCAGGGACATCAAGCAGATAACGTATATGTGAATGTTCCAAACAAAAAGGCCCAGCTAAAATCAGCAGAGGTAGATCTAAAAGAAGTTGATGATATTCTAGATGTTTTTGGAGGATAAAGTGTATAGGTGAACTTTAGGGCAGAGTTCACCTATTATTAGGACTTTAATGTTTTTATAATCGTACAGCCGGCAATGTAGTAACACCACAAAAACAGGATAAATCAACAGTGATGCAAATCCCTGTTTTCATTAAATCATCAAAATATTGATGGTTGATTTGCTCACAAGGACTCTTGAACTTATCACAACGATCTCTTCTTGGTTTAAATGTTAAAAGTTCTAATTCAGCGCAATTCCCTTTTAAATCCCTGATCTTGAAAATAAAACTAGTAATACATACGAATTTTTTATCTTTGAATCCTGACTGAAGAGTAGTTACGCCTTCACCTTTAAATGGTTCACAACCGCAATACAGAATAATAGGGATAGTATTTTTATTAAATTTCTTAGGCTCTTTCTCTTCTAACCGTCTTTCAAACGATTCGTCGCATGAAGAACATTTCTTGTCATGATCTTTCTCAACTTTTCTTTGCGCTTTTAAAATTGCTTCAAGAATTTCTTCGACACAAGCGCCATCCTCTTTGCCTTTATGGCAGTTACAATTACCTTTGCCATGCCCTTCTTCTTTGAAATTTGGAAAATACTCCTGATTATAACTACTCTCTTTTTCATGGTTATACATGCCTTTCACTCCCCATAAATATTAATTATTCTTTTTATCTTATGGGCCGGTAAAGTGTTGTGTTTAAACACTTAGCCTATTGAAGGTAAATTTAACATGTAGTGCCGCGCAGAATTCAACTCTTTCTATATACCCACAACAATTTGCTTCCTACTCTTATACTAGGAGTTTTCCAATAAACATTAGCTCACAAACATATGACTTGTCAATTGTTGACTTATCAACTAAAATAAAAACCTATTCCAATTTTAACAAAGAAGGGTGAAAAATATGTTACAACAAAAATCAGCTTTAGAAAAATTAATGGAAGAACGTAAATCGGTACGTAAATATGAACCAGGTGTTGCGATTCCACGCGAGACAATCCAACATATTTTACAGCAGGCAACATCAGCTCCTTCATCAAGTAACCTGCAACCTTGGCGCTTCCTTGTTATTGACGATGCTGAGCAGAAGAAAGAGTTGCGCATTGCCGGATTTAATCAGGAGCAAATCGAAACATCATCAGCAATTATTGCGGTAATCGGCGATATTGAAATGTATAAAAACGCTAAGCAAATTAACGATTTAAATGTTGAGTTGGGCTATATGCCACGCGAGATTGCTGATATGATGATTTCCAATTCCGAAACGGCGTATAGCAGTTTTTCTGATGCTGAACGCAGTAATATTGCACATTTAGATTCAGGTTTAATTTCTATGCAAATAGTACTTTTAGCGAAGGATATGGGTTATGATACAGTAATAATGGGTGGCTTTGATAAAGCTGCATTCGCTAAAAAATATGAACTGCCTGCAAATGAGGTGCCTATGATTTTAATTGCTATCGGAAAGGCTGCTATGCCAGCACGTAATTCATCACGTTTACCATTCGAACAAATTATTCGTTTCTCTAGCTAATGGTTTTACAGGTTCCTTTACCTGACAGGTGTAATTCATATCATATAGTTTGAAATTTATTATGCTTTATCCGTATTAACGGAAATGCTACCATATAGTGATACCTAGAACGAAGAGTAATCGATGTAAGGAGGGTTAGTATGGAAGTTTGTTTGGATGATAAAAAACAGATGATTATGATGTTAAAAAAATTAGACCGTCATGTAACGCAAATTTTTGAAAAAAGAACAGAAGTCAGTTTGACGAGATACGAAATTTTAGTTTCTTTAATTAAAAAAGGAAGCGTTACACAAAAGGTCCTGCAGCAATCCTTAGCTATCGACCAAGCGGCAATTACACGCCATTTAAAGCTGCTTGAAGAACAGCAATATGTCGAACGCAAACGCAATGAAAAAAATAACCGTGAAGTACTTGTAACGATTTCCGATAAAGGACGAGCATTACTTGAAGGTTGCACAATGTTTAAAGATCAGTTTCTGAATGATCTCTATGAGGATTTTTCGGATAGTGAATTACAGCAACTTAAGCAATTTCTTACACGCTTAAATAATAATGTAGAGAATCTTTAATCGTTGCATAATAATAAAGAAAGAAGGACGATTTCCCCCATTCAGGATATCGTTCTTCTTTTTCGTTTCCAACATTACGAATACTTTTAAATGAGAATGTTTATCATCTGTGTTATACTATATCTATAAAGAAAATAATCATTACTTAAGGAGAATGTATTATGCAAATATACTGGACGAAAATAAATAAAATTATTGAAGAAACACCAGAAGTCAAAACGTTTTTACTAGATCTTCCTGAAGGCTTCACTTGGGAAGAAGGTGCGCATACCCATCTTGCATTAGAAGGTTTCAATGCTGGTGATCAACCTAACAAAAGCTTAGTTCGTCATATGTCAATCTCCACATTACCAAATGAGCAATCTGTCGGGATTACAACTCGTATAAGAGAACTGTGCTCTGAGTTTAAATCGATTTTAAGAAATCTGGAAGTCGGCGATAAAGTTGCACTATTTAAAATCCATTCTAATGTACCGCTGAAAAGAGATGATAAAAATATTTACTTACTATCTTCCGGTGTAGGTCTTGCAACGTTCAGACCGCTTGTACTTACTTATTTGGAACGCCCCGATAACATCAACCGCATTCATTCTCTTACTATCGATACAACAAAAGACTACTTATTTACTGATGTTTTTGAATCTGCACCTGATAAAAATTTCACATCACAGTATGTCGATAATCGAAAAGATTACTATGAAGAAGTGAAAAAGCTTGCTGCAGATCAGGACGGTCTATTTTATGTTGTCGGCAGCGATGAGTTTATTTTGCAAAACATTGACGTGTTGCGTGAACAAGGTATTAAACCGGAACAAATTGTCCTTGATAAACGCGAACGACAATTACCTAATTTCTTCCCGGTGGAATCTACAATTTAAGTGATTATATGAAACGGGGCTATCCTAAAAAGTTATACCACTTGTCGGATAGCCCCGTTTTTAATATTCTATAGGTCTTTTATAGTTTACTTTAAATATTCCGCGAAAAAGTCTACCAATGCATTATAAAATTCAATTCGGTTTTCTTCATTTGCAAAGCCGTGTCCTTCATTGTCTTTTACCATATACTCAACTTCCACACCTCTATTTTTAAGTGCCTGTACGATTTGGTCTGATTCTTGCTTATTCACACGCGGATCATTCGCTCCTTGTGCTACAAATAAAGGTGTTTTAATTTTATCGACATGGAATACCGGTGAAGCAGCTTTTAACAGTTCTTTATCCTTTTCCGGGTGGCCTACACGCTCATAGAACATATTTCGTTGTGTTTCCCAATATGGAGGAATTGTTTCCAGTAATGTGAAGATGTTTGAAACCCCTACATAATCAACTGCTGCTGCATATAAGTCTGGTGTGAATGCTATACCTGCCAAAGTTGCATACCCCCCAAAGGAAGCACCGTAAATACCGATTTTTTCTGCATCAGCAATGCCCAAATCGATTGCCCATTGAACCCCATCTGTAATATCATCCTGAATTTTTAATCCCCATTGTTTGTTGCCCGCTTCAAGGAATTCTTTACCGTACCCTGTGGATGATCTAAAGTTCACTTGAAGAACTGCATAGCCTTGATTAGCTAATAACTGTACTTCATTATTAAAGCCCCACATATCACGAGCCCATGGACCGCCATGCGGAATGACAACTAACGGTAAATTTTCAGCTGTTTTATTTTTTGGCAATGTTAAATACCCATGGATTATTAGACCGTCTCTTGCTTCATAGGAAATAGAACGCATCTCCGCTAAATTACCAGCCTCCAGCCATGAGCCTAACTCTGCTAATAATGTCATTGTTTCTGTTTCAGCGTTATAATAATAATACTTACCATACACAGTATCACTTGAAACACTTACTATAAATTTCGTCATTTCCTTATTGTAATCGTTAATCCCAAATTCACTTGCACTTACACCAAGTTGGTCTTTCATTTTATTGAAAAGATTTTCAAACTCGCTATCAAAGAAATTATAGTGAACTTTATCTGTGATATACGCAGCGTAAAGAAGTTGATCTTTTGTTGAGCTGTAAAGCGCACCTGAAATATCTACAAGTGGATTTGAGAAGACGACTTCTTCTTTGCCCTCTAAATCATATTTTACTAGTGCCGCTTTATCTCTACCTTTATCAGATATGGCATAAATAAATTGATTGTCTTGAGAAAATCCTAGTGGTGAAACTGTTTCACCAGCATCAATTGAGATAAAAGGCTGAAACTCCTCTTCTTCTGTTTCACGATATAAAACAGCGCCTACTACACCGTCGGATGCTACAGCCATTCGAATTTGCCCATTGCTATCGGGAATCCAGCTTAAAATATTCCCTGGATTTTTTGCTACTAACTTCGTTGCACCGGTCTTTACGTTCAATTTATAAACATCAAATACCGTTGCATCTTCTTTGTTCATCATGATTAAAATTTCATCTTCAACATCTTTCAAATAATCGATAGGAAGTACGACTACATTCGGGTACGGCGTTAAATCTTTTTCTTCTGCACCGTTAAATGTAGACGAGTAAATATGATAATTTTCGTCTCCCCCATTATCCTTTAAATAATACATATTATTATCTTTCCAGAATAGCCCCGCAATATCTCGGTCAGTTGTACTTGTTACTCGCACAGGATCGCTTTCATCATCCATATTCTTTATAAAAACATTTAATCGACTTTGCCATTCTGCAGCGTAAGCGATGTATTGGCCATCTGGAGACAATTGATAACCTAAACTACCAGGATTTCGCATAAAATCTTCGACTGATATTTCCTGTACCCCTGTGTTATCAATATCTTTGTTCTGATAGTCTTTTACATTACTAAACATTTTGTAAATCTTTGCTTTTGTAATCGGCTGTAAATCCGAAATACCTTTAAATAAGCCTAGTTTTTCAGCTGTTTTTCTATAATCATCCAGCGTTTCCTCATTTGTTTCTGCACCAAGTGCTTTTACTAAAATAAGTGCAGCCTGATTTTCAGTAATATAATTGCTTGTATTTTCGAACTCATAATCACCAAGCCAATTTCCAATGACTTCTGCTCTCATATAGTCTGACGCATGCTGAAATGTTAAAGCTGTAACAGCTTCTTCAAGAAAAGTGTCAATGGTTACCCGTGACTCCTGACTTGCTGCTAACTCAGTAGTTGAATTGTTTGCAAAAGCCGATAATGGTAACGAGACTAATAATGATATCGTTAACATAACAGATAAAAAAGTTTTTTTCACAATATTCCCTCCTTGATTAATATAAATTTAATAATAACTCACAGAATTATTTATGTAACATACATTTCAAATTATTCAATATTTTTACATATTTAGAATTTAAATTCCAAAACAATACATATTTTTGAAACTTCGTTGTAGCACAAACGTATATATTGATTTACTCACTCGAAAACCGCCAGCAAGTATTAAAGTGTTTCTCCAATACCCTTTGCACTGTGCATAGCCACCACGCTAATCCACCGCATTTCAAACTAAAAAGGATGGAATTGAATATTTGATACCTGTAAATTTACAATTAATATTTATATGATTGACCGCCATCAATCGGTACTACAACACCATTGATGAAGTCTGCATGGTTTGAAAGCAAGAATGACTAAGTAGCCAACTTCTTCTGGTTTACCGAAGCGGCGCATTGGGTTTGGTTTAACAAATTCTTTCCCTACTTCTTCCCAATTTTCGCCAATGCAACAACTAGTGACACTTTATTAGTGCAGTTAAAAGTAAAAGCAGAAGGTTAGTTCAAGCCACGCAACCGCTTCACAATGTGCGGAGTGTATGTGGCAACACATGGGTGCTGGTGGGTTTTATTATTTTGGCTCGATTCCTACTTCAATGGAACGAGCCTATTTATTTTATTTAACTTTTCATGGCAGTGAAATAAGTGAAATAAGAAAAGGGAAGCTTTTGCAACAATCGCGCCTGATAGTTGTATAAAGGGTAGCGTCATATTTATATGGATTTTCAACGTTATACAATAAAAATGTTACCAAACGAGGGTTTGGAATGTTATACTTCAAACAACCGCCTAAATGGTTAATTATGGTTACTAATTATCATCTTCATATGAATATTAAGTAATATAGGAGGCAATATGTTTATTATTAGAACCGTTATTTTATGGACTGTTATATCAATTAGTATTAATGCGTATTTAATGACATTACCCATACCTATTTTCCGCAAAAGAGATTATCCACCTAAATATCTTATTCAACAAAAAAATCGAATAGATTTTCAAAAAAACTCGGAATGTGCAGCATTTTCAACAGCGTAACTATTACGTCATTTTGGTATAGAAGCTAAGGGAGAATCCCTATATACACATTTCCCATGTAAAACGAGAGCAGGGAATGTATATCCAAAGGGAATTCGTAAAATATTACAGGAAAAAGGTTTTGAAACTAATTACTATAAAGGGAATATACATACATTAAAGTACGAAGTTAGTAAAGGAACACCTGTAATTGTTTTTATTAAAGTTCAGAAGGAACGTAATAATTTGCATTTTGTCCCCGTTGTAGGCTACGACGAAGAGTATATTTATCTTTCAGAATCTTTAGGTCATCTGGTGAATTATGATGATGACAATAAAAAATATAATCGAAAAGTTCCAATTAAGGAATTTCAGAAATTGTGGAATATAAAGAGAATCCACATGCTTATTTATAGCAATACTTACATAGCTGTAGATGTCACACAGCATTAAGAACAATAACGAAGAAATTTTCAAACTCTCTATTTGGGGTCTCGTCAGAAAAATGCGGATGTACAATGTTAAAAAAAATAAAAACCACCAGTTGAACTGGTGGTTTTCTCTGCGCGTGAAACGCTGGGGTACTGGCCCACGTCTAAAGACGCTCTGAAAGGTCTGCCAACCGCACTACTTTTCCGACTACCGCTAAAGCGGTGTACTTATTTTTTTCTTCGATTTAATTCTTCCCCTGTGAATGGGTCAATGAATTCTTTCATCGTCATTTGATCCTCTAGGATATCTTCCTGCAATTGATTTTTTATATATTCCTGAATGACTTTTCGGTTTCGCCCTACTGTATCCACATAATATCCTCGACACCAAAATTTTCGGTTTCCATATTTATATTTCAAATTTGCATGTCGATCGAATATCATTAAACTGCTTTTCCCTTTGAGATACCCTACAAACGCAGATACACTAAGCTTCGGTGGAATACTCACTAACATATGTATATGATCAGGACAAGCTGTAGCTTCAATGATTTCTACGCCTTTTCTTTCACACAGTTGACGTAATATTTTACCGATGTCCGCTTTTATTTTTCCGTAGATTATTCTTCTTCTGTATTTTGGCGCAAACACAATGTGATACTTACAATTCCATGTTGTATGTGCTAAACTTTTATTATCCAATATTGGAGCTCCTTTCGTACGTAATCGGTTGACCAGACCTGATTTTATTGTACGACTGGAGTATTTTTTTTGTCCATAGCTAAAAGCTTTTTAGAACCCCCCGCATAGCAGGGGGTTTTCGTTTCCATAAGAAAAAACGAATTCCAAAATCGGAATCCGTTCTTCATAAGTTATTATACTAACTCCAACCAAGCAACTGCTTCACAATGCCATGAGTGCTGAGCGTGGACATTTAAATTAATAGATGCAGTAATTTCACCTTTTACTTTCAACGAATAAAGTATACTAATTAGTATGATATTTAATTTAAGATTTTCATATCAGCTAATATTTATCTACTAATCGTTGAGATTGTTTTTCTTCAAAATGATAACTTTACCTTATAATAGAATAGTAATTATTCGGATCAACATATATGTCAAATCCTCGATTTCCATATCATATAGCACCTGTTATATCAACATTCAATTTCAAACAACCGTCATATAATTCATCCGATTTTTCAAGGATATCAAAATAAAAAATCGCCCCCTTTTTTGTCGTAATTCCTATAATAATTATTAACATATTCATGACTATTTTTAGCCAAATTAGCATGCTTATAGTAATATAAGATTTTTTGTATAGTCTTCTACTACCTTATGAATGAGTCACAATATTCAATTACCGCCCATGCTTTTTAATGGGAAGCAGTTATATATATCCCCTTGTACCAATTGGCTCAAGCTAGATACGAGGATTTTGATTATCCCACGAATAGCCAATGAAAGTCGGGTCATATTTTTCAGTAGAAAAATAAATTGCAAAGAATAATGCATGTAGCATCTAAATTAGGTTTTAAAATATAAATCAAAATCTCACTAATGTTAATGGAAGTCTTATTTTTGTAAATCTGCTGTGACCTCCAACATAAAAGTTCAGAGGCATATAGTAAAGGTATAAACGTTGATTAATGAAATATTTTGCAAAATAAATAACAAAGCCATCAATCCGCAATTCGGGAAAGATGGCTTCGAAAATTATAGTTAATAAGAAAATAATATTAAATTACGATCTCTATATTCGTCTTAGATTTTTGCCATTGTTCCGCCATCGATTGTAAACTCAGACCCAGTACAATAACTAGAAGCATCAGATGCAAGGAATAAAACTAAGTTTGAAACTTCTTCAGGTTCTCCTGATCGTTTTAACGGAATAATTTCCTCAAAGTATTTAGTGTCTCCTTTTTCACTCATTGGTGTACGAATAACACCGGGGTGAACAGAATTTACTCGAATTCCGTACTCCGCAAATTCTAAAGCCGCTACTTTAGTCATTCCAGTTACCGCAAATTTTGAAGCAACGTATGATACACAATTTGGTAAACCTGCTAGTCCACCAAGTGATGAAATGTTAATGATTGAACCACCTTTTGTCTTTTTCATTGAAGGTAGTACACTTCTCATCCCTAAGAACATAGAGAATTGGTTAACATTTATAGTCTTTTGATAACTTTCAGTAGATAGTGTTTCAATAGCACCCGGAACGGAAATACCAGCATTATTTACTAAAATATCAATGTTACCAAAAGTAGTTTCTGTTTTACTTACTACTTCTTGCCAATCAGATTCACTTGAAACATCATGCTTAATAAACATCGCATTATCGCCAAGTTCTTTAGCTAATGTCTCTCCAGCTTCAACATTTAAATCTGTAATAACTACTTTTGCACCTTCTTCAACAAATAAACGAGCATGGGAAGCACCTTGTCCATTAGCACCACCTGTAATTATTGCAACTTTACCATTTAATTTCTCCATATTAACACTCCTTTAGATTTATATAAAATCTCGCTAATGTCGTATTAATATAATTCGACACAATTTATTACGCTGAATTTTCTGTAATGAGATTACGGAAAGCTAATGAACAATTAGTGAAACACTTTTATAGATGCCCAATAAAAAGTAACAGTAAAAAATTCTTATTACGCTGTTCGAGTATCTGTATTTTTCTTCATAAACAGACGGGTAAAAAGATTGTGTCAAAAATAATACAACTCTGATATAGCTTTATAACTAAATTTTACTATTAAAAATTGAAATCAACAATTTACAAAAAAGGTGAAATGTACACTATTAGACATTTTACTTCAAATGTCTAATTATAATGAATATTTCGCAACAAATGATGGTAAATGTTTATATAGTCAATTAGGTCGTACGAGATTTTGGTAAAAAAATAATTTAATTATAAATATATTAAGTGTAAGTACTTTAAAATTTGTGATATGTTGATTACATACATTAAATTTAATTTGAGAATTTTGATGGAAATAATTGGAGGCAGTTAATGATGTTAAAGGACAAAAGGGGAATGAGGTCTAGAGCCGCTTTTGAAGATGCTTTTTTACAATTAATTCAAAATAAGAGTTTCTCAGAAATATCCATATTAGAAATAGTAGAGAAAGCTAATTATTCAAGAGCAGCTTTTTACTCAAATTATAGTTCGAAAAATGATTTTGTTTGTTCCATCATAGAAGAAAAATTAGAAAAATTGCTGTTAGAGGTAAAAAAACCCTTTGATATTAAGCCTAATTTAGCAATAGATGAAACGAATCCTAGCACTTTAATGTGGTTAGAACATGTTTATAATCACCGTGATTTCTATAGAATTATTCTTAATGAGGAATTAAAACCTATCATACAAGATAAATTCACATCGAAATTATTAAACTTTTTTAAGGAAGATTTAATTGTAGATTATCCTTCTGAAACGAGTATAGATATTCAGGCAAATGGATATTTTTTTGCTTATGGAGCTTTCGGATTTATTTATCACTGGATAGAGAATGATTATAACTACTCCCCGAAACATATGGCAGGGGAGTTAATGAAAATAATTACTTATAAAGGACAACAAAGTAGATTGAAATAGTGAATAAGTATTACTTGGAGGATATAATCGAACATTTTACCATATAGTCCCAGGTATAGACACACTGATGCAGATACAATTATGAATATTGCATAAAAAAAGCCTTATCAATACAGTATAAAAACTGACTGATAAGGCTTTTCGATTTATTCTGCTGTATAAAGTTCGCGTTAACTAAACTAGCTCCAACCACG
This sequence comes from Solibacillus sp. iso_87, assembly GCF_056173085.1. NCBI lineage: Bacteria > Bacillati > Bacillota > Bacilli > Caryophanales > Caryophanaceae > Solibacillus > Solibacillus sp. iso_87. The sequence continues at coordinate 3,487,979 of NZ_CM149656.1, forward strand.
CCACTACTTCACAAGGAGACGCTCCCAAGATTTTGTTGCGTATCCTACATCGCTTGTTAGTAAAACAAATTGACCGTTATTTTGACTTATCGTAGCTGCTAATCCAACAGAGTGGCCTGGCGTATGCACAAATATAATAGAGCCATCACCGAATAAATCAAATGAACGCTTTTTAGGTCCAACTCCCGTTTCAATGAATTCAAAGGTTTCTAAATTTATGCCATGCCATTCTTTTTTAATATAATGATTCGGATCATCTAATGTACCATGCCATTCTTCTTTACTTACCATAATCTTTTTCGCATTTTGAACAAGCTTCAATCTAGCGAGGGAAATATAGATTACAACCAATTAACTACATAACTCTTAGAGCAATTACTTAAGACAGTTTGCTAAAATATTAACTGATGAAACATTAGCTCGATATATTAAGAAAATTATCGTACAACAGAACGACTACCTACACCTGCAAAAATTGCCAAGAAATCAAATGCTTCAAAACAATGGCACGGTTCAACGATTAAAGTGATTCTTACGAACAGACATTACACTGGAGATCTCGTGCAAGGTCGCTCTGAAATGATTTCAGTTACTTCTTCACAAAGACGGGAAATAGGTGAAGAAAATCAAATAATTATTGAAAACACTCATGAGGCAATTATTGAAAAAGAAATATTCGATAAAGTACAGGATTTGTTACGACAACGCACAAAATCAGGTACTGCTCCACAAAAAAATCTTTTTACAAACATGCTTTACTGTGAAGATTGTAAAAAAGGCATGTGGTATAAAAAGAATCAAAAGGGCTATAGATGTGGCGGTAACCTGCGACATGGTAATGTATTTTGTACTAACAAAACCATCGTTCGAGAAAAGGCATTGGAACAAATTATTATGGATGATTTAAAACCGTTGTACGAAACAGTAAAAGATGAAAAGTTTATAAGTAGTTTATTAAAAAGACTTGAAACTAAAAAACATCAAATTCAGAAAGACCTTGAACACATCCAAACTGAAATTGATGATCTAAAACAAAAAAAGTTAAAATATCTCGATTTGTTTACCGAAAATGTCATCTCCAAAGAAGAATTAGTTGAAGCACGTGAATTAACTGATCGGAAAATTAACGAACTTCAACTAAAACAGAGTCAACATGATGAACTATTGAATGAATGTGAAAATGAAAATTACGCTATTCATATTAGCGAAAAATTAAAAGACGTAATTTCTTTACAAGAACTAACTTCACAAGTCCTTCATTCATTAGTCAAAAGAATTACTTGTATTCACGACGGCACTATTCATATTCAATATGCCTTCGTGAATCCATTACAAACAGCTTAAAAGCTGATATTAAGGCAACTAGAACTAATCAGTTGCCTTCTTTTAAAATGAGTTGCGAGACACACTCTACATGCGTCGTGTGCGGGAACATATCGACCGGCTGAACTTCCTGCGTTTTATAGCCGCCATCTTCTAAAATGCGGAGGTCGCGTGCAAGAGTTGCAGGGTTGCATGATACGTACACTACACGCTTCGGTTTTTGCTCGATGATTGTATTCAGTAACGCTTCATCACAGCCTTTACGCGGTGGATCGACTACTAATACATCTGCCTCTTTACCTTCTTTGTACCAGCGGGGAATGACTTCCTCTGCCGGACCTGCTTCGAAATATGTGTTTGTAAAGCCGTTTAGTGCAGCATTGCGTTTTGCATCCTCGATTGCCTGCTCGACAATTTCAACACCCATTACATGACCAGCCTTTTGGGCCAAAAACAGTGAAATGGATCCGATACCGCAGTATGCGTCGATTACGCGTTCATTGCCTGTCAGCTGTGCATAATCGAGTGCCTGCTTATAAAGGACTTCTGTTTGAACAGGGTTGACTTGATAAAACGAGCGCGCCGAAATTTCAAAGCGAACATTGCCGATTGTATCTTCAATTGTATCCTTGCCCCAAAGCGTGAATGTATCATTGCCGAAAATTACATTTGTTTTCTCGCCATTAACATTTTGCACAATGGAGATCACATTAGGAATAAGCGCTCGAATTTTTTCGATTGCCGCGCTAGCCTGCGGGAATTTCTTAGACTTTGTTACAAGTACGACCATCACTTCGCCTGTTGCACGCCCTTTACGAACGACAACGTGACGCAGCATGCCTTGATGGGATTTTTCATCATATGGACGCACACCTAAAATCTCTAATTCACGTTTCAAGTCTGCCATGACCACATCGGCTTCCCCTGTTTGAATTAAACAGCGTTCCATATCAACGATTGAGTGTGACTTCGTTTTATAGAAGCCTGCCACCATCTGCCCCGCTTCGTTTTGCGCGAAAGGTATTTGTGATTTGTTGCGGTAATGCCAAGGCTCTTCCATTCCTTTTACCGGAAGGACAGGTGCATCGATTTTTCCAAGACGCTTCATCACATTTGCGACCATATTTTGCTTCCATTTTAATTGTCCCTCATACGAAAGATGCTGTAATTGGCATCCCCCACATTGCGAGAAATAGATACATGGCGCTTCTACACGATCAGGCGATTTTTCCAGTATATTTACTACTTTTGCAAAGCCATAATTCTTTAATGTTTTCATTACATGAATTTCGGCGGTTTCTCCAGGAAGTGCCCCTTGTATAAATAATGGATAGCTATCAATTTTTGCAACGCCATTGCCATCATGTGTTAAATCTTCTATATAAACTGTTTGACGATCATTTTTTTTAATTGGTGCAGACATGTTCATTTCTTCCTCTCATTTCAATCACTTTATTGTACCACGCCCCATATATTTTGCACTTATTATACTTTCTACCACAGCTCTGACTATTTAGAATTATTACTTTTGTTCTAGTATTCAGTATGTATTACCTATATAATTTACCTTATAGCTCTAATAATTCTATTAATTTCAAGGAGAAGAAAAAACATGTCAGTTCGCAAAAAACTTAATATAGGCTTTATTTTAATCGGGATGATTCTTCTACTTTCAATCGGATTTGCAACCGTTCAGTTTTTCCGTATTGGTGATGAAGTTTCCAAAGCAGTTGATGTACAGATGGCACAGGTTATGCGTATTAATGATATTCAGCAGCACATATTATCCCAAGGGATTTATGCACATGCCTATGTAGTAGACCCTTCTCAAAATAACTTGGATTTACTAAACAGCCATACAACAAGCCTCGTTCAATTAATTGAAGATGTGCAGGGCCAGAACATATTGGCAGAAGCAGCACCGATTATCAGCAATTTAAAAGACCAGTCCGAAATCATTGCTGAACAAATGGATAAAGTGATTTCATCGGTACAGACACGTGATATTTCAGGAGCGCTTTCAGTGGTGAATGGTGATTATACATATACGAGTAATTTCACAAGCGAGCTGGCGGAAAAAGTGGAGCAAGTCGAAAATAATGAACTTGATAAAATTGTGAAAAATACGAAAGAAATGATTTCACTTTCTACAATTTTGTCGATTATATTCATTATTATTGCGCTTATTGTTATTGCTTTCTACATGATTTACACAAAATACGGCATTACACAGCGTCTCCAGTCAATCACAAAAGATCTGGATCAAATGGCTGGCGGGAATATTAAAGTTTCGCATAAACCGGTTCACACAAAAGATGAATTCGGCAGGCTGTCGAATGCTTTCATTTCATTGCAGCATAATTTTGAGGAATTGTTAATAAGCATTCAGCAAAACGCAAATCAGCTTGGGAATTCAGCAGATGCACTTATGAAAAATAGTAAAACCATTTCATCTGAAACGGCTCATATTAATGAACTGATCGAGCATACTGCACAGACAGCCTCAACGATGACAATTGGTGCAAGCGAAAGTGCGTTTGCTGTAGATGAGACGGCACAGGGAATTAATTCGATTGCACGAGCAACACAGGACCTGCATAGTGGTGCAGTCACATTAACGCAGTTTGCTAATGATGGGGTAAAAATTATTGATGAAGCGATGCATCAAATGGAAACAGTACATGAATCGACTCAATCGATTTCCAACCTTTCCAATATCTTAATCGAACAATCGGGACAAATCAGTACAATAACGAAAGCTATTACAGATATCGCAGACCAGACTAATCTGCTTGCCTTGAATGCTGCCATTGAAGCGGCTAGAGCTGGTGAACATGGGAAAGGTTTTGCTGTTGTTGCAGATGAAGTTCGCAAACTCGCGGAGCAATCCAAAAAGTCTGCAAATGAAATTGTGCATTTAACCGAAACGATTCAGCACAATTCCCAAAATGTTGGCGAAGCGGTGGAAAACAGTCTCAAGTGTGCAACTGATGGCGTTGTTGTCATCGACCGTGCCGGTCAGTCATTCCATACGATTACCGACAATATTTACAATATAACGGAGCGTGTAGAACATATTTCTGCTACATCACAGCAAATTTCAGCAAGCTCAGAAGAAGTTGCCGCTTCAGTCATCGAAATTTCGCAAGGTACAGAAAAAACGATGATGGATGTAGAGCAAGTAGCTAATGCGACTCAACTTCAAACTGAAATTGTCGTTGAAATGGAAGAGCTATCTAAACGTTTAGCTAATCAGGCAAAACAACTTCAACAAAGCATGGATAAATTTATATTATAGAATGAATTGTTTTTAAATCACCTTCACTTTAACGGTTTTCGCTTGTTGAAGTGGGGGTTTTTTAAAAGTTTCTGGTGGGATATTAGAACAATTTTCCGTTTATTAGAAAAGAAGCTTTCTACAGGGGGTTGCTCGCTCCCCTGCCCCAAACTCTCCCTCCAAAAACAAAAAACTCACAAGGGTATTCCACTACCCTTGCAAGCTTTAGTTAAATTACTTCTTCATCCGTTTCAATTTCACGAATTTTACCGATTGGCACGAATACTTCAATATGCCGTTTTAAATTTTGGAAAACAGCTGGTGCATCGCCGCCGTATTCCCCGTCCAGGTTTAAATGAACTTCCTGATCAGATGATACAACAACACGGCTAGCTTTCCGGTAAACGACACGTTCGTCGGATAAATGCTCGCCACGTAATGCCAGTGAAGCAATTCGTATGAAATCTGCAATATTGCATTCCTTTAAGATCATAACCGTAAACAGCCCGTCATTAATCGATGCATCGGGTGCTATTTTTTCAAAGCCGCCTACTGAATTTGTTAAACCACACAAAAACATCATCGCTTTTCCATCAAACTCTTCATCATCCATTTGAATTTTCATATGTGTCGCTTTAATGGAAGGAATCATTTCAATCGCCTTCAAATAATACGCCATTTGTCCAAGTACCGTTTTCATTCTGCTCGGGACTTCGTATGTCAGCTCAGTGATTCGCCCGCCTGCAGCAATGTTAATAAAGTAGCGGTCTTCATTCAAAATGCCGACATCCACAGGTATCGTATCCCCTGCAACAATAATGTTCAGCGCTTCCTCGACATTTCGAGGAATACGAACAGCCCGTGCAAAGTCATTTGTTGTCCCCATTGGAATTAAACCAAGCTTCGGACGTTTTTCGCATTGACTAATACCTGCGACTACCTCATTTAACGTACCGTCACCGCCTACCGCAATTACGACATCAAATTCGCGTCTTACGGCTTCGATAGCAGCTTTTGTTGCATCACCTTCGCCTGTCGTTGCATGGCATGAAGTTTCGTATCCGGCTATTTCGAGTTTCTCCAATACTTCTGGAAGATGCCTCTTAAATGCTTCACGACCCGAAGTTGGGTTATATATAATTCTCGCTCTTTTCATATTGATCTCATCCTGATTAATTATATTTTTCATCCTGTCCAAAGTATACTGCTGTATGTTTTAGAAAAGCAACAATAGTATTCGGGACATTCTCTTCAATAATACGCTTAAAATAGAAAAAAGTTCCTACTATATTATATAGTAAGAACTCATAAAAGTAACAGGTTAAGTAAAATTATATCGCTGCGCTTACTTTATTTTTAAAATCTTCATATACGTAGCCCCACAGCTTTGAATCGTTTACATATTGTCCGCGCATATTTTCGTATACCGCTTTTTGTGCTTCTTCAAATGACGGATCTTCCTTATCCGGTAAAGTCGCACGTAAATCAGTTACAAGCTGCTGTAATTGCGGTGCACGTGGTCCCCATGTAGTAATTACTTCCCCGGCTTCATTTAAAACTAAATACATTGGAATAGCTCGTCCGCCATTTGTTAAATAACGGTCGATCAAATCTGTATCCGCATCACGTAATGCCGTACGAATTTCCACATCTGCCGCTTCCGCTACTTTACGGATGATTGGATTGTTAATCATCGCATCACCGCACCAGTCTTCCGTGATCGCTAAAACATGGACATTCGCATTTTTCAGCTTTTCAATAAAAGCTGCTTCTTCCGGAAGTTCAAAGCTCTCATAAATCTCAAAGCTTTGTTCTTTCAGTTGAGACATTGCGTCCATATATTCCTTCATTGATGTGCTCTCTTCAAAATATTGTTGTTCAGTTTTCATATATATACCACCTCTCATTTCTCTCTTCTATTTTGCACGTTTTAAAGAAAAAAAGAAAGTTTTATATGTCAAAATCGTTACACAATAATACAATTCTAAATTTTCAAAACAAGTTACATAAAACAGCAATTTTTATTACTTTCAAGAATATAAAAACAACTTAACATTACCTTGAAATAATATTACATTATAGTTAAATAATTAAAAATTTTCTTAATTGTTTTACTTATTAGTATCTATAAAAAATTTTTAATATAGTATATATTTCTCATAAATATTCTGATATATTAAAATAACGCATCAAAAAATTATCAGAAAATTTAATTTACATGATTTTCTAGGAGGGGTTATTTATGAAAAGCAATAAAAAGGTCGCATTGACTGCTACAGCACTTTCATTATCTGCATTACTTGCAGCTTGTGGTGGTGGAGAAGAAACAAAATCTACATCATCTGGAGATGGTGAAAAAGAATTAGATTTACTAATCACTTCGGAGCCGCCTTCATTACATCCACAATTAGCTTCAGATACAACTTCTGGTGCAATTTTAGAAAGTACATTCGAAGGTTTAACAACAATGGTTGATGGCGAGCCAGTTCTAGCTGCCGCTGAAGATTACAAAGTATCTGATGATCTTTTAACTTACACTTTCACTATACGTGACGCACAATGGTCAAATGGTGAAAAAGTAACGGCTGAAGATTTCGCTTACGCTTGGAAATGGGCATTAAACCCTGAAAATGCGTCTGAATATTCTACAATCCTTTACCCTATTAAAGGAGCAGAGGCATACAACAACGGTGAAGGTACTGCTGAAGATGTGGCAATTAACGTAATCGATGAAAAAACATTAGAAGTAACGTTAAACGCTCCCACTCCATATTTCTTGGAATTAACAGCATTCAAAACGTTCTACCCAATCCATAAAGCAACAGCTGAAGCGGATCCAAAATGGTACACAGAAGCAGATACATATGTATCGAACGGTGCATTCAACTTAACTACTTGGAACCATTCAGGCGATATCGTTCTAGAGAAAAGCGATACTTACTGGGATACAGAAAACGTAGATATCGATACAGTAAACATTGCAATGGTTGAGTCTGAAACAACTCAAATGACAATGTTTGACGCTGGGGAAATCGATTTCCTAGGAGCTCCTTACGGGACAATTTCTCTTGATGCAATCGACCGCTTAAAATCAGAAGATAAATTAAACGTTTCTGATATGTCATCAATTTACTGGTACAAGTTCAATACAGAAGATCCAGTAATGCAAAACGAAAACATTCGTAAAGCATTAGCATTGGCAATCGACCGTGAAGGCTTAATCAGTAATGTAGTAAAAGGTGAACAAGAACCTGCATTAGGTATCGTGCCAAACTCTGTAGAAGGCTTCGGCGATGATGAAGGATACTTCAAAGATGCTGATTTCGAAGAAGCGAAGAAATATTTAGAGGCTGGTCTGAAAGAATTAGGCTTAGCTAGCGCTAAAGATTTAGAAGTAAAAGTTTCATACAACACTTCTGAAGCTCACTCTGCAATCGCACAATTCATTCAACAAGGCTGGTCATCGAATTTAGGTATTACTGTTAAACTTGATAACTCTGAGTGGCAAGTATACTTAGATAAAATCGGCAATGGCGATTACCAAATTGGTCGTCTTGGTTGGGGCGCTGACTACAATGATGCGTACACATTCCTGGAAATGTATAACTCTGCTGAAAACGGCAATAACCAAACTGGTTGGTCAAACGATGAATACACTGCATTATTGAATGAGTCAATCTCTGAAACAGATCCGGCAAAACGTACGGAAAAATTAATGGCTGCTGAAGCGGTAATTATGGAAGAGATGCCAGTAGCACCTATTTACTACAACACTAACTTAAACGTTGTATCTGATGAAGTAGCCAATATGGTACCAGATGCTTTAGGTAACATTAACCTTAAATACGTTAAAGTGAAGTAATTTTAACTAGTTAGCATTTACTCCTGCGATGGTCGAAATAATTACAAAAATCATCGTAAATAGGGAGTGCCTCGAAATTATATTTCGGGCACTCCCTTTCATAGTTTTATTAAATTTTCAAAATAGTATAAAAAGGAGGTACGGACATTGCTTAACTTTATTATTAAACGATTACTCTATATCGTACTTGCAATGTACTTAATTATTACAGCGACGTTCTTCTTAATGCAGCTTGCTCCCGGTAGCCCGTTTACGAGCGAACGTGAATTGCCACCTGCTATCGAAGAACAGTTAAACGCGAAATACGGGTTGGATAATCCTTGGTATATCCAATATAAAGACTATTTAGTAGACACGATGACATTTGATTTTGGGGAGTCGATGAAATACAAAGGCCGTTCCACAAATGACATTATCGCAGAAAGCTTCCCTGTATCCCTTGCTTTAGGTCTCCAGGCGATGGTTTTAGCTATTGGGCTTGGGGTTTTACTCGGTGTTGTTTCTGCACTGTATCATAATCGCTTCGGAGATTATGCCGCGACAATTTTTGCAATTTTGGGGATTTCAGTTCCTTCATTCATTTTAGCCGGACTCTTACAGTATTACTTGGCATTTGAAGCTGGCTGGTTCCCGGTAAGTGGCTGGAAAGGATTTGCCTATACAATTTTACCTTCGCTGGCAATCGCAGTTACCCATGCCGGATTTATCGCTAAACTTACGCGTTCTAGTATGTTGGAGCAAAACAATAGTGAGTATGTAAAGCTTGCTCGTGCAAAAGGTCTAGGAAAATGGACAATCGTGTTCAAGCACTCTTTACGTAATGCATTATTGCCGGTTGTAACGTATTTAGGTCCACTATTTGCCGGTGTTATTACAGGTTCGTTCGTCATTGAACAGATTTTTGCGGTGCCAGGACTTGGCCGCCATTTCGTAACAAGTATTACAAACCGTGACTATACGGTAATTATGGGTACGACTGTGTTCTATTCATTAATTTTATTACTGGCTGTATTAATCGTAGACATTTTATACAGTGTCATCGATCCACGTATTAAATTGAAAGGAGCGAAAAAATAATGGCTCAAAACGAACAGCAAATACCAAAAGTATCAGCTGACATGTTCGATGTTGTCGGTCGTTCAGAAAATACAGATGCCCTTTCTAAAAAGCAAGTATCTTATTGGAAAGAAGTATTTTATCGCTTCTCTCATAACAAGTTAGCTGTAGTCGGGTTAATCCTTCTTATTATAATTGCAGGATTTGCAACTTTTGCGCCGATGTTCTCTTCTTATACGTATGAACAGAATGTCGGATTTTACAATACCGCTCCTTCCGCAACACATTGGTTCGGTACGGATGACCTTGCGCGTGATATTTTCGTACGTGCATGGGAAGGTGCCCGAATTTCATTATTCATCGGTATCACTGCCGCTGTAATTGATTTAATTATCGGTGTTTTATGGGGAAGTATTGCAGGTTTGGCAGGTGGTCGTGTCGATAACATTATGATGCGTATCGCAGACGTATTAACGGCAATCCCTTATTTATTAGTAGTAATTATTTTATTGGTAATTATGGAGCCTGGTTTAGTTCCTATGATTATCGCCCTTTCTATTACAGGTTGGGTAAACATGGCGCGAATTGTACGAAGTGAAGTACTGAAAATTAAAAATCAGGAGTACGTACTTGCTGCTCGTACATTAGGCGCAAATCAATGGCACATCATTAAACGTCACTTAATCCCAAATGCAATGGGTGCTATTTTAGTAACAATGACAATGACTATTCCAAGTGCAATTTTCACAGAGAGTTTCTTAAGCTACTTAGGTTTAGGGGTTCAGGCTCCTTTAGCCAGCTGGGGTACGATGGCCTCTGAAGGTTTCAAAGCACTTCAATCTGCACCATGGCGATTATTGTTCCCTGCAGCTTTAATCTCGATTACAATTTTCGCATTTAACGCAGTTGGAGACGGCTTACGTGACGCACTTGATCCGAAATTACGTAAATAAGGAGAGTGTACGCAATGAAGAAAAAAGTATTAGAAGTAAACGACTTACGTATTAATTTCAAAACGTACGCTGGTGTTGTACAAGCCGTACGCGGAGTAAGCTTTGAATTATACGAAGGCGAAACATTAGCAATCGTTGGTGAATCCGGTTCCGGAAAATCAGTAACGAGTAATGCACTAATGAAGTTAATTCCACAGCCACCTGGTATTTATGCCGGTGGTGAGATTAACTTCAATGGTCGCAATATTATCCCTTTATCGGAAAAAGAAATGATGAAAGTTCGCGGAAATGATATATCAATGATTTTCCAGGATCCAATGACTGCATTAAACCCAACAATGCGTATCGGTACGCAAATTACCGAAGTGCTTCTAAAGCATAAAAAAGTTACAAATAAGGACGAAGCAAAAAAACGTGCGGTTGAGTTACTTGATCAAGTAGGTATCCCTTTCCCTGAAAAACGTTATAAAGCTTACCCTCATGAACTATCAGGCGGGATGCGTCAACGTGTTGTTATCGCCATCGCACTAGCAGCGGATCCGAAGCTATTAATTGCCGATGAGCCAACAACAGCGCTTGATGTAACAATTCAGGCCCAAATTTTAGAGCTGATGAAAGAACTTCAAAAGAAATCAAATACATCAATTATTTTCATTACACACGATTTAGGTGTTGTAGCAAATGTTGCGGACCGAGTTGCGGTAATGTATGCCGGTCAAATCGTTGAGTACGGTACTGTGGAAGATATTTTCTACAATCCGCAGCACCCTTATACTTGGGGACTGCTTGGCTCTATGCCGGACTTAAACAACTCTACCGATGAGCTGTTAATGGCGATTCCGGGTTCACCGCCAAACTTAATCGATCCACCTAAAGGCGATGCATTTGCCCCTCGTAACGAGTTTGCAATGAAAATCGATTTCGAAATGGAACCGCCAATGTTTAAAGTATCGGATACACACTATGCAAAAACTTGGCTACTGCACCCTGATGCACCAAAAATGCCTGTTCCTGATGCGGTAGCACGCCGTATTAAAGGCTATCAACAGGAGGGCATGTAATTATGGCAAATAAAATATTAGAAGTACAAGGCTTAAAACAGTATTTTGGCACTGCTAAACAGCCGATTAAAGCGATTGATGGTATCTCCTTTGATGTGTATGAAGGCGAAACATTAGGTTTAGTCGGGGAGTCAGGCTGCGGTAAATCAACGACTGGTCGCTCGATTATCCGCCTTTACGATATTACAGAAGGTCAAATTACCTTTAAAGGCAAGAACATTTCAGAAATGAAATCTCGAAAAGAATTAATGCAATTCAACCGTGAAATGCAAATGATTTTCCAGGACCCTTATGCGAGTTTAAATCCTCGTATGACGGCCGGTGAATTAATTGCAGAAGGCTTTGACATCCATGGTCTGTATAAAAATAAAAAAGAACGCCAAGCTCGTATCGGTGAATTGCTGGAAGCAGTTGGACTGACACGTGAGCATGCTAACCGTTATGCCCACGAGTTTTCTGGTGGTCAGCGTCAACGTATCGGTATTGCCCGTGCACTTAGTCTAGATCCAAGCTTCATTATTGCAGATGAACCGATTTCCGCGCTTGATGTCTCTATCCAGGCACAGGTTGTAAACTTGCTGAAGCAGCTTCAAAAAGAACGTGGGTTAACTTATTTATTCATCGCGCATGATTTATCAATGGTAAAGTATATATCAGACCGAATCGCGGTTATGTATCGCGGAAAGATTTTAGAACTTGGAAGTGCCGATGAGATTTATAACAATCCAATCCACCCTTATACGAAGTCTCTATTATCTGCTGTTCCTCAGCCAGATCCGGCTTATGAACGCAACCGTACACGTATTCCGTACAAGCATGTTGAACATGATCCGGCAGCTAAAGTTATCGAAGCCCGCCCTGGTCATTTCGTCTTTGGCACAGATGCACAAGTAAAAGACTGGGCTAAATAATAGAACAAAACAAAAACTCCTTCACGAGGCAATGTGAAGGAGTTCTTTCTATATAAAAGGAAATTTCCAATGACTATTACTTAATAATTAAAATGCTTCTGATGTTGTTTTCGCTTGCATATGCAATGTTAAATAATCTGGTCCGCCTGCTTTAGAGTCAGTACCTGACATGTTGAAGCCGCCAAATGGTTGGTAACCAACGATTGCTCCTGTACAGCCGCGGTTGAAATAAAGGTTTCCAACATGGAACTCTTCGCGAGCATACTCTAAGTTCATACGGTCATTTGTAATAACAGCACCTGTTAAGCCGTATTCCGTGTTGTTTGCAATATCAATCGCTTCTTCAAATGAATCTGCTTTTGTAATTGCTACAACTGGACCGAATATTTCTTCTTTCATAATACGTGCTTCCGGATCAACATCGGCAAATACTGTCGGGTGTACGAAGTAACCAACAGAATCATCTGCAGTACCACCAGCAACTAAACGGCCTTCTGTTTTACCGATTTCAATATACTCACTGATTTTTTTGAATGCTGCTGAATCGATTACTGTCGCCATAAAGTTGTTATTGTCTGAAGGGTCACCGATTGTTAATGATTTCGTTAACTCTTCCACACGGTTTACAACTTGATCATATACATCTTTTACGATTACTACACGTGAACATGCTGAACACTTTTGTCCTGAGAAACCGAAAGCTGATTTTACAATGGACTGTGCAGCTAACTCTAAATCTGCATCTTTATCTACAACAATTGTATCTTTACCGCCCATTTCAGCGATAACACGTTTAATCCAAATTTGACCTGGACTTAATTTTGATGCACGTTCGTTAATACGTAAGCCGACATCACGAGAACCTGTAAAGCTGATGAAGCGTGTTTTCGGGTGGTCTACTAAGTAGTCCCCTACTTCTGCCCCACTACCAGGTACGAAGTTTACTACGCCTTTTGGTAAACCTGCTTCTTCAAGCACTTCAATAAACTTATAAGCGACAACCGGCGTTGTTGATGCTGGCTTTAATAATACTGTGTTACCAGTAACAACAGCTGCTACAGTTGTACCTGCCATAATAGCAAACGGGAAGTTCCAAGGTGAAATAACAATCCCGATCCCTAGTGGAATATAATCATAACGGTTGTATTCATTTGGACGGCTTTCTACTTTACGTCCATCTTTCATTTCCAGCATTTGACGGCCGTAATATTCTAAAAAGTCGATTGCTTCTGCAGTATCTGCATCCGCTTCATTCCATGGCTTACCTGCTTCTTTCGTTAACCATGCAGAAAACTCATGCTTGCGGCGGCGGATAATTGTCGCTGCTTTGAATAATACGTCTGCACGAATTTCTGGTTTAACTTTTTTCCATGATCTGAATGCTTTATCCGCTTCTTGCATTGCCTTTTCAGCCAAGTCTTTTGAAGCTTTTGAAACAGACCCGATCACTTCTGTTTTCTTTGCCGGGTTATATGATACAATTTTTTCTTCTGTCGTAATACGTTCGCCGCCGATAATTAGAGGATAGTCGGCACCAAGCTGTGATTCTACTTTTTTAAGCGCTTCCAAATAAGCTTGCTTGTTTTCTTCTACCGAGAAATCTGTAAATGGTTCATGTTTATAGTTAATCATTTATCATTACCTCCGATATTAAGTGCAATATTTTTTTGCATCATATTATGTTTCTTAATTTGAATTATGCAATATAATAATGCTTAAATCAATTATTTTTTCTAAATTACGCAAATTATCTCATTTTTACATTCCCATGCTAAAATAAAATGGAGGGGGTTACACCGCATGAATCAACTAGATGGCTCTAGTGTTTTTGAATTTATGATAGAAAAAATAGAAACCGGTCTTTGCGCTATTGACGAAAATGGACGAGTCATCGTTTACAACAAAAAAATGCGCGAACTTACTGGTGAATCACTTGAACAAATTACGCAGCGCTTTTTATCCCAGTCACTTGACTTTAACTTGGAGCAAAATATGCTGCAAAAAGTTTTAGCTTCGGGTCAAAGTTTCAAGCATATCAAGCAAACGTTCTGGAATGCCCGTGGTGAAGAAGTCACAATGATGAATGACTATTATCCATATACCCTTAACGACGGTACGAAAATCGCTATTCAATTTTCCCGTGATATTACACAGCAGGAGTTTTTAATGGATCGTCCTTTAAGTCGTTACGGTGCTCCATTAACTTTTGATATTATTACAGCTGTCTCAAAATCGATGAAGCAAGTAATCCAGCAAGCCAAAATTGCCGCGCTAGGTCGTATTCCGGTAATGCTTGTCGGTGAATCAGGGACAGGGAAAGATATGATTGCAGAAGGTATTCATCATGAGCTGGCAGAAAAAAATGAACGCTTTATTACACTTATTTGCCGCCGCAATGAAGAAACATTGCTCGCTCAAATTGAAAAATATATTGCCGAGGAAAAAAACTATACGTTTTTTGCGGAGCGGATTGAGTTTTTATCAGATGAAGCACAGAACCGTATCGTGGAGCTTCTGGAGAAACATTCCGAACGTAACCATGTATTTATTGCAAGTATTGGTGAAGATCCGATTGATTTAATTCAGAAAGGTCATCTTTCCAAAAATCTGTATTACTTATTTTCTAACTTAACAATTCAAGTGCCGGCATTGCGTGAGCGCCGTGAAGACATTAAGCCTTTTGTGGATGATTATTTCGCTCGCCGACGCATTGCATACGGCAGCCCGGTGAAAGGTCTGGCACCAGAGATCGAAGAAATATTTCTGAACTATGACTGGCCAGGAAATTTGAAAGAACTTGAAGTGTTACTGGATGATATTAGTGCATTACTTACAACAGAAGAATATGTGGAACTTATACATATTCCAGCATATTTCAAGTGGAAGCTCCAACAAGCCGAGCCAACTACTTCCGAGCAGCAAAAATTATTCGACTTCTCCGGACAAACATTGCAGCCTCTTGATGAATATATGCGTAAAGTTGAGGATTATTATATTTCACACGCCTTACAGCTGAATGATGGAAATATATCACAAACAGCTAAAGCACTAGGCATCCACCGTCAAGGATTGCAATATCGTTTAAAACGCAAGTAAAAATGGAAATATATTCTATTAATTACCATTTAACAGACCCACACTATATGGGTCTGTTTTTCATTTCCCAAAGTGCAATATTATTTTGCACGTTTTATAAATAATGTTTTTTAGAGCATGTAAACGTTTC
The DNA here is from genome assembly GCF_056173085.1 of Solibacillus sp. iso_87. Classification (NCBI taxonomy): domain Bacteria; kingdom Bacillati; phylum Bacillota; class Bacilli; order Caryophanales; family Caryophanaceae; genus Solibacillus; species Solibacillus sp. iso_87. The sequence continues at coordinate 3,503,648 of NZ_CM149656.1, forward strand.
AATAAAGTATTTCAGCAAAATTTTTTTGCATCAAAAACCGTTGCTGTTTCTCGCTTTTCCTTCTAGCAAACATTAATCCTCTCAAATTTTATTTCCTTTTTTGAATTTTTTGTTTTATACTCACGTCAATAACATTAAAATACTTTTTTTATCGCAGGGGGATTGATTAAAATGTCATTAAAAGATTTTTTTATCGCACTTTCAGAGAATCAAACATTAAATTCTGCAGCTCAAAAATACGGATTTAAGCTGGGTGCGCAAAGTGTCGTTGCAGGTACAAATATCGATGAAGTTATAGAAAGCATCAAGCATTTAAATGCACAAGGTATTTCTTGCACTGTCGATAATCTAGGGGAATTTGTGTTTGAAAAGTCTGCTGCGCTTGCTGCAAAAAAGCAAATTTTGGCCGTAATCGAACGCATTCACAGTGAAAATCTTGATGCACATATTTCTTTAAAACCTTCTCAGTTAGGGTTGGATATTGATTTTGAATTTAGCTATGAAAATTTAAGAGAGATCGTTGCATTGGCAAATGAATATCAGATTTTTGTTAACTTTGATATGGAAAACTATGCTCGTCTTCACCCTTCATTTGAGCTTTTGGAAAAAATCCATGCTGAATACGATAATGTTGGTACAGTAATTCAAGCATACTTTTTCGAGTCAGATGAAAATGTCGAACGTTTTAAAGATTACCGTTTACGTCTCGTAAAAGGTGCTTACAAAGAAGACGAGTCTGTCGCTTATCAAAATAAAGCCGATATTGACCGCAAGTTTATTGAGCAAATTGAATACCATTTACTACATGGCAAATTCACTTCGATTGCAACACATGACCACAATGTAATTAATCATGTAAAACAATTTGTCGAAAGGCATAATATTCCGAATGATAAATTTGAGTTCCAAATGCTTTATGGCTTCCGTAAAGAAATGCAGTTGAGTCTTGCAAAAGAAGGATACAACTTCTGTACGTATGTACCGTTTGGTAATGATTGGTATGGCTACTTTATGCGTCGTTTAGCTGAACGCCCGCAAAACCTGACTCTTGTCACAAAACAAGTATTCACAAAAAAAACAAATACAATTTTAGCTGTTGCAGCCGGTGCGTTTTTAGCTGGACGTATGTCTAAAAAGTATAGATAAGTACAGATGCGCCATATTTTATTGCGTTGACGAACATCTATTGCAACATGTTAAACTAGTCAAAAATTATCAATAAAGGAGTTGTCTTTATGTCAGATTATAGCTATCAGTTGTTGGCCATTATTCTTTACATGATTGCGATGCTCGGTATTGGCTGGTATGCCTTCCGAAAAACTAGCAACCTTACAGACTATATGTTAGGCGGGCGCGGTCTCGGTGCAGCTGTAACAGCATTAAGTGCCGGTGCAGCGGATATGTCGGGCTGGCTGTTAATGGGACTTCCAGGTGCAATCTATTTATCAGGACTTGTGGAAGCTTGGATTGCAATCGGATTAACAATCGGTGCTTATTTAAACTGGTTACTAGTTGCACCTCGTTTACGTGTTTATACACAAGTAACAAAGGATTCCATTACAATTCCAAGTTATTTGGATAACCGTTTACGTGATAACACAAAACTATTACGTATCGCATCCGGAATTATCATTTTAGTATTCTTTACATTCTATGTATCTTCCGGAATGGTATCGGGTGGTAAGTTCTTCGAAAGCTCATTCGGAATGGATTATCATACAGGTCTTTTATTCGTATCTGCAGTAGTTGTCGCTTACACTTTATTTGGCGGATTCCTGGCTGTTAGTTATACGGATGTAATTCAAGGTCTTATTATGGTAATTACATTAATTGCAGTGCCTGTATTCGGAATCTTTTTAACAGGTGGTATTGGAGAAACTGTCGATTCCATTAAATCTGTGGATCCCGAAATGTTCAGCCTACTTCCATCTACCGTTACAGCAGCGGCAGTTATTTCTTCCCTTGCATGGGGGCTTGGCTACTTCGGTCAGCCACATATTATTGTACGCTTTATGGCAATCACATCTGTAAAAGAAACAAAGAGTGCGCGTCGTATCGGAATCGGCTGGATGATTTTCAGTTTGCTAGGTGCGATTGCAACAGCACTAGTTGGTGTAGCATACTTCCAGCAACAAGGTACGGAATTAAAAGATCCGGAAACGGTATTTATTGTACTGGGGCAAATTTTATTCCATCCGTTCATCGCAGGGATTGTACTTGCAGCAATTTTAGCAGCAGTTATGAGTACAATTTCGTCACAATTAATCGTTACTTCTTCAGCACTTATTGAAGATATTTATAAAGCTTTATTCAATAAAACTGCGACAGATAAACATTACGTATTTTTAGGTCGTGTCGCTGTACTATTCGTATCTATCTTTGCGGCAATTGTTGCCTGGAATCCTGAAAGCACAATTTTAGGACTGGTAGCATTCGCATGGGCCGGTTTCGGTGCAGCATTTGGTCCAATCATTTTACTATCTCTATTCTGGCGCAAGCTTACAAACTACGGTGCACTTGCCGGAATGGTTGCCGGTGCCGCAGTTGCATTCGTTTGGGGACGTACGGATAGTTTAACAAGCATGCTTTATGAGATTGTACCTGGCTTTATCGCGTGTTTAGTCGTTGCAGTCGTAGTAAGTATGTTGACGTATAAACCAAATGCGGAAATCGAAGAAGAGTTCAATGAAACTCAACGTATTTTAAAAGAAGAGCAATAGTAACAATAAAACGGTATGATCTTTTATAAAGATATACCGTTTTTTTCAATATCCATAAATATTCTTGATGGAGGTTATTTTATGCAACTCGCACAACTATTCCCTTCCCTTAAGCAACATCATACATACCCGACAGCCCATAATTCTGCAACAACGATCTTTTATGATTCACCTAATGCATGCTGGTATGAAATCGCCAAAAGCGAAATAACAGAAAGGGACGCTCTATTATTAAAGCATTTTTATCATGAATGTAGTGAACAAACGGATCCATGGTTACTATTATTGACACAAGGTGTTGTTCCAAAGCCAGCCACTTACTCTTCAATTCGAATTTTACAATATCATATCAATAATGATGCCGAGCAATTAAAATATGCTATCGAACTTTTCTTTATGCATGATGCTTATCTTCTTGAGGTTTCTCCTACTATTTTCTGGATTATTTTGTTTAAAAATTATTCACGGGAAGAACTGGAAGGTTTTATTGCAATACTGGAAAATGACTTCTATTTGCACGGACAACTTTTCATAGGTCAAATACTGCCGGTTTCTGAAATGCTCCACCAATCTTTCTCATCTGAGCAAAAAATGTTTCAGGCCATTTTAGAACGGCAACATCAAACGATTTATACATTTTCTGAATGCTTCCTGACTTTATTGCCTTTGCATTTAAATCTGCCGTTACAACAATACTTGCAGCATACACTGTTCAATAATTTAAACGATGAAATGATCACTACTATTACAACGCTATTTTCCCATAATGGTAATATGTCCTCAGCCGCAAAAGAATTACATATACACCGCAATACGTTGTTATATCGTACACAGCGGTATTTTGAAGAAACTTCATTGGACTTAAAGCGCAGTGACGATCTGTTATTAGCCTATTTAGCAGCACAATTGAATAAACTGACAAAATATCCCTGAAAATTTTAAGCACATTGCACAAAGGCAGCACCCTCTTAATCTTTTATAATATGAAAAAAGGGGGACTGGTTTTTTATGTTAGATTTTGATCACCTTGTAAAACGTTATCCCGATGGCTATGTAGCTGTTGAAAATTTTCATTTAAAGGTTGAACCTGGTGAATTTCTTGTGCTTGTTGGTCCTTCAGGTTGCGGGAAATCTACGACATTGCGGATGGTGGCAGGACTTGAATCGATTTCCGAAGGGGAACTACGCATCGAGGGCAAACGAGTGAATGAAGTGGAGCCAAAAGACCGTGATATTGCAATGGTGTTCCAAAACTACGCTCTTTATCCGCATATGAATGTATATGATAATATGGCTTTTGGCTTGAAGCTGCGTAAATTCTCCAAAGATCAAATTGATAAAAAAGTACGTGAAGCTGCTGCAATTTTAGGGTTATCGGAATTATTGGACAAAAAGCCAAAATCCCTTTCCGGTGGTCAGCGCCAGCGTGTTGCATTAGGACGCGCCATTGTTCGTGATGCGAAACTGTTTTTAATGGATGAACCATTATCGAACTTGGATGCAAAACTTCGTGTACAAATGCGCTCTGAAATCACGAAGCTCCATTACCGTTTAAATACGACGACTATATATGTTACACATGATCAGACGGAAGCTATGACGATGGCTTCACGAATTGTTGTAATGAAAGATGGTGTCATTCAGCAAATCGGAACGCCGCGCGAAGTATACGATACACCTGAAAATGTTTTTGTTGGCGGGTTTATTGGTTCGCCAGCTATGAACTTCCTTCGCGGGAATGTCGTGGGAGAATATTTTGAGATCGCCAGCGAAAAAGTTCGTATTCCCGAAGAAAAATTAAAAGTTTTAAAAGAACAAAACTATACAAACCGGGAAATTATTTTAGGTATCCGCCCTGAAGATATTCATGACGGCAATAAACAAGACTCAAGCAGTATCGTTAAAACAAAAGTGCAAGTAAGCGAATTAACCGGTGCAGAAATGATTGTTTATGCGTCAATTGATGACCAGCAATTTGTAGGGAAAATACATGCGGATGCAGATGTTGCCATGGGGCAGGAGCTTTCACTTAACTTCAATTTATCTAAAGCTCACTTCTTTGATCCGGCGACTGAAATGCGGATTCGCTGATTAGTAAATAATTAAAAGAGCAGTCAGAAAAAATTCTGACTGCTTCTTTTAAATTTTATAGCAGCGCTGCACCTATTAGTCCGGCATTACCTTTATTTAAGCTTGCTTGCACTCTGCCTTTTTTATGTGCAAAGAATGGCAGGCTGAAATACTGATCAACTAAACAGGAAATTTCATCCACAATTTGCGGATGATGATTCATAACTCCTCCGCCTAGTACAACAACATGCGGATCTACCAATAGGATGAAACTATGAACCTTCTGAGCGATTTCTTGCTGCCATTCATGAATGAGCGGCACAATACGTTCATCCTTTTCATAGTAGCGGTCAAAAAATTGCTGTAATGTTTCTTCTTCATTTGTATGCAGCTGTAAATTCTCTAATAAACCAGGTCCAGCACATACTTCTTCAAAAAAAGCACCTGCGCTTGTTAACGAAAAACCGATTTCTCCGGGAATTCCGGCACCTCTTAAAAACTTCCCTTCATGAATGATACAGCATGCAATTCCTGTACTGATTGTGACATAAATGAATGTCTCTTTTTCAAAATGACGGATTTTATATTCTCCATTTGCCGCTGTCATCATATCTGTTTCCATAAAAACTTGAGCTTTCGGAAATGCCATTTCAAGTCTTTGGACGAGCGGAAAATTACGCCATGGCAAGTTTTGCTGAAAGACTACAAGCCCTTGTTGTAAATCCAATATTCCCGGTAGACCGACTGCAACTTTTATAACGTCCCCCTCTTCATCTTCCAGAAGCCTTTGAAAACCCGAAATAATTGCCTCAAATAATGCTTCCGATTGCTGGGGACTCTTTACTTCAATTTGCTTTATTAATTTTTCCGGCTGTTCTTGCTTCGATAAAGCAAGTGCTAATTTTGTCCCTCCGATATCAGCACTTAAAATCCACATTTAGTTCACCTGCTTCACAAAAATTCCGTAGTCTTTCCATACTCTAGTTTTTACGGACCTCCTCTTTCATGCCTGGTAAGCATGTCAAACCAAACTTCGGATAAAAGTCCAATAATGTTTCATTTGCAAACAGGTATAGGATATTCTTTCTTAGTGTTTACTTTTTTCATAAATAATTTCCCCTTCTGAAACTGTCAATAGAACATCTTCGTTTTCATTTATGATATAAAAATCTGCATCTTTACCAATTTCAATTGACCCTTTATTTTCAAATAATCCTAACAGTTTTGCACTGTTTGTTGCAGTCAGCTTAGCCAGTGTCATATCTGATAATCCGAGCCACTCTTTCATATTTTTTCTGGACCTGTTTAAATTGAGCGTACTTCCCGCAAGCAAATCACTTCCGACTAATTTACACAAGCCCTCTTCTACACGAACTTGTTGTCCACCTAAATCATAAATACCGTCTGCTAATTCGGTTGCCCGCATACTGTCTGATATTAATATCATTCGGTCTTCACCAATCGTTCCGTAAATAAAGCGAATCATGTCCGGATGAATATGAAATCCGTCAGCAATGATTTCCAGCATACACTCACTTTGCAGTAAAGCGACCTGCAAGCCTGGCTCCCGGTGATGGATCCCCCTCATACCATTACAGAAATGAGTGGCATTCTGAATAAGCTGTTGTTCCAACAATGCCTTTGTCTCAGCGTATTTGGCATCAGAATGACCGATTGATGCTACAATCCCCTTATTTTTTAAGTACGTTGCAAGCTTGTGGTCTTCATCTAACTCTGCCGCTAGTGTAATAAGCTTAATTTCGTTTTGGGAAGACTCGTTTAGATGGTCAAACATTTCTACAGAAGGCTTTATTATAAACCGATCGGACTGTGCACCTTTTTGAATCGGGTTAATGAAAGGACCTTCTAAATGTATGCCGGCAATTTTGGCACCTCTTACATTGTTCTTCGTATTGGCAATCGATTGTACAACATGCTCGATCTGAGTTTCTGCCGCAGTCATCGTTGTAGCCAAAAAGGTAGTCACCCCGTATTTTGCAAGCGCCTTACTGATTGTATTTAGACTGCTTTCCGTTCCGTCCATAACATCAGCACCGGACATTCCGTGAATATGCTGGTCAATCATTCCCGGCATCATTTTATACGCTGCCTTTGTTTCCACAAGACCAATTTGTTCAGGCAATTCGTCTTTTTTACAAAACCGGACTATTTTTTTGCCTTCAATAACGGCGTAACAATCTTCTTCTATCCGCTGTTCCCGCACAATTTGGAGTGGTCCAATACACCATATTTTTTCCATGAACATTCCCCTCCTCTACCTCGCCTTATATATTCCCAATTATTAGCCTATACTTGTCATTTTTCAAGAAAATTCCTTTTAGAACAAAATAAAACGACAGTCCAATTTAAGAATGGACTGCCGTTTCTAAGAAAAAATTAACGTTTATTAATTTCTTCCATTAAGATTTGGTTTGTTAATTGTGGGTTTGCCTGACCTTTAGAAGCTTTCATAATTTGGCCAAGAAGTGCTTTAATCGCACGGTCTTTACCAGCTTTGAAGTCTTCTACTGATTTTGCATCGTTATCAAGAACAGTTGTTACGAAACCACGGATTACTTCCGGATCAGAAATTTGAACTAAGCCTTTTTCCTTCACGATTTTCGCAGCGTCTCCACCATTCGTTACTAACTCAGTGAATACTTTTTTCGCGATTTTAGAAGAAATTGTACCGTCCGAAATTAATTTCACCATACCAGCCAAGTTTTCAGGTGTTAGAGCTGTATTTTTCAGCTCTTTTTGTTCTGCATTTAAGTATGCAGAAATATCACCCATTAACCAGTTAGCTGATAATTTCGCATCAGCACCTGCATTTACAGTTGCATCAAAGAAATCTGAAATCTCTTTGTTTACAACAAGTACGTTTGCATCATAATCATTTAAGCCTAATTCAGAAACATAACGTGCTTTACGAGCATCCGGTAATTCTGGAATCTCGTTACGTACGCGCTCTACCCATTCATCAGAAATTGAAAGACGCACTAAGTCCGGCTCTGGGAAGTAACGGTAATCATCTGTACCTTCTTTAACACGCATAAGAATTGTTTTACCTGTTTTCTCATCAAAACGGCGTGTTTCCTGCTCAATAACGCCACCAGCCATTAATACTTCTGCTTGGCGGATTTCTTCGTGCTCTAAACCACGACGGACAAAGTTGAATGAGTTCAAGTTTTTAAGCTCAGTTTTCGTACCGAACTCTTCTTGACCGTATGGACGGATTGAAATGTTCGCATCACAACGAAGAGAACCTTCCTCCATACGTACGTCAGAAACGCCTGTATATTGGATGATTGATTTTACTTTTTCAAGATAAGCATACGCTTCGTCCGGCGTGCGGATATCCGGCTCGGAAACGATTTCTACTAATGGCGTACCTTGACGGTTTAAGTCCACTAAAGAATAGCCATCAGCATGCGTTAATTTACCAGCATCTTCTTCCATGTGAAGACGTGTAATGCCGATTTTCTTTTTGTAGCCCGGTGTGTCACCTTTAGCTGGAATTTCGATTTCTACCCAACCGTTTTTACCGATTGGCTTGTCAAATTGTGAAATTTGGTAAGCTTTCGGATTGTCCGGATAGAAGTAGTTTTTACGGTCGAACTTAGTTTCTTGTTCGATTTCCATGTTTAATGCTAAAGAAGCACGCATAGCGTAATCTACTACTTGTTTATTTAATACTGGTAAAACACCTGGATAACCAAGGTCGATTACTGTTGTATTTGTGTTTGGTTCCGCACCAAAGTGGTTTGGACTGCTAGAGAAGATTTTTGAGTTTGTTTTTAACTCAACGTGAATCTCTAAGCCAATGACTGTTTCAAAGTTCATTTTATTTTACCTCCCATAATGCTGGAGTTTGTTTAGCGAAATCTGTCTGTTGCTCATAAGCATAGGCCACACGGTAAAGTGTTTCTTCATCGAAATGCTTACCGATAATTTGTAAACCTAATGGTAATCCGCTTTCAAAGCCGCATGGAACTGAAATTGCCGGTACACCAGCCAAGTTGATTGGAATTGTTAAAATATCGTTTGCGTACATTGTCATTGGGTCATCAATGTTTGCGCCAATAGCGAATGCTGGTGTTGGTGCAGTTGGCCCGATGATTACATCATAGTTTTCGAACACTTTGTCGTAATCAGCTTTGATTAGAGTACGTGCTTGTTGTGCTTTTTTGTAGTAAGCATCATACGTACCAGCTGATAATGAATATGTTCCAAGCATAATACGACGTTTTACCTCATCGCCGAAACCTTCAGCACGAGATTGTTTGTACAGTTCCAATAAGTTTTTCGCGTTTTCTGAACGGTAGCCGTAACGAATACCATCGAAACGTGAAAGGTTTGAAGATGCTTCTGATGAAGAAAGAATGTAATAAGCTGCTAATGCATATTTAGAGTGTGGTAAAGATACCTCTTCTACTGTAGCACCTAAGCCTTTTAATACTTCCAATGCATCTAGCACCGACTGTTTTGCTGCTTCGCCAACGCCTTCACCTAGGAATTCTTTTGGTACAGCAATTTTTAAGCCTTTAACATTGCCGTCTAAAGCGGCTGCATAGTTTGGTACCGGCACATCTGCAGAAGTAGAATCCATTTCGTCTACACCTGAGATTGCTTCAAGTAATAATGCATTGTCTTTTACATTGCGTGTAATTGGTCCGATTTGGTCTAAAGAAGATGCGAATGCAACTAAACCGAAACGAGATACACGACCGTATGTAGGTTTCATTCCTACAACACCACAGTAAGCTGCTGGTTGACGGATTGATCCACCCGTATCAGAACCTAATGAAAATGGTACTTCACCCGCTGCAACTGCTGCTGCAGATGCACCTGAAGAACCACCTGGTACATGCGAAAGGTTCCATGGGTTTTTAGTTGTTTTATAAGCAGAGTTTTCGTTTGAAGAACCCATTGCGAACTCATCCATGTTCAATTTACCGACTGTGATCATGCCTGCATCACGTAATTTTTTTACGATTGTTGCATCGTAAATTGGCATAAAGCCTTCCAGAATTTTAGAAGCACAAGTTGTTTCCAATCCTTCTGTTACGATGTTATCCTTTACGCCAATCGGCATACCGAATAATGGACCGCGCTCCTCAAAAGGAACTTGATCTAATTCAGCTGCTTTTGCAGTTGCTTGTTCTTTATTTAATGCTAAGAAAGCTTGTACATCGCCGTCCAACTTTTCAATGCGGTCAAACGCTTCTTTTGTTAAATCCGCAATTGTTAGTTCACCCGACTTTAAGCTCTCTTGCAATTGTGCTGATGTGCGCTCAAATACTGTCATGCGAGTGGTTCCTCCTATTACTCCATAATTGATGGTACTTTAATTTGACCTGCTTCTTGTTCTTTTACATTCAGCATTACTTTTTCAAGAGGTAAGCCTTCTTTTGCTACGTCCTCGCGAAGTACGTTCACTAAAGGTAAAACATGTGAAGTCGGTTCTACATTTGTTGTATCTAACTCATTTAATTGCTCTGCGAAATCAGTAATTTTACCTAATTGTTCAGCAAATTTCTCTGCTTCCTCTTCTGTAATAGCAAGGCGAGCTAAGTGTGCTACGTGTTTTACTTCTTCTTTCGAAATGTTTGCCATTTGTTACACCTCCAAGTTATCGAATCAAATATACCTCGGCAAAATCGGATCATCCGCCGGGTCTATATGTGGAGTCAGTGATTGTTTTGGATACCCGCTGATTCTACATAAACCATGCCCATAATGATAACATTTTTCCTAGTAAAAATCTCCGCTTTAGGAAAAAATCCAGCAAACAATCCCCCACTTATGACGATTTTTCGCCAAATTAACGCATTAACGTAGTGAAGTAGATATCCTATGCAAAAAGAAAATACCACACTCGTAAAAGTATGGTATTTTTCGGAAGATTTTACTCATAAATATGAACAAAAGGCTTATCTTCATTCGGTTCTTTAATAATTAGTACTTCAGGTCCGTTAACAGAAGTAATACTCACCGAAATATACAGGTCAAGAGGTAAATGATTAAGCATTAAGCCGGTCAAATACTGTGTAAATCCTGTAATTTCAGCTGTTCCGTAAAACTGGATCGGGATTTCGATATCAAGCTTCTGGACTTTTTTGTTTTGGTAAAATCCAGTCGCAAATACACTCGTGAAGTTCGAGAAATATTTGTCGACATCTTGCTTGAAGTTTTGGAAATTCGTATTCAAGTCTCGGTATACATCATCCGGCGAACTCATCGGGAAAGTAACGTATTTTTCATCGATCGCTTTCCACTCACCCAATTCTGTTTTTCCTATATCCGCGAAGTTATAGTCAGTATATGTCCCTGGAACAATCGCATTTCTTTCAGCTTGTTTAAATAAACCAATGACAATCGGAACATCTGCCAGTTCCGGACGGGCACGCAATCGATTGATAACTTCCTGCGCTATTTTTTTACCTTCTGCATCTATTTTCGCATCGGGAATTTTTTGTTCAAAAAATTCTCCATACTGCTCTTTTTGATAATAGTAAACTGAATTTAAAGCTAAACCAATTGAAACACCAGCCAGCTTTACTTTGTTCTCATCGGTTTTTGTTAAATAATTTTGTTCCACAATATGGGCCAAATAAACCGGAGCTTCTGTCGCCTTTACAGTAGGTTCCATTTCCTTGCCTGTCGCCTCATCCACACTTGACGGGTTTAGACCTTGTAACTCCGGGCCTTTGTCTTCTGTTTGGTTTGGACGGGCTAACCAGTATTTCAATGTTTCTTCATCTAAATACTGACCTTCCTGGAAATAGTAGTTTTCCGTATCGAAATGATTTTGTGAAATACGCATTAAGCCTGTTTCCACTTCTTTCATATCGTACTTCGTATAAATATTGGAAACAACTAAACCACGGCTTGCACTTTCCTTATAAGGAATCAATGTGCGATAAAACTTATCGTTTATTTGCATGTTCGGGATAATTGTTGTTTCCACAGCTTGTTCTGTATCTGATTCTTGCGTCAGTTCTGTATCAGGTGTAAGGTTTGGCGCACACGCTGACAACATCGCCGCTACAATTATCGCAGGTATCCAGCGATAACGTTTCATGAGAGCAAGTCCCCTTTACTATATTAATTGTTCGATTAGGCGCACTTCATCCCAAATTTCAATGCCTAAGCTTTGGGCTTTTTCAAGCTTCGAGCCTGCATCTTCTCCGACAATTACAAGGTCTGTTTTTTTACTGACACTCCCTGCAACCGTACCACCTAACTGTTCTATTTTCGCCTTTGCTTCGTTACGTGTCAATTGCTGCAATTTACCTGTCAGTACAATTGTTTTTCCTGCAAAAGGATTTGCCCCTGCTTCCACGACAACTTTCTTGCCTTTATAGGACATATTCAAGCCAAATCCTTTTAAGCGTTCGATTAATTGTTGTACCTGCTCGTTTGCAAAATACGCTACAATCGACTCAGCCATTTTATCACCAATTTCATGAATATCTTTCAATTCCTCTTCAGTAGCGACCATTAGTGCATCGATTGTTTCAAAATGAGCTGCCAAAATCTTGGCTGCTTTTTCACCAACATGGCGTATGCCAAGACCGAACAGTAATCGTTCCAGCGAATTTTCTTTTGACTGAATAAGCGCTTCAACTAAATTCGTCGCCGACTTTTGCCCCATTCGCTCCAGTTTGATCAGCTGCTCTACTGTAAGTTCATAAAGTCCTGCTACATCTTGAATATAGCCTTCGCGCAGCAGCTGTTCGACTACCTTCTCGCCAAGACCATCGATATTCATCGCATTACGGGATACGAAATGCTTCACACCTTCTGCAATTTGCGCAGGACACTGAGGGTTAACGCAGCGTAATGCCACATCAGTATCAATACGTACAACTTCTTCACCGCAAGCAGGACAATGTGTCGGCATTTTATACGGTACGGCGTCATCCGGGCGTTGCTCCAGAACGACTCCTACAATTTGGGGAATAATATCCCCTGCTTTTCGTACGATGACCGTATCATCGATTCGAATGTCCTTTTCACGAATCAGGTCTTCATTGTGCAATGATGCACGGCTTACAGTAGTCCCCGCAACAAGTACCGGTGTTAAAATCGCTGTTGGAGTAATAACACCCGTGCGGCCTACCGTCAATTCAATATCCAATAATTTTGTTATAACTTCTTCAGCCGGGAATTTGTAGGCAATTGCCCAGCGCGGCGATTTTGCTGTAAAGCCAAGCTCATCCTGATGAGCATAGCGGTTCACTTTGATGACGATACCATCAATTTCATATGATAAATTTGGGCGCGCTTCTGTCCACTTTTCTATAAACGCCAAAACGTCCTCAATAGTTTCGCAATACTCACGCTCTTTATTTGATGGGAAACCTAGCTCCTCCAAATACTTGAGCATTTCCCAATGCCCGTCGATGCCATAGCTTTCTCCGTCCCCGCCAACTGCATATATAAACGTCGATAAATTTCGGCTTGCCGCAATTTTCGGATCTAATTGACGCAACGATCCTGCTGCCGCGTTTCGAGGATTTGCAAATAGCTCTTCTCCATTTTCGGCACGACGTTCATTCAGTTTCTCAAAAGATTTTTTTGGCATATAGGCTTCGCCGCGCACTTCTAATGTTACTGGTTCTTTTAAACGTAAAGGAATGGCACGGATTGTTTTCAGGTTGGCTGTAATGTCTTCCCCTACTGTTCCGTCACCACGTGTAGCACCTTGTACAAACACCCCGTTTTCATAGCGCAGAGATATGGCCAAACCATCAATTTTCAGTTCACATACATACGAGTAATTTTTACCGATTGCCTGCTCGATTTTCCGGTCAAAATCACGCAAATCTTCTTCATTGAAAGCATTCGACAAACTGAGCATCGCTGTTTCATGCGTTACCTTTTTAAAGCCTTCCAATACCATACCACCGACACGCTGAGTAGGAGAATCAGGATAAATAAATTCCGGATTTGCTTCTTCTAATGCGATAAGTTCATGTAAAAGCTGATCATATACGCTATCTTCTACTATCGGTTTATCCAGTACATAATACGCAAAGCCATACTCATGAAGAAGCTTGTTCAATTCCGCAATTCTTTGTTCTATTTCATTCATCAAGTGTTCCTCCTAAGCTTTCGTAATCGGCGCAAATTTCGCTAGTAGACGTTTTATTCCAGTTGGTGATGGGAAAGCGATGTCCAGTTCCATACCATCACCTTCACCTTTTACGCTTACGACCATACCGACACCCCATTTACCATGGGCAGCTTTGTCGCCTACTTTCCAGTCAAACTTATCCCCGCCAGTAGAATTTAGGCGTGACGTTTGCGAAGCAGGTGCCTGCACACTTCCTAATGAACGCTTCGGCATACGGTCATAACTGTTCGATTTAAACGGTAATGAATCATCACGATATGAAGTAGTATTTGCTTTTGAAACTTGCTCTAACACATTTTCATCAATTTCGCGTAAAAAACGTGATGGGGCGTTGTAGCCTGTACGACCAAAAATTGTACGAGAGCCCGCACAAGACAAGTAAAGACGCTGTTCTGCCCGAGTCGCACCGACATACATTAAGCGTCGTTCTTCGGCCATTTCATCTTCACTTTCCAATGAACGTGAATGCGGGAATATATTTTCCTCCATCCCAATAATGAACACAACAGGGAATTCCAGCCCTTTTGCGGCATGCATCGTCATTAAAATAATCGTACCTTTTGCCTTTTCTTCTTCATCTAAAGAATCAATATCTGCAATGAGTGCCAGGTCTGTTAAAAAGGCTACTAATGACTGGTCTTCACTGCGCGCTTCAAAAGCCTGTGTTACCGTTAGAAATTCTTCGATATTTTCCAGTCGGCTTTCCGCTTCAATCGATTTTTCCGCTTTCAGCATTTGGCGGTATCCTGATTTTTCAAGCACTTCTTCCACAATCTCTGTTACCGATAATTCCTGCTGACGTTCACTTAATGAACGAATCATATTGTAGAAATTTTCAGCGGAAGTAGCTGCTTTCCCAGAAAGCCCCATAAATACAAGCTCATCCATCGCATCGAAAATCGAACGATCGCGTTCCATCGCATAGACAAGCATTTTATCAAATGAAGTCGCACCAATCGCACGTTTTGGTTCATTGATAATTCTCGCCAGCGACAAGTCATCATCATTGTTCGCAATTAAACGCAAATAAGCAAGCAAGTCTTTAATCTCTTTACGATCATAGAACTTTGTACCGCCAACGATCTGGTAGTTCATATTCGATTTTACGAGCACATCCTCCATTACACGTGACTGTGCGTTTGTACGGTATAAAATCGCAAAATCATCCAGCTTGTAATCTTCGTCCTTCATAAGCTTTTGAATCGTACGTACGACATACTGCGCTTCATCCTGCTCATTTCCCGCTTTGTAAAGCTGAATCTTTTCGCCTTCTGGATTTTCTGTTCGCAGTACTTTTTTATAGCGGTCTTTATTCTTTTCAATGACGCTGTTTGCTGCTTGTAAAATACGCTTTGTCGAACGGTAGTTTTGCTCGAGCATAATAACCTTTGCTTCTTTGTAGTCTTTTTCAAACGATAATATATTTGAAATATCGGCACCGCGCCAACGATAGATCGATTGGTCCGAATCCCCTACAACACAAATATTACGGAATTTCTTCGCAAGTAATTGCACAAGCAAGTATTGAGATTTATTCGTATCTTGATACTCATCAACGTGAATGTACTGGAATTTGTTTTGGTAAAATTCAAGCACGTCCGGCGCTTCATTGAATAGACGGATTGTCAGCATAATTAAATCGTCAAAATCGAGACTTTGATTTTGTCTTAATCGTTTCTGATAGCCTTTATATACTTGTGCGACAATCTTTTCAAATGGATTATGCGGATTCATGTTCGCTTCAAAGCCGTCCACAGTAATGCACTCGTTTTTTGCCGAACTGATCGTATTTAAAATTGCACGCGGATCATATTTTTTCGGATCGATATTATCCTGCTTCAATATATTTTTAATAACCGTCAGCTGATCTGAACTATCTAAAATCGAGAAGCTTTTCGAATAGCCGATCCGGTCAATATTACGTCGCAAAATGCGAACACACATCGAGTGGAATGTGGATACCCACATGCTTTCCGTTGTTCCGTTTCCTAAAATCCCGTCAATTCGTTCACGCATTTCGCGGGCGGCTTTATTTGTAAACGTAATGGCCAGAATTTTCGAAGGATACACTTCACGCTCAACGACTAAATAGGCGATACGGTGTGTCAATACCCGTGTTTTCCCAGAGCCGGCCCCTGCCATAATCAGAAGCGGGCCTTCTGTTGTTTTCACCGCTTCAGCTTGCTGTGGATTCATACCCGCTACTAAATTTTTTGCTATATGCTCCATATTGCACCTTCCTATCTAAAGAACATTTGTTCCTATTATATAACACTTTTTACTGCTTGTACGGTTTTTAATGCCACTTTTAAATCATCATAAATAATATTTCCGACAACTACGGTATTGGCATATGCAGCCATTTCCTTCGCTTGTTCTACGGACCTAATTCCGCCTCCATAAAAGAGCTTTGTTTCATTTAAAACTTCGGCTGTTGCTTTCACCATTTCGATATCACCATATGCACCGCTGTACTCTAGATAAAAAATCGGTAATTTAAAATAGTTTTCGGCCATTCGTGCATAAGCCACTACATCTTCCACCGTCAAATCCGTTTTCGCATCTGTTGCTTGCGCTACTTTACAATCCGGATTCAATATACAGTAGCCCTCCGCTACAAGCTCTTCCCAAATTAGGACATCACCGTATTCTTTAATCGCTTCATGATGCAGATCTTTCACCCATTTTGTATCTCGACTATTCAACACGGACGGAATAAAGTAATAATCATATCCCGGTGTAATGCTGTCTACATTCGAAATTTCCAGCGCAATAGGTACTGAAAAACGACGGACACGGACGAGCAAATCCAGTACACCATCCAACGTTACATCATCTGTCCCGCCAACTAAAATAACATCCGTACCCGATTCGCAAATCTGCTCTAATGCCTCATCCGAAATTTCCTTTGCAGGGTCCAGTTTAAATACATGTCTCCAGTTTAAATATTCCATGAATATATCCACCTATTCTCAAATTTTTTATATTGAACTTTTCATTATCTTAGTTTTTATTGACCATCTCTTAGTATAACGAAATTCGATGAAATATTAAAAGACTGAGCGGATAAATCTGCTCAGTCTTTTAAGCTTGCTCATATATTTATGATCGGGCGCTTCTTTACTTTGACGTAAATGGCTTTTCATCTGGATAAAGACGGCCCAGCATTTCATCATAAGTGTCATTTCCGTAATCAAAGCAACGGCGTACACGGGAAATTGTTGCTGTTGAAGCACCTGTTTCCTTTTTGATTGTTTCATACGTTTTTTTCAAACGTAATAAATGTGCAACTTCAAATCGCTGTGCCAATGACTGAATTTCACTAATCGTGCACAAGTCATCGAAAAATTTATAGCATTCCTCAATATCTTTTAACTCTAGGACCGCTTTAAACAACTGATCTGTTTGATGACCGCGAATTTTTTCAATTTGCATGTGCCCACCATTTCCTCTCTACTCTGAATATATAACAGATGCCGCTAGACCTGGAGATGTTGGTACGAAATGTATCCATGTCTTTCCTTGAACTAACTTTACTTCCGATCCATCTTCTTCGACTGCCACCAGCAGGCCATCTGCATTTTTCCATTTCACTTCACGTATCATCCCTGCCTGGGCAACATACGCGTTGCCGCCACCAGTAATTGTAATGTCGCGTCGACCAGCATTGTCTACAATTCGATGAGGCATTTCAAAAAATAAAATGTTGGCTAATTCGATAGATTCATTTGTTTCGTAATCTATTGTTTCTACATTTGCAGAATAACGCTTGTACTGATTCGTTTCCGCATTGTAAACGTACTGACTATTAAATGAACCACTATTATTGTATTTTACCGATACTTCATTAGCCGTTGTTCCTATTTTAACATTATCTTCGGCTTCATAAAATGGGTAGGCCACTTTTTTCTGATAAAGTAGTGAAGTCCCCACTTTTTCAGCACCTGCCTTTACATTTTCGCCTGAAATATAAGAATTGTGAGGAGCCACACGTGTTGATGAACGTTTAAAGTAAGTACCATCATAGTGCATTCCATTTATATTATCGACAACTCTTTGTTCAAGCATCGATTTCGCTTCAGGACTGTATCCGTGCGCAATATAAAACGCGTCAAGCCCTTTTGCGATATCAATAAAGTACGATCGCGCACTACGAATCGGTCCGATAGATTCAGGAAGTTCAGACTGGTAAAGTGCTAAAAAGCGTGTCACATCACCTTCCGCCAGCATTTCATATACAACATCCGCCTGTGCAAGTCCAGATTGCGGTCGTGCTTGCGGATGGTTATTGATCGTTGCAAGTATTGGGCGCATCGTTACTTCTTCCGCTACTCGTTCCCCTGTAAAAGGTGTAACAAATGGCAGTATTTCTTCCGCCTCCGCTACAATAATATCTTCCTCTACTTCCGTTTCTTCTATCTCTACAACAGGTTCCTCTGTTTGTTCTTTATCGGAACAACCTGTCGTTAAGGTTATGCCTAATAGCGCTAACATAAATATACTGCGTTTCATCGTGCTACTCCTCTCATTTTTATAGGTTTATCGCATTACAGCAGGTAGCATAACCTTATTTTTCATGACATCAAAAATCCCACGTGTCGTAATTCGAATATATGGTAAATGTGTCGATTGTAAAAACAGCAATGTGTAAATTGCATCTGTATGGTGATAACCACGTTTTTTCAAAGCACTCTTCAATTCCAGTTCAAGCGGAATTACTTCATCCACTGTCCCATCGTAAATAGAGCCGGCCAATGTTAAAGGAATACTTGTTACGATTTGATCATCTTCAACAAGCACAATCCCGCCATTCATTTTCTTCAGTTCTCGGAACGCATGCTGCATATCGTGCATCGATTTTCCGATTAAAATTATATCTCCAGTATTGGAATACGATGAAGCAAAGCCTTTTACATGTGTAGCAAATCCTTTAATCATCGTATTAATGCGCCATTTCCCATTCCGGTCAACTAGCATTAAATAGCTTTCATCATGTTCTGTAGATAATGTATGATGATGATGTCCGAGATTTTTTATACTATACGGCTTCGTAATAACATCATTCACCATTTCAACGCCAATCGGCATCGAAAATTGAAAATCTCCTTCATGCAAATCAAAATCAATTTTCAAATTACCGAATAGTGATAAGTCAACTTCCGGAAATGCTTTCAAATCTTTATTGTCGCGCTTTAGCCATACTCCTTTTGAAATGACTGCTTCAGGTGTCGGCGAATATTCGTCCGATAAAATATTAATATTTGCATAACGTCCTGTAGCAAGCAGCCCATGCAGATTTGACATATTATAATAGCGTGCAACATTATAACTTGCCATATTATAAGCGTCAACCGGACGCACACCTGCTTCAAGGGCGGCCCTAATACATTTATCCATCACACCATCTTCATGGAAGCTCGGTGTGGATCCATCTGTCGTCATCATTAACTGATCAAATATTTCGTAGCCTTTATCGACAACCGCTTTTAATAAATGCGGCAAATCCGGGCGAATTGAAGAATAGCGGAGAGTTACAGCATAACCATGCTGCAAACGCGCTTCAATATCTTCAATCGTCATTGATTCATGGTCACCATCGACTCCTAGTAAACGCATTTTAGCCAACGTTTTTTCGGATGCTCCCGGTAAATGTCCTTCGATTTTTTTCCCCTTATGCTTAGCTGCCTGAATCCAGTAGAGCATTTGATCATCCCCGCGCATCAAACGTGGCCATCCTGTCAGTTCCCCGCCGAGCAGTACGTCATGACGGTCAAGCCATTCCAATACTGAGGCATTTGAATATAATTCCCTTTCATTTTCAAGCTCCGTTTGTGAATCGAAGCGACTCCACCAGTAAAATGAAAATGGCAATTTAGCAAGCTCATCCATAAAAGAAAACGCTTTCTTATTTTTCATTAAAGAAACAAGAGTCATATTGTCTGAAATGAATGTAGTCGTGCCTGTCTGTGCACTGAATTCTGCGAAGCTGTGGGGATTGTACAATTGAAAAGGATGTACATGCGGCTCGATATAACCTGGTACAACTACTTTTCCGACCAGATCAATAACCTCTGTACCTTCTACATTTGCAGGCAGTTCCTTCCCAACATAAATGATGCGGTCATTGGATATCCAGATGTTCCCTGTTGTCCAACTTTTCATCATACTATGTAAGTACTTTGCATTTTTTAAAACTAGACTCGGAGCAGCATGCCCATCAATGATACTCACTTGCTCTCGAATATTACTTAACTTCCAACTAATTTCCGGCATATTCTGCACTCCTTTCAACTTTTCCACCATAATATAAGGACGCTCATAACTTTTCCAAGATGCTTATACCAGCTCTAAAAAATATACTGCTGCGATTCAAGTAGCTTCAGCAATTGTCTATAACAGCTGCTGAAGCTAGATTAATGCGTATCAATTTAAAAGAAAAACACATACTTAATTCAATATATTTTGCTTTATGTAGGCAATTGCTACAATATTCCTTTTGGTGAATTAATCGTAACATAGCACTTTCATAAAGCAAAGTGTTTCCAAAATAATTTTGAAATTTTCTAAAAAAAGGAGTGAAGTATAATTGCTAACCCCCAATATTTCTGAAACAAACGCTTTCATCCGTATGATGTGCGGTGTTGCAATGACCGCATTTGGTGTCGGGAGAATTGCTCATAAACCTCAATGTACAGTTGGTCGTATGATGATTCTTGCCGGCTCAATGAAAGTGGCCGAAGGATATTATCAATATTGTCCAGTAGTCGCAATGGCCAAATCAGAACAGATGAACGAAATGATGCCCGTCAATGATTAAGAGGTGGATCTAGGGTATGTTGATTAATTTTATGTATGGTCAGTGTTCACATTAAAAAAAAAGCGCTATATTGTTCGATTGAATATAGCGCTTTCTACGTATTATTAGGATTTTTTATATTTAAAATTAAGAAATTGTAATACCAGCACTTGCCGTACCTGTAATTGCAGTAACTACAGTGATTCCTGTTCCAGTAAGTGAGTAAACCATTACTAAACGGTCACCTTGTGCTACAGGAACTGGTGGCACATTTGCTGATCCATATGATGTTTGACCTATAGATAGAAGGCCTGTAAATGGTGGTGTCAACGTAACTCTAGCATTTGTAGCAGTGAAGATCGAACTTCCTGCAGGTGCACGGTAAATTTGAGCAGTAACCGAGACAGATCCTAAACCAAGATCAAGCGCAGCTAGTGAAGTGAATGATGCAGAAATTGCTGTAATACTGCCATTGCGTGGAACTGAAAAAGCTTCAGTGAATACACCTGTTAAGTCAAGTGTATTCCCTACAATTGTTACCCCAGGAATCGCAGTACCAAATCCAATTAAACTCGATGTACCAACTAATCCTCCAACAAGTGTAGTTAAAGCAACTGCCGTAATACCAGAAGAGAATGGAATGATCGATCCTGTATTTGGTGGTGTACAACCCGGTCTAACAGCTCTGAATGGTCCTAGGTTAACACAGTTTGATCCACATGGCTGTATATTACAAATATTCATACTTTTAGAACACATACACATAATTTTCACCTCCTTCGCAATTATTCTATTCACCAATCAATAGAATCCAAGGGCAATTAACTAGTAATCAAATTTTGAATTTAGTTTTTTAAATCAGCAAATTGACAGCTTGTTCGGGCAAAAAAATAAAATCATCCTATCACTAGGATGATTTTAAAATGGTTTTCTATTTATTTTCGAAAAATATTAAAGAATGATGAATTCCACTGTTTCTTCGTTTTTTCTTCTCCAGAATCTGTATTATTTATGCTTTCTTCAATCGATAATTCAAAAATTTCCGGCTGTGCATCTTCCTTCATTGAACTGCCTTCATTTACATCACTTAAATCGATTGTTTGTATTTTTTCATTTATAGACTCTACTTCATGAAGTTCAGGACTTACGATGCTACTTTCAGTTACATTCCTTATTAGTGTAGGAATCGTTTCTTCGGGCTCATTCGCTGGCTCAGAGGAACTAGAGGCTTTATTTAAATTCGGCAAAAAGGCGACTTCACCTTTTGATGATTTATTAGGTTTGAGAGAAGCTTTGTTCAAAGAATTTCTATTTACATTTTGATGTGTCTGTTGGTTGATTGTCTGGAAATAACGCTGATTAAAATAACGATCATCAATTTGATCTGCATTATATTCTATACGCTCTTCCGGTTTTGTCTTCTCTTCTTCATTTTGTAGTTGGATGACTTGATTTGTTAAATTTCTCAACTGTATATACGATGGTTGATTCGGCAGGGACGGTGCAGGTACATTTTCCGGAGTTCCGTTATGAATATATTTCATCGTACTGGCCGGCTTCGGCGTACTTGGTTTTTCAGCTAACGGCTGCTCTTTCTTTACCTCTTCCGCCTTCTCTTCTTTAACATTATTTAGCTTCTTCGATATTAATACAATTTCTTTACCCATTTCTTCAACCGTCTTATTTAATGAAGCAATCTGCATTTCAAATTGTCTTGCTTGTTCTTCATATATTACATTTTGAGTATGTTGTTTTACTTCCATTGTTTTTGTTAAGTCTTCAATATATGCTAATTGACTTTTTAATGTTTCGAATTCATTCTTCATCATTTGAAAATCTTCAAACGATGTCCCCATTTTCAGTGTCATCAATGTATTTCTGTACCCAGAGATTTTCAATTTCAACTTTTCGATTTCCTGGAGAGTATAGGTTGTGGATTCTTCCATTATCATTCACCCCTTTCAATCCGCATCTCTTCATATTTTATTGACGTTAACTGATGTATGTGACAACACTTCACCTTTGCTGTCATTTTTAATTATAAAGTCACACATATAGGCTATAAGCTTTCATTCTTCCAAGGAACCTGTTTTACAGAATTCCCAATAGCTAAACTATTTCTTTGCCTATGCACTTCTATTTAAGCGTCATAAAATACAAACGAAAGATAAAAATATAGAAGGAGGTGACAAGAACATGAAGGAACAAATGCCATCGCAACAACAAGAACTTATCTGTATCAATGTGGAAAAAGTTTATGACTGGGTAGTGAAAGATATGTCGTTTGAATTCACTCCAACAAGCCCAATTACTTTTCCAGGTTTGCCAGTAGATGCAGTTGTCGGAGGAGCGCAAGTTACATGCCAAGTAGTACCATCAGCAGTTAACCCTGTTGTTATTATGAGCCGTGAAAATCGTACATTTACGATTGACGGAACATCTGTTTATTTACAGCAGCTTATGATTCAAAAGAACTTCACTGTGACAATTTGCATCACGTTAGCAAATGGAACAACTTACACAAGTAACGGATTTGAAATTTCACGCTGTGAACATGTTGTAATGTGTGCACCTAAAGGGACAAATGTTGATGTGACATATACAGATCTTGATTGCTTCGTATGCTCAACTGGTCCATTCTTCAACAATGGAGACGGGACAATTACATTTGAAAACCTATCACTTTCAATCGCAGTTTGCCAAAGCATTCAATCAACATTCCCAGTGACAGTAGAATTTTTGGCAGACTACTGTGAACCACGAGCAGATTTACCATTTGCTTGTTCACCAGCATCTCGCCCTAACAACTGTGCTGTTGTTTTCCCATAATATTATGAATCAGTGTTATCACCAACTGCATCATCATATAATAAAGAAAGGGAGAAACACCCTTTCTTTATTTTGCTTACATAAGCAAATAAAATTTAACCGTAAGGAGGAGGCATTTCCAGTGCCCAAAAGCTCCCACCCTTTCGAGGTAAAGTTAAATGCGCTGCAAAATCAAACCCAAACCTATTTCCACGAAATAAAAGAACTCATCGAAAAACTCCCTAACTCCAACAACACCAAGGTTATTAGCTATTTCACTTCCACTTTTAATATATCCCATCAATTAGATCAGGAGAGTTTATGTTTAGGCTCTTATCATATTTACAATATCGGTAATGAACCATTACTAAACCCTTCTATTTGTATAACATTGCCTGAATCATCACCTTTTTCATTTAGTGGTCGGTATGTACATGAAAAGCTCCAACAAAGGCTAAAAGGGCAGAATGAATGGTTGCGATTCTCAAAAACGCCGAATAAAAACGAATACTGGCTTAAACCAGTTAGCAAAACATCAATCGAGCCGAACGAAATCATTTCTTTTACAAATTTCCAGATAAGATGGTCCCCAAATAAATCTTATGCCGGAAGCATCACAGGCTTCACTTATTGTGATCAGTTTCAAGATGGGATTGCTGTTGTAAACCCTATTAATTTAAGCGTCATTCATTTGGAACAGGAGGAAACAACATAAACGAATTTGAAGATAAACAAGGAGAATCCGAAGTACTAACAATTGAAAAGATATTAAAGCAATTCATGAAAGAACATTTTTCATCGATAAAAGATGAGCTCCAGGAAAATAATAATAGCTTTATTTTTCTGGAAAAAGGTTCACTCAATTTATTATTGGCCTATTTATTATCAAACAATAAATATGAAACTTCATATCCTGTCAGTGAAGAAGATGAAAAAAAAGCTGTAGAAAAAATAAATCAGCTCATTAATGAAAATGAAAAAGAATTTCAGGAGATTATAGGCTTACTGAAAGATATGACTTGATAGGAGGGAACCATGTGGATATTGAAAGCGTGAAAAATAAGGATTTACTACAATTACAGCAAACCATCATCTTTTTAAAATCAGAAATCGCGAAATATCAAAACGAAATATCCACCCTACAAAGTATGGACTATTATTCAATGGTAAATAGTCTTGAGCAGGAACTGAGTCAGTTAGTAAATGAGAAAAAAGAACTTTCACTGGAATTAATGATGTTGAGGAAGAGCTTTGAAAAAGAGCTTAGCGAGCTGCATGAAAATATTCAGTTACGCGAGGAGCAAAGAATAAAACTGATTTCTTCCATTGAATCACTTGTGGAAAAAAAAGAAAACTTACAGAAAGAAAACAAACAGTTAAAAGAAACAATCGAAAAAACAGCCGAAACTCCTGTTGCCCGTTCAGAAAACTATATACAGGCCGTAGAAGAACTTGATCATTTACTGCGTTCTTTCATGAACAGTAATAATGAACAATTACTTTCTCTACGTGAAACGATCAATCAACAGCACGATCTATTAAAAAACATTAAAGATAAAAACGATGAAATTTATTCTACCCTTGAAGAAATGGCACAAATAAAAGAGCCTGAACATAATAATAATTCTCCAACTAATGAACAATCCGTAACCCGAATCAACCTTGAAAACCAGCTCCATAATCTATTCATTCAAGCAACCAGTTTTGAAACAGAGCTTGATGAAAAATTACGTATACTGGATGAGTTTGATGACAAGTTACTACTACTCGCCATTGAGATTGAGAAACATAAAAAAGGTGATATATAACAGACAGCTTAGAGAGTAGGAAAGGCGACACGTATGCACGTATCGCCTCTCCTTTATTTAAATGTTCTCCAACCAATATCTTTGCGGAAGAAGAAATTCGTCCATTCCTTTTTTGCAAGTTCAGCATATACTTTTTCCTGCGCTTCTTTTAACGTAGCTGCTTCTGACGCCACTAATAACACACGGCCACCGTTACCGACGAACTGGTCACCCGCAAGTTTTGTCCCCGCATGGAATACCGGCAGTTCAATATCTGAAAGCTCCGGTAGAGCATTTCCTTTTTCTACATCACCCGGGTAGCCTTCAGCCGCAACAACAACTCCTAGCATAGCCTCTTCTTTCCATTGTAAATCAAATGGCTGCTCGTTCATTAAGCACATCATAAATTCACCGAAGTCTGAAGCCATCCGTGGTAACACAACTTGTGTTTCCGGGTCACCAAAACGTGCATTGAACTCAATTACTTTCGGGCCTTTCGCAGTTAAGATTAAGCCTGCATACAGGATACCAGTGAATGATACCCCTTCTGCATCCATAGCTTTTACAGTTGGCTCTACGATTGTGTCATACGCAACTTTTACAATGTCCTCAGAAATTTGTGGTACTGGTGAATAAGCACCCATTCCACCTGTATTTGGTCCTTTATCGCCATCATATGCACGTTTATGATCTTGAGCAATGACCATTGGGTAAATTTGCCCTTTATGTACGAAACTCATGAAGCTGAATTCTTCGCCATCGAGGAACTCTTCCACAACAACACGGGAAGAAGAATCACCGAAACGTTGGTTACCGATCATATCTTCCACAGCTTCAATTGCTTCTTGTTCTGTCATCGCTACAATAACACCTTTTCCGGCAGCTAACCCGTCCGCTTTAATTACAATTGGCGCACCTTGTTCTTTAATATAAGCAACCGCTTTATCAGCTTCCGTAAATGTTTCATGCGCTGCCGTCGGAATACTATATTTGTTCATAATCTCTTTTGCATAAGACTTCGAACCCTCGATTTTAGCCGCCGCTTTTGTTGGACCGAAAATAACCAAGCCCTGCTCATTGAAGTAGTCAATGATTCCTTCTGCTAATGGCTGCTCCGGACCTACAAATGTTAAAGCTATATCATTTTCTTTTACAAACTGTGCAAGTGCTGCGAAATCTAGTGCATCTATGGCAACAACTTGTGCATCCTGCTTCATTCCGTCATTTCCTGGTGCTACGAATACCTTTTGTACAGATGGTGCATTGTTGAATTGCTTCGCGATCGCATGCTCACGACCACCACTACCGATTACAAGAATGTTCATATTAGCGTCTCCTTTTATAGAAAGATGGATAAAAAAAACGCCCGCCAAATTTTAGGCGAGCGTTTTTCATTAATGGTCGTTTACACTGCGCTACCCGACCAAAAGTAGTGCTGTGCATCTTACAATCAATGATTATTCTATTATTAACAGTGCATCTCCCGGCCAAAGTCGATACAGTTGTTAATAAAATTTGGTTACGATGGGGACCCGGCCAAGAATCGCCCAACCGTCTTATTTATCCCTCTTCCGGCCAGAAAGAAGAATAAATAAAGCATTTGCAAACGCTTCTGCTAACGTCCGGCCAGAACATTAGCGAAACTTTATTCTATTATAACGTAAATTTAATAATTTCTCTACTGCTAACTTATTAATTAATGTTTAAAGTGACGAACCCCTGTAAACACCATTGCAATTCCGTATTTGTTCGCTGCATCAATTGATTCCTGGTCTTTAATCGAGCCGCCTGGTTGAATGATTGCTTTAATACCGGCTTTTGCCGCTGCTTCCACTGTGTCGCCCATAGGGAAGAATGCATCCGAAGCCAATGCCGCGCCCTGTGCTTTTTCTCCCGCTTGTTCAAAGGCAATTTTTGCTGCGCCTACACGGTTCATTTGACCAGCGCCAACACCTAATGTCATTTGTTTATCCGTTACAACAATGGCATTTGATTTAACATGCTTCACAACTGCCCAGCCTAGTTTTAACGCTTCCCACTCTTCATCAGTCGGTTCACGGTCAGTCACAACTTGAATGTTTGCATCTGTAAATTCGAAACGGTCCGGCTCCTGTACAAGTAAACCACCTTCAACAGCTACAACATTGAATTGATCCTGCTTTTCCTGTGCGAAATCGATTGTTAACAGACGAATGTTTTTCTTTTGCGTTAAAATCTCTAATGCTTGTTCAGTAAAGCTTGGCGCAATGATGATTTCAAGGAAAATACCCGATAACTTTTCTGCAGTTGCTTTGTCCACTTCTTTATTTAATGCAATGATACCGCCGAAGATCGATGTTGGATCTGCTTCATATGCTTTATTAAATGCTTCTTCGATTGTTTCACCAGTACCGACACCACATGGATTCATGTGTTTCACGGCAACCGCTGCAGGCATTTTAAATTCTTTTACGATTTGCAATGCTGCATTAGCATCCTGAATATTGTTGTACGATAATTCTTTACCGTGTAGTTGTGTTGCGTAGGCAATCGAGAAATCCGAACCTAAACGTTTCGCATAGAACGCAGCTTTTTGGTGAGGGTTTTCACCATAGCGTAATGTTTGCTTCAATTCATATGTTAATGTCATGTTTTCCGGGAATTCTTCGCCAATTGCATTTGATAAATGATTGGAAATATACGAATCATAAGCAGCTGTATGGCGGAATACTTTTGCTGCTAAACGACGACGTGTTGTTAATGTCGTTTTTCCATCTGCCTTTAACTCTTCCAATACGGCAGAATAGTCATTTGCATCAACAATTACCGTTACATAATCATGGTTTTTTGCTGCTGAACGTAGCATTGTCGGACCGCCAATATCGATGTTTTCGATTGCATCATCCCAAGATACATCCGGTTTTGAAATCGTTTCGACGAACGGATATAAGTTGACACATACAATTTCGATTGGGCGGATGCCATGTTCGTTCATTTGCGCAACATGGCTTGGCTCATCAAACTTACCTAATAGACCGCCATGAA
Source organism: Solibacillus sp. iso_87 (assembly GCF_056173085.1). Lineage (NCBI taxonomy): Bacteria > Bacillati > Bacillota > Bacilli > Caryophanales > Caryophanaceae > Solibacillus > Solibacillus sp. iso_87. Next base: position 3,531,995 of record NZ_CM149656.1, read on the forward strand.
TCATCGGGTTTAATGTTTTTACACGGCCATCCAAAATTTCCGGGAAGTTTGTTACTTCATCTACTGCTGTTACCGGAACATTGTTTTGTTGTAATAAACTTTTTGTTCCTCCAGTAGAAAGTACTTCATAACCAAGAGCTACTAATTCTTTTGCAAATTCTAAAATACCATTTTTATCTGAAACACTAATAAGTGCACGTTTCGTCACGATTAGGCCCTCCAATTCATTTTTTCGGTGAGCAATGCCCTCACTGGAGCGGCTCATGCGAATTTACTTTTCGTTAAATAATTGCTGTAAAGTTTTCGTGTATAGCGCATGTTCTAATTTATGTATACGCTTTTCTGTCGCTTCACGGTTACCATCGACAACGTCAACTGCCCCTTGCGAGATAATCTTTCCCGTATCCATTCCCGCATCTACATAATGCACCGTCACACCCGTAACTTTTACGCCGTGAGTCATCGCCTGACCAATGGCGTCTTTCCCGGGAAATGATGGCAGCAGCGATGGATGAATATTGATAATTCGATGCTCATACGCCGATAATAGCGTTTCCCCAACAAGGCGCATATAACCTGCTAATATAATCCATTCAATCTCTCGTTCTTGTAACAGTTCAACTAGTTTTGCTTCGTACGCTGCCTTGTCGGCAAAGGTTTTCGGTGCAAGTTCCATAACAGGTATACCGAAATTTTGTGCGCGTGTCACTACATAAGCACCCGGCTTATCCGTAATTACAAGTTCGATTGTCGCGTTAAGCTCACCACGACTAATCGCTTCTTGAATTGCCTGGAAGTTACTACCGCTCCCAGAAGCGAATACGGCAATTTTCGTACTCATTACACTAAGCTCCCGTCATGTTCGCCGTTGAAAATAACACCTTCACCGTTCACAACGCGACCGATTGTGTAAGCTTTTTCACCTTCAGCTTCTACTGCAGCGATTACCTTATCTGCTTCACTCGCTGGAACTGCAATAACAAAGCCGATTCCCATGTTGAATACGTTATATAAATCTTTGTGTGCCAATGCACCTTTTTCTTTTAAAAACTCAAAGATTCGCAACACTGGCCAAGACCCTAAATCGATTTCAGTTGCCAAACCTTGTGGCATCATTCGTGGCAGGTTTTCATAGAAGCCCCCGCCTGTTACGTGGGCACAACCGTGTACATCTGCAGCTTTAAGTGCTGCTAAAACAGGCTTTGCATAAAGCTTTGTAGGAACAAGAAGCGCTTCGCCGATTGGACCAAGGTCTTCATAGCCTTCTACTACTGCATCAACTGCGATTTCATTGTCCGCGAATACAATTTTACGTACTAATGAATAGCCGTTTGAATGTACACCACTTGAAGCAAGACCGATTAAAACATCGCCTTCCACAATTTTTTCCCCTGTAATGATGTCCGATTTTTCACAAGCACCTACAGCAAAACCAGCTAAATCGTACTCGTCTTCTTCGTAAAGACCCGGCATTTCAGCTGTTTCTCCGCCGATTAACGCTGCACCGGACTGTACACAACCGTCCGCAACACCTTTTACGATTTGCTCAATTTTTGCCGGCTCAGCTTTTCCTACTGCAACATAGTCAAGGAAGTAAAGCGGCTCAGCACCTTGTGCAACAATATCATTTACACACATTGCAACACAGTCCACACCGATCGTATCGTGTTTATCAACCATAAATGCAAGCTTCAACTTTGTCCCAACACCGTCCGTACCTGAAATAAGAACTGGTTCCTTTAAGTTCAGTGCAGACAAATCAAACATGCCTCCAAAGCCGCCAAACGTTCCCATCACACCTAAACGGTTTGTACGCTCGACATGTGATTTCATACGTTTTACTGCTTCATAACCTGCCTCAATATTTACGCCTGCCTGTTCATATGCTTTTGACATAATGTACTTGCTCCTCCTTAATTTCTAACAGTCTTTTTCATGTGGTAAAACTGTGTCAGGGAAAATTTCTGTCGGGTATTTACCTGTAAAGCATGCAACGCAAAGTCCGCCATTTTCGTCTTCAAACGGGCGGTTCGTTGCACGGACCATACCTTCCAGCGATAAAAATGTTAGTGTGTCAGCTTCAATTGCTACTCGTATATCTTCCACACTGTGGCTTGATGCAATCAGCTCTTCATGTGTCGATGTATCGATTCCGTAATAACAAGGATCTGTCATTGGCGGTGAAGAAATTACAACATGCACTTCTGCTGCCCCTGCTTCTTTCAGCATGCGCACAATGCGTCTTGATGTTGTACCGCGGACGATTGAATCATCTACCATTACGACACGTTTTCCTTTTACGACTTGTACGACAGGTGAAAGCTTCATTTTTACACCGCGTTCGCGAAGTTCCTGTGTCGGCTGAATAAAAGTACGTCCAACATAGCGGTTTTTAATTAAACCTAGCTCGTATGGAATACCGCTCGCTTCGGAAAATCCAATTGCTGCAGAAATAGAAGAGTCAGGAACTCCTGTAACGACATCCGCTTCAATATGGGCACATTCTTTTGCAAGTTCTTTCCCCATGCGTTTACGTGCCATATGGATATTCACTTCATCAATATTTGAATCAGGACGTGCAAGGTATACATATTCCATCGCACACATTGTCCGTTTGTCCTTTTCAACATAGCTGTCGACTTCAAGACCATTATTTGAAATGATCAATAACTCGCCAGGCTCCACTTCACGTACGTATTCCGCACCGATTAAATCAAATGCACATGTTTCAGATGCTACTACATATGAATCACCCAGCTTTCCAAGTGAAAGCGGACGTAATCCATTTCGGTCACGTGCCACAATCATTTGGTCATTCGTCAATAAAATAATAGAGAATGCGCCTTTTAATAATGAAAATGCTTCTTTCACTTTAGAACGAAATGGTGAGTGTTTCGATTTTTTAATGAGATGGACAACAACTTCTGTATCGGAAGTCGAGTTGAAAATGCTGCCAGAGCGCTCTAAAAACTGTTTTAAATGTGTGGCATTCACTAAGTTCCCATTATGAGCAATTGCCAGTGAGCCAGTTGAAGAACGGAATAACAATGGCTGAACATTTTCCAGTCCTTTGCCGCCTGCTGTTGCGTATCGTACATGCGCAATCGCGGCGTGTCCTACTACTTTACGTAATTTATCTTCATTGAACACGTCATTTACAAGACCTTCACCGCGAACAGCCTGAAGCTGATTACCGTCAGTTGTGACGATACCAGCCCCTTCCTGTCCACGATGCTGCAATGCGTGTAAACCGTAATAACTTAAGTGCGCTGCATCTTGGTTGCCCCAAATGCCAAATACGCCACATTCCTCATTTAAGCCTCTGATTTCAGCAAGCATGGAATTGCTCCTTTCCAGGCAGAACGGAATTCCTCCACAGTACCCTCAACAAGTACACCAGTTTCGCCGCTAATTTTAATGTTCGCGTCGTCTGTTACTGTACCAATTTTTTGTGCGTCTTTTACGATTGTTTCAAAGCCTTCTGCATGTTCAGCTTTCACTGTTAATACAAAGCGCGATTGTGATTCTGCGAATAGAGCCGTTGTTGCAGAACCTGTTAATGCTACATCCAAACCTAAACCTTTTGCAGCGAAAGTTTTCTCCGCTAATGCAACCGCAACTCCGCCTTCAGAAACATCATGCGCTGACTGAACAAGTCCCGCTTGAATTGCTTCCAAAATAGATTGTTGACGTGCCGCTTCTACTGTTAAGTCAATTGAAGGTGCTTTACCTGAAATGCCGCCTTCCACTAACTTTTGTAATTCAGAACCACCGAATTCTGTTTTTGTGTCACCTACTACGTACACAACGTCACCAGCAGCTTTAACTTCCTGTGTTGTAACATGCGCTAAATCTTTCACTAATCCGACCATACCGATTGTTGGTGTTGGATAAACCGCTTCACCTGAACGCTCGTTGTACATTGAAACGTTACCGCCAATAACTGGTGCGTCTAATGCTAAACAAGCTTCCGCAATACCGTCAGCCGATTTTTGGATTTGCCAGAAGATTTCCGGTTTTTCCGGGTTACCGAAGTTTAGGCAGTCTGTAATTGCAAGTGGTTGTCCACCAGAACATACGATGTTACGTGCTGCTTCAGCAACTGCAATTTTCCCGCCAGTTGTCGGGTCCAGATAAATATAGCGAGCATTACAGTCTGTCGTCATCGCCAACCCTTTATTTGTACCACGTACACGTAAGACTGCAGCGTCCGAACCTGGTGCTACAACCGTATTAGTACGTACTTGATAGTCATATTGACCGTAAACCCACTCTTTTGAAGCGATTGTTGGTGCTTTTAAAAGTGCTGTTAACGTTTCTTTATAATCTGTTACTTTTGGTTCTGTATTTTCCATTGACTGATATTCGGCAAAGTAAGCTGGTTCAGTATCCGGCATATTGTAAACTGGTGCGTCTTCAGCTAGTGCGTCTGCAGGCACTTCTGCTACAACTTCACCTTTGTGCAGTAAACGAAGCATTTTATCTTCTGTCACTTTCCCTACAGATACAGCATCAAGATCATATTTATCGAAAATCGCTTTAATTTCATCTTCACGACCTGCTTTTACAACGATCAGCATACGCTCCTGAGATTCTGATAACATCATTTCGTAAGCTGACATGTTTGTTTCACGTTGAGGAACTAAGTCCAAGTTCATCTCTACACCAGTACCTGCTTTAGAAGCCATTTCCGCTGAAGATGAAGTAAGACCTGCTGCACCCATATCTTGAATACCAACTAATGCATCTGATTTTACAACTTCCAGGCAAGCTTCAAGAAGTAATTTCTCCATGAATGGGTCCCCAACTTGTACCGCCGAGCGACTTTCTTCAGTATCTTCTGTCAATTCTTCAGATGAGAATGTTGCACCGTGAATACCGTCACGACCTGTTTTCGCACCAACGTACATTACAGTATTTCCTACACCTGCAGCAATACCTTTTTGGATATCCTTATGATCGATTAATCCGACACACATTGCATTTACAAGCGGATTTCCTTCGTAGCAAGGATCAAAACCAATTTCGCCGCCTACTGTTGGAATACCGATACAGTTACCGTAACCGGCAATACCAGCAACGACTTCTTCAAATAAATATTTACCGCGCGCTGATTTTAACTCACCAAAACGTAAAGAGTTCAGCATTGCAATCGGACGTGCACCCATTGAGAAAACGTCACGGATAATTCCGCCAACCCCTGTTGCAGCACCTTGGTATGGTTCAATCGCAGATGGATGGTTATGGGATTCCATTTTGAAAACTACTGCCTGCTCATCACCGATGTCAACAATGCCGGCACCTTCACCAGGGCCTTGCAGTACTTGAGGACCTTTTGTCGGGAATTTACGAAGTACTGGCTTCGATTTTTTATAAGAACAGTGCTCAGACCACATTACTGAGAAAAGACCTGTTTCTGTCCAGTTTGGAATGCGACCTAATTTTTCAATTGCTAAGTCAAATTCCGCATCTGACATCCCCATGTCTGCATAGAGACGTTTTTCCTTAATTTGCTCTGGTGTTGGTTCGAAATTAGTTGTTAACATACTGTTCCCTCCACTGCTTCACAATTGATTTAAATAGTTTAAGACCATCTGCGCCACCAACGATTTCGTTTGCAGCACGCTCTGGATGTGGCATCATTCCGAGTACATTGCCTTCTTTATTGATGATTCCAGCAATATCCGCTAAAGAACCGTTCGGATTTTCGCCTTCATATGTAAAGACAATCTGATGATTGGCTTGTAAAGAAGCTAATGTTTCGTCATCGCAGTAGTAGTTGCCTTCACCGTGCGCGATCGGAATATTGATTACTTCTCCATCTGCATATCCGTTTGTAAATAATGTGTTGTTGTTTTCAACTTTTAGCTGTACTTTACGACACATAAATTTCAGGTTTTTATTGCGGATAAGAGCTCCTGGTAACAGCCCTGCTTCCGTTAAAATCTGGAATCCGTTACAAACTCCCAACACTGGTTTGCCTTGTGCTGCAAACTCTTTTAAAGCCGACATAATGTTTGATTGGTTTGCCATTGCGCCACAACGTAAATAGTCTCCATATGAGAAACCGCCAGGCACTAATGCCCCGTCAAATCCGTTTAGAGTTGTAGCTGTATGCCAAACATATTCTACTTCTTCACCTAGCTCGTCCTTAATCGCATGAAACATGTCGATATCACAGTTAGACCCCGGGAAAACGAGTACTGCAAATTTCATCGTATTATGCCTCCTCAACTTCGTAACGGTACTTTTCGATCACCGTGTTCGTTAATACTTTTTCGCACATTTCTTTCACGATTGTGTTGATATCACGGTCAGTATCTTCGATTGTAACTTCCAAATACTTGCCGATACGTACGTCAGAAACTTCACCATAACCGATTTTTTGCAATGAACCTTGAACTGCAGAACCTTGTGGATCCAGGATACTTTCTTTTAATGTTACATATATTTTAACTTTCTTCATGAGTTAGTTGCCTCCAAGTTTTTGTAATATAATCTCATATACTTCCGTTAGATTGCCTAAATCACGGCGGAATACGTCTTTATCAAGCTTTTGCTTTGTATTAGAGTCCCATAAACGACAAGTGTCAGGAGAAATTTCATCGGCAAGTAAAATATTGCCGTCTTTATCACGACCAAATTCCAGTTTGAAGTCGACTAATGTTACACCAACAGCAGTAAAAATCGGACGCAGCACTTCATTCACATGCAATGCCGCATTATATAGCTGTTCTACTTCCATCGGTGTTGCGATATTCAGGACATCAATATGCTCTGTTGAAATGATTGGATCACCTAATGCATCATCTTTATAGTAAAATTCGACGATCGGACGCTTTAGTGGAGTACCCTCATCCAAGCCTAGACGTTTTGCAAGGCTGCCGGCAGCAATATTGCGTGTAACAACTTCGATTGGAATAATTTCGACTTTACGTACAAGCTGTTCGTTCGCTGAAAGTCTTTTTACGAAATGTGATTCAATTCCGTTTTCTTGTAACTTTTCGAAAAGTAGTGTCGTAATTTGATTGTTTAAATTTCCCTTACCAGCAATCTCGGCTTTCTTCTCGCCATTAAATGCTGTTGCACTATCTTTGTATTCAACAAAAAGTATTTCAGTATCTTCTGTTGTATATAATCGTTTTGCTTTCCCTTCATATAAAAGCTGCCCTTTATTCATGACGTATTCCTCCTGATTAATTGATTAGTTAGTTAAGACCTAAACGTTCGAAAATCAAATCAACATTCTGAATATGGTAGTTGTAGTCAAAGCAATCTGCAATTTCTTCCGGTGATAGATATGCTGTGATTTTTTCACTAGCTTCCACAAGCGGACGGAACTGTGTTTGCTCATCCCAAGCACGCGCTGTTAATGGCTGAACCGTATCGTACGCTTCCTCACGTGATAATCCTTTGTCGATTAACGCGAGTAAAATACGCTGTGAGTAGATCAGACCAAATGTACGCTCCATATTGCGTTTCATATTGTCAGGGAATACAGTTAAGTTTTTCAAAATATTACCGAAGCGATTTAACATATAATTCAATGTAATTGTGGCATCCGGAATAATGACACGTTCAGCTGAAGAATGTGAAATATCGCGTTCATGCCATAAAGCTACATTTTCATAAGCTGTCAGCATATAGCCGCGCATTAATCGTGCCATACCTGTCATATTTTCAGAGCCGATTGGATTTCGCTTATGCGGCATAGCAGATGAACCTTTTTGCCCTTTCGCAAATCCTTCTTCCACTTCACGTGTTTCGGATTTTTGCAGTCCGCGGATTTCTGTCGCAAACTTTTCAATAGATGTAGCGATCAAAGCCAAAGTAGAAAAATATTGGGCATGTCGGTCACGCTGCAATGTCTGTGTAGAAATTGGGGCAGCTGCTAATCCAAGATGTTCGCATACATAGCTTTCCACACGTGGGTTAATATTGGCATATGTTCCGACAGCACCGCTCATTTTACCTGTTTCGATTACTTTTGCTGCTTCTTCAAAACGTATTAAGTTACGTCGCATCTCTTCAAGCCATAATGCCAGCTTCAAACCAAATGTTGTGGGTTCTGCATGCACCCCGTGTGTACGTCCCATCATTACTGTAAATTTATGCTCTTTCGCTTTTTCAGTCAGAATAGCGATGAATTGATGTAAATCTTTACGTAAAATTTCATTTGCCTGTTTGATTAAATATGATAATGCTGTATCTACAACGTCCGTTGAAGTTAAACCGTAGTGCACCCATTTCTTTTCATCACCAAGTGCAGGTGTTTCCGAAACAGCTCGTGTAAATGCTACTACATCATGACGTGTTTCCTGTTCAATTTCATAAATACGATTGATATCAAATGATGCATTTGCACGTAATTTTGCTACATCTTCTTTAGGGATTTCACCGATTTCAGCCCAGGCTTCACAAGCTAAAATCTCTACTTCAAGCCATGCTTTAAATTTGTTTTCTTCAGTCCAAATTGCACCCATTTCAGGACGTGTATAGCGTTCTATCATAAATCTTCTCCTTTTACTCCGGCCAGATACCGGAGTCTGTAATTTGTTGTAATGCTGTATTTATATCATCTGTCATGATTGTGACATGACCCATTTTTCGATTTACCTTTGCTTCTGATTTTCCGTACAAATGTACAGACCAGTCAGGAAACTTTGAAATTGAATTTGTTAACGGAACGACATGCTGACCAAGTACATTTACCATAATCGATGGCGCCCACAGTTTTGGTTTACGTAGCGGCCATCCGCATACTGCACGAATATGCTGTGTAAATTGTGAAATATTGCATGCCTCAATCGAATAGTGGCCTGAGTTATGCGGACGTGGTGCGCATTCGTTAATTACGATACTGCCATCTTCAAGGACAAACATTTCAACTGCCAATGTACCAATCAGTTTTAGTGAATCTGCAATTTTTAGAGCAGCTTCTTCAGCTAATTGTGCTGTAGACTGTTCGATTCGGGCCGGCACAATTGTTTCATGTAAAATGTGGTTTATATGAATGTTTTCTCCGACAGGCAAGCAGTATGTTTCACCATCTCCATTGCGTTGAACGATCACTGAAATCTCCTTCGTAAATGGAACAAATCCCTCTGCAATACATTGTGAATGTGCAAATAATTCTCTTGCAGACGGTAAGTCCTCAGCAGATTTCAATAACTGCTGGCCTTTCCCGTCATAACCGCCCCGTGCTGTTTTTACGATACACGGAAAGTTGATTTCTTCAATCTTTTCTTGAAGCTGTTCATATGTAGAAGCGACAATATATGGCGCAACCGGACAGCCTGCATCAACAATCATTTGCTTTTCTGTGACACGATTTTGAGTAATACGTACAAGCTCTGCACCTTGAGGGACATAGGCCATTTGTGTCAAACGCTTTAAGCCATCGTAATCGATGTTCTCAAACTCATATGTTATGACATCACTTACTTCCGCCAGCTCTTCCAATGCTGCTTCGTCATCATAAGCTGCGACGATTCGTATGTCTGCCACCTGTCCACAAGGAGAATCCATTGTTGGTTCCAGTACGGCAATTTTATATCCGGCTTCCTTTGCCGCAACTGCCATCATGCGACCAAGCTGACCACCACCGATAATACCGATTGTTTGTCCAGGGTAAATCATTTTCGTCACGTTAAGTCACCTGTACTTTCCAAAACTTGAGCTTTTGTCGCTTCACGTCTTGCCTCAAGCTTTGCAGCAAGCTCCTGATCAAACGCTCCTAAAATTTGCGCTGCAAGCAGACCAGCATTTGTTGCCCCTGCCTTGCCAATTGCTACAGTTGCGACTGGTACACCACCTGGCATCTGCACAATCGATAGTAGTGAATCAAGTCCGTTCAGTGCACGTGACTGTACTGGTACTCCAATTACAGGTAATGTCGTTTTTGCTGCTACCATACCTGGTAAATGAGCTGCTCCACCAGCCCCTGCAATAATTACTTGAATACCGCGTCCACGCGCAGCTTCAGCATATTCAAACATTAAATCTGGTGTGCGATGTGCTGAAACGACTTGCTTTTCATAAGGCACTTGCAACTCGTCCAATATGTCACAAGTATGCTTCATCGTTTCCCAATCACTTAAACTTCCCATAATAACGCCAATTTTCGGATTCATGAATTTCGCTCCTTTAAACATCTTCTCCACTTGTTAAAAATCAATGTAAAAATCCTCAAATAAACTGCTCTCTACGCTCTACGCATGAGAAAGCAATCTACTTGAGGACTGAGCATTAAAAGTATATGTAGATAATTGCATTGCGATCCACATCCTTTATTCATCACACCTGAAGTTGCTTTCCCACATAGTCCGGTATTTACGGTGCCGGGTAGAGACACTAGAGCCATATTCTCTAGCATATATGAGGGATTAAATGTTTTTCCTGTTCACATTTTAACAAGGGTTACGCATAAAATCAATGCAAAAATGCGAACGATATTTTTAAAGCAAAAGATAATGTTCGGTTTTTAATAGAATCGTCCGTTAATCTTCTATCAATACACCCTTAAATTGGATTTTTTGACGTAAGTAAACAGGTTCGCCATTTACCTCTTCAAATACAGGTTCTTCTCTGCGTCCGAATGGCATATAGCCATCTTTCTTCATTCTTTCAAGGCATTGCTCGATTGTTTCATTTTCTTCTACTTCATACCATACTTGCTTTTTAGCCAAAAAGGTCATCCTTCCACATGTAAAATATCGCTCTAACTATACCACGATATTTTTAGTACTTTCTAATAGAAAGATTTAATTTTGTGAACGATTTGTCACAACTTTAAAATAAAATGGAGCAATCACAAATTCCCTGTGATTGCTCCTGTTCATTTATTTTACATACTCCATTTGTTCTGTTAACTCCAGTACATCCTCAAATGTTAAGTCTGGATTTTCAAAAATTACATTATAGCGTAAGCGGTCTTCATCCCATTGGATTGATTTGAAAGATTCCAAATCAATTTTAGATCCTTTTTGCCCGCGTACTCCAATTATCTCTTCATCTTTACCGATAGATTCCATTGGCTTGAAGATTGAAAGCGAAAATTGCTGCTCACCGTTTTTTGAATACTTTAAGGCAATCTCTCCAGTTTCCGTCATACCCATATCTTCAATTCCCTCCAATGTGTAGCCGAGTGACTCGGGGAAAATTAAAAAGGTTCCTAGCTTCTCGACAGCTTCCTGCTCTGTTAATTGTTTTATTGGCTCAAAAGACTCGCTTTTAACATTAGCATCTTCCGGAATATCCAAAATAAATATGGAATCATCAATTTTACTGTTCGGTTCAAATTTTGTGAATTCAGAAGTTATTTTCAGATCGCCACTTGCCGAAATCGTCTTTAATGTCATCCATGTTTTTTTATCTACCCAAACTTCCATATCTCCAATAAGCGTATTTTGCTTTTTAGCTTTTGCGATTAAATGGTACGTTTCATGACCGGCAATCTTTTCTTCTTCACCAATCGTAATATCATGGGAATGTTTTATTTGTTCCAACGTACGTAATGCCTGCTCTTTTAACGTTGGTCGAACTAAATTTTCAACGTCTGGTCCGAGCTCAATAATGATCGCTTCATTCGTTGTTTTCGAATAGGAAGTTACAGTTTTGCCGTCGTTAACTGCAATTGACTCCTCTCCTGTGGAGTCAACCGTTTCTACACGGATCTTTCCTTTTTTCTCCCATTGCTTTGAAAGAATTTCGGTGCCGTCATCCATTGTCATTTTATATTCTCCATAAAAAGAATCAAGCTCAGACGTTTCCTGCATTGCCTGATTCAATATTTCCTGGGGTGAATAACTTTCTTCATTGCTGCATGCTCCCAAAGACAGCGTTAAAATTACTGCTGCTGAATAAATCAATTTTTTCATTTTATCCATTCCTCTTTTCTTCAATTGATGGTAGCCATATGACAATCGCTAATTGATTTTGCTGTGCTATAGCTGTAATCGTTCCATCGTGCTTATCCATAATTTGCTTTGCAATACTTAAACCGAGACCAGCCCCCCGCTCACCGATATGGCTCCGGGAGTCGTCAATCTGATACAACGGATCAAACATTTGTTTACACTGCTGTTGTGTTATCGTTGTGCCGCTGTTTTGTATGACAATATAAACGCCCTTTTCTGTAAAGCTTTCTGCTAATTTCCCTACAATCCACGAAGGTATATTTGGGGTTTCAAATGCGGATACATAAATCGCTCCTCCAGGATTTGTGTACGTCCAGGCATTCGCGACAACATTATCGACAACGCGCATCAGTTGCTTCGGATTTACAAAATAACTTCCTTCCACATTGACTGTCGTTTTCGCTTCAAACCCTTTTTCTCTACTAATCTGTTCATAGTCACTTAAGAGCATATCAAAAAACTCTTCGCCTTCGACTTCTACTAGTTCCAGTTCATATGTTGGGGACTGCAATAATGTCAACATCATTAAATCATCAAGCAACTGCTTCATATAATCCGATTTGGACTGAATGATCTGCAAATATTCCTGCTGATCCTTTTCAGAATGGTTCCCGTACCGTAAACTTTCTGCGTATGCTTGAATTGATGTTAGAGGCGTTTTCAAGTCGTGCGACAGACTTGCAATCATAAATTCCTTTTGCTGCTGCTCCACTGCAAGCTTTTTTCGAGTCGCTGTAATTTCCTGCCGCATTAGTTGAAAGCTCTCGGTTAATTCCCCGATTTCGTCCTTTGTTACAGGTAGAGGATTTGTTGCTTTATCCTTGGCGAAAGCACGCATTTGTTCCATTAGTCTTTTGGCCGGCTTATTGAGGCGTCTATTAAGCAAATATACAACCGCCCCGTATATGATCAGCATTACTATAATTAAACTGGTTACGACAAATAGCGATTTTGTGTTTACTTGTTCCAGCCATTCCGAACGAACGAGCGTAACCTTGTATACACCCTTCATTTCCCCATCTTCATAAACAGGTTCTTTATAAACAAATGTCTTATAATTTTGTTCAAATTCATACAGATTTTTATAAACCCTGCTTTTTGATTCAAAGCTGCTTAAAGAGTTAATTAAATTTGAGGAATAATAAATTTTCCCATTCGGACTATACAGCGTAATCATCAACTGATCGGATGTCAATTCCTCGATTTCCTTATAATTCGCATTAACATTGTAAAGCGATGGATCATCCAATTGATCTTTTAAGTCTGTAACAATTGCCCACTTTTCAAAATATTCATCAACATTTTTATCTTGGTAGTACGTGTTAATTGCTACATAAAGACCGTACAATGCAAGTAGCGGTAATATCATGACAAGCAAGTACGTAAGTAAAAGCCATGATTTAATCTTCATATTTGTTCACCTATAAAGCGGTAGCCCTTTCCCCATACAGTTTGTATATAGTCAGGTGATTTAACAGAATCGTGCAGCTTCTCCCGCAATGCTTTAATATGCACCGTTACCGTATGTGTCTGGTCCAGCTCAACTTGATGCCAAACATGTGTATACAACTCTTCTTTTGAAAATAGCTCGAATGGATTTTGAGCCAATACTTTCAGCAACGCAAACTCTTTTTGCGTCAAGTTAGCTTCAGCCTCTTTGATATAAACACGTTCTTTTACCCAATCAATTTTTAACCCCTGTACATATGAAATCATTTCTTCTGTTGCAAAAACTTTATTATATCGTTGCCATCGCCGTAATTGAGATCGAACACGTGCTTTTAATTCTTCTAAAGAAAATGGCTTTGCCAAATAATCATCGGCATCTTGTAACCCTGTGACTTTATCCGTTTCATTACTTTTTGCACTGATCATAATAATTGGGACATCGCTTTGCAGTCGGATATGTTCAATCATTGATAACCCATCCATTTCAGGCATCATCCAATCAACAAGTATTAAATCATAGTTTCCGGCAGAAAAATCTTCTAATCCTTCAATTCCTGTCGTTGCCCATGTTACTGCATAGCCTTCCTTTACTAACGTGTCTTTAATAATGCGCGCAATTTCGCGGTCATCTTCCACTAAAAGAATTTGTTGTACCATCATGTACGCCTCCTACAATAACTATAGCAATTAATTTTTCCGATAATTGTAACTTTATAAATCCTTTATATTTAATCTTACTTTGTACTGTCTGTTTAAAGATAGCCAAAGTTACCTTTCATTGTAAAGATGATTGTTTTAAAATGGGTATTTATGTTAATATCAACTATATAATTTGTTAAAAGAGGTGTCGTAAAGAATGGACGTCATTTTTGAAAAGATGAACAGCAAGATGGCCACTGCAATTCTCGATTGGAAGTATGAAGAGCCTTACGATTTTTATAATAATGAACAGACAGTGGAAGCTTTGGAGGAACTACTGGATGGTTCCTACTATGCCATTGTTAATATCAATAAAGAGGTAATTGGGTTTTTCTGTACCGGGGAGAGTGCTCGAGTAACTAGCGGAAATAAGTTGGATGTTTATAGCAAAGATTTTATTGATATGGGAATCGGGATGCACCCAAATCTTGTGGGTAAAGGCAAGGGGTTCGAGTTTTGTTCGTGTATTATGAAATTTATTGAGGATAACTATCCAAGTAAATCGCTAAGATTGACCGTAGCATCGTTTAATGAAAGAGCCATTCATTTATATAAAAAGCTTGGTTTTGTTAAAGAAAATGAATTTAGCAATGACTTTACAAAATTCATGATCATGGTCAGAATATAATCGATCTTAATGTATCTATTTATAAGCAACAAAAAAACCACTGATTCCTCAGTGGTTTTGCGTGTGCGAAGCGACGTCCTACTCTCACAGGGGGAAGCCCCCAACTACCATCGGCGCTAAAGAGCTTAACTTCCGTGTTCGGTATGGGAACGGGTGTGACCTCTTTGCCATCATCACTTCACTATGAAAGAATTTCATTCTTTCAAAACTGGATAAACGTTCATTGAATTGGTGCAATAAAATGTGGTTAAGTCCTCGACCGATTAGTATTCGTCAGCTGCATGCGTCACCGCACTTCCACCTCGAACCTATCTACCTGATCGTCTTTCAGGGGTCTTACTTACTTGCGTAATGGGAAATCTCATCTTGAGGGGGGCTTCATGCTTAGATGCTTTCAGCACTTATCCCGTCCATACATAGCTACCCAGCGATGCCTTTGGCAAGACAACTGGTACACCAGCGGTATGTCCATCCCGGTCCTCTCGTACTAAGGACAGCTCCTCTCAAATTTCCTACGCCCACGACGGATAGGGACCGAACTGTCTCACGACGTTCTGAACCCAGCTCGCGTACCGCTTTAATGGGCGAACAGCCCAACCCTTGGGACCGACTACAGCCCCAGGATGCGATGAGCCGACATCGAGGTGCCAAACCTCCCCGTCGATGTGGACTCTTGGGGGAGATAAGCCTGTTATCCCCGGGGTAGCTTTTATCCGTTGAGCGATGGCCCTTCCATGCGGAACCACCGGATCACTAAGCCCGTCTTTCGACCCTGCTCGACTTGTAGGTCTCGCAGTCAAGCTCCCTTATGCCTTTACACTCTACGAATGATTTCCAACCATTCTGAGGGAACCTTTGGGCGCCTCCGTTACCTTTTAGGAGGCGACCGCCCCAGTCAAACTGTCCGCCTGACACTGTCTCCTACCCCGCTAAGGGGCATGGGTTAGAAGTTCAATACAACCAGGGTAGTATCCCACCGACGCCTCCTTCGAAGCTGGCGCTCCGAGATCTCTGGCTCCTACCTATCCTGTACAAGTTGTACCAAAATTCAATATCAGGCTACAGTAAAGCTCCACGGGGTCTTTCCGTCCTGTCGCGGGTAACCTGCATCTTCACAGGTACTATAATTTCACCGAGTCTCTCGTTGAGACAGTGCCCAGATCGTTACGCCTTTCGTGCGGGTCGGAACTTACCCGACAAGGAATTTCGCTACCTTAGGACCGTTATAGTTACGGCCGCCGTTTACTGGGGCTTCAATTCACAGCTTCGCTTGCGCTAACCGCTCCTCTTAACCTTCCAGCACCGGGCAGGCGTCAGCCCCTATACGTCACCTTACGGTTTTGCAGAGACCTGTGTTTTTGCTAAACAGTCGCCTGGGCCTATTCACTGCGGCTTCTCTAGGCTATGCACCCAAAGAAGCACCCCTTCTCCCGAAGTTACGGGGTCATTTTGCCGAGTTCCTTAACGAGAGTTCTCTCGCACACCTTAGGATTCTCTCCTCGACTACCTGTGTCGGTTTGCGGTACGGGCACCTCTCACCTCGATAGAGGCTTTTCTTGGCAGTGTGAAATCAGGAACTTCGCTCATACGAGCTCGTCATCACAGCTCACGTTAAAGTATGCGGATTTGCCTACATACACGCCTTACTGCTTGAACACGCGCAACCAACGGCGTGCTTACCCTATCCTACTGCGTCCCCCCATTTCTCAAACGGTGAGGAGGTGGTACAGGAATATCAACCTGTTGTCCATCGCCTACGCCTATCGGCCTCGGCTTAGGTCCCGACTAACCCTGAGCGGACGAGCCTTCCTCAGGAAACCTTAGTCATACGGTGCATGGGATTCTCACCCATGTTTCGCTACTCATACCGGCATTCTCACTTCTAACCGCTCCACCAGTCCTTCCGGTCTGACTTCAACGCTGTTAGAACGCTCTCCTACCACGCATACTCAAAGTATGCATCCACAGCTTCGGTGAATCGTTTAGCCCCGATACATTTTCGGCGCAGCGTCACTCGACCAGTGAGCTATTACGCACTCTTTAAATGATGGCTGCTTCTAAGCCAACATCCTGGTTGTCTAAGCAACGCCACATCCTTTTCCACTTAACGATTACTTGGGGACCTTAGCTGGTGGTCTGGGCTGTTTCCCTCTTGACTACGGATCTTATCACTCGCAGTCTGACTCCCGTGTATAAATATCCGGCATTCGGAGTTTGTCTGAATTCGGTAAAGCGAGATGCCCCCCTAGTCCAAACAGTGCTCTACCTCCGGTATTCTCAATCACGAGGCTAGCCCTAAAGCTATTTCGGAGAGAACCAGCTATCTCCAGGTTCGATTGGAATTTCTCCGCTACCCACACCTCATCCCCGCACTTTTCAACGTGCGTGGGTTCGGGCCTCCAGTGAGTGTTACCTCACCTTCACCCTGGACATGGGTAGATCACCTGGTTTCGGGTCTACGACCACGTACTAATTCGCCCTATTCAGACTCGCTTTCGCTGCGGCTCCGTCTTCTCAACTTAACCTCGCACGTAATCGTAACTCGCCGGTTCATTCTACAAAAGGCACGCTATCACCCATTAACGGGCTCTAACTACTTGTAGGCACACGGTTTCAGGATCTATTTCACTCCCCTTCCGGGGTGCTTTTCACCTTTCCCTCACGGTACTGGTTCACTATCGGTCACTAGGTAGTATTTAGCCTTGGGAGATGGTCCTCCCGGATTCCGACGGAATTTCACGTGTTCCGCCGTACTCAGGATCCACTCTGGAGGGAATGAACTTTTGACTACAGGGCTTTTACCTCGTTTCGCGGACCTTTCCAAGTCGCTTCGTCTAGTTCATTCTTTTGTAACTCCGTATAGAGTGTCCTACAACCCCAAAGAGCAAGCTCTTTGGTTTGGGCTCTTCCCGTTTCGCTCGCCGCTACTCAGGGAATCGAATTTTCTTTCTGTTCCTGCAGGTACTTAGATGTTTCAGTTCCCTGCGTCTGTCTTCAACACGCTATGAATTCACGTGAAGATACTATCCGATTAAAGATAGTGGGTTCCCCCATTCGGAAATCCCCGGATCAAAGCTTACTTACAGCTCCCCGAGGCATATCGGTGTTAGTGCCGTCCTTCATCGACTCCTAGTGCCAAGGCATCCACCGTGCGCCCTTATTAACTTAACCATAAGTTAACACTTGGATATAATCCAAGATTTAAGTTTACACGTCAATTGCTTGACTTGTTTAAAAATCTATAAAATAGAAATTTGATTTATTGCTTTCAATGTCGTTTTATCCAGTTTTCAAAGAACAAAGGTTTTGAAG
>NZ_CM149656.1:3552500-3946859 GCF_056173085.1 Solibacillus sp. iso_87
CTTGCTTCTTCTATTTTGATAACCATTCAACTCTCCCCCTTATAGTATTCAGTTCGCTTCCCCAATTATATTTTCCTGCAAAAACAAAAAAAACCAGCCAACAATAGTTGACTGGTGAATGATTTTACATTGAACCGACAGTACCTAAATAGATCAGGAAGAGTACTGCGAAAATATACATAATCGGGTTTACTTCTTTTGCCTTACCTTTTAACACCATTGTTAATGGGTAGAACACGAAACCTACTGCAAGACCTGTTGCGATTGATGATGTTAAAGGCATCATTAACATTGTGAAGAATGCTGGTACAGCCACTTCGAATTTATTCCACTCGATTTGTCCAAGTGAAGATACCATTAAAATACCTACAACGATTAATGCCGGTGCAGTAACTGCATTTGTTACAACACTTAATACTGGTGATAAGAATAACGCCAACAAGAAACAGATACCTGTAATGATTGAAGCGAAACCTGTACGTGCGCCTGCTCCAACTCCTGCTGAAGATTCTACATAAGATGTTACTGTTGATGTACCAAAGATCGAACCTGAAATAGAAGCGATTGAATCTGAGATTAATGCTTTACCTGCACGAGGTAATTTATTGTTTTTAACAAATCCTGCCTGGTTGGCAACAGCCATTAAAGTACCTGCGTTGTCAAAAAAGTCTACGAACAAGAATGATAGAATAACCGATACCATTGTGAGTGAATAGAACTCCGGATCAGTGAACGCTGAGAATAATTTACCGAAAGTTGGTTCTACACTTGGTGGTGCCGAAACAATTTGAGAAGGTAAATCAACTAAACCAAAGATCATACCTGCGATTGCAGTAATAGCCATCGCGATAAATACGCCAGCTTTCATTCCACGAACTAAGAAAATTACTGTAAGAAGAATACCAAAAATCGCCAACAATACTTCAGCATCGTGTAAGTTACCTAATCCGACAACTGTTGCCTCACTCGCAACGATAATGCCAGCATTTTTTAAACCGATGAACGAAACGAATAACCCGATACCAGCACCCACGGCAATTTTAAGTTCCATTGGGATGGCGTTGATTAATTTTTCACGTAATCCTGTAACCGTTAATAACAAGAAGAATACACCTGATACAAATACTGCAGCCAAAGCGTGTTGCCAAGGGCTTCCGTTTGTTAATACAACCGTGTAAGCAAAGAATGCATTTAAGCCAAGACCTGGCGCTAAAGCTAAAGGATATCTTGCAACAATCCCCATGATGAAACATCCAATTGCTGCTGAAACAGCTGTTGCCACAAATACTGCACCGTAATCCATGCGTAATGCATCTGGTAAACCTTCAATATCAGATAGCGTTAAAATGCTAGGGTTTACTACTAAAATGTAAGCCATTGCCAAGAATGTTGTGAAGCCACCTAAAATTTCTCGGCGATAATTAGTTCCAAGTTTATCGAACTCGAAATACTTTTTCATAATGAAACTTTCCTCCGTGTTGTCGTCTTCAACATCTAAAGAACACTTAACCTTAAAAACAAAAAAGACACGCAAAGCATATTGCCGCATGTCCACGATTTAAGGAAAATAAGTATATTACACTCCCATTATAGTAGTGTTATTACTTATTTATAAATCGTAGTCGAATCATTTACGGTGATTCGGTAGAAACTCACGGGCCATATTCCCGACATTATACGACGACGTATTTAATTTACGTTTGTAATATATCATTTCATTTTTTAAATTACAAGCTATTTCCGAACATTTTTTATAAATTTTAATTCATAGTTCGTAAAAACATCCACAAACAAGTCATTTACTACTGTTCCTGTATCTTTATTTGTTATTATTAAACTTGGAATATACAAAAATCAAATCTACATTTTACTATATTTATACTGAATTGGGGAGTTCAAATTGAGTGAAATTAAGGTAGTTGTAAAAGGAGTCCTTGTTAAAAACAATAAATTACTGATCGTGCAACGTTCACAAATCGAAGCAGTTGGCGCAGGCACATGGGAGACAGTCGGAGGAAATCTGCATTTTGGCGAGTCATTTGAAGGTGCACTTAAGAGGGAATTTTTAGAAGAAGTTGGATTGAATATTATTGTAAAAAATCAGTTGTTTTCGACAACATTCCACACGAGTAAAACGCGACAAATTGTCCTGCTCACCTTCTTATGTGATACAAAAGAGGAGCGAATTACTTTATCCGATGAACATCTACACTATTTATGGGCGTCAAAGGATGAACTGCTCACATTATTACCGAAAGAGATTATCGCAGATTTTCACCAGCATCACGTATTCGATTTGTTAGACTAATAATTATTTTACAGGAAGTTTATAGAAATGTTATATTGCTCCTCTATAGTGAAGTTTGAACAAATAGAGGGGGGATTTTTTTGCAACAACAACGAAAATGGGCAATGCATTTAATTCGCTTTGCGGCTGTTTCAGGTTTTATCGGTGTATTAATCGGATCAATTATGAGCGGTAACTTGAACTATGCTTTACGACCAGTCCACGCACACTTTGTATTGGTAGGTTGGTTATCGGTTTTTGCGTGGGGGATTTTCTATTATTCAGTACCCGTCCGCAGGCTGATCTTTGTTAAAATCCAGAGTATTTTAGGTATGATCGGCGCTTTTGGTTTATGTATAGGGATGTGGCTGCATTATTTAAACCCGCTGGACACAAATGAAACAATGAACATGGTGTTCTTCATTGTAGGGGGCACTCTTTTATTAATCGCATTTTTCTTATTTATAATTGTGACATTTTTTGTCACAAAGAAAGAGAATTAATTATATCTAGCTATATAAAAGTAAGTGCATTTCCCTTTAATATGTTAAAATAATAAAAGAAACACAGAACATTAAAGGAGCGGTTTGAATGCCATATTGGTTACATAACACATTATTTGTACTTTTAATAATCGTTACATTCGGATGTGTTACAAGTGGAATTGAGTGGAAAACTCGCGAAAAAGCCACTGTTGAAGAATAATTTAAGCCTAAAATAACTTATTAGAATATAACTAACATACAAAACAAGGAGGCCTGCGTAAAACAGGCTTCCTATTTTTTATGACTATTTTATAATCCGCGGTTTGTTCGTTTTAACGGATCATTATCCAAATCATCTAAATCATTTAAATGATTCGTAGTATTAGTCGTATCCTTAATGTCCGCTTCTTCACGGCGAACTGTGTCTGAAACAGTTTCCGTGTCCGTTACTTTTCGTTTGCCGACTACAATTTCTTCCGTAACGACATCTTTCTTCGTAACATCCACTTGTTCTTCAGTTACCGGGATATGGATTTTGCCCTCTTCTTCATAGGCATGAGTAATTCCGTCATGAAGTTTTCCATTTGCATTAAGTGTTGTGTCCTCATTAACAGGACGTCTTTCTACATAAACTTCTTCATGCTCTACTGGCACTTCAATCGTTTGCTGTTCTTCGACTACATGTTTGTCGACTTGCACCTCACCCGTTTGTACGCGTTTTTTATCTACTTGCAAGCGTTCTTCATGAAGTGCTATACGTTCTTCATCCGTTTTATCATAATCACGCTCATAATGATTATTCACACCATAATTTTTAGTACCTTCATCAAAATAAGTACCGTAGTCTCTATCTACATATAATAAATATTTCCCTGCCTGTAATTCATCATAATAACGGTTTCGTTCATCCTCAGAGATGCCCATTTGTGTAAAGTGTTGATCCCGTACTAAATCTTCACCCATCATGAATGCTTTAAAGCGGTCCCACCAAGAACCTTCTTTATGATCAGTTTCATAACCATCCGTGTTAGTGCTGTAACCTTTTGAGTTTCGGTACATAGATAGTTGATCATTGCGATTAGATACGATGTACATATCTTCCTCACCATATCCTTGTGCACGAAGGCGATCCATTTCTGCCTGTAATTCCGCTTCATTGTCATAAATACCATATAATTTGTTATCACGTGTTTCCATGTTTCATTCCTCCAGTTTCATTAAGTTAGTTTTTTTATACCGACTGTCTATATTTGATTTGGCATACTATACAATACCTTTTCTCCTAAATAATAAACGCGGGGATGATAAATTTAACATTCTGTAATAAAAATGAAAGAAAAAGAAACACAGCTATGACAATATTTTAATATTAAGGAATTAAGACGAAATTAGATGCCAAATAAAAAAACATAGAAAGATGTTACTCTTCCTACGTTTCCATACAACCTATTTATCGTTTTGTCGTTGTTTCTTTTCCAAATACTGCGCACGCAATTTTTCAAGTTGCTGCTTTTTATCGAATTGGGCCGGCTTGTTTTTTTCGTGATACTTCGCAACAGCTGCCTTACCTTTACTATCCAATTGATATTTCCCCATTTTGTTCACCTACTTTTCCTGTCTTCACAGAGAACCTATTCAATATATAATATACCTCATTTCACTGAAGTAAACCTTAAATTAATGTATCCCGAATCTCACCATTCCAACTTCCATAGAATAAAAAACTCCCCTTTAGTTATTTTTACAATAACTAAAAGAGAGTAAATAGTTAAAAGTTATTCAGTACTATTCCCACTCAATAAATCATTAAAAATTACTTCAACATAAATGTTGATTCTAAAAGGATTTGAACTTTTAAAACACTTTGAATTTTATTTAACCCACGATAGGTTGGTATCAATTTTGGTATCAATTAATTAATCTCTATTTTTTTAAGTCTTTTAATATCTGGCTTTAGACTTTTAAAAATCTCGACAAGTTCTTTTGAAGATAATCTTCTCCCTAAAATATTACTTGAAATACTATCAATCATTTCTCTTGTTTTATCATCATCCGATAAACATTCTATTAAATAACTTAAAAATTCTTCATACTGTTCATCATTGTTTTTATTAAAATGATTATATAATTCCATCCATTTTTTATACTCTGCTTCTGCTACTTCTAAAACCCGTTCATTATCACCAAACTGGAAATCATTATTTAAGTTCATCCATATATTTTTCACATATCTTTCTTCACCTAAAACTTTATCTCCATCATTTATCGGGAAATCCTTAACTTTTTTAATATATGGCGAAATTAAATCATTTACATAACGTTCTAATTTAGGATAATAAAATTTATTTTTAAAATGTGTAATCAGATATACAACATGAGGATATTTTTCGGAGTATTCAATCGATAACTCATCAGATAATTCCTCAACTATTTCCGGAAAATTTTTTATAAATTTTTCATAACCAGATGTAATAAGAACATTTTCAATATATTCATTTAGTTCTCCATAGTAAATCCAATCTTTCGAGTAATGTGACACCTCAGATATCTTATCTACAATTCTTTCTGGAGGTACTGCTAACCCTCTCGTATATGAATTGAATGTTCCTTTAGATACTTCTAGTATTTCTGCAAATTTAGCTAAAGATAACCCCAAAATTTCTTTTATATGATTAATTCTTCGTGCTACTTCATCTTTCTTAGGCTTCAAGCTTTCTCACCCTTTCTAAAAATCGATAGATATATTATTGACATTCAAGAATTTAAATGTATATAATTCCATTATAGTCGTTTAAATGTATTACGACTATTTTACGACCTCATTACGACCTTTTGTAGAGAGTACGTATAAAAATAAAGCAGCAGCGTTGGCAGACACTACCGCTTTGTTCATAAAACCCAAGAAAGGAGGACTCTATGAAATATTCACGTTATAAGCATACGGCAAAATTAAAAAGTAAACAACCAAGCAAATTACTCTTAATAGCAAGGTTCTTGGTTGGTGTAATGCCTTTTATCAGTTTACTAACAGTTGAAACAACACTAAGTAACATTTTATCAAAAAATATTTCTTTACCTTTGTCTTTTTATATTGGAACAATAGTTTTTCTAATATTCAACTCTTTGTTAAATATTCTATTTAGCAGCATGTCGCCATTCAAAATGCAAAGAATAAAAAATACTTTAAAAAAAGTAATCGAAGTAAATGGCTTTTTTTATGAAAATAAAGAAAGCGGAAAAATAACACATTCAATGATTATGAAATTTTACATGCTTGATAATGAACTATATATCGAAGTATATCCAGCTGGTGGAAAATACTCAGATAAAATGAATGAACTAACGGAGATTTTTCAAACAGCATTAAACTTAAATGTGATATCCGTTCAAAATGATTATGCGAATCATTCAACATATATTTTATCCGAGACTTCAAATAACTTTATTGACGTTACAAATGATTGGAATGTTTAAATTTTATGCAAAACGCAATTAAATTAGATAGAGATAAATACTTTGAATTTACCCATAAACAAGTAGGGGCTATTATCCAATCAGCTACAGGACAAGGAAAAACTCGATTTCTGACATATCTAATTTTATCCGTTGCCAAATTAGGAGCCGAAATATATTTTATCGATGGGAAACGTGCTGATCTTTATAGCTTACGTTTCTCATTTGATGTAAGCGTTAGAGATATTCATGTTGCTAGCACACCTAACCAAGCTTGCAGAATGCTTAGACAAATAGTTGAAGACATGAATAAACGATATGAAACACATTTTTCTAATGAAGGTTCTCAAACTGGATCAAATTACTCCACATATAATCTTAGACCTGTATTCCTATTTTTTGATGAATTAATAGCAACTATGGGCGAAGATAAAAAATTAGCGAAAGAAATAGAATCGTACCTGTTGCAAATCATGTTAAAAGGTCGTCAAAGTGGTTATTTTGCAATTCTATCGTCCCAACGCTTTTCAGCAGAAGTATTATCAACAACAATACGTGAAAATGCCGGTATGCGTGTTGCATTAGGACGTATGTCAAAAGATAGCTATCGAATGGTATTCGGAGATTTTTATGATGAATTACCAGCTGCTGAAAAAGGAATTGGGAAAGGTTATATCTATTTAGATGGACTAGGTTGGAGTACGCCACGTGCATTTCAAACACCTATTTTAGATACCTCGAAGATCGATGTAAAAAATGTGCTTAAGAAACTTTTAATCGAAGGTGCTAATCGCTTTAACGAAGAAAATTAGTACTTGAATTACACCACAATTCGAGTGCTCGGAGATTAAGAGATAGAATCCTTGCGATAGCAAAAGGATAGGCGGAGCCGGTCTATTTCTTAATTTCTGAGTGCAACCACGAAGCGACGCGGAGTGGAAGGTCTTTAAAAACTCGATTCCCCCCGTTAGTAACACGGGGGCATTAAACTCACTGTGGGATCTCCAATCCCTTGATATAACTAATTTTATATGGATATTAACATCCCGACAATCGGGATAATATAATTAAAATTAAAGGACGGTTTAAATGAAAAAACTAAAATTAAGCACCTCAAATAAAGTCTCTCTTACAGATGGAACCGAGCATGATTTAGCAACTTTAAAATTTGATTTAGCACAATTTAAAATTCCGAATCAATTTGTAACTCTATCTAATGAAGTTTCTACAAAAATTGAAAAAGAACGTAATCCCTTAGGCGAATACATAGAAACAGGGAAAATGACTACTTCATTCAAAGTTTATGATCGAGCATTAGTGGAATTAGCGATCACAAACCAACTAGCTGAATTTGGTGCTCCTATAACAATATTAGTTGAAAATCAGACCATGCCTCCTATACTTGATAAATTTGAAGAAGATGAATTTATTCCAATTACCTTTGAAAACCTAACTGTTTCTCCTAAAAAGGTACAAAAGAAAGCATACTCTAATAATACTATGGTTGATGTTTGGCAATTTGCGGAACTAAAAATCAGTTCTTCAAACTATAAAATAGGAGAATAGCATTGCGTAAAAATGAGTGTTTAATAGATTGGTTACGCTTTTCTATCCCTAATGCCGATCCATATTATTTTACTGAAAATATATTAGGCATTCCGTTTACTGCTTTTTTGAAACCTTTAGAAACAGATGATTTAGATTGTCAGATGGATTATGTAAAACGTACTCTAAGTATTCGAAAAGAACTTAATGATTTACATAATTATTCAGATGAAAGTAAACCTGAATACGTGGGAAAAAGAAGCCCTTTCCCTACATATGATTATTGTTTTAATTTCGCAAACATTGAAATACACACAAGTAAAAAACATTCAAATCTGTTAGTAAACTTCTCTGGTACAGCTTGCCGACAATACGAAGAATATATGTCGCAAGTCTCAGGATGGCATTGGCAAGCATTTATAAAAAGCATTTTATCCAATGGGGCAACCCCTACTAGAATTGATCTTGCTTTAGATATTTTTGACGATAGTTGCCCAGATGTTAAAAAACTACAAGATTATGTAAAACGTGGACAACTATCTACACGTGCCAATACATTTAAGGAAATTAATAGCGGACGTATTTTAGATGGAACTCTTACTGGCTTTACTCTATACATTGGAGCACATCCTCAATTACTTCGAATCTATGATAAAAAACAGGAAATTAGGGATAATACTGGTGAATTGCTTAACTTAAATAAATGGGTACGATGGGAACTTGAAATCGGGGATAAAAAGGCTCTTCAAGTATGTCAACATTTAGCTAAAGGTATACCTTTGAATCAAGTGATTCTAGGTATATTAAAAAGTCATTACTCTTTTAAAACTCAACAAAAGGGACAAAGAAAGGATTTTCATAATAAAGCCCGACAAAAAAATATGCGTTGGTGGGATAATTTCATTAATGGTATCCCCTCCATCCCCCTTCGAATTGTTAAAGAAAAGCCTACAATGAAAGAGAAGAAAAAGTGGGTGGAGAAATCTACAACTAAATCTAGAGCAATGATATACGAAGCGTACAAACAAGCTTTTGGTGTAGATTATGCAGATGCTTATTTAAGACAGGAATTAGAAATTGGAAGAGGGAAATTTACTGAATTTGATCTTTCCACAATTGAACAATCAGTAAATGAACTTCTCGGTAAAAAGGAGATTTAAGCAACTGTGATAAATGCAAATACAGTTATTAGCAAAGAAGAATTAATAGCACTTGGTTATACTAAGTGTACTGCACAAGGAATCATTCGTGAGGCTAAAGCATTAATGGTTCAACGTGGTTACAATTTTTATAGTAACAAGCGCTTAGGACGTGTTCCTACAAAAGCTGTTGAAGAAATAACAGGTATTAAATTTTAAGACACTCAGGAAAGGAATTGGTTTTATGGCTAAAATCACTGGTGTCTATAAAGATAAAAAAACTGGGAAATGGTATTATTCCGTTTCCCTCGGCTTTGATACAGTGACAGGAAAACGAATTAGGAAAGTTCGTCGTGGGTTTGCTAATCAAAAAGAAGCATACGAAGCTAAAACAGCAGAATTAAAAGAAGCCCAAGATATGGGGCAAATCGCAAACAGCGGAATGGATTATAAAACATTTATGGTTCAACTTTTCATTCCAGATTATAAAGCAAAAGTACAAATAACCACTTTTGAAGCTCGAATGCCTGTAATAAAAAAGATTATGCAGCATTTTGGAAAGAAGAAAATTGATAGTATTAATAATATCGATATTCAGTTTTGGAAAAATAGCTTAACAGAGAATTTTTCACAAAACTATGCTCGAATGGTTTATGGTATGTTCTCTCAAACCTTAGAGAAAGCTGTTAGTTTAGGAATGATAAAATCCAATCGTGCCAAGCAAGTTGGGTCAGTTCCGAAAGAAAAAGTTAAAGTTGAGTTTTGGACAAAAGAAGAATTTCAAAAGGTATTATCAACTTTTAATTTAGATGATTATTATGAACACTATTCTTTCGTAATAATATGGCTTTATTTTATGACAGGTTTAAGAGTAAATGAAGCAACTGCTTTGCGATGGAAAGAGGAAATTGATTTAGATAAAGGAACAATAACAGTTAATCACTCACTACGATTAAAGAATAAAAATGACTGGGTCCTAGGACCTACTAAAACTAAAGCAGCATTACGAACAATCGCGATTGATACTGATACTATTTCGATTTTACATAATTGGAAAACTAGGCAAGAACAGTTTGGCAATATTGATTTTGTATTATCTTATAACGGTGATCCAACCTGGAAATCAACTATTGCTCGGATTATTCAACGACATGCAAAATTAGCTTGCATTAAATCAATTCAAGCAAAAGGATTAAGACATTCTCATGCTTCATTTTTAATAAATGAATATAATGCTAACCCTCTTATTATCAAAGATCGTCTCGGACATGAAGATATAAAAACAACTTTAAGTACATATTCACATTTATATCCCAATGTAAATTTTGAAATTGCTAACAGTATTAGTGGCACAATTAAATATAACATCGCTAAAGAAAAACAGACTAATTTTCGAGGTAATCAGGCTTTTAAATATGATTAAATGTATAATATTAGTTTTTTTAGAATTTAAGAGTAAAATATATTATAATATGGAGGTTAAAATTTTCGAACTTCGAATATTAAAAGAAAGGATGTGACTCAATGAGTAAATATTATTCAGTTAGTGTAGGTAGAAAAACAGGTATTTTCAATAGCTGGTCTGAATGCGAGAAGCAAGTAAAAGGATTTAAAGGAGCAAAATATAAATCATTTACTAGTTACGAAGAAGCTAAGAATTTTTTAACCCCTTCAAATGAAATTTTATCTCAAACAATATCTGTTTCAGAGACAACCTCTGTTTCAGAAAATGATCTTTGTATATATGTAGATGGAAGTTATTCAAAAAATAATGTTGCTGGCGGTTATGGTTGCGTTATGGTAAAAGATAACGAAATTATTCATACTATCTCTAATAGCATAGTGGTTAATGAAAATGAAAATCTTTGGAACGTGGCAGGGGAAATCGAAGGAGCTTTAACAGCTATAGATTGGGCACTTAATAACAATTATAAAAAAGTTATTTTATACTACGACTATGAAGGAATTGAAAAATGGGCGAAAGGTATCTGGGATGCCAAGAAAAATCTTACTAAAAAGTATGTACAAAAAATCAAAGATTATTCAAAATCCATAGATATACACTTTATCAAAGTTAAAGCACATTCTGGTGATGAGTATAATGAGTTAGCGGATAAATTAGCGAAAGATGGAACATATAAACTTTTAAAAGATAATACCTATACGGATGTTTACGCTATTAAAAGTTTACAACTAACACTTGAACTTTATAAGAAAATAATTAATGATACGTCAAACGAAAAGTTTATTATAAAAGTAGAAAATTATATTTTCAATGAAAATATATTAAAGAAAATCGCTAAATATTATTGGAAAATCGAGGGCCAAAAATTAAAAGATTTAACTGATATACATGCAACTCTAGACATTCAACTCAAAACATTGCAAATTGAATATTTAACTGTAGATAACAAAAGTATTATCAAAACTTTACTATTGGAAGGTTATAAAAATGACAAAGATTAAAAATCCATATTTAAGATTAAACATTGATCGAGATAAATTAAATGATGCTATTTCAGACTATTTTATGTCTCAAGGTACTACCTGTTCATTTACAGAAAAATTGGAGGAAAAAGGTAGTGGTCGCAATAGGTTACATTACACTTACGAAAGTAATACAGAATTCTTAGATTTCAGATTTAACGATGACGGAACTACGTCTATCGACCTTTCTTCTGGAGAAAAAACCGAATTCAAAGAGAAACTAGCTGAAAGCATTAAAAACTCACCTATATGTACGGAACCTTCAATTGTAGGTTTCGATAAAAGTTACTTTGTATTTAAGGAGATTGAAATTAATGACTTCATGAGTGTCTTAGAAATGATCTCAAAGGAGCAAAACTTCGAAAAGCCAGAGCCTTTTGAAATTGATCTCGGTAAACGTTGGGTTATAAAAGGTAATTATGGGGAAATACTAACTATAACTTATTACAATAAAAGTAAAAAAGTAATGCTTCAAGGTAAGCCACTAAAATTATTTATGGAATTCCATACATATTTAATGACTTTATTTGAACCAAAAGAAATACCCAAAATTTTAGAATCTAATCGTATTATCTTTAATACCACAATTCAAAAATCTGACATTAAAGAAGAGCTAGATCTTTACATCCCAAATGCGATAAACAAACTGAATGAAAAAATAAAAAAGATGTTATGTCAGGCATTATATCATTTAAAAAGTACAAGTGATAACTTTGAATGTACCCATTTAGCTTTCCCAGCTTTAAAAGCCTTAGAAGGTCATTTAAAGCATGTAATGTATGATAAAAAAATCCCATTAGTGAACTCTAGTTTTACAATGTTCAAAAAAGATGGAAATAGTAAATATGCACTTTATGATCCTGATCATATTAAGTTATTTAGTGCTCTTGAGCTTGCCGCAATAAATGATGCATATCATTTTTATAAACTAAACAGACACTCTTTATTTCATTGGGATGAATTAGACCCAAGTATCCCTGTCGCTGTAGATACAACACGAGTTATCGAAAATCCTGCAGAAGCCTTTGCAATTATTAATAACACATTCCAAATTATTGATGCATATTATAAATAATAGCTATTGTGATTTGAATATGTTAAAATTCCATAAGCTGATAAAAAAACTTTAAAGGAGAGGTAGCTATGAAAAGGTATTATATATATATCAATAAAAGCATTAAGTTGGATTTTCAATATGTAATCATAGCTACCTCTTTTGAAAGTCCGTTGCTTGATTATAAAGAAATCGAAGAGCATTTATACATTCAAAAATTTGAAGGTTTTGTGTTATTTGACATGTTGGCTTATACAGGTGATAACTCTGAAAGATTTTTTAAATTAACTTTTACAGATGGACATTTTGATTTTACTACATTAGAATTTTTATGTTTTACTAAAGAGAATTTTTATCGGAAAAATACACAAGAAGTATTAAAATGTAAAGAATTCAATTTAGATAATACGGTATTAAATTATGTCCAAAAAAATATGATTTTACATGATTTAACCATTTAGAATATTAGTATATTAAACTCTCTTCCAATTAACTTTGAAAGAGAGTTTTTTTTATAAATCAAAGAGATATATCAATTTATTAGTACCGTTGCATTAGATAGCTCCACATAAATCCTCTATGTAATTTACTTCATTCCACTAACAATAAACAATGGTATCAAAACTGGTATCAATAAACAAAATAACTTGGTAGAAACCTTATTAAATAAGGCTCTACCAAGCTTTTTACGTTGTTATTTAACTATTCCCACTCAATCGTTGCTGGTGGCTTAGAAGTAATGTCATACAGCACGCGGTTTACGTGCTTTACTTCGTTTACGATACGTACAGAAATCTTCTCCAATACATCGTAAGGGATACGTGCCCAGTCAGATGTCATGCCGTCGATTGATGTTACACCGCGGATACCGACTGCGTAATCATACGTACGTCCATCGCCCATTACACCTACTGAACGGATGTCAGGTAATACAGCGAAGTATTGCCAAATGTCGCGTTCAAGACCAGCTTTTTTGATTTCTTCGCGCAGGATGTAGTCTGCTTCACGAACGATTTCCAGTTTTTCTTCTGTTACTTCACCAAGTACACGGATACCTAATCCAGGACCAGGGAAAGGCTGACGCCATACTACCTCTTCAGGTAGACCTAATTCAAGACCTAAAGCACGCACTTCGTCTTTGAAAAGTGTATTTAACGGTTCGATTAATTCAAACTTCATATCTTCCGGTAAACCACCAACATTGTGGTGAGATTTAATTGTTTGGGCAGTTGCTGTACCAGATTCAATAATATCTGTGTAAAGCGTACCTTGCGCTAAGAAATCCATATCTTTTAGCTTTGATGATTCTTCATCAAATACGTAGATGAACTCGTTACCGATAATTTTACGTTTTTGCTCAGGATCAGAAACACCAGCAAGCTTATTCATGAAACGTTCACGAGCATCGATTTTGATCAGTTTCATATCGAAGTCTTCTGTAAAAGTTTTCATAACTTGCTCAACTTCGCCTTTACGGTTTAAGTTGTGGTCCACGAACATACAAGTTAATTGGTCACCGATTGCTTTGTGGATCAATACTGCTACTACAGATGAATCAACACCGCCTGATAATGCACAAAGTACTTGCTTGTCACCAACTTGCTCACGGATTTTCGCAATTTCGATTTCAATGAAGTTCGCCATAGAC
Organism: Solibacillus sp. iso_87; assembly: GCF_056173085.1. Classification (NCBI taxonomy): domain Bacteria; kingdom Bacillati; phylum Bacillota; class Bacilli; order Caryophanales; family Caryophanaceae; genus Solibacillus; species Solibacillus sp. iso_87. Next base: position 3,566,599 of record NZ_CM149656.1, read on the forward strand.
CAGTCGCCTTTTGCTTCACAAACATTGAATACGAAGTTTTTCAGTAAATCATTTCCGTATACAGAGTGGCGTACTTCCGGATGGAATTGTACTGCATAAAATTTACGAGAAGCGTCAGCCATTGCCGCAATCGAACATGCCGGGCTTGTCGCAATTACTTCAAAACCTTCTGGTACCGCTGTTACATGGTCACCATGGCTCATCCATACAACTTGATCTTTTGGTAATTCCGCAAATAATTTATTATCCGAAGTAATGTTAATTTCAGCTTTCCCGTATTCACGAGTTGCCGCGCCTTCCACTTTACCGCCATGTGTGTGAGCCATTAACTGCATGCCATAACAAATACCTAAAATCGGTAAACCCAATTCAAAAATCGCTGGATCTACATGGAATGCCGATTCATCATATACAGAGTTTGGACCACCCGAGAATACGATACCTACAGCATTCATTTCTTTAATTTCTTCAGCAGTAATCGTATGTGGATGTAATTCCGAAAACACACCGAATTCACGAATACGACGAGTGATTAATTGATTGAACTGACTACCGAAATCAAGAACGACAATCTTTTCTTGCTCTTTTAACATAGGAGTTGACACTATTTCCACCTCTTCTAATTTTTTGCGGCCTATATTAAGAAAAAAACGCGTAAGAAAATAATTTCTACGCGTTCATATTTCATCTCTTCTTCAAGTGGGTATAACTATCCCTTATAAGGATATAGTTAGACCCACCGTCATAGATAAGTTATTTAGGGTAACTTAGTAGAAACATCTGGACCATATTACCAGACTTATATGAAGGCACAATACTATTTATTTTTCTAAATTTTACTCTTTCGACGAATTAAAATCAACCACCCGTACGATTGATTAAATATTCCCAAATTTCTTTCATTTCAATTGTGTTCATTTGATCGGTCCGTTTAGCGTAAATAAGACGCTCATAAAACGCCGTCAACTCACCCATTTTCGTCGTCTCCAACTGTCGATCGACACGCATTGCAAATTGTTGCAGCGTTTCATCCTGCCCTCGTTTTAAATGAATGCGCTCCAGTTGTTTCAACAATACAAAGTAAGCTTCTTCAAATGTTGCCGCTTTGTCTAATTTTGAACGGTTCATTTGGACAGCCAGTTTTGGTTGCCATTTTCCGCGTTTTTTCCAAGCAATAATTAACCCAATCACAACAAGTGCCAGTAATCCGTATAGCAACCATTTAAACTTCGACCAGTCGATACCACTTGTACCGTTAGTTGATTGCTTAGTCGTATCTTGCTCTTCCACCTCCGGCTGTGGTGCTTCCGGTTCTTCCATTTCAGGTAACTGTTCTTCTTCCGGAGCTTCGAAATCCACATCATAGTTAATATTCATCGGATTGCTAAACCCAATTGTCGGCTCAAACGGCATCCAGCCAATGCCGTCAATATATGCCTCAACCCATGAATGGGCATCATTATTCGTCACCTGATACGTAAACGTACCGTCTTGTGAACCGATTCGTTCTCCGCTTGAAAAACCCTTTACCCAACGCGCCTGAATCCCTATCGAACGAAGCAGGACAACCATTGAAGTAGAGAAGTTATCACAATAGCCAAGCTTTGTTTCAAATAAAAACTGATCTACATAATCTTGGTCCGCTGCTGGTACTTGTACATTTGTCGTTTCATATTGAAAACCACTACGCGCAAAATACCCTTCAATTGCCCGTGCCTTGTCATATACACTGTCATACGTATCCGTAATTTCGTGTGCTAAATCGGTTACACGCTGAGGCAAATTATCCGGAAGCTGTAAATAGCGCGGATTACTTCCCGTTGAGGATAATGTTTCTTTCAGAGCTACGTAACTATATTCCGGCTGCTGAAAGGTCATTTCGTATGATGCAGGAGCTACAACATCACTATTGATAAGCGGCAAAATTTTCTCATTGCCTGTATTATATCTTAAACCGGTATGCATCCCGTTTAAATCATAAGAAGCAACTCCATAGGCTTGTAACAGAAACAAATATTCTTCACTTATAGCCTGTACTTCCACCGACTGGGGTTTTTCGCTTCCAGGTGTGATTGAAAGCGGCAATGGATCTGATAACAGAAGCGTTTGCTGCTGGGACTCATCACTCGATTGCTCCCAACCTTTAGAAGTATAAACATCCTTCGTCTCCACACGCCAATATTGGCGGATCGGTGTTTTTATTTCATAGATAAGCGTATTGTCACCTGCAAACGGTCCGCCCAGTCGCTCATCATTTTCCCCATAACCAACTGTTGCAACCGACTGACTCCCATTACCTCCAATACCCGCAATGCTTTTTACATACGGCACCGGATCCGACCATTGCGGCTCTGCTTTCGGCATAAGTGTTGCAACAATACCTGCCATCATGACAAAAATAATAATCGGAGTTGCATACTTCAAGTAGTTCATCCAGTCTTTTTGCATTTCCGCTGCCTGCATAAGCCTTTTTATAAACAGCAAAGATGTAAGTACAAGACCTAGCAGCATTACTTTTATAATCGCCGCTGTGCCATCGTATTCAGTAAAAGTATCGAGTGTCCCGATGAAAAATACTGTAAGTAACAGGAAATAGTAAATGCTATAGCGCACACTTACCCAATGCTGAATTAAATAAATCAGCATCCAAATCAATATGAAAAACAGACTTGTCCGGAATGGGTCACTTACATAAATCCACTCCCCCGCGAGCAGTATATCCAAATTATATTTTAGTTCTTCCGATAAAAATTGCATCGTCGTCAATGCCTCATCTTTATACACACTGACTATGAACCACGTAATGTAAGTCAATTTAATGAGCCAGTTAATAATAAAAGGCAGTGAAAAGATACCTAGAATTAAACAAAGTCCTATGAATAATACAAACTGCGTAAAGTAGCCGGTGTTCGTCAATTCCATAACCGGCACTAGCCATTCTCTGAAAATTAGAAAAACAATAAAATAAAAAATGGCGAGCTCTATTTTTTCGGCTGTGCTACGTCTCATGCGTGCTTCACCTCCGAATATGTTCGCTGCAACTCGTCCATACCGATATAATGCACTTCATTATTTTGGCTTATATGCGGCACCGGATCTCTTTGGTCACTTACAACAAAGAATATAATTTTACGTGCATATTTCGTTCCGGCATTCAGTACTTCTTGCAGTTCCGGAGTCATTTCACCTGTCATGATGACAACAACGGAGCGGCTCATCATTTTCTGTTCTTCAAATAACAGACGTTCGACACCAAACTGCGCATCCGGTTCGACTGTCGCCAAATGCTGCAGCACCTTTTCATATTGTTTGCCCGTTTTAATTACGGGCGTAAAATAGCGGTCAACCCCAACACTTAAAAATGAAACATCGCCCTGTTTTTTTACAATTTTATTTATATAAGACGCAGTGTAATCGACAACATCATCGAAGTTCTTCTGTACCGCACGATCGATTAGCACAAATGTATTTTGTGATTTTTGATCTTCAAATTCCTTCGTGCGCAGTTCACCATTTTTCGCAAAGGATTTCCAGTGAATCCAGGAAAAGCGGTCACCCGGTACATATTCGCGCACCCCTGTCGCAACGGTTGTATCCTTGATCAAAGAATAGCGGGATTGGCTTGTCCCTTGATCATATTGCATTCCAATCGGCAATAATTTGACGTCGGATACTTTCGGATATACTAAAAATAACTGCGGGTGATTTATTACAACATTCCGTATTGTCCACCCAAAAAAGTCTGTACATGTAAACAGCAATCCTCTAAAATGATGCTCTCCGCGTTCTAACTCTTTCAATTCATAAGTCCACTTAAACTCGCGTTTCCACCCAACTAAAAATAGTTTCGTGACATTTCCGTTCGGTTTTTCAAAATGTTCTTCCCTCATTGGGAGTTCTCGGACCATCATGAAAACAAAAGGAAACCAGCTCGTATTCCGGAATGTTACGGTAACTTGTACATTGCTCCCACGTTCAATTCGGTCCTTCGATAAAGTACGGGATATCTCTTTAAAACGAATCGGTATAATCGCCAGTAAAATTGAATAGACCAAAAACGGTAGAATCGTGAAGAAAACAAACCAGCTTACAAAACCCCCTTGGAACATTGCATAGCAATACGTAATAATGAGCAACGAAACAACGGTAATTAAACGCCCGCCATGCTTCAGAAACTGCTTAATTCCCTTCATTACGGTATATACCTTTTCACAGGAACATGGACATAACGAAGAACACTTTCAATCACTCGTTCTTCCGTAATTCCTTCATAGCGTGTTTCTGGTTTTAAAATAATTCTGTGGCCGAAAACGAATTTCGCTAAATATTGAATATCATCCGGGATGACATAATCTCTCCCCTTCATAAAGGCGTAGCTTTGCGCGGCACGCATTAATGCGATGGAAGCACGGGGACTTACACCTAAATACACATTTTCGTGATGACGTGTATGCTGTGCGATTGACACGATATATTCTTTAATATTATTTTCTACATGTACTTGCTTTACTTGTTCTCTTAAATCGTTCAACTGCTCAATTGTTAATACCGGGAAAAGGTCATCAATCGGAACCGATCTTTCGGCACGATTTAACACTTCAATTTCCTCTTCCTTTGTCGGATAGCCCATTTTTATCTTCAGTAAAAAACGGTCCAGTTGTGCTTCCGGAAGCGGGTATGTCCCTTCATATTCAATCGGGTTTTGTGTTGCCATTACAAAAAACGGTTTCGGCAGTTGAATTGTTTCACCGTCTACTGTAATTGATCCCTCTTCCATACTTTCCAACAAAGCGGCCTGTGTTTTTGGTGAAGTACGGTTAATTTCATCCGCTAACACAATATTGCCGACAATCGGCCCCGGACGGAACTCAAACTGCAATGTTTTCGGATTATATATAGAAACGCCTATTACATCAGATGGTAATAAATCCGGTGTAAATTGAATACGTTTAAAGCTTGCTCCTAAAGACTTTGAAAGCGCACGTACCATCATCGTTTTCCCAACGCCCGGCACGTCTTCCAGTAATACATGCCCTCCTGCTAATAGTGAAACAATACTTAGCTCGGCAATCTCTCTTTTACCTATCATTACTTTTTCAATATTCCTGATTATTCCTTCGATCTGTTCATTCATAATAGTCCTCCCACTTGAATTCGTTGCATCTTTGGCATGTAGTTTAAGCATAACGAAAACAAAATGCGAGCACAACTAGTTTCCCTCTAAAATGGAAAATCACCCCACTTCATCAAAAAGAAGTAAGGTGATTTATCATGTTCTAACGTGTATTATTTCCAGAAATTATCGAAAATTGTAATCGGCATATGACGTTTATGCATCGAGCGCAAGTAATGCCCTTCAAGCTTTTCACGTGCCTGTTCCGGTATTTCCTTACCCTCCAAATAATCATCAATTTGCTCGTACGTAACACCAAGTGCTACTTCATCCGGCAGTGCAGGACGATTTTCCTCTAAATCTGCAGTCGGAATTTTTTCATATAAGTGTACAGGACAGTTTAAATGCTTTAAAATCGCACGACCTTGACGTTTATTTAAACGGAAAATCGGCATTAAATCCGTACCACCATCGCCATACTTCGTATAAAAACCAGTTACTGCTTCTGCACCATGATCTGTGCCAAGTACGACACCGTCATTGGATGCTGCAATTGAGTATTGCACTTTCATCCGTTCACGTGCTTTTTCATTTCCTTTCGCGAAATCACTCAACGTAATCCCTGCTTCCGAAAGTGCATTTACACTTGCATCTACAGCATTTTTAATATTAACTGTATACACTTTTGTAGGCTGAATGAAATCGAGTGCATCTTGGCAATCTTTTTCATCGAATTGCTTGCCATAAGGTAGTCTTACCGCCCAAAACGAGTAAACGGATGATCCCGCTTCTTCATTTAGTTCATCGACAGCCATTTGCGCAAGCTTCCCCGTTAACGTTGAGTCCTGCCCACCGCTAATACCGAGCACAAATCCTTTTAAGAAAGGATGGTGTTTTGCGTATTCCTTTAAAAAATCAATAGACTTACGGATTTCCTGTTCTACATCGATTGTCGGCTGTACTTTTAACTCCTCAATAATTTGTTTTTGCAACATAGACAATGTCCTCACTCCTTATCGTTCTTCGAGTTCTGTTACCATATCGCGCACTTCCTGGATATTGCGCATTTTATTATCCCAACACTTTTGGCTTAAATCGACCGGATATTCTTCGGGATTTAACGAACGTTTATATTCATCCCAAAGTAAATCCAAGTTGTCGAACGCATACTGACGGATTTCCATTAATGTTGGATTATTATAAACAATCTCACCTTTGTCAATCACTTTGCGGTGCAATTCCTTCGCCTCAAAGTTTGTTACGAATTTTGAGATAAATGTATGCACCGGATGGAACATTTTAATTCGTTCTTCAGCAGCAGGGTTTTCATCAGCCATTGCAATGTAGTCCCCTTCTGATTTCCCGCTTTTCTTATTAATAATTCGGTAAACTCTTTTTAAACCAGGTGTCGTTACTTTTTCAGCATTAGCTGAAATTTTGATCGTATCTTCCATTTCACCATGATCATTTTCAATGGAAACCATTTTATAGACAGCACCTAGAGCAGGCTGATCATATGCAGTAATGAGTTTTGTACCAATTCCCCACATGTCCACTCGGGCACCTTGCGCTTTTAAGTTTAAGATCGTATATTCATCCAAGTCATTTGAAACGATAATTTTCGCATCAGGGAACCCTGCTTCATCTAACATTCGGCGTGATTCCTTTGAAAGGAAGGCAATATCTCCGCTGTCTAATCGAATTCCGATAAAATTAATTTTATCGCCAAGTTCTTTCGCTACTTGGATTGCCGTCGGAACACCTGACTTTAATGTATTGTACGTATCAACTAAAAACACACAGTCTTTATGACGCTTTGCATAGGAATGGAATGCATCATAATCGTTTTTATATGCTTGAACCAATGCATGTGCATGTGTACCCGATACAGGAATATTAAACAGCTTCCCTGCTCTCACGTTTGAAGTAGATTCAAAACCGCCGATGACTGCGGCACGAGCTCCCCAAACAGCTGCATCCATTTCTTGCGCGCGGCGTGTACCGAATTCCATCGCAATTTCCTTCTGGACAACTTGTTTAATACGGCTCGCTTTTGTTGCAATCAGCGTTTGGTAGTTTACGATGTTCAATAGCGCTGTTTCAATCAGCTGTGCTTCCACTAGCGGCGCTTCAATCCTCACAATCGGTTCATTCGCGAAAACAAGTTCACCTTCCTCCATCGAATAAACGGAACCCGTAAAACGAATCGTTTTTAAGTATTCGATAAAATCCTCTTTATAATGAAGTTCATCTCGTAAAAACGCGATATCGGTTTCACTGAATCGAAAGTCTTTTAAATAATTCAGCATGCGCTCCAATCCAGCAAAAATTGCATAGCCGTTCCCGAACGGCAATTGTCTGAAATACAACTCAAATATAGCTTTCCGGTTATGCATTCCGTCTGCCCAATAGCTTTCCGCCATATTAATTTGATATAAATCGGTATGCAAAGCAAAACTATCATCTACATACTTTTCGTTCATCGTAAGTTCCCTTCTTCCAAAACATAATTTAGTCATAGTATACACCATCTTCAATTAATTCGAAGTATGAAGATTCTTTCTTCCATGTTACATACTTTTACATGGCAGTTAATTTTGCTCTGCTGGTAATATAGTTTTCCCCAATTGACTAAATAAAAAACGTTTTGAAACTTTTGTCTGGTCATCTACTTCCTAGATTCCACCTGTTCAATAAGACCTAATCACCCTCCTCTTTTTTACATTATCTAACAATTAGATTAAACCAATCGAAAATACATGTTAATTTTCCTAACATTAGTTATTGATTTATCCGAAAGTTCAATTTATCATGTTAGATAACATAACACAAGGAGTTGTTGAGCATGAAAAAAATTGAAGCAATTATTCGACCTGAGGTGTTTGCACAAGTTCGAGAGGGGTTAGCTCTTGAAGGAATTGATGGATTAAGTATTTCCGAGATTGCCGGAGCTGGGCGACAAGAAGGGAAAATCGGATTGTTTCGCGGAAACTCTTTCTCAATGGAATTTTCGCAAAAGCTCAAGCTCGAAATGGTTGTTGACAACGCAAAGGTACAACCGATCATTGATGTATTATTGCGTGAGGCTTCTACAGGTGAAGTTGGTGACGGTAAGATTTTTATTTACCCTGTAGAGCAGGCGATTCGTATACGCACAAAAGAGCTTGGCTCAATTGCAATTGACTAAAAAAAATATTCCTAAAAGGAGGAGTTTTCAATGACGAATGAAGCATTGGAATTATCGATTAACTTAGTTTGGGTAATGCTTGGGGCATTTTTCGTATTCTTCATGCATGCTGGATTCGCGATGGTAGAAGCAGGGTTTACACGCTCTAAAAACGCCGTCAATATTTTAATGAAAAACATTTTAACAATTTCAATCGGAGGCCTTGTCTACTTCGCTGTCGGATATGCCATTATGTTCGGTGAAAGTTCAGGCGGATTGATTGGTTCTTCCGGTTTTGCATTAAGCGGTGTAGATGATATCGCATTTTTCGTATTCCAGGCAATGTTTGCCGCAACATGTGCAACAATCATTTCAGGTGCTGTTGCTGAACGTACAAATATTATGGCCTATATGGCATTGGTCATTATCATGACAGCTATTATTTATCCGGTTGTCGGCCACTGGGTATGGCAAGGTGATGGCTGGTTAACTTCTTTAGGCTTCATCGATTTCGCCGGCTCAACTGTTGTACATTTAACTGGTGCTGTTGGAGCTCTAGTTGTCGCAGCAATCGTTGGTCCTCGTATCGGAAAATATGCTAAAGGTGTTGTAAACGTTATTCCTGGTCACTCCATTCCACTTGGGGCATTAGGTGTTTTCATCCTTTGGTTAGGTTGGTACGGCTTTAATGGTGCATCAACATTAGCAGCAGATCCGGCATTAGTTCCTGGCGTTATCGCAAATACTTTCTTATCTGCATCTGCCGGTGTAATTGCTACTGCATTTTATACACGTCTTCGTTATGGCTTTATCGATGGTTCTTTAACACTAAACGGTGCTTTAGCTGGTTTAGTAAGTATTACTGCCGGTGCTGCTAACTTAAGCATTGTTGGATCTATTATTGCAGGTGCTGTTGGTGGTGTTGTATTAGTAGAAGCGGTCCGCTTTATTGAACATAAACTAAAAGTGGATGATCCTGTTGGTGCTGTAGCTGTACACGGTGTAGCTGGTATTTGGGGTACGTTAGCAGTTGGATTATTCGATACTGCTGGTGGCGGTCTATTTTACGGCGGTGGTGCTGAATTACTAGGTGTGCAGGCATTAGGTATTGTCGCAGTAATTGCTTGGACTGCAAGTACTGTTGCCATTGCAACATATATTATTAAAGCATTTATCCCTCTACGTGTTACACATGAAGAAGAAGTCCAAGGTTTGGATATTGCAGAACATGGCGCATACGCTTATGAAATGCAGGAAACTTTTAAAGGTCTTACAAAATCAAATGACAGTTTTGCCCAACGTCTAACGAACTTAGGAAAAGTTCCTACTCCTTCTAACGTACAAGATAGCGGGTCTAAAACTAAAACCGGGTTCCCGAATTCTTTAAGCTCTACAAAGAGCTAAAAGCGAAATGTGTACCCCCTTTCCCCACACATTTTCGAACCATTCTTTCAATACATTATGAACTGAACAAGGAGCTGTTCTGAATAGTTTTTCAGACAGCTCCTTGTTATTTTGCTTTCTTTACTCAATAGGATTATCCTAATATATAGAAATTGATAGTGAAGGAGCAACATATGATAGAACAAGCTGTTTATTTTAATAATGTAGAGTTTGAAGTGAATCAATCAAAAATTATTCATCCTTTAACCTCCAGTTTTTTTAAAGGGAAAATTACAACTTTAATCGGTCCTTCCGGTGCCGGAAAGACAACACTGCTCAAACTCTGTAATGGGCTCATCTCTGCAACATCCGGAACGATTTTTATTAACGGACAACCAATGCAGTCATATGAACCAACTACTTTAAGAAGAATTGTCGGCATTGCACTTCAATCTGCTCCAATTTTAAAATCAACTGTATATGAAAATTTAGCATTACCAAGAAAGCTGCAACATCTGGAACTCTTCAAAGAAGAAGCTTGCCGGTATTTATACGATGTCGGATTAGATGAAGATTTCCTTATGCGTGAGGCCAATGATCTATCCGGTGGACAAAAACAAAAACTGTCCATTGCACGAACATTAGTCAACAAATCGGACATTTTGCTTCTTGATGAAATTACATCGGCACTTGATCCCAAATCAGTTCGGGAAATTGAGCAATTGATCGTTGAGCTAAACAGACGGTTTGGAACGACAATTATTTGGATTACACATAATATCGAACAAGCCAAAAAACTTGGGCACTATACTTGGCTCTTAAAAAATGGCGAGCTGATTGAAGCATCGGAAACAGAAAAGTTCTTTACCTCTGCAAACCCTGTAGTCCAACAGTTTTTGGCAAGGGGGAATGATGTGTGAGCTATACTTTGCTATCGTTGACATTAATATTTGTGCTGATTCCTCTTATTTTATCGAAAACATTGAAACTCGGCCTCGAGCGCGACACAATCATCGCAACTGTGCGTTCTGTAGTACAGCTGCTTGCCGTCGGGTATTTACTTCATTTTATATTCGAATCGGAAAGCATGCTCTATATGGTGTTGATGATTTCACTAATTATTTTAGCTGCTACGTTAAATGCGCGTAAAAAAGGGGAAAACATTCGAGGTATCACTTGGAAATTAATTATTACCTTTATGACGGTCGAAGTTGTCGTTATGGGAGTTTTGCTAGGCCTGCAAATTATGCCGGCTTCACCAAATTACATCATCCCGATCAGCGGAATGATGATTGGCAACTCTATGGTATTATCCATCTTATTTTTAAATCGCTTTAAATCGGAAGTCGAGGCAAACGAGCACTTAATAGAGCTTATTTTGTCACTTGGCGGTACACCAAAACAGGCCATTCATCAGCAACTAATGAATGCGATTAAAGCAAGCATGATACCTACAATCGAATCGCAAAAAACAATCGGACTTGTACAACTGCCCGGCATCATGAGCGGACAAATTATCGGCGGGTCCAGTCCCATTGAAGCCGTACAGTTTCAAATACTGATAATATTTGCCCTTTTGACATGCGCTACGCTTTCATCTACTATTTTAGGCTTTTTAGTGTATCCTACATTTTTTAATAATCGCATGCAGAAAATTAAAACGGGTGTAAATTAAGGCAGCTGTTCGTAATCTACGAAAATAGCGCTATGGTATAATTTTAAGAAAATGACGAATTTTAAGGAGATGTTTTTATGGCATTACGTGATTTTTTCATTTCATTATCTGAAAACCAAACTCTTAACAATGCAGCGCAGCAATACGGTTTAAAGTTGGGCGCACAAAGCGTTGTTGCAGGGACAACTATCGAAGAAGTAATCGAAAGTATTCGTAAATTAAATGAGCAAGGGATTTCTTGCACTGTTGATAATTTAGGCGAATACGTTACTGGTGAATCAGAAGCAACGCAAGCAAAAGAAGAAATTTTAGCTATGATCGAAGCCATTCAGGTTGAAGAACTGGATGCACACATTTCCTTGAAACCTTCACAGCTAGGGTTGGATATCGACATCGACTTCTGCTACGACAATTTATATGAAATTGTGGACCGCGCCCATGAATACGGAATTTTCGTCAATTTTGATATGGAAGATTATAAGCGACTTCAGCCGTCATTCGATATGCTGGAGGAACTTGCAAAATCATTCGATAATGTAGGAACAGTCATTCAAGCATACTTCCACCGCGCAAAGGACGATATTGAAAACTTCAAGGATTTTCGTCTGCGGGTTGTAAAGGGTGCCTATAAAGAATCGGAAGAAGTAGCTTACCAGGATAAACTTGATATTGATATCAACTTTATTGAGCTGATTGAATACCATTTGGCACACGGACATTTTACATCGATCGCCACACATGACCACAATATTATTAAGCATGTAAAGTATTACGTTGAACAATATGATATTCCGAAAGAAAAATTTGAGTTCCAAATGCTTTACGGGTTCCGTAAAGACTTGCAGCTGGAACTTGCACGCGAAGGCTATCAAGTATGCGTATATGTACCATACGGCAAAGACTGGTATGGCTATTTCATGCGTCGCTTAGCAGAACGTCCACAAAACATCAGTCTAGTCACTAAACAAGTGTTCAATAAAAAGACAAACACTTTACTGGCAGTAGCAGCAGGTGCATACCTTCTCGGGCGATTAACGAAAAAGAAATAAAGGTTTACCTCAATTAGAAACCCCCTCATTTTGTCTGTGAACAAAATGAGGGGGGTTATTTAGTACTTAAATTAATTCCAGGTCTTTTTCAATCACATCTTCTTTTTATTCCAGCCTTTTTCTTTGAAGCGTGCGATTGCTTCAATTCGGTTGCCGACACCCAGCTTATCAAGTATCACGGAAATGTAATTTCGTACTGTACCTGCGGATAGATAGAGCTCTGCGGCAATTTCCTTTGTCGTTTTCCCTTCCGCAACAAGTTCCAGCACTTGGCTTTCCCGTTCCGTGAGCGGATTTTCACTATCGTCTTCATACACAAAATCCACTAGCTCCGGTGCGTAAATGCGACGCCCATCCATAATGATCCGTATGGAATTGACAAGTTCCTCAATCGGACTGTCCTTCAATAAATAGCCGCGCACTCCCGCTTTTCTTGCACGTTCAAAATAACCTGGTCGCGCAAACGTCGTTAAAATAATGATTTTACATTCGCTTCCTCTTAACGCTTCGGCAGCATCCAGCCCAGTTTTGATCGGCATTTCTATATCCATAATACAAATGTCCGGATTTAGTTCTGTTACCATTTCAATTGCTTCTTCTCCGTTTTTGGCAAGGCCGACCACTTCCATATCGTCTTCCATGCTGAGCAATGATTTCATCGCCCCAAGCAGCATTCCTTGATCTTCAGCAATTACAATTCGAATCATTTCGCGTTCTCTCCCTTTTGATGCGTGATCGCCAACGGTATTTTCAGCCCGACCGTCGTCCCTTCATCGCTCTCTATTTCAAGTGAACCATTGATAAATTCAATACGCTCCTGCATCCCTTTTAAACCATTTCCACCGAGTAATGTATTGGAGCGTTCAAAGCCAACCCCATTATCCTGAATCGTCATTTTGAATTCATCATCACTTTGATAAAAGCTAATACGGCAAATCGTCGCTTTACTATGTTTGACGATATTTGTAACTGCTTCCTTCAAGCACATACTAATAACATTTTCCGCTAAAATCGGCATTTTGATTTCATTCTTATCTCCATTTAACCGCAGTTTAATTTGTGCAGCCTTTAATATTTGTTCTACACGGTAAAGCTCTTCTTCCACCCTCACCGCACGCATATCGGCTACAAGCTCACGTACTTCTTTTAGCGCGACACTCGCAGTTTGACGAATATCCTTTATTTCTAAAATGGCTTGTTCCGGACTTTTCTCAACCAGTCGTGCTGCCAAATCACTTTTTAAACCAATCATTGAAAGTTTTTGACCAAGTGTATCGTGTAAATCACGTGCAATACGCTGACGTTCTTCAAACACCGTCAATTCAGAAATACGTTCCCGCGCCGTTTCCAGCTCACCTTCCAAATTTTCGCGTCTCGTTCTTGAATAGAGCGTAAACGGCAATAGCACAACTCCCAGCACATTAATAATAATAAAAGGTGTTTGCGATAAAAATAGGTCAAGGAAGATGAAATATCCCCCGACAATCGAAAGCACAGTGAAGCCTATATGTAAGCCGTACATAATATAAAAGCCAACCGGCTGTTTAATATTACCGATGAAAAACGCCGTAAACAATGCCAAATATACGTAACCGAAAACAAGTGTCATCGCTATATTCAGCAGCATTTGAAAGCTGATCCACATGTATTTCAGCCCGGGTCTTGCACTGAAGGAAAAATAATGACATAAGAAGTAGCTTAAAATTAAAGAAATGCCTAAAATAATCTGCCATAATGTAAAAGATTGTATAATGAAGAAAAATGGCATAATACAAAAGATTATCCATATATATATACTCAACATCGGACTTTTCGGGATGATACTATACCATGTTTGCATAATTGCCTCGATTCTCTTTTTACCTATATTCTATAATAAAACAGGTACCTCAAGCTATAAATTGAGGTACCTTAATTTTTGTATGAAGTTAGTTCGCAACAGTTCGGTCACGCGTTGCCTCAAGTTCTGCCGCTTCTTTAAATGTAATAAAGCGGTAGTTGTCGGCATCATATAATTTGTAGCGAATCGATTCTAAGCTTGTCTTTAATGTAATCGTTGTTGCCTGTTGAAGAGGCTTAATCGATTCATGCGCATCTTCCAGCTTATAGTTCGGTACACGCGGTGACAAATGGTGGACGTGGTGGAAACCGATATTTCCTGTAATCCATTGCAGTACTTTCGGTAATTTGTAGTATGAGCTTCCTTCTACCGCAGCTTTTACATAATCCCACTCCGAATCAACTTCAAAGTATGAATCCTCGTAAGTATGCTGAATATAGAACAGCCAAATCCCTAATGAACCTGCAACAAACAATGTTAAACCATGTACTAATAAGAACGTAGACCAACCAAATATTAAAATAAGGGTTGTACAAATAACTAATAATGCGATGTTATTGAAATAAGTGTTTAAGCGCTCTTTACGCTTTGCATCTTTACGATTGAAACGATTCAGTATAAGAACCATAAATAGTGGCCCTAATCCAAACATGACAATCGGGTTGCGGTATAAACGATAACCTAAACGACCTAATTTTGATTTTTCCAAGTATTCATCAACTGTCAGCATATCGATATCACCTATTCCGCGCTTATCCAAGTTTGAACTTGTCGCGTGGTGAATCGTATGCTCGCGCTTCCACTTCTCATATGGGAACGATGTCACAATACCTGTTATATTTCCGATAATGGCATTCGCCTTTTTGCTTTTAAAGAATGAACCGTGTGTACAGTCATGGAAAATAATAAATGCACGAATAACAAATCCTGAAGCTAGGATACTACATAACGCCGTATACCAAGGAGAGTACTGGAGCAATACATAACCCGCCCCCCAAATTAATAAAAGTGGTACAAGCGTATTTAATATTTGTTGAATACTAAGTCGCGTTTCTGATTTTGCGAACGGTGCAACATCTTTTCTCAGCTGCTTTGTTTTATCTGCATGTGTGCTTACCATGTGTCGATCCCTCTTTCCACAAAAGTTGTTAATATTATCTTATAAAAAGAGTGAACATGATAAAACGCTCAAACATCACATATTTTTTATGACAGATGTCATATGACCTGGTAACAACTAGTATCTTCTCAATTCTCCTGTGGATTTTTCGGACCATCCAAATCTAATTGGTAAAACACTAAATCCAGCCATTTCCCGAATTTATAACCGGCATTGCGGATTGTTCCGCTATATAAAAACCCGAATTTCTCATGTATTTTAATACTGGCGATGTTTTCTTTATCGATACATCCTACCATCGTCTTTATACCTTTTGCATTTGCTTCCTCTATAATTGCGTGCATCAGTTTACTGGCAATCCCTTTTTTATAATGATTTTTATGCACGTATACCGAATGTTCTACTGTATAGAAGTTTGCTGGATAATCACGGAAACTTCCGTACGTTGCATAACCCCCTACTTCTCCGTCTTCAACAAATACGAATAGCGGATAACCTGAAGCCTGTTTCTGTTCAAACCATGTTAAGCGGTCTTCCAATGTTTGTTCCTTGTACATGTAAATCGCTGTGGAGTTTCGGATATTATCATTAAATATTTCCAAAATCGTCGGTATATCTTCTTTTGTTGCGCGTCGAATCATTTTTCTTCCTCCTAAAGGTCGCAAAACCGCCTTACCTTAAAAAAGGAAAAGCGGTATTTTTGAATCAATTATACATTAAAATAACGTGCATCCGGGTGAGCAAATACAATTGCCGATACACTTGCTTCAGGCTCCATCATAAAGCCTTCCGTTAAATGTACGCCAATTTTTTCTGGTTTCAATAGAGAGAATAGTTTCTCCTGGTCTTCCAGATTTGGACATGCCGGATAGCCAAAGCTAAATCGTTGTCCTTGGTATTTCGCTGCAAATCGGTCACGCATCGTAAAGTCCGTTGCATCCGGGAAGCCCCATTGGTCTCGGATTTCCTGATGGATACGCTCAGCAAATCCTTCCGCAAGTTCAAGTGCAGTCGCTTGTAATGCATGGCTCTCCAAGAATTTGCCTGCTTGTTTCAGTTCATTTGCTTTTTCGCTTACCCCCTTACCTGCCGTTACGACCATTAATGCAATAAAGTCCATTTCACCGCTATCAACCGGTTTTAAATAATCCGATAAACATAAATATGGTGCTACTTGCTGGCGCGGGAATGTAAAGCGTTTAATCTCCGTTTTTGCATCTTCCGGACTGTACACGACGACATCATCACCATCGGATTGTGCCGGAAAGAATTGATACATTCCTGAAGCACTCAATCCACCGCTTGTTAAATAACCATTCACTAAATCGTTTAATAAAATCGCGCGGTCATCCTGATCGGCAAGCAATTGCTCCAAGTTCCCTTTAAGCCCTAAATGATGCCCGATCAATGTACGCATATTCACATACGGATGTAAATGAGCTACCGAATAATCCGGCTTAATATGCGGTACTAAATCTTTTGGCTTCCAAACAGCGGCATCTCCAACTGTTCGAACCGGCTTTTCAAGTACTGCCACTGCCGGACGTGCTGCACGCTTCGCATCCGATTCCAGACGTTTTTCTCGTGCATCACGCAATTCTTCTATTAATACTTCACGCTCGTTTGTATTCATTAAGCGATTCGCCTGTTCCAAACCTTGCATTGCATCTTTTGAATAGATTACTGGTCCATCATACTGATCGGCAATTTTCGTCTCAGTAAAGCGACGTGACAATGCCGCGCCCCCTACTAATATCGGAATATCAATACCGGCTTCTTTAAAATCTTGTGCCGTAATGACCATTTGCTGAGCAGATTTTACAAGTAAACCTGACAAGCCGACAAAATCCGGTTTTTCTCTTCGAATTGTTTCAATCAGCTGTGCAGGTGTTACTTTAATTCCTAAATCTACAACACGATAGCCATTATTGCTTAAAATGATGTCGACCAGGTTTTTTCCGATATCATGAACATCGCCTTTTACTGTCGCCAATACCATTGTTCCTTTATTGGCACTCGTATCGCCTTTTTCCATAAACTGCTCTAAATGCGCGACAGCTGCTTTCATGACACCGGCACTTTGAAGCACTTCTGCTACAATCAGCTGATTTTCGTTAAACAGTTTCCCGACTTCCGCCATCCCTGCCATTAATGGTCCATTAATAATATCAAGCGGTGTATCGAACTTTTCGAGTGCTGCATTTAAATCTTCAATTAACCCTTCCTTCGTACCTTCCAATATGTAATACGCAAGGCGTTCTTCCACTGTCGCCGGTAATTCTTTCACAACTGCATCTTTCTTTTTATCGCGGTAAAAGTCAGTAAATACAGCGAGTGTTTCATCATTTGTATTAAAGATTAAATCGTTCGCCAGCTTGATTTCCTCTTCAGGAATCGATGCATAGCGCTCCAGTTTTTCAGTATTTACAATCGCATAGTCCAAGCCAGCTTGTGTACAGTGATATAAATACACCGCATTCAATACTTCACGTCCAACTGGCGGTAAACCGAACGAAACATTACTTACACCAAGCACTGTTAAGCAGCCAGGTAAGTGTTCTTTAATGAGGCGAATTCCTTCGATTGTTTCCTCAGCAGCACCGATATATTGCTCATCTCCTGTACCTACTGGGAACATTAATGGGTCAAAGATAATATCTTCTGCTGACATGCCCCATTTTTCTGTTAAGAGCTTATAGGAACGCTTCGCTACTTCAAGCTTTTGCTCACGTGTAATAGCCATTCCAGTTTCATCAATCGTACCGACAACAAGTGAAGCCCCATATTTTTTTACAAGTGGCATAACCGCATCGAAACGCTCTTCTCCATCTTCCAAGTTAATGGAGTTAATAATGGCCTTCCCTTGCGAAAACTTCAGTGCGACTTCCATAACTTTTTCATCTGTAGAGTCAATCACAAGCGGCACTTTAACTTTTTTCACAACTTCCTGCATGAAGTTTTTCATATCTTCCACTTCATCACGGTCAGGGTTTGCTAAACAAATATCGATGACATGTGCCCCGTTTTTAACTTGTGCACGTGCAATTTCTGCTGCTTCTTCAAATTTACCGTCAACGATCAGGTTTTTGAATTTACGAGAGCCGATAACATTCGTACGCTCCCCGATAAATAACGGGCGCATAGATTCGTCGTATTGCAATGGCTCGATACCTGACACGACATGTCCGTGTGTTACATCTTTCGGCTCACGCGGTTTATAGCCATCTACAGCTTCACGGATTGTGGCGATATGTGCCGGCGTTGTACCGCAGCAGCCGCCGACGATGTTCAGCCAGCCTTTTTCTGCGAAGCCTTGCAGTTTTTTCGATAATGAATCCGGCGTTTCATGATAGCAGCCTTCCTCGTCCGGTAAACCGGCATTCGGATAACAGCTAATATAACCATTCGAAAGCTCCGCTAATGAACGGATATGATCGGTCATAAATTCCGGACCTGTCGCACAGTTCAGTCCGACAGACAACGGTTTAATATGCTCAATTGAAATATAAAATGCTTCGATTGATTGCCCGGCAAGCGTTGTTCCCATTGGCTCAATTGTCCCTGAAATCATGACAGGCAGCTCTTTGCCAAGTTCTTCAAATGCACGGTGAATCGCAATCGTTCCTGCTTTAACATTCAGCATATCCTGGGAAGTTTCCATTAACAGAAGATCTGCCCCAGCTTCGATTAGCGCTTTTGCCTGGATATAAAAGTTTTCTTCCAGCTCTTCAAATGTAATACCGCCTGTTACCGACAATGTTTTCGTCGTAGGGCCGATTGCACCTGCGACAAAGCGAGGCCATTCCGGTGTTGAAAACTCTTTTGCCGCCTCCAGTGCAATTTCAACCGCCCGCTTATTAATTTCAACCGCCTTGTCGCCTAAGTCATATTCATCCAATACGATTGGTGTTCCGCCAAACGTATTTGTACAAATAATATCAGCACCAGCAGCTAAATATTCACGGTGGATTTTGCCCAATACATCAGGTCTTGTCAGCACCAGGTTTTCATTACATCCGTCTAAGTCTTCTCCGCCAAAATCTTCATATGTTAGGTTTTCTGCCTGAAGCATCGTCCCCATAGCACCATCGATGATAAGTATTCTTTTTTGTAATTGCTCATGAATTGGGTGATTATACATTCGACTGAACTCCTTTACTTTCCACATCATATTGTTTTACATAGTCCATTAATTCCAGCGTCATATCATAGCGCAAAAACGGCGTAATTAAATAAATACCGTTAAAGTATTTGCATGCTGTATCGAGTAGCTCTTTGGCAATCGCGATTCCTTCTGCTGTCGATGCTTCCTTGTCGTCCCCGCAGGCAGCCATACGCGCAAGTACTTCATCGGACAATTTGATGCCAGGTACTTCATGATGTAAAAATTCCGCGCTGCGTGAAGAAGTAAGTGGCATAATCCCGATATAGATTGGTGTTTCCAAATGCTTAGTCGCCTCATAGATTTCGATAATCTTCTCTTTCGTATAAACCGGCTGTGAAATAAAGTAATCTGCACCATGCTCAATTTTCTTCTCTAAACGAGCTACTGCACGGTCCAATACGCGGACATTCGGATTAAAGGCAGCGGCTACCGAGAAATTCGCCTGTTTGCGCAGCGATTTCCCTGTAAATGAACCGCCTTTATTTAACTGCTTAATTAAGGAAATAAGCTCCATTGACGAAACATCGTATACGCTCGTCGCCCCCGGGAAATCTCCCACTTTTGTCGGGTCCCCTGTGATGACTAGAATATCATGAAGTTCCAGTGCATCAAGTCCCATTAAATGTGACTGAAGCCCAATTAAATTGCGGTCACGGCACGTTA
The DNA here is from genome assembly GCF_056173085.1 of Solibacillus sp. iso_87. Lineage (NCBI taxonomy): Bacteria > Bacillati > Bacillota > Bacilli > Caryophanales > Caryophanaceae > Solibacillus > Solibacillus sp. iso_87. The sequence continues at coordinate 3,586,773 of NZ_CM149656.1, forward strand.
AATGCGGCAACGAACGAATTCCATGCTCTTTTAAAATAGCGGCCATCGCGATATTACTAATACGCGGCGAAGCAAGTGAGTTATCAGCCATCATAATGACATCGGCACCCGCTTTTGCCAGCTGTTTTGCCCCTTCGACAAAGCCGTCAATTTCCAGATGGCGCGGTGTATCTAGTTCAACAATAACAGAGCGTTCACGTTTTGCTTTTTCGTGGAGCGGCTCTTGCTTACGTGGCTCTGGAATACGGACAAATTGTGTTTGCCCATGTTTCGCTTCTTTCGTTTCGATTGGCTCCATATTCGCCAAACGTTTTTTTACAGCTGCAATATGCTTCGGTGTTGTTCCGCAGCAACCGCCAATTAAACGGACTCCTTGGTTTACGAGTTCAACAGCTGCACGTGCGAAATAATCGGTTTCGGACTCATATACAACACGGCCATCTTCAATATCTAATAAAGATGCATTTGGGTAAGCAGATAAAAAAGCCTTGTTCGGTAAATTGACTCCCTCAAACGCCTGAATTGTATGGAAAGGACCTAACCGGCAGTTGCTCCCAACAATGTCTGCACCTAATCTTTCTAAATCTTGAAATGCTTCATTTAAAGACATTAAATTTTGAAGGACACCGGGTTCCTGCATCGTCACTTGAGCAATGATCGGTAAATCAGTCATTGAACGTAAAAGATGGACACAATGCGATAATTCTTCAAAATCGTAATAGGTTTCCAGTAAAAAACCATCTGGTTCACCAGCCAGTAATACTTCGGCCTGCTCTTGGAATGCAGCTAAAATTTCGTCTAATGTCGCATCACTTTTTCGAATTCCCCGAATACCACCAATTGTCGCCAGAACGTATTGCCCATCCAGTGAGGCAGCACGCTTTGCGATTTTTAATGCGGCTTCATTAAATTCCATGACACGATTTTCATAGCCATAACGTGCAAGCTTAATCCGGTTTGCGCCGTATGTATTTGTTTGAATAATATCTGCACCCGCTGCTATATATTCGCTATGAATTTTCTCTATAATATCAGGACGTGCAATATTCATCTCTTCATGACAATAATCCAACCCATATGAATAAAGAAGTGTTCCGATTGCCCCGTCTGCTGTTAAAACGCGTGTTTGTAATTCTTCAAGTAAACCCATTGCCTTCACTCCATCATTTACAGTATTTTCAGTATATTAACGATACAAAAAAGCCTTCTTTCATTAAATAAAAGAAGGCATAGTAGTTATCAACTTAATCCCTTCTCATCTTCTGGCATTTGCCACTGGATTTAGCACCTGACTTAATGTTGGTTGCTGAAGTTTCATCGGGCCAGTCCCTCAACTTCTCTTGATAAGAAAATAATATGAATTTTAAAAATAATTAAATGAATCATAACGTTATCTAATACTTACGTCAATACCCTTTAGCTGAATGAAGTATTTCTTTACATAATTCGGCTAATAATCTGTTCAGCCGTTTTTTTGCCGTTTAAAATACATGCACCGATTCCTACTCCAAAATAGGCACATCCCGCTAATAGGACATTCGGGTAATCAGTTGCCAGTTGCTGTGTAACTTTCGATAATGCTTCATTATGCGCCAAATCATAGCGGGGCATTTGGTCAACCCACTTTGTTACATTGACGACTGTCGGTTCCGCTCCAACACCTAAGCTAAGACGTATATCTTCCAATGCAACTTTTGTCAGCTCTTCATCAGACATAGCAGCCAACTCTTCATAACGCGGATTAATATTTTTATAAAACAGACGAACGAGTAAATTTCCTTCTGCCGACGTATGTTTCCATTTACGGCTCGTCCATGTAGACGCATTGCAAACTAAATCACTATTATGTGAAACGATAAAGCCTGTACCATCTGCCGGTAAAATATCGTCCGGTACATCAAAGCCCACATACATCGTTAAAGCAGATGCCGTCGTGAACTTTTTCAGTTGTTCCTCCAATGAATCGTCCGGCATGACATGACGTACCGTTTCATTCGGAACAGCCAGTACTACAACATCCGCTAAAATCGTTTCATCTTCCAGCACAACTTCATATTGCTCTTCTTTTTTACGGATTTGCTTTGTCACTGTATTTTTCATGAATTCAACTTCCGGCAGCTGTTCTTCTAAACGATTGATTAATGCCGATAAACCTGAACGGAAAGAAATAAACTTCTTATTCGCCGCTTTTTCGAATTGCTCACGATGTGCTTCGAAACCTTTAATAATCGATCCGTAGGTGTTTTTATAGTCCACTAAATACGGCAAAGTGGACGCCATGCTTAATTGATATAAATCACCTGAATAAACACCCGCTAATACAGGGGCGATTTGCTTGCGGACTATTTCTTCACCCAAAAAGTACTCTAAAAATGTACCGATAGAGCTTTCTTTTGTAAATTTAGTATTCGGGATTTCTAAATCTTGAAGTGCTCTTTTCTTACCTTCTTCAGAAATTAACGTACTCGACAGGAGCGATTCTACACTCATTGGAATACCGAATGTCGATCCTGCGGGGATTGGATGCAGCTCATTATTCGTATGAATGTAAGAAATTCCCGTTTCGTTATAGACAAGCTCTGATTCAAAATCAAGCTCTTTTACAAGCTCCAAAACCCCTGGATGGCGAGCTACAATTGAGTCAGCCCCCGTTTCCATAATAAAACCTTTATCCTTTTCGGAATGAATTTTCCCGCCTAAATATGCGTTCTTTTCAATCAGTATTAACCGCGCCTCCACGTTTTGTTCATGCATTTTATTCTTCAAATAATGCATCGTACATAGCCCGGTAATCCCGCCACCTACAACTACTACTGTTTTCATATTCATTCTCTCCTATTTCGTTCGCTTCTCTTATAAGTATAAACTTTTTTATGCAAAACATGGTCAGACGGGTATTACAATTTTTAGATCTGCATAAGAAAAGCCATCCTACCTAAAAAACTATGGTAGAATGGCCTCTTATTTTATTTATAAGATAGTTGCTTTGTTAGGGAAATAATTTCTGCTTCCAAAGATGTAGAGCGTTTATCAAAATAGCGTATACGTTCAATACTGCGATTTTCTATATGTTTGTTTAGATCTAACATATTCACTGCATCGCTCGCAAACAGTTTTAAAGTACGAACACCAGATTCAATTTTCCGAACTTCTTTACCGTATATAAGTGCGGTATTATCTGCTGTTTTACCCTTCTTCAATTCCAGAATATTCGTATTGATAAGCTCATCAATTTGATTGTAACGTTTGATTTGTTTATCCGTCATCATTTGGATTTTTTGCTTGTATTTAACAACATCTTTATGATCTAATCCTGTTTGGACATAACTTTTTAAATATTCAACGATTGTACATAGCGTCGTCAGATTCTCTCGCTGTTCTAATAGCATTTGCTGTAGTTTTTGAATACTATCCTCATTGTGTTCAGAAGAGAATTGATGGACTGCAAACATAAACATGAAAATTCCCCCTTCTTAATACTTTCCCCTTATAATATATTTCCTATTTTCCACTAAAATTAAACCTATTTTTCTCCATGAAATGGGTCTAAATTATGACAGGGAAATTGGAAATGTAAACTTTTATTGTATCTATCACATTATTATTCATATATATCGTTATTTAGAACTATTAGCTTTTCCCGCCATTTGGATGCTTCTGCTGCGTCCGTCAACTCATAGTAACTTACAACTTTTTTTGTCGCTTCTAAATCTCCAAGTAAACTTGCCTTTTTATAGTAATGGATTGCTTTTTCGTTATCTCGGGCTACACCATAACCATGTTCATAGCAGTAGCCGATATTAAATGTTGCATCGACATGAAACTGTTCACTCGCTTTTAAAAACCACTCCAACGCTTTTTCATTATTTGGCTGTTGCCCTAGTTCTCCTGAAAAATAGATCATACCAATGCGATACATTGCCTCGACATCTTGCTGTTCTGCACTGCGAGAATAATAGGCAAAGGCCTGTGATTCATCACATTTGGTTCCTAACCCCTGTTCATACATCATTCCGAGGGTAAACATCGCTTCGGCGACACCTAAATGTGCAGCTTTCTTAAACCAGCTGAGCGCCTGTTGTTCGTCAACTGCTGTTCCCTCACCGTTCAAATACATATCTGCTAAATTATTCATTGCATCTCGTTGACCTAATTGTGCAGCACTTTTATAGAGTAAGAACGCCTGTTGCTCGCTTCCTTTTTCACCAAGCTCCTCAAAATAGCAGTTTCCCAGTTCATACATAGCTTCACTGTTTTGCCGCTCACTTGCCTTATCTAGCAAATCGTACATTTCGTCATATTGTCCAAATTCTTTATATAACAAGGCGATATTAACGATTGCCTGCTCGTCCCCTTTAAATGCCGATTCAAACTGCTCAAGCCACTTGTCCTCATGCTCTATTTCCTGTTGTTTCAGCCAGTTTCTAAATTGATTGTGCTCCATTTTTTTCACTCTTCTCTTTGCTGAAAATAATCCAGTAAATATTGTTTAAACTCGGATACTGCTGGAGGCAAATAACGGTTTTTCGCCCATGAAACGCAGACCGAACGATAGCAAGGCGGATCTAGCTTCAAACGTTTTACTTTATAATGATCAAGCCCTTTAATATTCGGTATTACGGATATACCCATTCCTGCACCGACAAATCCTGCAACTGTATGCATTTCTTCAGCAGCAAATGTTGTGTTTAACACAATTCCCCGCTCTAAAAAAAGCTCATCCACTAATTGACGGAGTGAATTCCCCTTTTTAATCGCAATAAATGGTTCATTCTTTACTTCCTCAAATTTAACAGCATCTTGCTGTGCTAAAGGATGTGTAGTCGGGACAATGACAAACAGCTCTTCCACAAATAATTCTTCTGTCTCAATTTCAATTACTCTTGATTCTATTTTTTGCGAGAGGCACAAATCGATGGCTCCTTCTTCAAGCCGCTTTAATAAGCTTAACGAAGTCGCCTGGGTTAAAGAAAATTGCATGTTCGGAAATGCCTCACTTGTAGAAGCGATCAGTTCCGGCACAATTTCCATACCGAGTGTATGAATAAAGCCAAATGACACTTCTCCAGAACCCGGTTTGATAATATCTTCAAATTCTTCTTTAATACGATCGTATTCATCCAAAATAACATTGACACTTTGCAAGAAAAGCTCGCCAAAACGGTTCAGATAGATAGATCTTCCTTCGCGGTTAAAAAGCGGTACTCCCAAATTCTGTTCAATGTTCGCAATGGACTTACTTAACGCCGGTTGGGAAATCGCTAAAACTTCTGCCGCACGTGTCATATGTTGCATTGTAGCAACGGTTTTGAAATATTGAAGCTGTTCAATCTCCATTTTATATACCTCACATCATTCATAACTTTTTTGCATCAAAACAATAAAAATAATAAATTGTACTTATATATTTATACCTTTATAATAGTCGATAACAACAGCTTTTCATAACAAAATTATTTTTAAATTTCAAGAGTTTTTTTGAAGTTTTATAAAATTGACATAAAAAAAGGGGTCTAATTGACAATGAAACTCATCGCGCCGAAACCTTTTACAATTGAATCCGGGAAACGTGCTGTTTTATTACTGCATGGCTTTACCGGCAATACAAATGATGTAAAACGTTTAGGAAAATATTTAGCGGATCGTAACTATACAGTACATGCACCATTATATAAAGGCCATGGTGGTGGCCCTGACTTATTAATTCAATCACAACCCGCTGAATGGTGGGACAGTGTTATAGAAGGCTACGATGAATTGCGTAATCGTGGCTACGATGAAATTGCGGTAGCAGGTGTTTCTCTTGGCGGCATCTTCTCTTTAAAGCTTGGTGAAGAACGTCCGACAAAAGCGATTGTTACAATGTCTGCTCCAGCAACGGCAAAATCAACAGATAGTTTACAAAATCGAATTATTGACTATGCTATTAACTATAAAAAGTTATCAGGCACTTATGACGAAACAGTTGATAGTCGTAATAAAATTGCTGAACTTGTGAAAATGCCTTCATTAAACTATTTACAGAATATGATTAATGAAACAAGCGAAAAACTAAATGTTATCAAAACACCGGTCCACATTTTACGTGGTTTGGAAGATGATGAATATTATTGTGAAAGTGCCGACCTAATTTATAGTTCAGTAAATTCACGAATTAAATCAGTTAAAACTTTCATTAATTCCGGACATATATTAACATTAGGTAAAGAACGTGAATTAGTGTTTGAAGAAATTTACCGTTTCTTTGAAGGGTTAAAGTGGAAAGAATAATCATTAGCCCACTTTAGCTTATACATGACTTTGTGTCCCCTTGCAAAAATCCCCGTTTTTGCAATGATATAGACGAGTTTGCTTTTGTTTACTCGTCAGCAAAAAACGAGCGTTAAATGGATCCCCGTCCATTTAACGCTTGTTTTTTTATTTTTCATTTATTGCAAGCACTAAAATTTTCGCCACTTGAGCACGTGTAACATTACCTTTAGGTGAAAATGTTGTAGCACTTGTTCCCTGCACTACGCCCGTATCATATAAAAAAGTAATTGCTAACTGCGCTTCACGGTCATAGTTCGCAATATCATGAAAAGGTGCCTGTTTTGCAGGAACATACTGTTGCCCAGCTTGAACAGTTGAAAGACGCATTAAAATCAATGCTAACTGTGAACGTGTAATTTTACCTTGCGGATTAAAATACCCGTTATTTTCTTTGATTAAGCCAGCTTCATATGCAGCGGCAATTCCATTTTGTGTTTGCTGTGCATAATGACTAATATCTTTAAAAGGGGCTTTGTTTGTTGCAGTTAATCCAAAGGCCCGTGAAATGACAGATATTACTTGAGCACGCGTCATGTTGGCATTCGGCTGGAATGTACCATCCTCATACCCATTCATAATACCTTTTGCATAGGCAACATCAATATAATCTTTGCCCCAATGGTTTTGAATATCAGTAAATGGCGCTTTAACGATCTCGCTTTCCGTAGTACCTTCTTCTGAGTTTTTAATCAATGCATTCAAATAATCTTTCATCATCGCATCCGCTACGACTTGATAACCCGCTTCACTTAAATGAATATTTTTAGGGTTCGGTAAATAAGTTTTTGCATCCGTAGCGATCTGTGCAGCTACTCCAGTAAAAATGCCACCATTATTTTCTACAATACTCTTCATTGAATTATTCAAAGTCGTTACTAGCATGCTTAGCTGTTTTTGAATTGCCGGATCTTCGATATAAGGAAACGGATTGTAAAGTCCCATCACAATCATCTCAACTTCGGGATTAATTTTATAAATGCTGTCAAAAATCTTTTTATAATTCACCGATACATCCTGAATGCTCTTAATAACACCTGCAGTATCAAAGCTAAATTCACCGGATTCAGATCGATTTACATTTTTCAAAATATCATTTGCTCCAACACTCAATGTAATTAAGTCTGCCTGTTGTATTGCATCTTTGATTGCTACTGTCTTTTGCGAAACCCCATTTAAATCGTAAATAGGTTTAGTGACGTTTTCTTCAATATCCTTTAACACATCGACTGTTGTAAATCCTGGATAAGAAAACCCTTTATTGAATATTACTTCACTTTTCTGCTCTTGATAACTTTTAGCAAGTAAGTCTGCATAACCAAAACCAATCTCACCGTTTTCATTCATTCCCGCTGCCAGCGAGTCACCAAGTGCTACATAATATAGCGACTTACTTTCTTCTGCCTGCACTATATTTGTTAATGGTAAAACGAGTTGTAAAACCAGTACGAATGTCAGTAAAACCGAAAACTTCTTCATCCAATTCCCCCTTATTTTGGAACCTTTCCATATTATAATTTATCGATTATTAAAATACAAAACAATATAAAAAATCGGCTGTTTTGCTCTAATAAACAAAACAACCGATTATATTATAAAAACAATCTATACGTTACTTAAAGGAATTACATCATCCCCGGCATACCCATGCCGCCCATGTCCGGCATACCGCTGCCTGCTGGTTCTGGGATGTCTGCAACTACTGCTTCTGTCGTTAAGAATAGTGAAGCTACTGACGCTGCATTTTGTAATGCTGAACGTGTTACTTTTGCTGGGTCAACTACGCCTGCATCAACCATGTTTACCCACTCGCCTGTTGCCGCGTTGAAGCCAATACCTACTTCTTCACGTTTTAAACGGTCAACGATAATTGAACCTTCTAAACCAGCGTTTTCAGCAATTTGACGAACTGGTTCTTCTAATGCACGTAAAATAATGCGTACACCAGTTGCTACATCGCCTTCTACTTGATCCAATACTTTTTCAACTGCCGCGTATACATTGAGAAGTGCTGTACCACCACCTGATACGATACCTTCTTCTACCGCTGCACGAGTTGAGTTCAAAGCGTCTTCAATACGTAATTTACGTTCTTTTAATTCTGTTTCTGTTGCAGCACCAACTTTAATAACTGCAACACCACCAGCTAATTTAGCTAAGCGTTCTTGTAATTTTTCTTTGTCAAATTCTGATGCTGTTTCAGCAAGTTGTGCACGGATTTGATTAACGCGACCAGCTACTGCATCTGTGTTACCAGCACCTTCAACAATTGTTGTGTTATCTTTTGATACGATAACTTTAGCAGCACGACCTAAAGATGATAAATCAGCTGATTTTAAATCTAAACCTAGATCTTGTGTAATTACTTGACCACCAGTTAATACGGCAATATCTTCTAACATCGCTTTACGACGGTCACCAAAGCCTGGAGCTTTAACTGCTACAGCGTTGAAAGTACCACGTAATTTATTTACTACTAATGTCGCAAGTGCTTCCCCTTCAACATCTTCAGCAATAATTAAAATTGGGCGACCTTGTTGAACAACTTGTTCTAATACCGGTAAAATCTCCTGAATATTTGAGATTTTTTTATCTGTAATTAAAATGAATGGGTTATCAAGTACCGCTTCCATTTTATCGGTATCAGTTACCATGTAGTGTGATGCATAACCACGGTCAAATTGCATACCTTCTACTACATCTAGTTCTGTTGTAAAGCCTTTTGATTCTTCAATTGTAATAACTCCATCGTTTCCTACGCGCTCCATCGCATCTGCAATGTATTGACCGATTTCATCATCTGCTGATGAGATTGCCGCTACTTGTGCGATTGATTCTTTGTTTTCAACTGGACGTGAAATAGCTTGAAGCTCTGTTAATGCAGCAGCAACCGCTTTGTCCATACCTTTACGAATACCTACCGGGTTAGCACCAGCTGTTACGTTTTTAAGTCCTTCACGAATCATCGCTTGCGCAAGTACTGTTGCTGTTGTTGTACCGTCCCCTGCGATTTCGTTCGTTTTAGAAGCTACTTCCGCTACTAATTTAGCGCCCATATTTTCATAAGCGTTTTCTAATTCAATTTCTTTTGCGATAGATACACCGTCATTTGTAATAAGTGGAGAACCGAATTTTTTCTCTAAAACAACGTTACGCCCTTTAGGTCCTAAAGTTACTTTTACAGCGTTAGCTAACTTATCTACACCAGCCGCCATTAATGAACGTGCTTCTTCTGAAAACTTAATATCTTTTGACATAATTCATTTTCCTCCTAAAATTTACGATCTATTTTTTTGATTTATTGTTTATGAAGATGTGCAGCTAGCAAAGGTTAGTATGTATAACTAGCTGCAGTTTTCTTTTGATTTTGTAATTATCCGACAATTGCAAGTACATCGCTCTCACGTAGGATTAAATATTCTACGCCGTCGTACTTAACTTCCGTACCAGAGAATTTAGAGAAGATAATTTCGTCGCCTTCCTTTACGTCAAGCTCAAGACGAGTGCCGTTGTCAAGAACACGACCTGTACCTACTGCCACAACTTTACCAGTTTGTGGTTTTTCTTTTGCTGAGTCGGGTAAAACAATACCAAATGCTGTTTTTTCCTCTACCTCAACAAGTTCGATAATGATGCGATCTCCTAATGGTCTTAACAATTGAAACAACCTCCTAAAAAATTTTCTATTTTTAGCACTCTCATTTGTCGAGTGCTAACACATTTATTAGTTTAAAGAATTCCATATTTTTTTGCAAGTATGTGCACCAAAAAATTTTGATTTATTGGCAAATTCCTCTACAATAATGTTAAATGTATAACAGTGGGGCATTCATAAGAGCCCATAGTAAATTCTATAATAGAAGATACAGCATTCCTCATGGATTTCGGGGGTGTGTAATTCTACTAGTCTGTAAGAGAAAGAAGGTTTTTCATTCGTGACTTCCCGTTCATCAGATAAGTTCAAAACACAGAAGACCGCATTTTATGTGTTAATAACTTATATCATCTGTCAGTTATCAGTCTTATTACTTATATTCATTCCCGGCTTAAAAGATTCCCTTTTACAACTATTTTCTGGTATATCTGAGCAGGATAAACTTATAAAATTATCTGCTTGGTGGTCAACTATATCATTTGCGGTTGCTTTTATAGTGAGTTTTATATTAATCTCCCGCAATAAGCAATTCTGGGAAGTGTTTAAAGGAGAAAAAGCTTCAATTGGGGCTTCTATCGGTTGGGGGATCATCGGTTTCTTCTTAGTCTTTTTAGGGCAGACAATCGGCGCCTACATCGAGCTTGCTTTAGGAATTGATATGGGCTCGGAAAATACCGAAGCAATTATGGATGTCACAAAGGTAGCACCGATTATGATTATTGCTACTGTCTTTTTAGGACCGATCTTGGAAGAGCTTGTATTCCGCCGTGTCATTTTCGGATCGATTATACAAAACTATAATTTCTGGATTGCGAGCATAATTAGTGCAATTGTATTTGCTGCGATCCATATGGATTTTACGCATATTTTATTGTATACGATTTGCGGTATGATCTTCGCATTTTTATATCATAAAACAAAGCGTCTTCTCACACCGATTATCGCGCATGTCCTATTGAACGGTTTCGTCACATTTATCCAAATGAATGCCGATAAGTTTCAAGTATAACTTTTGCCCGCTATGTAAAATAGCGGGTTTTTTATTTCCCCATATGAAAATAAAAAAACGCTACCTCGTTCGATAGCGTTACCTTAACTATTATTCATCTGTTCCATTTGCCTGCGCTGCATTTCAAGTAGTTCCTCCACTTGCAGTTCACGTTCACGTTCTTCTTCTGCTAATATGCGTTCTTTTTCAGCCACTTCATATTTTCGATAACCGAGACGTGCAATGACAATACTCAATTCATATAAAACAAATAGCGGAATCGCAATAATGATATTTGATACTAAATCAGGCGGTGCCAGCAATACCGAAATTACGATTAACACAAAATACGCATATTTCCGAAATTTCACCATAAGCTTCGGATTGATGATTCCGAGACGTGAAAGAAACAGTGTAACAACAGGCAATTGAAACAGCATCGCAAAGGGTACAATTAATTTAATTAGAAATGAGAAGAATTCATTAATACCGATTGTTTGCGTAATATTCAAATCATTGGATAAATCCGTCATAAAGCGCATTATAAATGGAAATAACACATAATAAGCAAAGGCTATTCCCCCTATACACAGTACAAAAGCATACGGAATATATTTCAATGTTGCCTTACGTTCAGCCTCATGCAAACCAGGTGTTATAAACGCCCATAGCTGGTAAAGCAATAATGGCGATACAATAACGGCTGCTACAATAAATGTAACTTGTAAATAAACGGTTAAAGGATCTGCCGGACTAAATGCGTTCATCGAAAAACTGGCAGCTAAATCACTGCGTTGAATGTATCGAATAAGTGGTTTCGCCGTATAGAAACCGATGAAAAGAGCCATCACGAAGAAAATTGCTACGAAAAATAGGCGTTTTCTAAGCTCTTCCATATGTTCAACTACGGTTAATTCTCTTGAATTCATAGCAAGACATCCTTATTTTACTTAACTTCGTTTTTTTCGTTCTCTTTATGTTCAATCACTTTTTTCTTTGTATCGAAATCGTCATCGTCATCCGTCAAGCCTTTCGTAGCGCTACGGAATTCACGTAAAGTTGTCCCCATCGCACGGCCTAATGATGGCAATTTTTTGGGACCGAATATTAACAAAGCAATCAGTCCAATGATAATCAGGCTCACAGGTGTAATCGCATTTAGATGTACAATCACTATAGCCACCTCCTCTATTATTATGTATATTTTACATTAATTAACTAGAATTTGCTATTTATAGTAATGAACATTTTGTTACTTACCTGAGTTTCGCACTAAATACGTAAGTGCCTGTAATTCTACCGATAGATCAATGTTCATCACTTTAATTGTGTCAGGAACAGATAATCGTACTGGTGTGAAATTTAATATACCTTTTGCATTTATTTTAACGAGTCGGTCTGTCATCATTTGTGCTGAGCGGGATGAAACTGTCAATATTGCTAACTCCGCGCCAAATTCCTCATACATTTCTTCCAAACGATCTGGATGGAATACTGGAATATCACTAATCGTTGTTCCTTCCATCGGTGCCTTCGTATCAAATGCAACAACGATACGCGTATTATGATTTTTTTGGAAGTTATATTTTAGTAAGCCATTCCCCAGATTCCCGACTCCTATTAATGCAACATTCATCGCCTCGTCCTGGTCCAGAGTCTGACGGAAAAATTCGAGTAAATACTGGACATCATATCCATATCCCTTTTTACCGAGTGCTCCAAAATAAGAAAAGTCACGTCGAATCGTAGCCGAATCTATTTTCATCGCATCACTTAATTCCTGTGAAGAAATACGCTTTTTACCTTCAGTTGCGAAGTTTTTCAAAAATCGATAATAAAGAGGAAGTCTTTTTGTTGTTGCTTGTGGAATTTTTACTTCTTGTTTCACACATTCTCCTCCTATGTACATTTGGAAATCTTTCTCAAATAATGCCTCCATAAATGACCTACATGATTTAATCACGTAGTTGTCGCCAAGCGATATGTCACGCTTAACATGAACCCCACTCTTTGTGCAGAAGCAAGTTAATCTTACTAAACAAGGAGCGACAAGTAAAGTATCCATCGTTGCGTACAATGTTCCCATCCATTAAACTAAATAGGAGAAACTGAGGTGTAAACATGATTGTCTTACAAGTAAATCAATTATATAAATCCTTTATTACAGATGAAATATTAAGCGGTGTAAAACTAGAAGTACAGCACCGTGATCGTGTGGCATTAGTAGGACGAAACGGTGCCGGCAAGTCCACGCTATTAAAAATAATTGCCGGACAAATGAGCTATGACTCTGGTGAAATTATTATTCCAAAAGATATTCAAGTCGGCTATTTAGAACAGCATGCAGGCATCGACTCTGAACTTTCGATTTGGGACGAAATGATGACAATTTTCGCAAACTTGCAAAACCAGGAACAAACGCTGCGTCAACTTGAACAGCAAATGGCCGATCCTGCAATATATGAAGATAGCGAACAATATACACGCATTATGGCGGAGTATGATCAGTTGCAGCATGATTTCAAAGATGCAGGCGGTTATCAGTATGAAGCCGATACCCGCTCTGTTTTACATGGGATGCAATTTTTCCCTGAAGATTATCAAAAGCCGATTCGCTCTCTATCCGGCGGACAACGGACTCGCCTAGCCCTCGCTAAGCTTCTTTTGTCAAAGCCCGATCTCCTTATTTTAGATGAGCCGACCAACCATCTGGATATTGAAACACTGTCATGGCTGGAAGGCTATTTAAAAGGTTATGATGGCGCGATTTTAATCGTTTCGCATGACCGTTATTTCTTAGATCAGGTCGTGTCGATTGTTTACGAAGTGTCCCGTACAAAAGTGTCGAAGTATGTAGGGAACTACAGTGCCTATTTAGATGAAAAGGCAAAAAACTATGAACGTGATTTAAAAATGTATGAGCGTCAAATGGATGAAAAGGCCAAGCTCGAAACATTTATCCAAAAAAACCTTGCCCGAGCTTCAACTACAAAAATGGCCCAGTCACGTCGCAAAGTGCTGGAGAAGACAAGTTGGATGGAATCTCCTGATGGCGATGAAAAGAGTGCCAACTTCGGCTTTACAATTGAGCGCCAAAGCGGAAATGACGTGCTGTCGGTGGATAATTTAACGATCGGTTTTACGGACAAGGCTATTTCCAAAAATATTGGGATGCGCGTCTTTAGAGAAGATCGTATTGCACTTGTTGGTCCAAACGGTGTTGGGAAATCTACCTTATTGAAAACAATCGTTAAAGATATCGAGGAACTGGCCGGGGATATCCGTTACGGTACGAATGTTCAAATCGGTTATTATGATCAGGAGCAGGCGAAACTTCATTCGAATAAATCTGTTCTTAGTGAGCTTTGGGATGAATGGCCATTACTGAATGAAAAGGATATCCGCAACATTTTAGGTCGCTTCCTATTTAGTGGAGATGACGTATCAAAAACAGTAAACTCCCTATCAGGTGGAGAAAAGGCGCGACTTGCACTTGCGAAGTTAATGATGCAAAAATCAAATTTCCTAGTACTTGATGAGCCGACAAACCATTTAGACTTGGACAGTAAAGAAATATTGGAAAATGCCTTAATCGATTATCCCGGTACACTACTATTCGTCTCGCATGACCGTTATTTCATCAACCGTATCGCTACTAAAGTCGTTGAACTCTCAGGCTCAGGTTCGTTTGAGTATTTAGGTGACTATGATTATTATGTGGAAAAGAAAGAGGAGCTTGAAGAATTAGCTGCAATGAAAGCCGCAGCAATTGAAAAAAATACGGCTGAAACGACTGTTCAAACAAAGACTACATCGATGATCGACAAGGACGCGAAAAAAAGAGAACGTCAAATTCGTCGTGCAATTGAAGATATCGAAAAGCAGATGGGCGCTTTAGATGAAAAAATCGCCATCTTCGAAGAACAACTATGTGATCCTGACGTTTATTCAGACCATGAAAAAACATTAACAATTCAGTCTGAACTGAATGATGTAAAAGAACAGCATGAAGTATTTGAAATGGAATGGCTTGAACTAAACGAAGAGCTTGAACTGCTATAATTAAAGGAGTGTCCATCAACATATGGACACTCCTTTTTTATATGTGCATGGAAAGTCTGTGTCTACAGAAACATATTTGTTGTATTGCTATTGTATAATATTAAATCTTTCTATCATCCTATCTACATAATAATCATATATATAGGTCAATACGCCAAATTTCTACAAATTTCTCCACAATTTTATTCACAATACAAATCTAGTAGTATCAACATATCAACATAGTTTTCCACATTATCCACATTTAAAATCAAAGTTATACACATTGTTGTGTGAAAAAGACACTACTATATATAGATAAGTCACATGTTTTCCACAAGTTATACACAGTTTGTGTATAAGTACGCATGTTCGCAAGTTTTTTTGTGGGTATTTAACTTTATCTGTGGATAATTTTCAGAAAAGTTGAACAGTCAATAAAAACTTGTTATAAATGAGATTTATCCATCATAAATTACTAGATTCGACTTTTTTATATTATTGAAAGAAAACAAATTAAGAAAAATTTATTTCCTTAACAAAAAAAGCATGAGAAAAGAATGTACTACTACATCTTTTCACCATGCTTATATACCCTATTTCCAGCTTAAGAGTTCCATCCCAGGGCGCCCATTCATTGCTAAATTACCTCGAACCCCTGCTTCATACATTTCATATGCAGCTGCACCGATCATTGCTGCATTATCTGTACATAATTTTAAAGGCGGTACATAAAATGGAATACCTTCTTCTTTAAACGCATGTTCCAATGCTGTGCGTAGTCCTTTGTTGGCTGATACACCGCCAGCTGCAATTACTTGTTTTACCTGAAATTCACGCGCTGCTCGTACTGTCTTACCAGTCAATACTTCCACTACACTATCTTGGAAGCCTTTTGCAACATGTTCGGCAATGATTTCTTCACCGCGCTGATCCATATTATGTTTATAATTAATCACTGCAGATTTCAAGCCGCTGAAGCTAAAGTCGTATGAATCTTCCTCCAACCAAACACGCGGGAAAGGAACGGCTTCAGTCGCATCATGTGCAAGACGGTCAATATGAGGACCACCCGGATATGGCATATTCAATACGCGGGCTACTTTGTCATATGCTTCACCTGCAGCATCATCACGTGTTTCACCGATAACTTCAAACGAACCATGTTCACGCATTAGGACAAGCTCTGTATGTCCACCTGAAACAACGAGTGCCAACAGCGGAAATTCCATTGGCTGTACTAGGTTATTCGCATAAATATGCCCGGCAATATGATGTGTCCCGATTAATGGCAAGCCGTGAACAAAAGCGAAAGCCTTAGCCGCATTAATACCAATTAACAAAGCACCTACTAGTCCCGGACCTTCAGTTACGGCAACAGCTGTTAATTCTTTCGGTTCCATATTTGCCTGTTTTAATGCTTCTTCTAAAACAATTGTCATTTGTTCAACATGGTGACGTGATGCGATTTCCGGGACAACCCCGCCGAAACGCTTATGACTGTCAATTTGCGATGATACAACATTCGAAATAATCTCTGTCCCATTTTTAATAATGGCTGCTGCTGTTTCATCACAACTAGTTTCAATTGCTAATATATAGTTATCCATTATAAATTCACCCACATTACTAACGCATCTTCCTGGTTGTCCGTATAGTAGCCTTTACGAAGACCTCCATCTTGGAAACCAAGTTTGCGATATAAATTTTGTGCAACAGTATTTGTTACACGTACTTCTAAGCTCATGACATCCATATTTGCTTCTTTCGCTACTCGCATCGCTTCACGCATAAGTGTCTCACCAATACCTTGACCACGTACAGATTGTACAACCGCTACGTTGGTAATCTGTGCTGCATCAATAACGAGCCAAATTCCACAGAATCCGATAATTTCACCTTTGTCGTCTTCCGCCACTAAATAATGGGCAAATTGGTTTTCGGTCATTTCGTAATAAAAGGAATCCAATGTCCATGGTGTAGGAAATGATGCAAGCTCAATTTTATGGACAGCCTGAACATCATCTATTGCCATTCTGCGATACTGTACCATTAAAGTTGCTCCTTTTTCTGTTCCTTTATCCAATTCGCTTCCGCTTCTGCAATACGGCGATATTGGGGAACAAAAGCATGGACAGCCTCAACTGTCGGTAATGGCATTTGTTGTGCTAAAGCAATTAGTTCGGATGCACGCGGTAAATTAATTGTAAATGATGCACGGATAGCAGAATCCCCTAACACTTGCTGAATTCTTTCCATGTACAAATCGACATCTGTCCCGACAAATAATATTGGTCGATCTAATTGCTGAAGCTTCTGTAATAATCCGTCGATATGATCATGATGATCTTCAACAAGCGGATGCATAGTACCTGCTTCATAAACACCGGCATATACATTTTGACGACGGGCATCGATTAATGAACAGATTGCATAGTTCGCAACTCGGGCATTTGCAGCCAGTGCTTTTAGGCTTGATACACCTACCAATGGCTTTTGCAATGACCAGGCCAAGGTTTTGGCAAGAGTGACACCAATTCGGACTCCTGTATAAGAGCCGGGACCTTCAGAAACGGCAATCGCATCGATTTGTGCCGGTGTTAAGCCTGCCTTATTTATAACTTCTTCAATTGCCGGCATTGCACCAACTGAATGTGTCAATTTTATATTTTGCACGACTTCTGCAATTACTTTATTATCTTGTACTATGGCGACAGAAAGCGGTGCATTTGCTGTCTCTATTCCTAACCAAATCATTTTAATAACTCCTCACAAAGACGAACATACTTTTCGCCTATCGGTTTCAATACAAATTTGCGTTTCGTTTCGTCGATGCGTGTAATTTCAATTGCTAAACGCTCTTCAGGCAAATCTTCCTGTATAAGATGTGCCCATTCCACAACTGTTACAGCATCCCCATAAAAAATTTCTTCCCAGCCTAAATCTTCATCGCTATCTTCCAGACGATATACATCCAGGTGATTAAGCGGAATACGTCCTATATATTGCTTCATAATCGTAAATGTTGGACTATTGACTGTTCGTTTTACGCCAAGCCCTTTTGCAAAGCTCTGTGTAAATGTCGTTTTGCCAGCACCTAAATCACCTTCAAGTGTAATCGTATACTGTGGCTCGACTAATTCTGCCAGTCTCATCGCAAGCGCTTGCGTTTCTTCCAGTGTATTTACATCTTTTTCAAATCTCATCTGATTGCTTCCTTCCACAAAAAAATCCATTATCTCTAGTTTACTTGAACTGAAGCAATTGTTCAAAATGTATCACTTTTAGATTGGTTCTTACTCAACTACGTTAATATAAAGTAGCTGTGAAAAAAAGAAAAACACTCATTTTTTCTGAGAAAAAGTGAATGTTTCAGGACTTCCCTTTATTTGATTTTCATTTCTCGAGATTGTTTAGGCTAATGGAGAAATACTGTGAGCATCCCCACGCTTAACCTCATTTTCCGCCGATCACTAACGCTTTGAGTTACCTTTGCGTTCCACTACTTCTTTTTTTACCAATACATCATCCTCAAATTTTAAGCGATATCCTTTCGTCAGCAGAATTTCGTCATTCCATTCATAAGTACCGTTATTAATTTCCTGACCGGCTCCTCCTGAAATGTGGACTACTTCTAAATAAGACATCCCTTCTTTTACTTTATCATACTCTTCTTCATTCATGTATTTTTGCCAAACATATGTATTACTTTCTTCTATCTCTAAAACTTCATCCTGACAAGCTGTTATTAGCATTGCCAGCAACATAACGAGACAAATAGACAGGAAGACATAAAAAGCCTTTTTATTCATTCGTATCCCCCCTCAATATCCTTATGAAACCATTCCCGAAATTAAGCGGTTCAAACATTACCAATAGGAAAAGGAGAATACGAACGTATTCGCATCCCCCTTATTTAAATAAACTAAAATTTTTTATATTCTTTAAATAATCTTTACTGATTTATATACCGGGAATCCAACCTGGTCTTGACAGGATTTTCTCCATTAAAGGACCAGGAATTACAGTATCAATTTTTTCATCATAAGCTGTTACAACGTTTTCCTCATTCTGTACCTTTTCCACCCAATGCGGCTCAATTAACAAGGCACGACCAAGTGCGACTAAATCTGCACCTAACTGTAATGCATGTTCTGCTTCTTCACGAGTATAAATTGATCCGACACCAATTAATGGTTTACGTCCATTTAACAAGCTGTGAATTACAGAAATACGGTTTTGTTGTCCGTTTTCATAACGATGTGTTTCAGATTTGAAATCTCCAAGTGAAATATGCAAATATGTTAACGCTGTTTCCGCTAATTTATCTACTAATTTAACTGTATCATCCATTGTAATACCATCTTCTTCAGGCTCTTCCGGGCTGAAACGGTAACCGACGATAAATTTTTCATCCGCATATGTGTTTTTAACTTTAATTACTTCATTTACCACTTCCAATGGGAAACGTAATCTATTTTCAAATGTTCCGCCGTATTCATCTGTTCTTTTATTAGTAAAGGCAGAGAAATACTGTTGAATTAAATACGTATTTGCACCATGGATTTCAACGCCGTCAAACCCTGCTTCAATTGCTCTTCTTGTCGCTTCCGCATAAGCTTTAACCATATCTTTAGTTTCTTCAAGAGTTAATGCGCGAGCTTCTTTTTCCTCAATTGTAACAGCTGTACTCGCACTTACAACATCTCCATTTGGTACTAAATGTTGATAAGATTGTCGACCGCCATGATGAATTTGTAAAACCGCTTTAGCACCGCCTTGTTGAATAGCCTGTGCAATTCTTCGCAAGCTTGGAATATAACGATCTTCATGAGCGGCAATTTGTCCTGGGAATGCTTTACCGTTTGCTGCAACGTATGCGCATGCTGTAATGATCATTCCAGCTCCTTCAGCACGTTCTTTATAATATGTGATTTCCTCATCGGAAACAGTATCATCTTCATTTGCAGAGTAGGTTGTCATAGGTGCCATAACTAAACGATTTCGTAGTTCAACCTCTTCATTCAATTTAAACTTTTCAAAAAGTGCTTTCATTACAATTCCTCCCTTTTGCTATGTATGTACTTTAACGAAACTGCATTTTATTTTCAAGTTAGAGGTCCTCATTAATTTAAATACAACAAAAAAACCACTGATTCCTCAGTGGTTTTGCGTGTGCGAAGCGACGTCCTACTCTCACAGGGGGAAGCCCCCAACTACCATCGGCGCTAAAGAGCTTAACTTCCGTGTTCGGTATGGGAACGGGTGTGACCTCTTTGCCATCATCACTTCACTATGAAAGAATTTCATTCTTTCAAAACTGGATAAACGTTCATTGAAATGGTGCAATAAAATGTGGTTAAGTCCTCGACCGATTAGTATTCGTCAGCTGCATGCGTCACCGCACTTCCACCTCGAACCTATCTACCTGATCGTCTTTCAGGGGTCTTACTTACTTGCGTAATGGGAAATCTCATCTTGAGGGGGGCTTCATGCTTAGATGCTTTCAGCACTTATCCCGTCCATACATAGCTACCCAGCGATGCCTTTGGCAAGACAACTGGTACACCAGCGGTATGTCCATCCCGGTCCTCTCGTACTAAGGACAGCTCCTCTCAAATTTCCTACGCCCACGACGGATAGGGACCGAACTGTCTCACGACGTTCTGAACCCAGCTCGCGTACCGCTTTAATGGGCGAACAGCCCAACCCTTGGGACCGACTACAGCCCCAGGATGCGATGAGCCGACATCGAGGTGCCAAACCTCCCCGTCGATGTGGACTCTTGGGGGAGATAAGCCTGTTATCCCCGGGGTAGCTTTTATCCGTTGAGCGATGGCCCTTCCATGCGGAACCACCGGATCACTAAGCCCGTCTTTCGACCCTGCTCGACTTGTAGGTCTCGCAGTCAAGCTCCCTTATGCCTTTACACTCTACGAATGATTTCCAACCATTCTGAGGGAACCTTTGGGCGCCTCCGTTACCTTTTAGGAGGCGACCGCCCCAGTCAAACTGTCCGCCTGACACTGTCTCCTACCCCGCTAAGGGGCATGGGTTAGAAGTTCAATACAACCAGGGTAGTATCCCACCGACGCCTCCTTCGAAGCTGGCGCTCCGAGATCTCTGGCTCCTACCTATCCTGTACAAGTTGTACCAAAATTCAATATCAGGCTACAGTAAAGCTCCACGGGGTCTTTCCGTCCTGTCGCGGGTAACCTGCATCTTCACAGGTACTATAATTTCACCGAGTCTCTCGTTGAGACAGTGCCCAGATCGTTACGCCTTTCGTGCGGGTCGGAACTTACCCGACAAGGAATTTCGCTACCTTAGGACCGTTATAGTTACGGCCGCCGTTTACTGGGGCTTCAATTCACAGCTTCGCTTGCGCTAACCGCTCCTCTTAACCTTCCAGCACCGGGCAGGCGTCAGCCCCTATACGTCACCTTACGGTTTTGCAGAGACCTGTGTTTTTGCTAAACAGTCGCCTGGGCCTATTCACTGCGGCTTCTCTAGGCTATGCACCCAAAGAAGCACCCCTTCTCCCGAAGTTACGGGGTCATTTTGCCGAGTTCCTTAACGAGAGTTCTCTCGCACACCTTAGGATTCTCTCCTCGACTACCTGTGTCGGTTTGCGGTACGGGCACCTCTCACCTCGATAGAGGCTTTTCTTGGCAGTGTGAAATCAGGAACTTCGCTCATACGAGCTCGTCATCACAGCTCAACGTTAAAGTATGCGGATTTGCCTACATACACGCCTTACTGCTTGAACACGCGCAACCAACGGCGTGCTTACCCTATCCTACTGCGTCCCCCCATTTCTCAAACGGTGAGGAGGTGGTACAGGAATATCAACCTGTTGTCCATCGCCTACGCCTATCGGCCTCGGCTTAGGTCCCGACTAACCCTGAGCGGACGAGCCTTCCTCAGGAAACCTTAGTCATACGGTGCATGGGATTCTCACCCATGTTTCGCTACTCATACCGGCATTCTCACTTCTAACCGCTCCACCAGTCCTTCCGGTCTGACTTCAACGCTGTTAGAACGCTCTCCTACCACGCATACTCAAAGTATGCATCCACAGCTTCGGTGAATCGTTTAGCCCCGATACATTTTCGGCGCAGCGTCACTCGACCAGTGAGCTATTACGCACTCTTTAAATGATGGCTGCTTCTAAGCCAACATCCTGGTTGTCTAAGCAACGCCACATCCTTTTCCACTTAACGATTACTTGGGGACCTTAGCTGGTGGTCTGGGCTGTTTCCCTCTTGACTACGGATCTTATCACTCGCAGTCTGACTCCCGTGTATAAATATCCGGCATTCGGAGTTTGTCTGAATTCGGTAAAGCGAGATGCCCCCCTAGTCCAAACAGTGCTCTACCTCCGGTATTCTCAATCACGAGGCTAGCCCTAAAGCTATTTCGGAGAGAACCAGCTATCTCCAGGTTCGATTGGAATTTCTCCGCTACCCACACCTCATCCCCGCACTTTTCAACGTGCGTGGGTTCGGGCCTCCAGTGAGTGTTACCTCACCTTCACCCTGGACATGGGTAGATCACCTGGTTTCGGGTCTACGACCACGTACTAATTCGCCCTATTCAGACTCGCTTTCGCTGCGGCTCCGTCTTCTCAACTTAACCTCGCACGTAATCGTAACTCGCCGGTTCATTCTACAAAAGGCACGCTATCACCCATTAACGGGCTCTAACTACTTGTAGGCACACGGTTTCAGGATCTATTTCACTCCCCTTCCGGGGTGCTTTTCACCTTTCCCTCACGGTACTGGTTCACTATCGGTCACTAGGTAGTATTTAGCCTTGGGAGATGGTCCTCCCGGATTCCGACGGAATTTCACGTGTTCCGCCGTACTCAGGATCCACTCTGGAGGGAATGAACTTTTGACTACAGGGCTTTTACCTCGTTTCGCGGACCTTTCCAAGTCGCTTCGTCTAGTTCATTCTTTTGTAACTCCGTATAGAGTGTCCTACAACCCCAAAGAGCAAGCTCTTTGGTTTGGGCTCTTCCCGTTTCGCTCGCCGCTACTCAGGGAATCGAATTTTCTTTCTGTTCCTGCAGGTACTTAGATGTTTCAGTTCCCTGCGTCTGTCTTCAACACGCTATGAATTCACGTGAAGATACTATCCGATTAAAGATAGTGGGTTCCCCCATTCGGAAATCCCCGGATCAAAGCTTACTTACAGCTCCCCGAGGCATATCGGTGTTAGTGCCGTCCTTCATCGACTCCTAGTGCCAAGGCATCCACCGTGCGCCCTTATTAACTTAACCAAAAGTTAACACTTGGATATAATCCAAGATTTAAGTTTACACGTCAATTGCTTGACTTGTTTAAAAATCTATAAAATAGAAATTTGATTTATTGCTTTCAATGTCGTTTTATCCAGTTTTCAAAGAACAAAGGTTTTGAAGTGTTCCATTCATTTAAGAATGAACCTTCAAAACTGAACAGCAACCGTTAATGTTTCATTCCCCAAGGGAATGATTCCGAAAAATCCTTAGAAAGGAGGTGATCCAGCCGCACCTTCCGATACGGCTACCTTGTTACGACTTCACCCCAATCATCTATCCCACCTTCGGCGGCTGGCTCCAAAAGGTTACCTCACCGACTTCGGGTGTTACAAACTCTCGTGGTGTGACGGGCGGTGTGTACAAGGCCCGGGAACGTATTCACCGCGGCATGCTGATCCGCGATTACTAGCGATTCCGGCTTCATGTAGGCGAGTTGCAGCCTACAATCCGAACTGAGAACGGTTTTATCGGATTAGCTCCCCCTCGCGGGTTGGCAACCGTTTGTACCGTCCATTGTAGCACGTGTGTAGCCCAGGTCATAAGGGGCATGATGATTTGACGTCATCCCCACCTTCCTCCGGTTTATCACCGGCAGTCTCCTTAGAGTGCCCAACTGAATGATGGCAACTAAGAATAAGGGTTGCGCTCGTTGCGGGACTTAACCCAACATCTCACGACACGAGCTGACGACAACCATGCACCACCTGTCACCGTTGCCCCCGAAGGGGAAACTATGTCTCCATAGTGGTCACCGGGATGTCAAGACCTGGTAAGGTTCTTCGCGTTGCTTCGAATTAAACCACATGCTCCACCGCTTGTGCGGGCCCCCGTCAATTCCTTTGAGTTTCAGTCTTGCGACCGTACTCCCCAGGCGGAGTGCTTAATGCGTTAGCTGCAGCACTGAGGGGCGGAAACCCCCCAACACTTAGCACTCATCGTTTACGGCGTGGACTACCAGGGTATCTAATCCTGTTTGCTCCCCACGCTTTCGCGCCTCAGTGTCAGTTACAGACCAGACAGTCGCCTTCGCCACTGGTGTTCCTCCAAATCTCTACGCATTTCACCGCTACACTTGGAATTCCACTATCCTCTTCTGCACTCAAGTTCCCCAGTTTCCAATGACCCTCCCCGGTTGAGCCGGGGGCTTTCACATCAGACTTAAGGAACCACCTGCGCGCGCTTTACGCCCAATAATTCCGGACAACGCTTGCCACCTACGTATTACCGCGGCTGCTGGCACGTAGTTAGCCGTGGCTTTCTAACAAGGTACCGTCAAGGTAGCGCCAGTTACTACGCTACTTGTTCTTCCCTTGCAACAGAGTTTTACGAACCGAAATCCTTCTTCACTCACGCGGCGTTGCTCCATCAGACTTTCGTCCATTGTGGAAGATTCCCTACTGCTGCCTCCCGTAGGAGTCTGGGCCGTGTCTCAGTCCCAGTGTGGCCGATCACCCTCTCAGGTCGGCTACGCATCGTTGCCTTGGTGAGCCGTTACCTCACCAACTAGCTAATGCGCCGCGGGTCCATCTTATAGTGACAGCAAGACCGTCTTTCAACTTTCAAACATGTGTTAAAAAGTGTTATTCGGTATTAGCCCCGGTTTCCCGGAGTTATCCCAATCTATAAGGTAGGTTACCCACGTGTTACTCACCCGTCCGCCGCTAACGAAAATTTGGTGCAAGCACCAAAAGTTCGTCCGCTCGACTTGCATGTATTAGGCACGCCGCCAGCGTTCGTCCTGAGCCAGGATCAAACTCTCCATAAAAGTAGTTTGAAAGCTCATTTGCTTTGCTAGCGATCCAACTTCGTTGGAAGTTGGAATCTATTGTTTGCTTCATTTAAGAAGCTTGTTTCATTAACGTTGCTTGTTCAGTTTTCAAGGTTCATTTTGTTGCCTCAAGTGACAACTTTTATATCTTATAACATCTTCTTTTAGATGTCAACAGTTTTTTAATAAAAACTGGAGCGGGTGATCGGAATCGAACCGACAACATCAGCTTGGAAGGCTGAGGTTTTACCACTAAACTACACCCGCATTATATTATAGTGAATTATGGCGCGCCCGACAGGAGTCGAACCCATAACCTTCTGATCCGTAGTCAGACGCTCTATCCAATTGAGCTACGGGCGCCGGGAATTTTTGGTGCGGCCGAGAGGATTTGAACCTCCACGGGGTTGCCCCCACTAGGCCCTCAACCTAGCGCGTCTGCCATTCCGCCACGACCGCTTCATCCGACAATAATTATTATACATCTCTGAAATAATTTGTCAACATGAAAACTGGTGAGCCATGAAGGACTCGAACCTTCGACCCTCTGATTAAAAGTCAGATGCTCTACCAACTGAGCTAATGGCTCTAAATGGCTGGGGTACCTGGATTCGAACCAGGGCATGACGGAATCAAAATCCGTTGCCTTACCGCTTGGCTATACCCCAAAAATGGCGGTCCCGACCGGGATCGAACCGGCGATCTCCTGCGTGACAGGCAGGCATGTTAACCGCTACACCACGGGACCATTAGTAAATCATCATTATTAAAATATACGTGGTGACCCGTACGGGATTCGAACCCGTGTTACCGCCGTGAAAGGGCGGTGTCTTAACCACTTGACCAACGGGCCGTTAATGGCTCCGAAGGCAGGACTCGAACCTGCGACCTGCCGGTTAACAGCCGGATGCTCTACCAACTGAGCTACTTCGGAATAATTACTTCGTTGCGACATCATCTTGTCGACTTTTACTATTATAGAGAGCGATTTCCGTTTCGTCAACACTTTTCCTAAAAAAAATTAAAGGAAAAATCTCTTCCTATATATAGAGCAAAAATCATATTCTCTAAAAAACAACATAAATACTGTATACCATTATTCACTTACTTTTAAACATCATTTCTAAAATTATTTTTCACTATGGAGAAATTTAATTTTCCCTTTGCACATACTGCAACAGTATTTTTTTACATTCATTTTTCTTTTTCTTTTATATATTTGTCCGCAGTTCGTACAGCTATATATATGTATTGTCTTTTGTTTCGGCTTTTCTTTAGCCTGTTCCAATGTAGAACAAAAACGTGGTGCGCCTACTTTTTTCAATAGATTTCGAAAATCTGCATCACCATGCCTATAACCCATCCCTAAAATATGAAGATGATAGTGGCAAAGTTCATGTAAAATAATACCCTTTAACTCTTCTATGCCAAAATGATCATATAGTTTTTTATTAAGTTCGATATTGTGGCTGCTCAACATATACCGACCGCCCGTCGTTTTCAAGCGACTATTAAAATAAGCTTTATGAATAAACGGTCGATTAAAAAAGTCATTTGATAACTGTTCCACTAATTTTTGTGCCTGTTCGTCCGTCATATGCCAACCCCCTTAAGTTAATAAAAAGCGCATATTCAGCTATGCGCTTTTTATTATAATTGAAAATCCTGCTCTTTTACACGCTATGTTGATTTTCAGGAGTTAACATCGTTAAAGAAATACGACCTTTATTTGCCTCTACTTTTTCTACCCAAACCGTCACGATATCCCCGAGGGAAACAACATCTAGTGGATGTTTAACACGACCTTTTTGCAATTTGGAAATATGGACAAGTCCATCCTGCTTAACCCCAATATCGACAAACGCTCCAAAATCAACGACATTTCGAACAGTCCCTTGCAGCTCCATTCCAACTTGCAAATCATCCATTTGAAGTACATCTGTTTTCAGTAACGGTTGCGGGAAAGCATCACGAGGATCACGGGTAGGTTTCATTAATGTATCGACAATGTCTTTCAACGTAACTTCCCCTACTTCTAATGACTCACCTAATGTTGTTAAATTTAACTTGCTGATCGCTTCTTCGGCTTTTGCCGTTCCGACATCCTTTTTCGTTAATCCTGCTGCCTCCAATACAGCTTCCGCTAATTTATAACTTTCCGGATGGATACCTGTAGCATCTAACGGATTTTTGGCATCTGCAATACGCAAGAAACCGACTGCCTGCTCATAAGTTTTAGCACCCAATCGCGGGATTTTTTTCATTTGTGCACGGGATGTAAATTGTCCGTTTTCGCTACGCATCGTTACAATATTTTCCGCTACCGTTTTCGAAAGTCCAGATACATATTGTAAAAGGGAGGCCGAAGCTGTATTTACATCTACCCCAACTTGGTTAACCGCTGTTTCCACAATAAACGTCAGTGATTCTGCGAGCTGCTTTTGCGAAACGTCATGCTGATACTGTCCTACACCGACTGCTTTCGGATCAATTTTTACAAGCTCTGATAATGGGTCTTGTAAACGACGGGCAATCGATACAGCACTTCGTTGTTCCACCTGTAAATCCGGAAACTCCGCTCGTGCCACTTCGGAGGCAGAATATACGGATGCCCCTGCCTCGTTGACAATAACATAAGCAATGTTTCCGTCTACTTCTTTCAGCAGTTCCGCAATAAACTGCTCTGTTTCACGGGAGGCTGTCCCGTTTCCAATCGCAATAATACTAATCGGATATTTCTTTAATAAAGCCTTCACTGTTGCTTTCGCTTTTGAAGGATCCGACGTAGTGTGAGGATATATAACGCCCACTTCAATCATCTTGCCCGTTTCATCGACTACCGCTAATTTGCAGCCTGTTCTGTATGCAGGGTCTACACCAAGAACCATTTTACCGCGCATTGGTGGCTGTAATAGTAAGTTGCGTAGATTTTCCGAGAAAATATGAATCGCTTGAGTTTCTGCTTTTGATGAAAGTTCTGCTCGAAGCTCATTTTCAATAGATGGTTTAATTAATCGTTTATAGCTATCCGCAATTGCCAGCTTTACTTCATTTACAGAAGGGCCTACAAAATTTCTAGGAATAAAATGATTTTCCATTTGTGTTGTGGCTTTATCGATTGGAACTTCAATTGCTGCACGTATCACTTCTTCTTTTTCACCGCGGTTTACAGCCAGTATTCTGTGGGGTGCAATTCGGTGAACAGGTTCCTCATATGCGTAATACATTTCAAATACTTGTTTTTCATCTTTTTCCGCGTTTTTTACCGTTGTTACAAGCTTGCCTTCCCGCCAGGAAAGGGTACGCAGCTTTTCGCGAACTGCAGCATCATCGGCAAATCGCTCTGCTAAAATATCTCGTGCCCCAGCCAATGCATCTTCAATTCCAGTAACACCTTGTTCTTCACTTATATAAGGCGCCGCCATTTCTTCCAACGTACGCTTTTTAAACTTTAACAGTTCTTCAGCTAACGGTTCCAAACCCCGTTCTTTGGCGATCGTTGCTTTTGTACGGCGCTTTTGTTTAAATGGTCGGTACAAATCTTCTACGCGTTGAAGAACCGTTGATGCTTGGATTGCTGTTTGTAGTTCTTCCGTTAATTTACCTTGCTCATCTATTAGGCGCAGCACTTCTTCCTTTCGTGTTTCGAGCTGTTGTATGTAATGGTAGCGGTCTTCCACTGCCTTAATTTGAACTTCATCAAGTGAACCTGTCATTTCTTTTCTGTAACGTGCGATAAAAGGTACTGTGTTACCTTCTTCCAGTAGTCCAATAACCGCTTTTGCTTGTTTTGGTTCCACTTTCGCATCTTTTGCAATTATTTGTAACATTTTTTGTTGATCCATCATGCCACTCCTTTAAATTTCGAACTTTCTTTTAGTGTACCATTCCATTTGTATTGTTTCCCAAAAAAGCGTTGAATTTATGCATGAAAAAAGAGCCTACTAATTTATGCTAGTAGACTCTTAAACTTTATAATGAGACGCCGCCACTTGCTGTAATGGCGTCTTGTAATTTTTTAATTGCTTTACGTTGAATTCGTGAAACGTGCATTTGGGATATACCGAGTCTTTCTCCGGCTTCCTTTTGACTAAGCTGTTCCAAATAAGTTAATTGGATAATTTGTCGCTCACGTTCATTTAATACATTCATCGCATCTGCTACAATCATGCGGCGGTTTGTCACTTCATAGCCTGTATCTTCTCGACCGACTACATCAAATAACGTTACCGTACTGCCATCAGAATCCGATTCGATCGAATGGTCCATCGAAAGCGCCTGATAGCTTCGACCCATTTCCATCGCTTCCAGTACGTCCTCATCCTGTACTTCTAAATACGTTGCAATTTCGGTAATGGATGGGGAACGTTGTAGCGATGTCGTTAATGCTTCGACAGCCGCCTTGATTCTTGGTCCTAATTCTTTAATACGTCTCGGAACATGCACGTCCCAAGTTTTATCACGTAAAAAGCGTTTTATTTCACCTACGATAGTCGGAACTGCAAACGCCTCAAAGCTTCTGCCAAAAGAAGGGTCAAATCGTCGGATCGCACCTAATAAGCCAAGCATCCCTACTTGTACAATATCATCATAATAAGATTTACCATGTGAATATTTGCGTGCAATCGACTCGACTAACTGCTGATAATGGAGTACAAGATTTGTTTGTGAATCTTCACAGCCGTTCGCCTGATATTCTGCAATCCAATTTAGTACTTCTTCTTTTGATGTATTTTTAGGTAGTGATTCTTTCGACATTTCCTTTCACCTGCTCTCTCGAGACATACTTTGTCATGAAAACAGTGACGCCACCTTCGTTATTTAATTTCACTTCATCCATTAAAGTCTCCATTAAATAAATTCCTAATCCACCTTCACGTAATAATGCTACGTTTTCATTTTCATGATATGGACCAACTTTTGATTTGATCTCTTCAAAGTTAAAGCTTACACCGTAATCTGCGACCATTATTTCAATCTTGTCCTCAAATAATGCACAGCCGATTACAACTTCGCCTTCCTCGTTTGCTTTATAAGCATGGTGAACAACATTTGTCACCGCTTCACTTGTAGCAATTTTTAAATCTTCTATTTCATCATAAGTAAACCCAACTCGCATCGCTAATCCTGAAATTGTTAGCCGTATTACACTTACATATTGCGATTTGGCAGGCACTCGAATTTCAATATAGTCAAATGCTCTCATCATTTCAACTCCAATTCCTCATCAATCTCGATACTCATTAATTCACTTAATCCTGTAATTTCAAACAATCTTACTAAACGATTTGATAAATTCACTAATTTTAATGATGCATTTTCCTTCGTAACTTTTTTATAAAATGCAACAAATATTCCTAATCCTGTACTATCCATATAATTCACTTTTGATAAATCCAATTCGATTTTTCGGCCTTCCACAATCTGAACTGTCTCCAGCTCTTCGCGTAATATCGGGGCTGTATACGTATCGATTTCACCCTCGATATAGCCTTTTAATACGTTTCCATCTTCTCTAAATTGAACATTAACATTCATTATTAGACACCTCCATTATAAACCTAATTACTTTTCCCGAATCCGCGGGAGTTCAAACATAATTTTTTTATTTTTTAAATATAACGACCGTAAAATCATCTTCTAGTTCAAAATCAGGCAAGTTTTTCAAATAGGTGTACATTTCTTCACACATTTCCTGTGCCGAAAGATGGCTACAACTTAATGCCAAATTTTTTATCACATCCCGAGGATCCAGCTCTCCTTGCTTGCGAAAATCCGTTACACCATCTGTGATCATAATGATAAAATCATTTTCTTCCAAACAAATGTCGTACTGCGGGTATGTCACTTCCGGCATGACACCTAGTAATAAACCTTTTGATTCCAAATCCAAGAAAGTTTTTTTACGAGCATTATAATATATAGCAGGCTCATGCCCAGCTGACCCATATGTAAATTTACTTTCTTTAATATTAAATGTCCCATAAAACATCGAGACAAACATACTATCATCAACACTTTTTTCGATAATACGATTTAACACTTCTAAAATATAAGAAGGATCTTTCGTTGCGTACTCAAGTGTATCAAGCCCATATTTGACCATTGACATACAAAGAGCTGCCGGTACACCTTTTCCAACAACATCTGTCACAGCTACACTGACAACTGAATCATTGTTGTTTAAGAAGTGAACATAGTCACCATTCATTTTGCGGATAGGTACAGATAGCATCCCAATATCAATCTGCTCGAGCCTAGGTACCGTTGTTCTAAGAATCATATTCTGGATCTTTGTAGCGACATTCATCTCCATTCGCATTTCTTCTTGCTGTTCCAGTAAACTTTGATGCTCCTTTAAAGTTAACCCAAAGTGCACCATAATCTCAATTAAAAAATCATAGCTATGCGAAATATCTTCTGGTAGATCTGGATAAATTTGTTCTATCGCATACTTGTGGATATTGATGACTTCTTCTGGAGCTACTTTTTTTTGAATTAACTGTCGAATGAAGTTTTGTCCTATATACAAATTTCGCTCAGTTTGATTTGCCAAAAAATCCGATAAGATTTTTTGATATTGCGTTTGCAGCTCTTTCAAATTTTATCACATCCTAATTTACCCATTTTTCGATAACTATCGTCGTCCCACTTCCTACAGTGGATTGGATGTCCATTGTATCCATCAGTCTTTTTACTCCAGGTAAACCCGCTCCAAGCCCGCCTGATGTTGAATAGCCGTCTTCCATCACTTTTTTCAAATTGCTTATTCCCGGTCCTTTATCTGCCGCTATTATGCGAAGGCCAACTTTCTCTTCATTACTAATACGCTCTATTGTCACTTCCCCGGCACGGGCATATAAATAAATATTTCGAGCCAGTTCACTTATCGACGTCGTAATTCGAGCTTGATCTACCGCGCCAAAGCCAATTGCTTTCGCCTCGTTACGTCCAAGTTGGCGTGCAGCTACAATATCCCATTCAGTTACAATCTCTACGGTAGATTTCGTATTCATCATAGTGCCCCCAATTTTCTACTTTTTCTTTCTATGGAGTTAACGTATAGTATCAGTTTTTTGAATTATTAATTTTTACATTATACCATATGTTATCCTTGTAGTTTAGTTGGATATAAGTTTTCAATCATACTATTGCTATAATTACAATTTTAAGTAAAATTTTACAATGTTACATGATTAGAGTTTACTATTTACCTAAAATTTATAGGGGACTTTTATTTATAAATAAAAACCACCAGTTGAACTGGTGGTTTTCTCTGCGCGTGAAACGCTGGGGTACTGGCCCACGTCTAAAGACGCTCTGAAAGGTCTGCCAACCGCACTACTTTTCCGACTACCGCTAAAGCGGTGTACTTATTTTTTTCTTCGATTTAATTCTTCCCCTGTGAATGGGTCAATGAATTCTTTCATCGTCATTTGATCCTCTAGGATATCTTCCTGCAATTGATTTTTTATATATTCCTGAATGACTTTTCGGTTTCGCCCTACTGTATCCACATAATATCCTCGACACCAAAATTTTCGGTTTCCATATTTATATTTCAAATTTGCATGTCGATCGAATATCATTAAACTGCTTTTCCCTTTGAGATACCCTACAAACGCAGATACACTAAGCTTCGGTGGAATACTCACTAACATATGTATATGATCAGGACAAGCTGTAGCTTCAATGATTTCTACGCCTTTTCTTTCACACAGTTGACGTAATATTTTACCGATGTCCGCTTTTATTTTTCCGTAGATTATTCTTCTTCTGTATTTTGGCGCAAACACAATGTGATACTTACAATTCCATGTTGTATGTGCTAAACTTTTATTATCCAATATTGGAGCTCCTTTCGTACGTAATCGGTTGACCAGACCTGATTTTATTGTACGACTGGAGTATTTTTTTTGTCCATAGCTAAAAGCTTTTTAGAACCCCCCGCATAGCAGGGGGTTTTCGTTTCCATAATAATAAAAAACACCGAAACGATTGTTTCGATGTTTTTTTATGTATTAAAATTTTACGAGTCCTAAACTAATATTAAGAGCGATATCTACTTCTTGCATTAGTTTTGCATCTAGCTGAGTAATACGATCTGTTAATCGTGATTTATCAATTGTACGCAATTGTTCAAGCAAAATTACCGAGTCACGCTCAAAACCATACTTTTTCGCATCGATTTCAACATGTGTAGGTAACTTTGCTTTTTGAATTTGCGCAGTAATTGCAGCTATTATGACAGTTGGACTAAAGCGATTTCCAATATCATTTTGAATAATAAGAACGGGTCTAGTCCCGCCCTGTTCCGACCCTACCACCGGTGATAGGTCAGCAAAAAAAACGTCTCCACGTTTTACAATCAAATTGTCATCCCCCGCTTACGAGACGCTCCACCATATGTTCCGCTTCATACTCTGCATGCAAGCACTCACTGCAAATTGTCAGATTAATTTGCGACATTTCCACATAGCCCTTTATTAAAGCTTCCCGTATTTGATTTGGTTGCATATGCTTTGTATAATTTTGAGTCGCCAAATACGCCATCATATAACCATTCTCAGTATTACGCCCAAACGTTCTTTCGAATTGCGTTACTAGCTCATTTGGTATGTCAATTACTACTTCTTCTACTTCTACTAATTCCTTCGCGTACAAAACAAGCACCTCCACCGAACATCCCATTTCCCATTCATTCTATCATTGATTGACTACAATGAAAAGACAGGAAAATTAAAAAACTGACAATTCTCGCAATAAAGGAATAAATATGGACATACTTGTTTTGTATATTTGAAGTTATTTACAGTAATATTACATCGATTTATTTATATACCCTAGGAACTCTAGCCGTTATTACACATGGCACTTCGTAATTAATTGTTTGGAGTTTATGAGCCCAATCATCTATCGTGATTTCCTCTTGCTGTTGGCAGCCTATCAGTACAACTTCTTCCCCAACATTATATGCTTCCGGAAGTAAAATCATACTTTGATCCATACAAATTCTGCCGACAATTTTCGCTCTTTTTCCTCCAACAAGTACTTCTTGGCCCGAAAGCTTACGAATCATACCGTCTGCGTAGCCAATCGGTATTGTACCGATATAGCAGTCCTCTTCTGCCGTATATGTTGCACCATAGCCTACCGATTGACCAGCCTTCATTTTTTTTATATGTACAAGTTCCGTCTGTAGAGAAAATGCCGGTTTAATCGGAAAAGGTAATTTTGTGCCTACATAACCCGAAGGCAGCAAACCGTACATGGAAATACCGAAACGTACCGCATCATGATGCAAAGAAGGATCTTTTACTAATGCGGTTGCTGTATTGGCAACATGAACAAGACGAGGCTTTTGTGGCAGTGCGCCTAAAAAGTCCTTGAATAGGGTAGCTTGATTGTCAAAGTACATTGAATCTTCTTCATCTGCAGTAGCAAAATGCGTAAAAATTCCATCCACTAAAAAGTCATCGGAAGAATTAATCATTGTATATAAATCCAATAATTCTTCTTTAGTAGATACACCGATACGTCCCATGCCTGAATCAACTTTAATATGAAGTCTTAACTGATTCAGCAGTGGTGTATACTGCTGTGCTTCTTGCAGCCATTCCGTAGAAAAGGCGGTAAGGATAATATTTTCTGCTGATGCATACGGAATAAAAGCGTGCGGTGAAGCACCTAACACTAAAATATCGATATCCTTAAAATTCTCTCTAATATGTACTGCTTCGTCTGGTGTTGCGACAGCAAGCATTGTTGCACCGGCCTCAATTGCCGTTTTTGCAACTTCCATATCTCCATGACCATATGCATTTGCTTTTACGACAGCAATAATTTGGATATTCGGTCCTATATAGTTTCGTAGTGAAGTAAGGTTATGTGTGATTGCTTGCAGATCAATTACTGCTTTTGTTGGTCTGTAATAAATTGGAGTATCCATTTCGATTTTTACCCTCTTTTTATAAGTTTAAACTTACTCTTATGTAATTTTCAGTCAACCGGACTTAAAATCTGTATACGAAAGAAATCATCTTGCGCTAGTTTGCGCAAGATGTCTCTTATTAAATATAACCATAAAATACAATTTAAAAACAAGTTTAGAAAGCCATAATTATAATTTATTTTATACTACTTTCCTGCACACTTGCAGCTACTTCCAATAATTCATCCTTCGTTAATTTTGTGGAAGCGATAAAGAAGGTCATGCCATCTTTGTCCCACTGAATTGAGTTATCAGTAATAGCCCCTATTGTATACCCTAAATCTGCCGGGTCCCCAGATACAGGTAATATTGTATCATCGGATTGGATCGGCTGCTGCATTAGTGTAAATGGCTTTTCCCCTTCAAATGTCAAAATTACACGTGTGTTTCCATCTTCCTGCACTTCAAACTCATCTGTCAGCTTTGTATGCGCCCAGTCAATCGTAGGGTAATACACGTTAAACTCTGTGTCTACCACTTCTGCTGATGCAGCTTTCTTTTCCTCTTTTTCAGAGAATTTTTCTACCGCATATTCTTCCGCAGTATGCTGCACACCTAATTTAATGTCTGCAAATGTAATCACAACTTGTTCTTGTAAAGATTCATCCATAACACTAACTTTTGTCGGAAGCATCGTTTTCTTATCGACTACAATTTGCTGAACCGGTAATGCTGTTTGGTCTACATTTCGTGTCGCAACTTCAAAAGTATAGCTCGCATCATCTTCAGTCATTACCGCTTTTGAATCTGATACCAAATCATCAGCCAATGCACCAATTATATACGCCTGACTGTTTTGCTTTGGCCATTCACTTTGGAATTTATGCGTTTTACGTAATGATGGCGTGACAACAAAGACACCTTCTTCATTTCGAACGATCAACTGCTGTTCTGACTCACCTTTTGGATTTACTGCCACTCGGTAAAAATCCGGTTTTGTGTGCCAAACTTTTACATCGTAAATACGTGGTTCTGCGCCTGTCCGAACTTCCATCGAAGCACTTAATTCATAACCTTTTGCGTCATTCCACTTCTTGTTAACATCCTCAATCACTTCATCCTTTGTAGCTTTTCCACACGCCGCCAAAAAGAGACAACAAACGACAACTACTAGCAGTCGTAGTTTCAAAGATTCACCCTTTCGATTATCTATTTCGATAAATTACTATATGAGCCAAGGTGTGCATGTATGTATTATTGCATTAAGATTACTTGGGCAGCTGCTGTCGTACGGGTATGAGTAATGGAAATATACCCGTTCACCAGTTCACCATCGAAGTATAATACAGGTTTTCCTTGCTCCGTTTTTAAAATTTCTATTTGATGGAGTTCACAGCCTTTACCGATTCCTGTGCCATTCGCTTTTGAATAGGCTTCCTTTGCAGCAAAGCGACCTGCCAAAAATTCCACTTTGCGCATATCCGATAATGTATCAAAAATAGCCAGTTCCCTATCTGTTAAAATTCTTTGAGCGAATTTTTCTGAACGTCCGATCATTTTTTCAATTCGGTCCAATTCTACTAAATCTAAACCAATCCCTTTTATCATTTAATAGCTCTCCCTTTCTTTTAATCATTACTCCAATGTATAATGAATAAAAATACGTTTTATTTTTTTATCGACTTAATTGAGGTGGAACATGTTTATTCGTAGAGAAAATTTTAAACAGTACATTACGTTATATCCGGTCGTATCGTCAATTATAGCAATTAATCTAATTGTTTTCGTCCTAACATTAATACCGGGCTTCGGCGAAGATTTGCTTTATGCCGGTATGAGCGTAAATGGACTCATTGCAGCAGGTGAATGGTGGCGTATTATTACATCAATGTTTTTACATGCAGGTTTTATGCACGTTCTTTTTAATATGTTCTCACTATTTTTATTTGGTCCGGAACTTGAGAAAATCGCTGGCAAAGTGCGCTTTTTAACCATTTACTTTTTAGCCGGAATTTTTGGTGTTGCTGCTACTTACGCAACACAAGATGCCTATTATGCAAGCGTAGGTGCAAGTGGGGCGCTATACGGAATTTTCGGGGCGTTCGGGGCCCTTGTTTATTACACAAGACATTTATTCCCGCAGTTAAGACAAATAATATTGCCATTAATAGTGATTAGTATTATTATGACATTTTTAACACCAAATATTAATATTGCTGCACATTTAGGCGGTTTAGTTACCGGCTTTATTTTAGGAGTCGTTTACTTTAATCCTAAAAATATGGGACGCTGGCGCAAACAGCCCATTAGACGGGTAAAATAAAAACAGGATTCGCGAAAAGTAAAACTTCTTCGCGAACCCTGTTTTTTTAATGTTCATACCAGGACAGTACTCTTTCCACTTCCTGTTGCTCCATATGACGCGCTGTCGCTGAAGCTCCGAGCATACCTGACATCACTACAATTTTTACAGACCCTATATCCCGTCGCTTCTGGAAATAGGTTTGACTACCTTGCGTAATTTGTACTCGTTTTTTTATAGCATAAAATGTTACACGGCTTAAAAGACGCGAGACAATCGTAATTTGCTGATCTTTCACCGTAAATCCAGTCGTCTTAAATTGCCATCTTCCGAGTAGAATGATTGGCACGATTAGCAAAAATGACAACAGTCCATATGGATAGAAGAAGTAAGAAATAGCACCGGTTAAAGGAACTAGCCATACAAAATCAATCCGATAGAAAAAAGGCTGTGCTTTTTTTGGCGGCTGAATAAGTTGGGTAACTTCAAAATCATATTCAGGAAACAGTTCTGCCAATGGTGTAAAAACTTCTTTTTTTGCAATTAACGGAAATAAAATAATTTTTTTATCATTCTCCCCGCTAAATCCTCCACCAGCACTTTCTACCGCAACAGATGCTAAACCGAGCATTTGCTGGAAAGGGTTTTCCGCCAGTTTAATTGCCTGCACCCGGTTTAACGGAATTGTCACACGTTTTTTTTCGATTAATCCCCGCGTAATAATTAGACGGTCATATTGCTTGCTGACCGTAAAGTTATAATAATTTAAAAACGTCAAGCCTACAGAAATTCCCCATGCCAGTATTAGCGCAAGCGCAATTAAAATCATGACAACAATAAAGCCGTATTCCACTAAAAATGCCAATTCATCATAAATCAGATCAAATGGAATAAACTCCGCAAATTGCGAAAGGACAGCAAAAACTCCGGCAAGTACTACCCCCACACCGCTGGAAGTCGTCGCTAACAGTAACAGCTCCGGTATTTTCATTTTGTGTAAAACTACTGATGCCGGCTCTGGCTCTTCAACTTCAACTATTTGTCCTATGTCACTTTCGATCGGCAGTTTCTGTTTCGCCTTTTTCATTTGAATTTCCACTTCGTCTGCCGCAGCTTTCGTTACCGCTGTCAGTTCCGCTTCCGGTTTTCCATCTTTACTTCCCGCCGTTTCCACTTGTACTTGCACAAGCTTGAACAACCGGTGAAAAATACCTTCTTTATAATTCAAGTTTTGAATGCGATCAAATGGAATATAGCGCTTTTTCTTTATAAACAGACCATATTCCACTCGGAGTTCACTATCTTCAAACCAATATACAAATGTCCACCACTTAATCAAACCGCTCACTACCGTTACCGATAAGACAATAACTAAAATTAAGAGCGGAATCATTTCACTGAAAAATGTTTCACTTCGATAATCCAAATTAAAATTAAAGCCGTTCGCCGCAACAATGATAATGATCGGGATAAGGAGATCTTTCAATGCCTTTACAACATTGATGATTGCCGTTACAGGATGAAGTTTATATTTGTCTTTAGACATCATCTTCCGCCACCCTTGCAAGTTCAGAGATTTTTGTCCTCAATTCATCAGCATCTTCAACTTTCAACATAGGAATCGTATGTACTGTTGCCGCCGAAGAAATCGATATACTCGCTAACATGTATTTTTTTAAAATCGGTCCCTGCTCTGTATCAACATGTTGAACACGCACCATCGGTATTAATGTCCGTTTTACGACAAACAGACCACTTTGAATTTCAATTTCCTGTTCTCGTACTTCATAACGCCAAATTTTCCACCGGATGCTCGGGAATACAATAACTGAAAACGCAATTGATAACAATACGAGCGCGATGGCAATCCACATAATCCATTGCGGCCAATCAAATCGAACTGTTAAAAATACGATGCCGCCTGTTAAAAGAGCGATAATAAAAGTTTGAATAATTCCATATAGTCGCCACACTATTTGCGCTTTTTTAGGTAACTGAAACTTTGGTTGTTCTCTCACTAGCCCTACACCTCTTTCTCTATATTATGCTATACGTATCAACTGCTTAAATGTTTCAATATGTTCAACTAGGATGATAAAAACAAATCCCCTCCCCTTCATAGTATAGTTAATTGGTAAATTTGTTAAATAATTTATGAAAATTTTATTTCCCGGAAAATATACTTGTATAAAATTTTCAACAAAAAAACACACCAACGATTTTCTCGTTGGTGTGTTGAAATAGTATTAGTCTTCGCGACGTTGACGTGGACGACGGTCACGAGAGCCTTCGCGACGAGCACCGCCTTCACGACGACCTCCATCACGGCTTCCGCTACCAGCACGGCTTCCGCCACCTTCACGACGGCGATCTCCTCCGCGACGGTCACCACCGCCACGGTTGCCACCACGGTTTCGGTCATTACCGCCACGGCCGCGGCCTCCGCCACCTTGTGAACGGTCACGACGCATTGGTAATGGACGCTCTTCCGATAATGATACTGGTGTAGCATCCGGTTCTTTAGTAATTGATTTAAGTGCTGCTGCTACCAAGTCAAGTGCATCGTTATTTTCCAATAACTTAGCTGCTAACTCACGGTAAGTACCTAAATCATTATTTTGAACTAATTCCACCAATGATTGCATTGCATCCTCTTGTAAGCCTACTAATGCTTCTTCAGATGTTGGTGGACGTAAAGGTGTCATACGTTTTTTCGTAGTTTCTTCTACGATGCGTAAATAACCCATTTCACGAGGTGTTACAAATGTTACTGCAACACCAGATTTACCAGCACGGCCTGTACGACCGATACGGTGAACGTAAGACTCAGGATCTTGTGGAATGTCAAAGTTGTAAACATGCGTTACACCTGAAATATCCAATCCACGAGCTGCTACATCTGTTGCGATTAAAATGTCAATTTTACCTTCTTTGAACTGGCGTAAAACTGAAATACGTTTCGCTTGAGATAAGTCACCGTGAATACCTTCAGCTAAGAAGCCACGTAAACCTAAAGCTTGGCTTAATTCATCAACACGGCGTTTCGTACGACCGAAAATGATTGCAAGTTCTGGTTTTTGAACGTCAAGTAAACGAGATAAAGCATCGAATTTTTCACGCTCTGTTGCTTTTACGAAGAATTGTTCAATGTTTTCCATTGTTAATTCTTTCGCTTTAATTTTTACGATTTCAGGATCTTTCATGAATGTCTCTGCAATTTTGCGGATTGCTGGAGGCATTGTCGCTGAGAATAGTAATGTTTGGCGATCTGATGGTACATTTTCTAAAATCGCATTAATATCATCGATGAAGCCCATGTTTAACATTTCGTCCGCTTC
This sequence comes from Solibacillus sp. iso_87, assembly GCF_056173085.1. NCBI lineage: Bacteria > Bacillati > Bacillota > Bacilli > Caryophanales > Caryophanaceae > Solibacillus > Solibacillus sp. iso_87. The sequence goes on from NZ_CM149656.1 coordinate 3,627,410, forward strand.
GTCTAAAACTAAAGTTTGCACTTCGTCTAAACGTAATGTACGACGGTTAATATGGTCTTGAATACGACCTGGTGTACCTACAATAATTTGTGGTTTATTTTTTAATGCGCGGATTTGACGGCCGATTTCTTGACCACCGTAAACTGATAATAATTTTACGCGCTTGTCATAACCTAATTTATAAAGTTCTTCTGAAACTTGGATTGCTAATTCGCGAGTCGGAGCAATTACCAAAGCTTGGATATTCGGGTTTTTTGGATCGATTTTCTCGATTAAAGGAATACCAAACGCAGCTGTTTTACCAGTACCTGTTTGTGCTTGACCTAAAACGTCACGGCCGTCCATTGCAAACGTAATTGTACCTTCTTGGATTGGTGTTGCTTCTTCAAACCCCATACGCTTAATAGAACGTAATGTCGATTCACTAATGTTTAATTCTGAAAAATTTGTCAAACTCTTCATTCTCCTTTTTCCTGTATAAGTTGACAAATGGTTACATTTTCAGATGAAATGGCGGCAAATTTCGAGCCATTGTATGTGGAACGTTTCCGTTACTTAAAAATTCTCTCTGCTTCAGTGCAGAGTCTCTTATATGAAAAGGAAAGCCCGGTCATTGCCGAGCGGTTCAATTCTACCGTTTCTAATTGGTTGTTGCATTTGTAAAAAATAGAATAAAACCGTTTATCAAAAAAAAGCACTCTTCACCCATAAGTCTGAAGAGTCTTCGCACAAAATGTATCCATTGCTTTTATTAGTCTAACATGGGTTGTAACGGTATGCAATGATATTGCTTTGTATCATAATAGTCAGATATTTATTACTCCAATAAAAATTGATACACTTGTTTAAACCATTGCTCACAATCATCACTGTAACAAATATGATGTTTTCCACAATCTGAAATATACATTTGCTTTTGTTGCGACTGAATTTGTTCAAATAATATTTGGGCGGTTGCACTTGGCACAATTCCATCCAGCTCCCCTTGTACAATGAAGGTAGGACACTGAATGTTTTTTATATAAGGCTCCGTTTTTTTCACGACCTTCATAAATTCAATGGTTGCTGTTAACGGGACATTTTTAAATTTAAATTTGTACCGCGCAAACAATTCGTTTTCTTCTAACTTTTTATGCACCATATCTTGGGCAATTGCTCGAACATCTTTTACTAACTGCGTAGGACTCACATATTTTGCTGCAGCACTTAGGAGTACCAACTTTTTTACTGGGTAACGTATAGATAAGTACATCGCAATGACACCCCCCATTGAAAAACCGACGACTATGACTTCATCGACTTGCTTTTTCAACAACCGATATGCGATTTCCGCTTCCATCATCCAATGTTCTGCTTTATAGCCTTTCATTGCCAAATGCTCTGCATCACCGTGACCGGAGAACGTCGGAATACTTACGACCCAATCTATTCGTTGCTCTATATAATGCGCAAAAGGCTGTACTTCATACGGTCCACCTGAAAATCCATGTAAAAATAGGACGCCGATTTTCATCCAATCACCTGCTTCCATTAAGCTGTTAGTATCTATAATAAGCGACTTTTAAAGTCGAAAAAACTTTTTTGCGCTAAAAAAAACGAGCTAGCACTAGGCTAACTCGATTGAATGGATAACTTTCTCCAACTGCATTCCACGAGAACCTTTTACTAAGAGGATTGACTCGTTTGTTGCATGAGATTGAATTTTTTCGATAATCGGTGCGTACTCATTCTCGGAATACACTAAATGCTCAGCATCAAATGTTTCTTGCAGTTTATTATAGAGCCACTTCATGCGCGGGCCATACAAGCAAACATAGCGTATTTCTTCAGGATGAATATGTGCGGCAATACCTTCATGCATCTGCTTTTCATCGTTTCCAAGCTCAAGCATATCACCAAGTACAAGCCATTTTTCGTTGCGGATTGTCGTTTGTTCGACAAATTGGATCGCAGCATGCATCGATGTTGGCGCAGCATTGTACGCATCGTTAATAAATAATAAATCACCGACCGGAACAAGTTGCATCCGCATATCTGTTAAAACTACTTTCTTTAATGCTTCGCGGATTTGCTCGTCAGTCAAACCTAATGCCTTGCTTACCAGCATTGCACTTAATGTATTCTTCACTTGGTGCTCGCCTAAAACCGAAATGAAGAAATCACCCTGGATTACTCCATCTACATGGAAACTGCTTCCTTGTGCTGTCGCTTCTATTTGGGAAGCTGCCAAACTTTGCGCTTGGCTAAAGCCGAATGCCTGTGTTTTTAACTGCGGTGTTTTTGCAACTAAGTTTTGAAGTAACGGTTCATCACCATCATAGAAAAGAATCCCTTCTTCAGACAATCCTTTTACAATTTCAAACTTCGCCTTTGCAATCCCTTCGCGTGATCCTAAATCTTGCATATGGGCTTCACCGATATTTGTAATAATGGCATAATGCGGACGTGCAAGTTTCGTTAGAAATTCAATTTCACCGAAACCGCTCATCCCCATTTCCAATACGGAAACTTCTGTATCCTCATCAAGCTGTAAAATCGTAATCGGCAAACCGAGCTGATTATTAAAGTTCCCGATCGTTTTTTGTACTTTAAAGTATGGAGAAAGTGCTCCCGCCAAAATATCTTTTGAAGACGTTTTCCCGTTTGAGCCGGTAATTCCGATAAATGTCGCTCGATGCTCATTACGGTAACACTCTGCCATTTTCTGAAGTGCAAGCTCTGGGTCTTCCACGAAAATTAATGGCAAATGTTTCGGGGGATTTGGCTCATCGCTCATCCATAAAGAAGCTGCCGCGCCTTTTTCAAATGCCTGCTCAACAAAACGGTGCCCATTTACGGCTTCTCCACGGAAAGGAATAAATAAATCCCCTTTTGCAATTGTCCGTGTATCAATGGAAATACCTGTGACAATCGTTTCAGGAAATGACTGATTTTCTATCGTTAACCATGCTGCAATTTGCTGTAAACTTTTTTTCACTTTTTATCCCACTCAATCTCTGTTGTATTGAAGCTGTTGTTTTTCTGTATAACGTTCCAGCGCGAAACCAATCAGCTCTTTAATTAGCTCTGGATATGTTACATCCGTATGCTGCCACAATAAAGGATACATGCTTACCGGTGTAAATCCTGGCATTGTATTTACTTCATTGATGAAAATTTCGTTGTTTTCAGTTACAAAGAAATCTGCGCGCACTAACCCTGCTCCGTCAATCGCTTTAAACGCTCTTTTCGCCATATCTACTAAGTCTGTATAAACATCGTCTTGTAATGGTGCAGGTATAATTAATGCTGTCGAGCCATCTTTATATTTTGAATCATAATCATAAAACTCAGTCATTGGCTTAATTTCTCCTGCTACTGAAACATTAGGTGCGTCATTCCCTAACACAGCAAGTTCAATTTCTCGAGCCGTTACGCCTTGTTCAATCACAATTTTACGGTCATATTGCAGTGCAAATTGAACAGCTTTTTCTAGTTCCGCTGCATTCGTCGCTTTGCTAATTCCTACACTTGATCCTAAGTTAGCCGGTTTAACAAACATCGGATAGCCTAAAGACTGTTCGCATCTTTTGATCCAAGATTCTTTCTCCCGCTCCCATTCACTTCGAATGAAATATTCATAAGGTAATTGCGGCAATTTTGCTATTTCAAACAACTGCTTCATAACTACCTTATCCATACCTGCTGCTGAACCAAGAACACCGTTACCTACATAAGGAATGTTCAGCACTTCCAAAAAGCCTTGTACTGTTCCATCTTCACCGTTCGTGCCATGCAGTAAAGGGAAGATTACATCGAATGGACTTTCCATATGTTTTGCAATAAATTGCGTAATATTATTTTCAGAATGGTCTGATGCCGTTGTAAATTGCAATTGTTCAATTGTTTGAGCGGGTTCTGTTAATTGAGGTCCAACACGCCATTCACCCTTCAATGTTATAAAAATCGGGAAAACGTCAAACTCATTAAAATCCATTGCTTGAGTTACTGCCTTTGCAGTTGAGAGTGATACTTCATGCTCGGCTGACTTACCACCATATAATAAACCAATTCTTTTTTTCATTTTTTTGACCTCCAGTTTTCACTAACCTTATTTTATCAGAATACACTAAACGCTGAAATCGGATAAAAAACACCCACTGCCCTGTTCGCTGTGAGTGTCAACTAATTTGTATTAATTCATCATAGCCTTGTTTTAATATTTCATCTAAATCATCCCAAACTTCATCCGGATAATCATAATCACTCAGCACTCGGATTTCGATTGCATAATGGGAATTTGGTTTATCTAGTTTATATAATGACAGCAATGCGCCTTCCTTAGCAAAAGGCCGATATTGTCTTAATGTAGAAGGATCGATTGTCGGTGAGTTGTTTTTATTCTTTCTTCTCCAAAAGCTCCCCACACCTTCTTTATCTCTTATCATTCGATTAAATAGATTCGAAACGAGTATTTCAGAATCGCCTATAAAACGATAATATACTTTTGTCATTTTGTCAGTTACAGATGAGTAATAAGCATAGCGATTTTGCAATTTGTTGAAAAATGGTGATGCAAGCGGTTCACGCTTATGACTTAAATACAGAAGTTCTGCCTGTTCAAGGGGAGTTAACGTATTAATGTTTTTCTCTGTCGTAAAATCTACCCAGCATAAATCTTTCTTTAAGTCGCTTTCCTTTTTTAGAAAATCGCGCATATCTTCATTTGTCACAAAATCAAATTGTGTATGCATATTAAAAGAGCCGTTGTCGTAGGCGTGCTTTAATAACAGAACATTTTTTACGGGCTCGACCGAAACCATAAATTCCTTCAGTGTAAGACCACTATAAATAACAAAATGTTCGACATCGTTCATATGAATATATAAATGATGCATAAAATCTTCAGCAGATTTCATTTTCTTTGCCACGATTTGCACGCCCCTTTAATATGAATAATATGATTATTATATGACTTCTCATTCAAATTTGAAACATTTTCTCACCTGTTTCGTCCAACTTTTAAATTAGTCTTACTAAAGTAATTTTTATAAGAATATGATAAAGTAAATAAAGCTTAAAACATTACAGCAATTTCCGTGAAAACTTTCCTATATCTGCAATTCTTTTACCGGGAAATGTTGTGCTCACATAAAGAACCTTCAATTTGTTGGTATCTTGTATCTTCTGGCCCTTTAACGGGTTAAATTTAATAATTTAAGGTGAAACGAATGGATACAAACAATTATAATTTTAATAAACGGTTCGACTGGACACTTACAATAATCTTAATCTTATTTTTAGGTGTCAGTTTACTGGCGATCGCTTCTGCACAAACATCCGGGCAATACGGAACAAACTTTGTCCCGAGACAAATGCTTAACTATGCGATTTTTGCCTTCATTGTTGCAGTTGTCATGTACTTTGATCCCGACCAGTACAAAAAACTGGCCTGGCCCTTATATGGTATGGGGCTGATACTGCTTGTTGCCGTTGTGGCGATTCCGGCATCAACAGGCATCACAATTGAGCGGAACGGTGCGCACAGTTGGTTTAATACACCGATCGGAAGCATCCAGCCTGCCGAATTCATGAAGACGTTTTTCATTTTGTCCGCCGCTTATTTGATAAGCAGGCATAACGAAAAATACCAGATTAAAACAATAAAGTCCGATATGATCTTACTAGGTAAAATCGGTGTAACTTTAATTGTGCCGCTCGGTTTAATTATGCTGCAGCCGGATTTAGGTTCAGGCCTCGTATTCATAGCCATTACCGTTGCACTTGTGATTGTTGCCGGTGTCACCTGGAAAATCATTCTGCCTCTTCTCGGCGGGGCAGCTGTTGTCGGCGGATCATTATTATGGATGGCCCTGTATATGCAGGATTTCCTTGAAAAGACATTCGGATTCCAGCCATACCAATTCGCCCGGATCTACTCATGGCTCGACCCATACTCATATGCAACTTCGGACGGCTACCATTTAATTACGTCGCTAAATGCTATTGGCTCCGGTGAGGTTTTCGGTAAAGGATTCATGGCACGTGAAGTATATGTTGCGGAAAACCATACAGACTTTATCTTTGCTGTAATCGGCGAAGAGTGGGGCTTTATCGGCGCAAGCGCTGTTATATGTCTATACTTCCTGTTAATCTATCACTTAACGAAGATGACTTTATTATTAAAAGATCCGTTCTGTACTTATGTATGTGCAGGGATTATCGCTATGATTACGTTCCATGTATTTGAAAACATCGGTATGACAATACAACTTCTGCCGATTACAGGTATTCCATTACCTTTCATTAGCTATGGAGGCAGTTCAATGATGGGGAATGCCTTAGCGATCGGTCTAGTCTATAGTATGAAGTATCATTACCGTACGTATATGTTTACAACAAATGATCCTGACGATGAATAAAACAAAAAGGACCCGCGTATACCGCGGGTCCTTTTCCTATTGCTTCATATGAAAATAACGTATGACAAACGGGGTTTCATCACACATAATTTTCATTAATTTTGCGTTTGTGGAGTTTGTGTTGGTGGTGTTAAAACTTTTAAAAGCTCAAGACGAGATTTCGTAACTGTCGCCGTAACACCTAATTTTGATAAGTTTGTAACAATACGCTTTAAATCAATCTCTTTCGCCATTTGATTACACCTCAAACTTTCCTTTGTTAATATATATAACGATATTTCATGTTAAAAGTTTCAAATTAATAAGGTCAGACCTTGTACTACTTCATATGTTACCACGTATAATCTTATTTTTCTTTCCTGTTTTGTGACAAAACTAAAACATAATTAAACTTAACCGTTTATTAACAATAATAAACCTATATAAATTTATTTCAGAGAAAATTTTTTCTAGTAAATTTTATAATTACTTTTGAAATAATTTACATAATCTTCACGAATACATGTTATTTAATAACTTTATTTTTCACGTGTAGTTAATATTAATTGCTTTATATTTCCAACTATGTTTAACAAAAATTACAAGTGGAAATATTGAAAATATCATGATCATTTTTGTGAAGTAATTCCGTTTAGGAATAAACAAATTTCCGTCCGTACGGGCCTTTTAATTCATCATTTCACATAGATGTTACTTCAGTAGGAGGAACTTCAAATGTCACATATTGAAAAAAATATTTATATTCCAAAAGAATTGATCCATTATCATACAAGTTTAAGTCATTCAGCCGAACAAGTAGCAATTTTAAAACCGGTGAAACAACCTGCGTATTTACATGAAAGTAAATTTGCTGGTCTTCCTTTTCTAACAAATAAAATGGAACATCCTAAAGACAATCAAAATCGCTATATGCTGTTTTTGGCACAGCTTAACTTTGCGGAGATTCAGCTTGACCATCCATTTCCACAAGATGGTATATTGCAATTTTATATCCCACAGCAATGTTATGAAAGGGAAAAGTTACATTCGGAATGTCGTTATTTTAAAGTCCAATATATACCTTATCAAGGTCACTATAATAAATTTATTCATGATTTCACGTATTTAGAAGACGTAAACATCAGCAGTTTCCCGATTCAACAGGAAATGAAGCTCATTCCAAAAACACAATTCGAACCGGTGTCTGCAATGGATTACCGTTTAAATAATTATTTTAAACCTGAAATAATGGATGCACCCATTACATTGGATGACCGTTCATTTCAGGATGTATATTTGGAGAGCTATTTAGCAGCGGAACATAAAATTGGCGGCTATCCATATTTTATACATCAGGATTTCAGAAAAACGTCGCCCTATTTACAGCACTATGACACATTATTACTGCAAATCGTTTCAAACGATGAGCAAAATATTATGTGGGGAGATAGTGGAATTATCAGCTTCTTCATTAACCACCAAAAATTAGCACAATGTGATTTCTCGGATATTTACTTCCATGTTGAGGAATATTAAAAAAGTAAGAAGCACTCGCTTGAAGTGTTTCTTTTTTTGTTTTGCTTCCATAGGCTATAATGAAAGTAAGAAGGAAAGTAGGTGAATCTTTTGAGCGCAATTATTCAAAGTTCCATTTGGGTACCGCTTATTATGTTTATAAATATTCTATTTGCCCTGACTGTCATTTTCTTAGAGCGCAAAAAGCCATCATCGACTTGGGCATGGTTGCTCGTTCTTTTTTTCTTACCGTTTGTTGGATTTTTCCTCTATTTATTATTAGGAAGACAATTAAGAAAAAAACACTTATTCCGGTGGGATGGCAGAAAAGATATCGGGATTGAACAACTGATTAATTATCAGATTGAAGCAATTGAAAATAATGAGCTGGAACTGCGTGCAGAACATATTAAAAGTTATAATCATCTCATATATATGAATTTAAAAACAAATAACGCTGTCCTGACACAAGATAACGATGTGAAGATTTTCGATGACGGCAGTGACAAGTTCGAAGCACTGATAAATGATATTCTACATGCTAAAAACCACATTCATATTCAATACTATATTTTCAAACTGGATAACTTGGGGCAACGCATTGTAAATGCCTTAATAAAAAAGGCGAAACAAGGTGTAAAAGTAAGAGTACTATTTGATGAAATGGGCTCACGCGGAGTTCGGAAGCGGCATTTTAAAGAACTGATCGAAGCTGGCGGTGAAGTAGAAGTATTTTTCCCTTCGATTTTGCCACTCATTAATCCACGCTTAAACTTTAGAAATCACAGAAAAATCTCCATAATAGACGGGCGTATCGGCTATATCGGAGGATTTAACGTTGGGGACGAATATTTAAGTTTATCGGATCGATTCGGCTACTGGCGCGATACACACTTACGGATTGAAGGGAGTGCTGTCCACCCATTACAGACTCGCTTCATTTTAGACTGGAACCAGGCAAGTGCCAAGAATGATATTTGTTATGCAGAGCGTTATTTTCCGATTATTCCTCAAAAAGGAACGGTTGCTCTCCAAATTATTTCAAGCGGTCCTGACACAGAATGGGAAGTAATTAAAAACAACTATTTGCATTTAATCTCGAATGCAAAAAAATACGTGTACATACAGTCCCCGTATTTCATTCCAGATGAATCGTTTTTTGACGCTATTAAAATCGCAGCGCTATCCGGCCTCGATGTACGGATTATGATTCCAAATAAACCTGACCATATGTTTGTCTATTGGGCGACTTATTCATACGTAGGACCACTCGTTGAAGCAGGTGCAAAAGTGTATCATTATGAAAAAGGCTTTATTCACGCCAAAATGATTGTCGTGGATGATGAAATTGCTTCAGTCGGTACTGCAAACATTGATGTGCGGAGTTTTAGTTTAAACTTTGAAGTGAACGCCCTTCTTTATGACCGATTATTGGCACACCGTCTTGCCGAAATATTCGAAAGTGATATATTAGACTGCTCAGAGCTCACATTTGAACTGTACAAAAATCGCTCCAGCTTTATTAAATTCAAAGAATCCATTTCCCGTTTATTATCACCGATACTGTAGGGAAATTGAATTGAGTTTAAAGTTCTGTGCATAGTAAAAAACCAATTTCCTCCTTAGAGAAAATTGGTTTTTTTATTTATAATTCAGTTTTAAGTATTATTGTATCCCTAAGTATTCTTCCAGCGTTACACCAGCTTCAAATACCTTTGTCGCAAGTTCGCCTTCCAAATAGCGGAAATGCCATGATTCATGCATAAAACCTGTAATCTCTTCTTTTCCTTTTGGATATCTTAAAATGAACCCGTACTTATGGGCATTTTGTGCCAACCACTGTCCTGCTTCAGTGTCGCCGAACTCATTTGTCAGCCACAAATCTTCACGACCCTTTTCCCCAATATCAAAAGCGAGTCCAGTTTGATGCTCGGAATACCCTGGTCTGGCACTATAGCGATCTGCCGCTTCCTTCCCGTCTCGCTTCACATACCGATCGTATAGTGTTTTTTGATAATCGTAAGAACGGAAACCACTAAAAGCAACGAGCTCTATTCCATTTTCCATAGCAGCTTTTGCCATCTTTTCAAAAGCGGCACGCGCCTTAGGATCTTCCCCTTTATTGTAGGTAGAGGGAAGAGGATTTTTCTTATTCGCAATTAAAACCCCTTTTACGAAAGTAGGCTCTGTTGCAGACTTTTGGCCAACAATATATCCATTTTCCAGTTCCACTTCTTCCGTAGCAGTTGGAGTTTCTTGAGCAGGTTGTTTAATTGGCTGCTCCCCAGAATTTGCCGAAGAATTTTCACCGTTTTTTTCTGAAGAAGCTACATCATCAGCATTTTCATCTTTTGGCTCCAACGGTTCTTCCGTTTCGTTTGTTTTATTTTGTGTCTCTTCATTTTCCAGTTTATTTGGTTCAACAGATTTTTCTTCTGTAGCAGATTGTGCTACTTCAAATTTATAATAAATAGACCCTAAGATCGCAATTAAAATAACAATTGAAATGGATACAATCATTGCGATCGGACTTTTTCTGTTTGCTTTTCTGTTCATTCCATTTCGCCTTCTTTTTCTATTTTTATCCTGTGACAATAATAAATAAAACAATAATTGATAAAACCGCAAAAATCATCGACATCTTCTGCATCCATTTTGCTTCCTTTTCATGACCCTTTTCTTTAAATGTACGTGAACGGAAAAAATTCGTAAATGTAAACATAATCGTCATAGCTAAAATGGCCGCTTCCATATTTTGTTTCACAATGAAAAATAGTGCGGTTAAACTAGCTCCTGCAACTAAAACGAGTGAGATCGCTCTTTCATATTTTTTCATTTTTCTCTCCTTACATGATGATTGCATGTCCTTATTAAAAGCAATCTATTTTTCAACCTTTGTTTAGTATAAAACTAGCTTTATTAATAATGCAATTTTGAAAATCTTAAAGCCACAACTAGTTTTAAAATAAAAAAACTCTACATGTAATAATATATACCATGCAGAGTTTTCATATATTATTCTTTTTTTTCTGAAACTTTCAGCTAAACGAAGAATATAGAAATAAAATTAACTAATCTGCCCTACATTTAAGGGTGTACTACACGCTCAGTAGGATTTTAAGTATTAAACACTTTCGTACTCTACTTCAGGAATTTCAAATCGGAAAAATTCATGATGCAGTTCATCACGGAAATGTTTAGGTGTTACACCTGTGTATTTCTTGAAAATTCTAGTGAAATAACTCTGATTACAGAAATGGAATTGATCTGAGATTGAGGTAATGCTTTTATTCGTATGGCGTAAATAATATTGGGATTCCTCTACACGGCGAACATTTAAGTATTCAACTAAAGTGATCCCTACATGCTCACGGAAAATACGCGATAAATGACTCGTACTAATATGGAAGTTCGCTGCAATACTTTCAACTGTTAGATCATTTTCCAGCTCATCATTTATGTACATAATTACTTTGTTTACTGTTTGGTGACGGAACGTAGGCTGCTTTCGATCCGCAATAAAATACACATAAAAATCGATTAAGTCATCTGCAAATTGCAGAAACTCGGCATCCTTCATCTTGTTTTCAATCATATCTGCACATGCTAAATTGAAGGCAAATGCTTTTTTAGAAGGGACTTGATTATCTAAAAGCTTACGCGCAACAATTGAGGATAACGTAACAAAATACGAGCGCACTACTTTAATGACCTGTTTTCCGAAGCGTGCGGATAATATGTCTATTATTTCGTGTAATGTCTTCTTTGCTTTTGCTACTTCTAAATGATAAACTTCAAAAATCAATCGAGATTCCAGAACAAAAAAATCTTCGATCCCAGTATATTGATTGATATTGTCAATCTCTTGAAAATACCGTTTTGAAATTGTTTCCGAGATTGAATATTGATGTAGTTGCATAAGTTACCCCATCTTTCTTCAGAATGACCTTCTATTACTTATTAGAAAGACAAGCCTAATACAAATGTACAAGAAATTGTCATAATTCTGCATATTGTTGATATTCCTTACATCTGCCAGTCTGTATTTCATAATAAGTGATAACATTATATTAATCATAAGAAATTTCCATAAAAGAATTTCTTTTATTAAGCAAAGTAATTATTTATTCATTTTTATATTTATACTATTATAGTATGCATTGTTTTCCGCATAATAGTACATTTTATTAGTAACTATAGTGAATATTACCATATTACAAGTTTTGCTTTCAACCTAATTTTAACAATTAACCTAGGACAAAATTATTAGTTTACTTCCAATTATAGAAATAAAGGAATTTAAAAAATGCATATTTCACCTAATCATACTCTTTTACCATAGTAATTTTCACGCTATCTTTTCATTATATTTTCTATAAAAAAATTCTCTTTTTCCATCCCCCCAAAATATTTTTCATTTTAAAAAATCTTCCCAACCCAATTTCTTTAAATATGTAGTAAAATAGTTCATAATTGTATAAAATGCTTATAAAGAGGTGTTATAAAGTGGATCCAAGACAAATAGAAGAAATTATGGAAGTCATTAAAGAATTTTTCCCTGAGAATACATCAATTGCTATTTCAGATACAAATGAGTATTTATATTATCAGCCAAGCAAAAAAGTAGACTTAAAAATCAAACCAGGTGACCCGATTAAAGAAGGTTCAGCTGCATACAAAGCATTAGCATATGGTCAAAAAATCAATTCATACATTGAATCTGACGTATTCGGAGTTCCTTATTACGGAATGAGTATTCCTCTCATTGAAGAAGGTGAAACAAAAGGTGCTATTACAGCAATCTTCCCTCAAAAACCTTCTCCATTTTTAACTAATTATATTACAGTAAAAATTGATGACTGCTGGTACCCAATTAAACACAACCAAGTAATTTATCTTGAGACACAATTGCGTAAAACATTTGTAAAAACAATGCACCGTGAAGGATATCACCGCTTGAACTTAAGCGACTTAGAGTTATTTTTAGCTCCTGATTCGTTCATCCGTTGCCACCGTTCTTATATTGTTAATATCGATTACATTGATGAAATTCAGCCAGATTCACACTCGACTTTCCTTTTAATTATGAAAGACGGCACACGTATTCCTGTAAGCCAACGCTACGCTAGCTACTTCCGCCGTTCTTTAGGATTCTAAAATTAATTTAAAGCGACTCGTACATACGAGTCGCTTTTTTACTTTCCACCCCTCATCTTGGTCTTTTGACCTATCTTCCCAATCTTAATTGTGCATATTTGCTAAACGAGTAACCAGTCAACTTTATGGCTAATCAATTTTTATCTCTTTTTTACGTTAAATTTCTCTAATAATCACCTTTTAAGCGCTTTTATGTTGGGCGTGAAGTAAATGTGACAATTTGATGATAATATTAGCATAAATGCCGGTTTACTACCTGGTGAAAAACACAGAAAATTACAAAATTTCCTGTTTATCAAACGATTAAATAACTTATTAGGGGAGGATTTATTAATGGATCCACGAGTTGAGAAACGTTTAGGTTTAAAACAATTAGTAGATAAAGTTGTATCTGCTGAAGAAGCTGCTGCTTTAATCCAAGATGGCACAGTGGTAGGGATGTCAGGATTTACTCGCGCAGGTGATGCTAAAGTTGTACCTATGGCATTAGTAGAGCGCGCTAAAAACGAAAAAATTAAAATTGATGTATATACAGGGGCTTCTTTAGGTCCTGAAGTTGATAACTACTTAGCTGCTGCTGGTGTTATTAACAAACGCGGTCCTTTCCAAGGGGATGCGGTAATGCGCGGTTTAGTAAATAAAGGCGAAATTTCTTATGTAGACGCTCACCTTTCTCACAATGCTGAGTTAGTACGTCAAGGAATTATCGGTCCTATTAAACACTTAATTTTAGAAGCTGTTGCAATTACAGAAGACGGTTTAATTATTCCATCAAACTCTGTAGGTAACTCACCAATCTTCGCTGAATATGCAGAAAACATTATTATCGAATTAAATATCTCTCATCCAGAAGCATTGATCGGTATTCACGATATCTATGTTCCAGGTGAACAAGGTAAGCGTGACGCGATTCCAATGACAAATGCTGAGCAACGTATCGGTGAAATCGGTATTAAAGTAGATCCAGCTAAAATTAAAGCAATCGTTATTTCTGAAGAGCCAGACGCTCCTTCATTAATCGTTCCTCCAGATGAGGAAACGCAGGACATGGCAAACATTTTATTAGACTTCTTCCGTTCAGAAATCAAAGCGGGCCGTTTAACAAATGAATTAATGCCATTACAATCAGGTGTAGGTTCTGTAGCAAACGCAGTATTAGACGGCTTTGCTGATGCAGAATTCGAAAACTTGGTAGTTGCTTCTGAAGTATTACAAGATGCAGTATTCAACTTAATTGATGCTGGTAAAGTACGCTTTGCTGCTGCAACTTCTATTACACTTACAGAAGAATTACAGAAAAAAGTTTACGGCAACTTAGAAAAGTATGCTGATAAAATTTGCTTACGTCCACAAGAAATCTCTAACCACCCAGAGCTTATCCGTCGTTTGGGCTTAATCTCAATCAACACTGCTCTTGAGTTAGATATTTATGGTAACGTAAACTCTACACACGTTTCAGGAACAAAAATGATGAACGGTATCGGCGGTTCTGGTGACTTCGCACGTAACGCTCGTCTTGGTATCTTCGTAACGAAATCATACGCAAAAGGCGGCGCGATTTCTTCAATCGTACCAATGGTTTCTCACGTAGACCATACTGAGCACGATGTAGACGTGATCGTAACTGAACAAGGTATCGCTGATTTACGCGGACTTGCTCCAAAAGAACGCGTAAAATTAATCATCGAAAACTGTGCTCACCCAGATTTCAAAGAGCAGTTATGGGATTACTATAACCGCGCTTACGAAGCAACTGGCGGCGCGCACACTCCTCATATTTTAGAGGAAGCTCTATCTTGGCACGTAAACCTTGCTAAAAACAAAACAATGAAAAAAGAAACAGCTAACGCTTAATCTTTATACATGTTAAAGGGTTTGTCTGAAACGATTTAAAAACGTTTCAGACAAACCCTTTTTTATCGTTTTGAAATTAACAGCGTTACTAAGTGCTCCGACATTATATATCATAAAAAAAGGGAGGCTAATTTCCCGCCTACCTTGTTTTTATAAAGTTCATCGATTTGCTTACGCTCGTTTGTCCTGTTCATGATTGTAATAATCTGTTGTTGTTTGAGCGCCTTCTTCGACCATTTGGTTACCTTCTAACGTATGGTCTGCAATCTCTCCTGCTGTCACTGCAACCTCTTCCAGTGATTCTTTTTTGTAATCTTCTTTTCCGACTGATGCCGATTTTGCCATATTTGTATCCAGATCTCCTGTAGATGATGGATGTGCATCTTCGTTACTGTAACCAGCCGATTTGCCTTGGACTTTCTCCATCAAACCCTGTACTCCACCGCTTTCATTTACTTTCCCTTTTGCTTTGTTCAAATAATCCATTGCTTTATCACGGTTTTCCTTTTTACTTAAAAATGAAGCAGCACCTGCTAATAATCCGGCAACTACAACGCCTTTACCTTTTAATTTAGCCATAATAATATTACCTCCTAATTCGGAATTTAATTTCACTTTTCATATAAATTAATATACCCTGCGAAATTCTTTTAAAACATTTGCTGTTATAGGATTAAAAACTACCTTAATTGGATAAATATATATAAATATAAAAAGGAGTGTTCAATATGTTCCAAAACAAAGAAATTACATATAAAGGTACAGAAATTCTTACGCTTCTCGGTGTTTCAGGACTTATTACTGCTCTAATTTCATTATTTGTAGGATTTTAAAAAGCATGATAATATATCGAAAAAAATTATAATTCCATAACAAAACACGATTTTCTAAAAAATGAAAATCGTGTTTTTTTGTATATTGCTATACTTTTACATCGTCATACGCGTCGCTTTTTTGGAATGAAGAAACGACATATGAACAAATGGCATTCATTTTGTAATTGTTTTCTCGTGCGTAATCCGCAGCGGCATCTAAAAGCTTTTTGGCTACCCCTTGACCACGCAGCACATCAGATACATAGGTATGATCCATATTCATGACACCTTCACGTAAAACCCAAGTAATCTCAGCAACACGCTGACCGTTCAATTCGTATTCCAGAGCTCCATAGTTGTTCCCTTTGTCTTTATAAATAAATTCCATATTTCTCCCTCCTTCTGTACTTCACAATATACCATAATTTGAATTTTCAATAAAAATAAAAGCACCCGATTTATGAGTGCTTCCATTGAATGACTATTTTATTTGAACCAAGATGAAATTGTATCGATTAGATTATTGAAAAAGTTTTTGACGCTTTGCCAAAATCCTTCATCCTCTAGTATAGCACCGAACTTCTCATCGAACTTTGCTGTTAAATCCGAAAGCTGTGATGATAATTTACTGAAGTCGATATTCAGATTACTGATTCGGTCCATTAAATCAACTAAAATCTGACGGTCCGCTTCACTTAAATTGATTTGCAGTTTGTTCAGCTGTTCTTCAACAATTTGCTGAACTTCTTCTTTAGTTGCCGGTTTATTTTCAGCAATTGCTTTCTTAATTTCCGTTAATAATTCCGCAACTTGTGCATCTGAAACTCCTGCCGATTCAGCAATTGATGTAGCAACAGATAGTTCGTCATTTGCGACATCTGTTCGCTCAATATCTAAAGTCTCACCTGTTTTTGCTTCATATGCTTTATATATCCCGACTAATGCAGAGTGACCTGTTACCGGTTTTGGTGCTGCAATTTCCACAATCGCATCTTCAATACCTGCCGTTAACATGGCATTTGCATACATTTCCGATGTTACTTGTGTAATATTATCTGGTGTTACGATGCTAATTGTAAGTCCCTTGCCTGCATCTTGACGTGTAATTTTAGCAGATGAGAACATGCGTGAACTTGGGTTACTATCTTTTATATATTTTGCTAAATCCTGTCCTGAAATTGTAATTTCATCTACTTCTGTTTCCTGATCTACACGCAAAGCAGTTTTCACTGTTTCTTTTTCATCAGCAGATAAATTAACTCCATAAACAACGATTGGTACACCGAGTTTTTCATTGATTGGATTTTTTTGTTCTGTAGTCGCCGCAGAAGCGCCCATTGGTAAAACAAAAGAAATCAATAACGCGAATGCTGCAATGACAGCCATCCATTTTTGTCTCATTTTATAAATCCCCCTTTGCGAATGTATATGTTGTCCAATTTTACTATACATTCTCTAATTAATACGAATAAAAAAAGTAAAAGGTTTCATATACATTTCCCCTTTTACTTATAGTTGTATCTAAACGATTTTTGTCCAGCCGTCTTTTTGTGTAATTTTGCGTGCTTTCATTAAAGTACCTAGTGCACGCTTAAACGAGCCTTTACTCATATTGAACATTTCAGAAATTTCCTCTGGTGTTGACTTATCACCAAACGGCATTTTCCCGCCGACACTTTCTAAATATGCAAAGATTTTTTCAGCATCATCACCTAAACGCTCATGTTTTCGAGGTAAAAATGAGCCGTTTAACGAGCCATCTTCCTTTACATCAATAATGCGCACTTGCACTTCTTGTCCTAAACGCGGCTCAGCTTTCATTTCTGATTCGTGTACGAAAATACGATAAGGGTTTTCAACGCCTAATAAAAACGATCCTACCGGTAACAGACGGTATGGTCGAGCTGTAATGTTTTTATTAAACATGTCTTCCGCTGCGCCTTCATACATGTCATTAACTTTTTCTTCTGTAATTAAACGACCGAATAAATCTCCGTTGCGATCAGTACGTAATGTAATATACAAATGATCTCCTGCTTCCGGCCATACTTCTTCAATTGCCGGTAAGTCTTCAGCACGGACTAATACTTCGCGGGAAGTACCAATATCACAGAAAGCACCTTCTTTTGTTACTTTCAATACACGCGCCCAACCGTAATCTGCTTCTGTAATATGCGGAATGGCTGTCGTTGCCTGAAGGTCTCCACGACGATCCGTATAAAGGAATACTTTTAAAACATCGCCGATCGCAATTGTTTCTGCTACATCTGATGCATTTAAAGGAATTTCCAATTCACCATTTGTTAAAATATAACGTGACCCTTGCTCTTCCAATACCGTTAATTCAACTACTTGTCCTGATTTTATTAATTGATTCATCATATTCTCCTTTTTCTTGTCAATCATTACATACTATGATTTGATTTCATTTCTTCCAGCTTCTTCGTAATTTGAGGCTCTTCTTCTAAAAGCTGTACAAGATCCGCTATACGATCAATGGAATTCCAGCTCAAGTGATGTTCAATACCTTCAACGTCTTCATATATACGTTCTTCATCAACCCCTATTAAACGCAAAAATTGTTCCAGCAAATCATGTCGCTGAACAAGTCTCTTTCCTAACTTTTGCCCTTTTGGCGTTAATGTTAAGCCTCTATATTTTTCATATATTAAATAGCCGTCTTTATCCAATTTCTGCACCATTTTTGTAACGGAGGAAGGTAGAACAGATAAAGCTTCCGCAATATCGGACACACGTGCATACCCTTTATGTTCAATTAGTAGATAAATTTGTTCAATGTGGTCCTCCATGCTAGGTGTTGGCATAGCTGTTCCCTCTCTTTCCAATTGCTTCTTTCAGTTTACTACAATTTCACGCAAAAAGTTAACTGAAAACAGTAAACGCTTAAATTACACTGACTCAGTTCCCTAACAATTCGGCTATGGTTACACAGGAAGCGGGTTAGTCATCCATTGCCGTAATTGTGGCAATTTTAAACAGTCTCCCTACGCTAAAAGGCATTAAAAGAAAAAGGCTATTGCAATTAGTATGCCCCTAATTGAATAACCTCTTCATTTTATCTTTTATAAAACTTGATCATTACTGCTTATATACATAAAGAATGCATTGAATTCATTTCTTATGGATGCTTAGGATATTGTTTTACAATGTGAAGTGCACGGATAATTTGTTTATTGATTTCATCAAGATTTTCCGGTGTGCTCATTTGTTTAAATACAGCATCTCTCGTCTCGTTTGATGTAACATAACGAGCTGGCAATACATTTAAAACAATAGCATTCACATCCATCTCACATTGTTCACAATGACAAAATGTTTGATATTCAACGCCATGCAGCAGAAAACTAACAAGCCCTTTTACAATTTCTTCTGTTACATTTATTAATTTAATACCTGACATTGTCATCTTTCGCCTCATTTATAAAACTAGATTCTCTTCTACAATCATATAACGCAAAGTAATTTAACTCAATCATTTTGATTAAAACATGTGACTTTTTACTTTCAATTAAAAACTAGATTTCTATAATTTAGCTCACTTTATAAATACCAGTATACTACTTTTCTACCTTTAATAAACGCAATGAATTTAAAATAACTATTAATGTTGCGCTCATGTCCGCAAAAATTGCAATCCATAACGTTAGCCAGCCTGTGATGATGAGTAAAATCGCGACTAAAACACCCTTTTTCTCGTTGAGAAAAAGGGTGTTTTATTTTAATTCTATTCAGCTTTTAATTTTAATTCGTAACCATGGTCAATTTCGCCATTGATTTTTGTTTTATGATAGCGCCCGTAAACCCAGTTTGAAGTCTGGTTGTCATACCATTTTGATTTCACATGTCCGCTCTGTCCTGGACCAACTATATGATAGGCTGACGATAAATCATCCAAGTCCGCAACAAATCGCCATGATGCACCATGGTTTACATTTCCGCTGCCATCTTCAGAAGCTGCCTGTACGGTAACACTAGACCCGCCAACCGGTAGTTTTTCAGGGTTGACATAGTCCGCTAAAAAGTCCGATGCGCTTGCTAATGGATGATTAAATGTCAGCTGATTATAGCTGCCCCATTTCCATTTTGAAACAGACGTCCCAAATTTACCTTTGATCTTCGTTACAGCATCCTCAAATGCAGTATAAACGAATTTATCCAGTCCGCCTTCTTCTGTAATCCAGACACCCGGATTACCTGCATATGCATCACGCAGCATTTGGTCGGTAATTTGTGATTTACCAGGCATTAATTTATAAACATCTTCCGGCATTGCATCTTGGAATAATGCTTTTTCCATATTTTCGATTAAGAAATGGTACACAAGTGGTGCACCTTGATCTTTGTCATCGTAATACTCCCATTCTTCCAGAAGGGTAATGACACTCTTGTACTTGCCGTCTTTGTCTTGAGCTTTAATCGTTTCAAGCAAGCTTGGTAAAAATTCTTCGGCATGCAAATTCTTTTTATCCATTTGCATACCTTTCATTTCCGCAACAGTTAGCTTTAATAATTCACCTGTTTCCTCATCATACATCGGTGTTTTAATCATCTCTACAATCCGCTCATATCGATAAGGCTGTGCCCAAAGATTTGAAATATGGTAAGGGTATTCCTCGCCTACAACTTGATTGTTCGCTGTTGCAATATAGCCTTCTTCCGGATTAATAACAGTTGGCAGTTCATCAAATGGGATATAGCTTTCCCAGCCGTATTCAGACGAGTTACCCGGCACTGGTAATGAACCTGTACCTTGTTTACGGATCGGTACCAGACCATTTGCTTTATATGCAATTGTTCCATCAGTTGAAGCAAACACAAAGTTTTGTGCCGGTGCTTTAAAGTCCTCTAGCGCGAATTCAAACTCTTCCCAGTTTGTCGCTTTATTGAAACCTAATACTGCTTTTAATTCTTGTGTTGATTGTAGTGCTGTCCACTGCATAGAGAACTGCTCTTTCATCTTTGTATCTTTTAGCATAATGTTAGAAATGATTGGACCATGTCGTGTTTCCACAACTTCAAAGTCCACCGTTTCACCGTCTTTTACTTTGATCGGCTCTTGTCGTACAGTTGCCTCTTCCCATTCCCCGTCATATTCAAATTCATAAGGGTTTTCCGGGTTTGGTTTTTCAATATATAAATCTTGCACATCCGGGTTCACATTCGTTACGCCCCATGCAATTTGTTCGTTATGCCCAAGAATAATTCCAGGGATCCCTGCAAAAATTACACCACTTACATTTTGTTCAGGTGATTCCAGATGCATTTGATACCATACAGATGGCGTGCTTAATCCTAGATGCGGATCATCTGCAAGTAAAGGCTTACCTGACTTTGTCAGTTCACCACTTACAACCCAGTTATTACTCCCGTTATGTTCTGACGGTAAGTAATCTGTTGGAATGGCACTTGCAATATCCGTTTCCAGATTTAAATTCGCTTCAATAATTGATTGAGCGTTTTCCGGGTACTCTACAAATAATTCTTCAGCTTGTTCTTTTGTATAGTTTTGCATTGCCCAAGATCGGAAAGCTTGCTGATTCCAGTTTCCGCCCAGGTCGTATGCCATATATTTCCCGATTGTCAATGAATCGATCGGTGTCCAAGCTTCAGGCGTATACCCAAGTAGTTTGAATTCATATGAAAGTTTGCTTGTATCTTTTACTTCATCGATAAAAGCATTTACACCTTCCGCATACCATTCAAGAATCTGTTTTGACTGTGCATCATAGTCATCCCATGATAACTCTGCAGCATGTCGTAAACTGAAGGTACGAAAAAACTTATCTGTATTTACTGCAGATTCCCCTACCACTTCAGCTAACGTACCACTCGCTTGGCGGCGCGCTAAATCCATTTGGAATAAACGATCCTGTGCCTGCACGTAGCCTTGTGCACGATAAAGGTCCGCATCGGACTTGGCCACAATGTGCGGAACTCCTACACCATCTCTCGTAACTTCCACATCATTATCTAAAATCGATACCGCGAGCTCACCTTCAATGACAGGTTTAGAATTTGCTACGTATAAGTGCAATCCTGCTACCGCTGCACCACCTACAATAATTAAAATCCCAACTGCCCAAATGACGATGTTTATAAATTTGCGCCCTTTTGACTTTTTCGCCTGTTGTGCCATAAACTCCACCTCTTTTTTTCTGTTTTTTACAAAGCTTTATTATGCTGTAAAAGTTCTATTTCTATTAGTCTATTCATCTTACACCGTTTTTAATTTTAATACGATAGGGCAATGATCGCTACCTAAAATTTCTGAATGTATAGATGCTTCCTCTACTTTTTCAACAAGTCGGTCAGAGATAATAAAATAGTCGATGCGCCATCCGATATTTCGCTCACGTACTTTCGCCATATAACTCCACCATGTAAAGTGGTCGGTTAATTCCGGATGGAAATGACGAAACGTATCCGTAAATCCACTTGAAAGTAAATCTGTCATCATCCCGCGCTCTTCATATGTAAATCCGGAGTTTCCAATATTGGATTTTACATTTTTAATATCTAGTTCACTATGTGCAACATTTAAATCTCCACAATAAATGACGGGCTTTTTTGCATCAAGTTCCTTCAAATATAGCGCCATCCGGTCTTCCCATTGCAGCCGCTCTTTCAAACGAGTTAAATCTCTCTTTGCATTCGGTGTGTATGTATTCACTAAATAAAAGTTTTCATACTCCAATGTAAGGATGCGGCCTTCCTCTGCCGCAATTTCATTTTCGATGCCGTAGTACACTGCTAACGGTTCATGTTTCGTAAATACAGCTGTACCGGAATAACCTTTTTTTACGGCTGAATGCCAATATTGATAATATCCTTCAAGTTGAAGATCAATCTGTCCTACCTGACATTTCGTTTCCTGGATACAGAAAAAATCCGCATCCATTTCACGGAAATAATCCAAAAACCCTTTATTTACACATGCACGAATCCCATTCACATTCCACGAAATAAATTTCATCTTTCTCACTCCTTTATGTACCTCATATTAATTATCCATTAAAAAAAGAGAACCCGCGCTAAATTAGCACGAGTTGAAGTCATTTTATATCATCCAAGATTAGTCTTCACCGACGATTTTTACTTCCATTTCCAAGTCGATATCGTACTTCTCTTTTACAACACGCTGTACCATTTGAATTGTATCGATATAGTCCTTTGCCGTAGCATTGTTTTTATTGACGATAAATCCTGCATGCTTTGTAGAAACTTCTGCCCCTCCAACACCTTTACCTTGCAATTCACTATCCTGAATAAGCTTACCTGCAAAATAACCTGGTGGACGTTTGAATACACTGCCCGCCGAAGGGTATTCGAGCGGCTGCTTCGATTCACGCTGGAACGTTAAATCGGCAATCTTCTCCTCGATTTGCTTTTGGTCACCGTGTGCTAATTGGAAAGTAGCAGACAGTACTAAGTAGCCTTTTTTTGCAATGATACTTTTCCGGTAAGAAAGCTCAAGTTGTTCGTTGTTCAGCTCAAGAAGCTCGCCTTCTGGTGTTAGTACTTTGCAAGATGTGACGATATCTTTAACCTCACCACCGTAAGCGCCGGCATTCATTGCCATTGCTCCACCGATTGAACCTGGAATACCGCATGCAAACTCAAAACCGGTTAAGCTTTGAGCTGCGACTTGTTTTGATACTTCTTTAATCAAAGCACCACTTTGCGCATAAACCGTATCACCTTCAATGCGAATTTCGTCCAATAAAGCAAAATGCAGGACGATTCCACGTACACCGCCATCACGGACGACCATATTGGAGCCGTTCCCCAGCATCAGTAGCGGTACATTATTATCATATGCATACTTAACGACAGCTGCTGCTTGCTCTTCAGTTTTCGGCAGCACTAAAATATCTGCCTTACCGCCAAGTTTTGTCATTGTATATTTTTTTAATGTTTCATTTTTCTTTATATTAGTTGAAGGGATCCATTGTAATAAATCATTTTCCCACTGTTGAATTGTCATAAAAAACATTTTCCTTTCCCGTAAAGCTGACGTACTTTTTAAGTATCTGTTTTTATAACGCTTTTTACAAGTAAAACAGCATGATTTATAACCAAGTTTTCGCCCATATTTCAATTTCTCTCACAGTTTGTTCAAGGGAACGCCCTTTATCCGTTAAATTATACTCAACACGAACCGGTACTTCTGAATACACTTTACGTTCAACTATACCTTCTTTTTCGAGTTCCTTTAAGCGCTCTGACAGTAAGCGTCCACTAATTGGCAATGCTGCCTCAATCGCATTGAATCGTTGAGGTCCTTCCAACAATTGATAAATAATTAAAGCTGTCCAGCGTTTCCCGACTAGCTCCATTGCTTTTGAAAGACGCGGACATAGTGCTGATTCTTTCATTTTCTTCACCTCATATTCACTACTCTAAAACTAAATTTATTTAACTGCTACTTATATATTACCACTTCTCATTAATTACGAAAAGTAAGTAGCTTACTGCCAAGTGAATATTTGTCTTAATAAATACCTTTTCCCGACTAAAAAAAGAAGGGAGCTCACTACTTTGTGAGCAACCCTTCTCTACTATATGAATAATTAAATTAAGCTGTTACTTTTGCCAAATTTTGTGCTGCAGCTTTTACTCTTTCTAAGCCTTCAGCAATAATTTGTTCAGCTCCAGCTGGATTTGAAGCATGACCTTCGATAATAACTTCATCGATTTTTTCCATACCATATACGCCACCGATTACTGCATTAATATAGTTTACTGACATTTCTGATGCAGATGCTTGTGGTGTTGAGTAAATACCGCCACGTGCGTTTAATACGATATATTTTTTGTCTGTCATTAAGCTTACTAATTGACCTTGTTCATTATATTTGAATGAATAGCCTGCACCATAAGTGTAATCGATGAATGATTGTAATGCTGCCGGAATTGTTAAGTTCCATAATGGGAATGCAAATACTACTACATCTGCAGCTGTTAAAGCTTCACGAGATTTGTTAAAAGCAGCTAAAGAACCTGCTTCGATAGCTGATAATTCTTCGCCTGCTTGTGCTTTACCGAAAGCGTTGAATAATTCTTGTCCGAAATATGGCATATTTTCCTCAAATACGTCAAAAGTTGTTACATTCAAACCTTCATAGTTCGCTACTTCAGCCATAAATGTTTCATACATTTTTGTTGATACGCCATCCGGGCGGTTATTTGCTTTTACTACTAATACGTTTGTCATCTTTCATTTCTCCCTACTATTTTCAATATTATTTATTTTTAAAATCTTTTATCTTGTTTTAAAGTATCTCAAATTCGAGGTACTTTAATATAATAAAAGAACAACCTAAAAAAATCAATTAGATTATTCTCATACTTTAGTCTGAATTCCTATTTCGCATTTATATAAATATGCGAATCCAGGTAAAATTCCCTGTCAAATATCACAAGAATCATCGGTACACGCAGCGCCGTCTACGCCTTGCATTTTCAAAGGCTTACGTAAACCGATTTCCTGTGCTGCTTTTTCAATCGTTTGTTCAAATATTTCCTGTGGTTGTGCACCAGAAATGCCATACTTATTATCAATGACAAAGAAAGGTACGCCGCGTACACCAAGATTTTGAGCAACCGCAATATCTTGCTCAACCTGCTCCATATACTCGTTGCTCTCGATAACTTGACGGCCTTTTTCTGCAGATAGTCCGACTTCTTTTGCTAATGTCAGTAATACCTCAGTTTGTCCGATTGCTTCACCTTCTAAAAAGTAAGCTTTTAAAACGCGCTCGGTAAATTCTTTTTCTTTCCCTTCTGTTTCAGCCCATTTTGCTAAACGGTGCGCTTTTACAGTGTTTGCACTTTTCATTTCATCAAAATTGTACTCAAGCCCTACTTCTTTGGCACGTGCTGTAACATTTGCTGTCATTTTCTTAACTTCATCTAATGAAATTTGGTATTTTCGTGACAGTTCTTCATATACAGAGCTTGTCGTATCAACTGGTGTTGTAGGATCCAATAAATAGCTTTTATATGCTACTTCAATCACATCCCCATACCCAAGTTCATCTAATGCGATTTCTAATTGTTTCTTGCCGATATAGCAAAAAGGACATACATAGTCAGACCATACTTCGATTTTCATGCTAATCACTCTCCTTTTCTTGTATTGTAGCTAGCAACTATTCAAAAGTACAATGTTTGAAACTAGCCTCCCCCCACATAATGGCTGAGGAATTTTTATTATGTGACAACATCTGAATAAATATTGTTCAAATACCCTATGCTAAAAAATAAAAAGGTGATATTTTGAAACAATCTCTCTGGCTTCCAACACATTCAGATTTTGCTGCCCCTACTTTGCAAGAATCGATTAACTGCGATATATGTATAATCGGAGGGGGTATTAGCGGTATTTATACAGCATATTCTCTGGCTAAAGAGGGGCTTAGTGTCGTGCTAATCGAAGCAATGCCCCAGTTTGCACAAGGAACAACTGGCTATTCTACAGGAAAATTGACAGTCCAGCATAACCTCATTTACTCAAAACTTAGTGAAGAAGACGGGAAAATTTACTACGAGGCGAATAAACAGGCTATTGAAAAAGCTGTTTCCGAAAGTAGAACCAGCTTTACCCGAGCTACTTCGTATGTTTATACAGCTACTCCTCAAGGAAAGGAGCAGCTTTTAAACGAGGCGGAAAGCTATAAAAAAATTGGTATTCCCTTTGTTGCAACAAAGGACATCGAACTTTCGGTTCCTGTAGAACTTGCGCTCGGTATCAAAAATGAAGGTCAGATCAATCCTGTCGAGTTCACAGATACGTATGTTCAATTAGCAAGAAAACATGGCGCACAACTTTATTTAAATACGCGAGTCACTAAATTAGAAATGTCCAAAAATTGCCTTCATACAAGCAATGACAGTACCGTTCATTATAAAAAGCTGATTTTATGTACCCATTATCCAATAGAATCAATTCGTCAGCTTTATTCGATGAAGCTGCAAATCAAACGGTCTTATTTAACAGCAACAAAATATTCACAGCTGTTAGAAGGCCAATATTTAAGCGTCGATGCTCAAAGTCGTACAATCCGAACGGCGCTTATCGATAATCAGCCCTACTTCATCTATGGCGGACAATCGCATACAGCTGGATCGACAAGCGATACAGACCCGTTTTATGAAACATTGCAGCATGAACTAACAACAGATTTTGAGCTTCCGCCATATGAATACGGCTGGAGTGCCCAGGATGTTATGACTGCAGACCAAGTTCCTTATATCGGCCAGCTATCTCCGAGTGATGACAGTTTGTACATTGCAACTGGCTTCAATAAATGGGGGCTTTCTTCTTCACTTGTTGCAGGAACTTTGCTTACAGATCTTATTAAAAGAATCGCAAACCCGGCAGCCGCTTTATTCTCACCGAATCGTTCGAATTTCGGGAAGACATTTTACTTCATGCTGCAAACGGGCGGGATGATCGGAAAAGAGCTTGTAAAAGGCTATATCGACAGACCGGATGCGCCTAAATGTACACATCTTGGCTGTAAAACTAGATGGAATGTTGCAGATGATACATGGGATTGTCCATGTCACGGATCACGCTATAATGCAAAAGGCGAAGTTATTGAAGGCCCTGCCGTCTATCCGTTAAAAATGAAAAAATCCGGTAACTCTTAAATGCGTTACCGGATTTATTTTTTATTTTAAGTTTTCAGTTAAAACTGGAACGATTTGTTTTTTACGTGATACAACGCCTGGTAAGCTGATGCGACCATTAACAATTGTTGCACCGAACGCTTTCGCTGCTTCTTCGGCAACTTGTCCAGCTGCTACTGCTGTTGAATCATTGTTTAAAATATCTGTTACGACAAAGAAGAATAAATCTAGGCCGTTATCTGCAATATTTTTGTTCAATAAGTTTTCAAGCTCTTCTTGGCGACCAAGAACATCTTCAATATCCACTGCATTTACTTGGGCAACTGTCGCTTTATATTCACCGAATTCAAAGCCTTTAGCATCCAATGACAATAAATCTTCCAATGACTTATCTGAAAGGTCCGCACCTGCTTTTAGCATAGCTAAACCATACTGTGCAGTATCAACATTTGCAATTGCTGCCAATTCTTCGCCAGCTTTCACATCTTGTTCTGTGCATGTTGGCGATTTGAATAATAATGTATCCGAAATAATAGCAGAAAGCATTAAACCAGCAATATTAGCTGGAATTTCCACATTATTTTCTTTATATAATTTAGTTAAAATTGTTGCTGTACAACCTACAGGCTCCGCACGGAAATATACTGGATCAGCTGTTACAAAGTTCGCAATACGGTGATGATCGATTACTTCTGTAATTTGTACTTCTTCGATCCCATCTGCGGATTGTTGAAACTCATTATGGTCTACTAAAATTACTTGTGCTCCTTCATCTTTAACGTTAGCAATTAGACGTGGTGCTTCAAAGTTGAATTTTTCAAGTGCATACTTTGTTTCGTTATTTAATTCTCCAAGACGAACTGCTTCTGCATCTACACCTAATTGTTGTTTTAAGTATGCATAAACAATCGCTGAAGTAATTGTATCTGTATCTGGATTTTTATGTCCGAAAACTAATGTTTTACTCATAGTGAGCCTCCTATTAAATGCTTTTCGCTCTTCATTTTAACATAACGTAAAGAAAGTGAAAAACAGAAGATTTACCAACATTGCTTAGCAAAAAGGAAAACTGTAATGGCTATGAGGTAGCCTTTACAGTTTTAGCTGATTGCTATTAAATTCGACGTACTGAGTGAGCTTTTTGGTTTTTTATTATACTGCTCATATTGTTGCGGGTTTTGGCTTACCATTGATTCCACTAATATATGTAATAAAGAGAAAATGGCAATTGTACAAGTGATACCGTCTTCTTTTGTATTCGGAACGATAAGTACGGGGTTAGCCGGATCCGCATGAGATGTAAGCTCTTTATTACGGATTGCGGCAATTTTTACATTTTTCCTTTTTGCAATTTCTACTGTTGTCGCCATATCTTCATATTCTTCATCAAGTGATATAATGAAAAGCAGTGAATCTTCATCCATATATGCAAGTTGTTGGGCGATTTTGTCTGCCTCATGAGGAATAAAATGAACATGGTCTCGTAACCTGTTGACATTGCTGTACATCCAAAATGCAACTGGTGTCGATTCTCTGAAACCTAAAAAGTGGATTTTCTTTGATGTATGTAACAATTGCACAACTTCTTCAACATCCTGCTCTTTTAGCTGGTTGAATGTTTTTGAAATGTTGGCGATATCTTTTTTGACAATGTCCGCTCCAATATGATTTCGGATTTTTTTAGCAGGCATCGCTTGTTTAACTTCGGTTGCTTCGCCTTTTTCCATTAAGTATTCCTTCAGTTTATCTTGGAGCTCACTAAAACCTGCTAAATCCATTGAATAACAAAATCTGATTACAGTTGATTCACTTACATCTGCTAATCTTCCTACTTCGGAGGCCGTATGTGTTCCCACTATATTCGGATTATCCATAACAAACTGAGCAACTTTTCGTTGCCCCTTAGAAAGACGAATATACTTCTTTTTAATATTTTCGCAAATAGTCAAATTCTCCATCTCCCTTTCTTATATTTTTTAAAATAATATCTCACTCATTCATGTAACTTTACGTGTGCTAAATTCTTAATAATAAAAAATACATTATCATGAATAATAATAGAATTCAACGAGTTTTCTGAAAAAACTTTAGCATACTAAAGAATATAAAAATTTGAATAGGAAATTGACTTACTTTTGTAAAATTTATAATTTATAAATAAACTATTATTAAAAACCTGTTCTGTAAATTTATCTATTATATATTTTTTTACATTTATGGAATTTAATAAAGGACCTGCGCTATTTTATTAGCACAGGTCCCTATTCATTATTATAAAAAGCACTTTAATACTAATAATTTATAACTATAGTAATTCTGTCTGCTTTGTTTCTTTCCCTAAAAAAATAACCGCTAACACTCCAATGACGATTGCCACACAGAAAATCGCAAAAATATAGCTAATATCAAAGCCTTTTGTCAGCAATGTCCCAACTAATAAAGGACCGAAAATACCTCCAACACGACCTATTGCTGCCGCCATACCCGCTCCCGTTCCTCGTACAATTGCCGGATATTGCTCAGGTGTATATGCATATAAGGCACCCCATGCTCCTAAGTTAAAGAACGAAAGCAACATACCGGAAATCAACAATGTTTCGATTGATTCTGCACCGCCGAATACAAAGGCACTTGCTGCAGTACCTAATAAATATGTAACTAATACAAACTTACGCCCAAACTTCTCGATGAACCAAGCAGCTGTAAAATAACCTGGTAATTGGGCTAACGTCATGATTAATACATACTTAAAACTTGATATTAAATCAAATCCTTTGCCTACCATTACACTTGGTAACCATAAAAACATTCCGTAGTAAGAAAATACAACTGCAAACCATAAAATCCAAAGCATCAGTGTAGAACGTGCATATTTTTTCTCCCATAATGTTGCGATGTTTTGAAAAACCGAACGTTTTTTCGATTCTTCTTTTACCCTGAACTGTGGAGAGTCCGGTAATTTCATTCTTATATAAATTGCATAAAGTGCAGGGATTGCCGTAATTAATAATGCAACTCGCCATCCTTCAATTGGCCAAAATTCAGCCGGTATAACGAAATAGGCAATAAGCGCTGCGATTAGCCAGCCTCCAGCCCAAAAACTTTCAAGTAAAACGACAACTCTCCCGCGTTCTTCAGCTTTTACACTTTCAGATACAAGTGTTGAAGCGACAGGTAATTCCCCGCCAAGCCCCATGCCAACAAAGAAACGCAAAATTAAAAAGAGGGTCAATGTTGTTGTAAATGCGGATAAACCACTCGCAACTGAGAATATTATTAGTGTCCACATAAAAATTTGCTTACGTCCTACTTTATCTGCAAGTACACCAAAAAACAGCGCACCAACTGCCATACCGATCGAGTTTACACTTGCAATCCAACCCATTTGACTACTATTTAATCCCCAGTCAACCGCAAGTGCTGCAATGATAAAAGATAAAATTCCAACATCCATTGCATCGAACATCCATCCAACCCCAGCTATACGTAGAAGTTTATTACGTGATAAGGGCTTTTGTTCATTTGTTTCCACCGACATTACTTTTCCACCTTCCATGTGTCTTTACACTTGACTTAACAACATTATTATCATACATTTCTTTCTTAAAAGTGACAACATTTTTTTAACTTAACGAATTGTTCCGACAATTTAACAATTCCTATTGAAATAAGGGACACATAGGTATAAAATGTCTTGTATACAAAAACAAATGTTCACCTAGCGAGAACAGAAGGAGTTTATTATCTATGTGGAAAGGTCTTATCGAAGAATATAAACAGTACCTACCTGTTACTGAAAATACACCTGCTTTATCACTAAATGAAGGAAATACACCACTAATCCCATTAGTAAATTTATCTAAAGAGCTCGGAATTGAGTTATACGGAAAAATTGAAGGCGCTAATCCAACAGGTTCTTTTAAAGACCGTGGTATGGTATTTGCTGTTGCAAAAGCAATTGAAGAGGGCTCTAAAGTTGTCATTTGTGCTTCTACAGGCAATACATCTGCAGCAGCCGCAGCATATGCGGCACGTGCCGGCATTCAGTCAATCGTAGTCATTCCTAAAGGCAAAGTGGCACTCGGTAAATTGGCACAAGCTTGCATGTATGGTGCGAAAATTATCGAAATTGACGGCAACTTTGATGATGCATTAAACATTGTGCGCAAAATCGGGGAAAATACTCCAATCGCACTTGTTAACTCTGTAAATCCATATCGTATTGAAGGTCAAAAAACAGCTGCGTTTGAAATTGTTGATCAACTTGGCCAAGCCCCAGACTACTTATGTATTCCTGTAGGAAACGCAGGGAATATTACAGCTTACTGGAAAGGCTTTAAAGAATATAATGAAGCAAAAAAAAGCGGTCTTCCTAAAATGTACGGTTTTGAAGCAGAAGGTGCCGCTGCAATCGTGCAAGGAGCACCAATTGCAAATCCGGAAACAGTAGCAACAGCAATTCGTATCGGGAATCCAGCAAGCTGGGAGTTCGCTGAAACAGCTCGTGATGAGTCAGGCGGTCTAATTGATTCAGTAACTGATGATGAAATTTTAGATGCTTATAAACTAATCGCCAACAAAGAAGGGATCTTTGTGGAACCTGGTTCGGCTGCTTCATTAGCTGGTGTCATCAAGTCAGTGAAAGCCGGCAAAATCGCTGCAGGCAGTAGTGTTGTTACAGTCTTTACTGGAAATGGCTTAAAAGATCCTGATACAGCGATGAATGTTTCGACTGTAGACCTTATCTCACTTCAAAATGATGAGCAGGAAATCCGTAATTATATCGAGGGCGTATTTAGTCTATGAGTAAAAAGTGGCAAATCAAAGTTCCTGGCAGTACAGCAAATTTAGGTCCTGGATTTGACTCCATTGGTCTTGGATTATCGCTCTATCTAACATTGGATGTCACATTACAAGACGAGTGGGAATTTGTGCATATTGGTGACAATGTGCCGTCTGATACGTCAGTTGAAACCCATTTAATTTATAAAATTGCACAGCAGGTAGCAAAGCAATATAATGCAACGCTGCCTCCATGTAAAATTGAGATGACTAGTGAGCTACCCCTTGCGCGCGGTATCGGAAGCAGTGCTGCAGCAATTGTTGGTGCTATTGAATTAGCCGATATTTTAGGGGGTTTGAAATTATCGCAGCAGGATAAGCTGAACATTTCATCTCAAATTGAAGGCCATCCTGATAATGCGACTGCTTCGGTATTAGGGGGATTGACGATTTCTTCAATGGATGAAGCAGGAATTGTCGACACACTGCATATTCAGCAGATGGATGCGGCATTCGTTTTATTTATTCCGAATATCGAACTTAAAACAGCAGCATCACGCGGTGTTTTACCTGAGCAGTTGAAACGAAGCTATGCAGTGCGTGCAAGTGCCAATGCGAATATGCTTGCCGCTTCCCTTATTGCAAAGGATTATGAACGAATTGGACGTTATATGGAAGCAGATCTTTTCCATGAGCCTTTCCGCGCAAACCTTATTCCCGAATATAATGAAATTCGCAAAGCTGCAAAAAATGCTGGTGCATATGGAACTGCTTTAAGTGGTGCCGGTCCAACATTAATCTCGATGATTCCGCTCTCTTTCTCCGAACAATTTATCGAAGCAATGCAGCAACAATTTCCGGACCATCAAGTCGTAGTGACAACCGCTTCACCATCCGGATCAACTGTTACAACTTATTAAATTTATAGATAAAACTTTAGGGTGCTTAATGTACGTTATTCTCACATTTGAATAACGTACATTTTTTGCTTTTTTCTATTCTTTTTGTCTTTTATGCATATTTCCCCTTAAATTTGGGTATATTAATAAATCTACTGTTAGAAAGGGGTAATGTTTATGAAGATTGCAGTTATTGGGGCTGCAGGTAAGGCAGGAACTCATATTTTAAGAGAAGCCATTATGAGAAACTTTGATGTAACAGCGATTGTAAAAAATAAGGCAACCGTACAAGAAGAAAATATTAATATTATTGAAAGCGACCTGTTTAAATTAACAAAGGAACAAATTGCTCCTTTCGATATTTTAATTAATGCTTTTGCACCGTTACCAGGGGAAGAACATTTACATGTTGATGCCGGTGAACATTTAATTTCCTTACTGGAAGGAACAGAGAAAAAATTGTTCGTGATCGGTAGTTCAGGCTGCCTTTTTGTTGATCGTGAAAAAACGGTTCGTCTTATGGATCTTGAAGATTATCCTGAGGACCTTGCTGTCGCAGCAAAGGCTCAATTGCAAAACCTACGTGATTTGGAAAGCTCTTCAATTCAATGGTCCTTTGCCATCCCATCGGCTATGTTCGATTCGGATGGACCACGTACCGGCCATTACATTAAAGGCGAAGAGAAAATTCTAGTAAACTCGCAATTTAACAGTTATATCAGTTATGCTGATTTTGCTGTCGCATTGCTTGATGAAATCGAAAAAAATGAATACCCAAATACAACATTTACTGTTGCATCTGAAAATGTAACAGCCGCATCTTAATAGAAAAGCTAAAGCTTCTATTCAACCGATAGGCTCCAAAGCTTTAGTCTCAATACTTTAAAAAGCCAGCATGCTCCTTATAGGAGATGCTGGCTTTTTCGTGAAGTAATTACAATTAAGTTAACATTACTAAACTGATGGCCATAACTGCCATACCTGCTATTAATCCGTAAATAGACGAATGAGCTTCATCATATTTTTTAGCAGCCGGCAACAGCTCATCAATCGATATAAATACCATAATACCTGCAACACCAGCAAAAACAATACCGAACAATGTATCTGTCATAAATTGCATTAGTACTAAGTAGGCAATAAACGCACCTAACGGCTCTGACAAACCAGAGGCGAACGACCATTTAAATGCCTTCATACGCTTCCCTGTTGCATAAAAAATAGGAATGGCTACTGCAATACCTTCCGGGATATTATGAATGGCTACCGCAATTGCTATCGCGATTCCGACATTCGGATCTTGAAGTACCGCCATAAATGTTGCAATACCTTCCGGGAAGTTATGAATCGCAATTGCGAGCGCTGTAAATAATCCCATTTTCATGAGGCGGTCTGCTTCTACATCTTCATTCCCGATTAATTGAGCTTTTTGAACATCTTCTACAGACTTTACTTCATGCGGATTTTTCCCTTTCGGAATAAAGCGGTCGATTAAGGCAATTACAAGCATCCCTCCGAAAAAGCCGATGATGGTGTACCAATACCCTATTGTTTCCCCATGAACGTTTACTAATGCGTCTTTCGCTTTTACAAAAATCTCTACAAGCGATACATAAATCATAACCCCCGCCGAAAAGCCTAATGCAACCGAAAGAAACTTCTTATTTGTGCGTGTTGTAAAAAAGGCAATCAAACTGCCAATACCAGTAGCAAGCCCTGCAAATAATGTTAAGCCTAACGCTAATAATACATTCTCATCCATACTATTCTCCTTCTTTATAATTCTTTTCTCACATTATACGCACAATGTTTCCTTTGTGCAACTTTTTTTAATACGGAAAATCTTATGCAGCAAACCAAATCAAGTTCTAAAAAAGGGATTCCTACATTAGGAATCCCATTGGTTCTATTTATGCTTTTTTGACTCATACCATAATACGCTTATGATAAACCAAGTATACCCGATACTCCACCCTGCTAAAACATCCGTTGCATAGTGACGACCTTCCGCTATACGTGATAAACCTATTAAAAAAATAAGGGCTAGTATTATACCGTATGTAGTAAATTTCCACTTCTTGTTTTTCAACCACTTCGAAATCAAATATGCCAGCGTTAAAAAGAATAATACACTAATTTGCGCATGACCGGAAGGAAAACTAAACGACGAAAGCTGATCTTCAATTTCCGGACGTGGTCGTGCAAAAATACGCTTTAAAAGTTGGTTTAGACCATTTCCAACACCAACTGTAAGCAGCACAAAGAGCACACCGCGAAAATCTTTCTTAAAGATTGCTAAATACAGCAGCAAAATAACGGTTGCCACTATGATAAACTTTAATTCTCCTAAATTGTGAAATACAATAATAAAACTATTCCCAAATAATAATGAGCGGATTTTTAAATCGAACGCCTCGAAGGTTGGTGTATCAAAATTTAGTGCAATAATGATAAACATTACCAATGTAACTAGCGCAAAAAATGAAACTCTCTTTTTCAAACAAACACCCACTTTCTTCAGTCAAACTGTTACTTTACTTACCCTATTATTATATGTAATATACAAAAAATAAAAATCCACTTTGCCAAAAAACTCTGCAAAGTGGATTTCCTCTTAAACACCCATTATTCCACAACTGTGTAATTTCCATGCTCCATCGAAATAACGAAGTCCGGTTTTGGTGGTTTTCCTGCATGCTCTTTGATTTTCGCTTTATGGCCTGCAATATGCTCCGGACTCTTCTCCCATGCTTTCCATGCATCCTCCGATTCCCAACGAATAATCATTACAACTTCCTCTTCACCACGTCGCACATTTTTTACAAGCAGTTCACGGCCAATAAATCCTTCACGTAGTTCAAGCATCGATGGACCTTGACCAGGTTTTTTGCTAAAGCGCTCGATAATTTTAAGCGAGTTGCCTTCTGTTACGATCCATTTGCGAATTTGTACGAACATTTTAAATCCCCTCTCTTTTAAAAAGGCATGCCTCTACTTGAGAGACATGCCATCTTTAATTATATTATTTTAATTCGTTTAAGATTTCATCTAATTTTTCTGCTTCAGTTGTTACACCGTTAGAAGAGAAGTACCAGTTTACGCCATCAAGGTAAACGATTTTGCCTTCTTTGTAAGCACGCGTTTGTTTGATGATATCGTTTTCGATGTCAGCTTTGATTGTTTCTACATCAGACGCTGTACGGTCGATGATTAATAATACTTCTGGGTCTACAGAAAGAATTGACTCATACGAGAAGTCAGAACCGTGTGATGAAGCTTTGATCTCAGTTGTTGATGGTTTAAAACCAAAGTCATTGTATACGTACGCGAAACGAGAATCTTCACCGTTGTCGAAACCAGAGATTTTTTTGTCGTTGTACATTGCTACTAATGCATTTTCATAACCAGCTGCTTTTTCTTTAACAGCATCAACTTTTTCTTGTAATGCAGCTTTTAACTCTTCAGCTTTTTCTTGTTTTCCGAAGATTTCAGCAGCTAAGTCAACTGATTCGTATACACCTTCAACATAGTTTGAGTTATCAGAACCGATGAATACTACGTTCGGTGTAATTTCTTTTAATTCTTCATAGAAAGAACCTTGACGACCTGAGATGAAGATTGCATCCGGGTTAGCAGCTGCTACTTTTTCGAAGTCGATTTGTTTTAAAGAACCAACATCAGTAATTGAATCATTTAAATATTTTTCTTTTAAATGCTCTGGGAAGTTACCTTTACCGCCGTTAGCAGCAATACCAACGATACCTTCAACACCTAATGCATCAAGTGTATCTAAGAAACCGTAGTCAAATACTACGATGTTTTTTGGCATTTCTTCAAATGTTACATCTTCAAAAGTAAGGGATTTACCGTCTTCTGTTTCACTACCCGCTGATAATGGAGATACTGTCATTGGGAAAGCTGGAGCTTCCGTAGATGAAGTTGTTTCTTCTGTTTTAGCTGGTTCGTTCGCTTCATCTTTTGTAGATGATTCTTCGTCTGAACCACAAGCTGCTAACATTAATGTTAATGCTGCTGCCGTTAAAAATTTCCACTTTTTCATTGTTACTTTTCCTCCTAATGTTCTCTCAAGCGAGAGTGATAATCGTTTTCAATTAACTAACGTTAGTGTAAATCAACTGTACATACTTGTCAATGAATATTCTGAAACTAATATTCATTCTCATTTAAATTCATAAAATAAATGCATAAGCGAGCAAACCTATGCATTTATTTCCAATATTATTTAACTATGTGAATTAAAGTATACGCAAATACGACATCCATCTTGTTCTTGCACCGGGATATGCATATCATATACTTCTCGTAATGCTTCTGAGTTAATAATCTCATTTGTTGGACCATCTTTTACAAGGCGTCCATCTTTTAACGCGACAATCCGATCTGAATACACGGAAGCAAAGTTAATATCATGTAAAACAATTACTACAGTTTTGCCCAATTCATCAACAAGCTTGCGTAAAATTTTCATAATCTGAACAGAGTGCTTCATATCCAAGTTGTTTAATGGCTCATCCAATAAAATATATTCCGTATCCTGAGCAATTACCATTGAGATAAAGGCACGCTGCTTTTGACCACCAGATAGTTCATCTAAAAACTTATGCTCCATCTCGCCCAATGTCATATATTCAATCGCACGGTCAATATGCTGTTCATCTTCTGGAGTCAGACGACCTTTCGAATATGGATAACGACCAAATGATACCAGCTCACGAACAGTTAAACGCACATTTAAATGGTTTGACTGGCGTAAAATTGCTACACGCTTCGCAAAATCATTGGATTTCATTTTTTTAACATCACTTTGATCTAAAAATACTTCTCCTGTATCTGCATCAAGCAATCGGCTTACCATTGATAATAATGTTGATTTACCTGCTCCATTCGGTCCGATAAATGAAGTGATTGCTTTTGGCTGTATAGTTAATGAGACATCCTCAACGACCGGTTTTTTTCCAAAGCTTTTAGAAAGCCCTTTAATTTCAATCATCCTGCTTTCCTACTTTCCTTTAGTATTAGGTAAATAAAGTAAAGTCCACCGACAAAGTTAATAATAACGCTGATCGTTGTACTTAACTGGAATACATGCAGTACTAAGAACTGCCCACCGACAAGTGCAATAATACTAATTAAACTCGCACCTACTATTAAAACGGAATGCTTGTACGTAGCAAAAAACTGATATGCCAAGTTTGAAACGATTAACCCTAAAAATGTAATCGGACCAACTAGCGCAGTAGATGTTGCAATTAAAACTGAAGATAAAATTAATACTTTTAATACTATTCTATCATAATTTACACCTAAGTTTATTGCATTCTCTCGACCTAGTGACATGACATCTAAATCACGCAATAAACGGTAACCGTATATAAATGCAGCCCCTAAAATAATGACAGCAATGAGCAGCAGCTCTGTTTTCACATTCATGAAACTAGCAAACAAGCGTGTCTGTAAGCTTTCATATTCTACCGGGTCAATTATTACCTGTAAAAATGTTACAAAACTGCCGAGCAATGTTCCGATAATCATTCCGGCAAGTAAAAGCAGGAAAATCGGATGTTTATCTGCCCGGAACAAGAAACGATATAAAATCAAGGCGAAAATTACCATCGCCAAAATTGATAAACCAAAGTTTAAATAACGACTTACTACAAAGATTGACGCAGAGCCTGCAAAGAAGAATATAATCGTTTGCACTACTTCATACATCGAATCGACACCCATCATAGAAGGTGTCAGTAAACGGTTATGTGTAACCGTCTGGAATGTAACGGTTGCATAAGCAATCGCCGTACCAGTTATAACCATTGCCGCAATTCGCTCTAACCGCTTTGGAAAGGCATAACTGAATCCGCCTTGAATATTGTAAAAAGCAAATAACGCAATACACACTAGTGCGATAATTGCTAAGAAGATTAGCTTCGTACTATTTTTTCGCATATGCTTTCCCCCTAAACAACATTACTAAGAAGATCGCACTGCCGATTACCGCAACAGTTGTGTTTACAGGAATTTCAAACGGGTATACTATTAAACGACTTAAAATGTCACACATTAATAGGAATGCTGCACCTAAGAAAATAGTATGTGGAATTGTTTTACGTAAATTGTCCCCCATATATAATGAAACCAAGTTCGGTACGATTAATCCCAGGAAAGGAATAATCCCTACCGTCAAGACAACTGTA
The DNA here is from genome assembly GCF_056173085.1 of Solibacillus sp. iso_87. NCBI lineage: Bacteria > Bacillati > Bacillota > Bacilli > Caryophanales > Caryophanaceae > Solibacillus > Solibacillus sp. iso_87. Next base: position 3,666,679 of record NZ_CM149656.1, read on the forward strand.
GTAGATATAATCGCTACCAGCACTAAACCAAGATTTAATACGGTACGATAGCTTAAGCCAAGATTTTTGGCGAAATCTTCACCCATACCAGCCACTGTAAACTTATTGGCATATAAGTACGCAAGGAAAATTGCAGGTACTGCTATATAAAGTAATTCATAGCGACCTGATACAACAAGCGTAAAGCTACCTAGAAAGAATGTATCTACACTTTGTAACACATCTGCCTCATACGCAAGAAATGTTGAAATGGCACCAATAATATTTCCATACATAATCCCGATCAGGGGTACAAAAATAACGTCCTTGAATTTAATGCTTTCAAGAAGACGCATGAAAACCATCATACCGATCAGTGCAAATGTAAAGCTGAAGATAATCTTCTCCATATATCCTACACTTGTAAAAAATATCATTGATACAACGATACCTAGCTTTGCCGCATCGAGTGTACCAGACGTTGTCGGCGATACGAATTTGTTACGGCTTAAGCTTTGCATAATTAATCCAGAAATACCCATCCCTGCCCCGGCAAGTATAATTGCCATTAATCGTGGTACTCGACTCATTAAGAAAATCTGCATTTTATCTGATTCCCAATCTAATAAATCAGATGGCTTAATATCGATCGCACCAATAAATAATGATAAAAAGGACAGAACGATGGTCGCTACTACGAGCATCCAAAGTCTCATTACATTCTCCCACTATTCTATATATATTTTAGATTTTTATATAATACGTAAATTCTAAATGAAAATGAGAATCATCTCTTTCCCTACATCATTATATAATTGCTAATAATGAAAATCAAACAGACAATTTATATTAACTTGTATTAAAAGAGGAATAGACTGAAAAATGTATTTTTAGAGCGATTCGCCGTTTTATTTACAACATCCTGTATGTATTCTAGTAGGAAGTAAAAATGAATAGAAAAAGACTGGGACATAACTCAAAAATGCTATTTTTCTCTAGGAGAAAAATAGCATTTTTGCTGTGCGTTAAAAATTGATTTCCATTGCGGAACGCTTTCCGCGGGCGTGGCCTGAGCCTATAGTCTCAGCCGTCACGCTATTCCCGCAGGAGTCGCCCTTCATTTCAATCAATTTTACAAAATATCCATTACTTATTAAGGTTTTTTCTTATCCCTTACAATTACATGCGATATGTTTTTTTATTTACACTGTATTTATTTATTGCTTCGCGATTTACCTTATAGCCAAGCCCTTTTGTTTTGGGAACGGTAATGTAGCCATCTGTTACGGTTACTTCCGGTTGAATAATGTCTTCATGCCAATAGCGTTCAGAAGCAGCGGTATCTCCAGGCATTGTAAAGTTTGCAAGACTTGTCAGTGCTACATTTTGTGCACGGCCGATACCCGCTTCCAGCATTCCCCCGCACCAAACAGGAATATGGTGTTCCATGCAGTAGTCATGAATACGCTTCGCCTCACTAATACCGCCAACTCGCGCAATTTTAATATTTATCACCTGACAGCTGCCTAGTTGAATCGCTTTTCTCGTATCCTCTAAAGATGTGATACTCTCATCTAAACAAATCGGTGTCTTTATTTGTTTTTGCAATACGGCGTGATCGATGAGGTCATCATGGGCTAATGGCTGCTCAATCATCATTAAATTGAATGCATCCAGCTCTTTCAAACGATCGATGTCAACCAATGTATACGCAGAGTTTGCATCTGCCATTAAAGGAATTGCCGGGAATGCTTGCCGTATTGTTCGGATCAGCTCAATATCTTTTCCCGGTTTAATTTTTACTTTAATTCGCTTATAACCTTCATCCAAAAACTGCTGAATTGTATCGATCAGCTGTTCATCTGTAGGCTGTAAACCGATGCTGATTCCTACTTCAATTTTTCCCTGGACTCCTCCAACAGCCGTTGCCAGCGATTGGTTCGTCAATTGAGCATAAATATCCCACACCGCTCCTTCAATTGACGCTTTCGCCATGTTATTGCGTCGAATCGTACGGAATAGCTCATACACATCATCCGGATGCTTCAATTCTTTCCCGAGTAATGCGGGGATTAAAAAATCATCCAATAAATGAAGTGAAGTTTTAAATGTTTCTTCTGTATAGGAAGGCTCTTCAAATGCAACCCCCTCACCCCAGCCGACTACGCCACTTTCATCCATCGCTTCCACAACTAAAAAACGCTTGTCTTGCATGGTACCTAAGCTTGTCGTAAATGGAGTCTTCATTCGCATCACTATTTCATGTATTGTCACTTCTACTAATTTCATCTTTGTTGCTCCTAATAATATTTAGCTGCGGCATCATTCACTCCTAATTAAAGAGCAAATAATGAACGCTTTACAAGTAAGTAATGGCTAATATTATCATCTATTTTGTTTAAATAAATTATCTTATAATTTCGGTCAAACATTGCCTGTAAAATATGTCTTGTTTTATAACGCCAATCTTCTGCTAAAGCAACGCTTTCCACTTTGATTTTCTGGAAATTCGTAGGGATAGGTAACAGATAGGCATCATGAATAAGCGCCTCTTCTTTATCAAACTTTTGCTCCGGATCCAATGTCGGAAGGCCCACCATATTCTCTTCCCAATTAACTACCGGCTTTGCTTCATCCAGTAATTCTTCCACTTTTGCATCCCAGCGCAAGTAATCATTATCAACAAGTTGCCATTCTACACAAAGACGGTCTGTAGGCAGTACCCGATTGAACGGGTCTTCCATTTCACCGTAGCAATTTTCTATATAAGTATCGCTATAACTACGCAACTTTGAAAAGTTCAAAAATCCGCTGCGCGCTTCAAGTGGATCAAATGTCCAGCGGCAAGTTCTGTAACCGCGCTCTATTGCGATATCCTTTAAGTAATTTTTAAGCAGTTCTCCAACGCCTTGCTCTCGATAATTACGCTTCACACCAATCATATGGGAATATAAGTATATATTCTCATCCATATATCCAGGGCAACTATAGTTAAAACCAATTATTTCATCATTTAAATATGCACCGAGTACAATCCCGCCATTGCGAATCGTCGCAATTGTTTGATGTACTGGAATGCTGCCGACAGCCCAAATTTCATGTTCTAGCTTACGTGCCTCTTCAATTTGTTCAATTGTCGTTAATTCTTTAATCGTCACTGATTCTAACATAATTCTGCCTCCCCTATAGTTACTTTTCTTCATACTTAAAAACGCCTTGCTTTACTTAGTGTCTTTCCGCAATCATGCTTTGTTGCATGATTTTTGAAAAAGATGTGTAACCATCGGGAATGTTCTACATATATCGGTTACCCCGGTTATTTTCGACCAAATGTTGCGAAATTAACCCAAATGGGTCTCTTTCGGCAAAAGTTTTTGACAATCGCTGAAAGAAGTTAATGTGAAGAATCGATACTTCCTTACTGAAAGAATTCATAGCGCTTCATTAAGTATCATCCCAATCCCATTATATACCACATACTACCTTTTTAAGTAGTTAACTTTTATTATTCCTTATTGACCAAAAGAAAAAACCTTTATTTACAGTAATTCTGCAAATAAAGGTTTGAAAATTATTTAATACCGCGCATTGCTCTAGAGATGATTGGCGAAATCAGGAGAATAATAACCCCTAATACAACCGATAAACCACCTAATACACCGAAGTAAGTTGTTTCAGATACGATTCCGTAAATTCGAACTAACTGTGCGTTAATTGCTTGTGCAGCAGCTGATGCTAAGAACCATAACGCCATTGTTTGGCCTGCGAATGCAGCTGGTGCCAATTTCGTTGTAGCTGATAAACCAACTGGTGAAAGCAATAGCTCACCTAATACTAACAAGAAGATTGAGAATACAACCCAAAGTGGGTTTACTAACGTATCTTCCGGAGTTAAAACGATTGCTGCAATCATTACGAAGAATGAAATACCTGCAAAGAATAAAGATAAAGCAAATTTCTTCGGAGTTGATGGTCCGCGATCCGCTAATTTCGTCCACATAAACGCAAACATTGGCGCTAGAACAATGATGAATAACGGGTTAAATGACTGGAACCATGCAGCCGGAATTTCAAAGCCCCATAAATTTAAGTTTGTACGAGTATCAATGAACGTTGCAATAACTGTTGAAGATTGTTCAGCAATTGCCCAGAACATTACCGCACAGATGAATAATGGGATATATGCTAATAGACGAGATTTTTCGTCTGCATTTGTTTTTGGACTACGATACATATAAATAATAAATAACGTAGGAATCATTACACCTAAGAATGTAATTAATAATGAGAAGTTCTCAATGCTTGCGTTACCTGTTTGGTAAGCTACAAAACCTAAGATTACAATAATCAAACCACCGATTGTGAAGTTACGAGTTGTCGTTTTCTTCTCTTTATCAGAAAGTGGGTTTGGTGCTACAGAACCTGCTAAACCAAGGCTCTTTTGCGACATTAAGTAAACAACTAAACCAATGAACATACCTACTGCAGCAACACTGAATCCTGCATGGAAGCCCCAGTTTTTTTGGAATAAACCAACTAATAAAGGTGCCAGGAAACCACCCATGTTGATACCCATATAGAAAATAGAGAATCCTGAATCACGACGTGCATCATTATCTGCATACAAGTCACCAACTACTGATGAAACGTTTGGCTTTAATAAACCAGTACCAATGATGATAAAGAACATCGATAAGTATAATGCTGTTACACCAAGCGGCAAGGCCAATAATATATGACCAATCATAATTAATATTCCGCCATAGAATATCGCTTTACGCATACCAGTAATACGGTCAGCGATCCACCCGCCGATAATACCTGACATGTAGATTAATGAACCGTAAATCGACATGATGATGTTAGCTTGTGTACGATCTAGTCCTAATCCACCATCTTTAACTGCATAGTACATGTAGAATAGTAGAATGGCACGCATACCATAATATGAAAAACGTTCCCAAAACTCTGTAAAGAATAGTGTAAACAACCCTTTAGGTTGACCGACAAAACCAGTTTGAGGAACGGACTTCACAATTTCTTCTTTTGAATACATTTGAAATCCTCCCGATTAATAAATATTCTGAAAATAAAATCCGTCGTCTGTTGTCTGACATTTGAAATAATATACTTGAACACTTTAGCCTAATAGTTGATTAAAATCAACAAATAATCAAAATGTTATAATTTTGCGTTTTTTCGTTATTTTCAGACAAATAAAATAAATTAGCACAACAGGATTTTTGTATTATAAAACAATTAATTCAGTAAATAAATTATTTTGACTTTTCATATAGGCAAAAGTAAAAAGAAAAAGCTAGAGTACGATGCAACTGCAACGTACTTTAGCTTGCTTAGTTCTTTATTACTTTACTACATAAGTTTCATACTTCTGATAATCCACTTCTTTAAGTTCAAGAGTTAATAATGTACCCTCTTCTTCATATTCCATTTCCAAAACAGTTGCCTGCTCATTTAAATAGGAAACAATTCCACCCTGATTATATGGAATAAGCATTTGACATGTAACATAATTAGCAAAAATTTGTTGTTTAATTTGCTGAAGTAACTCTTCCAGACCTACATCTTCCTTTGCAGAAAGCCAAATATTGTCCCCGCTAACTAACGGATATTCCACATCAGCCAAGTCGGATTTATTGTATACATAGATAGTAGGAATATTTTCAACATCAATTGCTTTTAATGTTTCATTCGTTACTTCCATCATAAAGCGGTATTCCTCATTTGAAACATCGACAACGTGCAGCAGCAAGTCGGATTCTCGTGCTTCTTCCAGTGTCGATCGGAATGCTTTTACTAAGTGATGCGGCAGTTTACTAACAAAACCAACCGTATCAGTCAGTAAAAAGGATTTATTATCTTCCAGTTCAATATTGCGGACCGAAGTTTCAAGTGTCGCGAACAACATATCCTTTTCAAATACTTGCTTCGTATCATCCTGCCCCGCCTTCGCAAGTAACTGGTTCATAATCGTGGACTTCCCTGCATTTGTATAACCGACAATTGATACGACAGGTACTGCATTTTTACGGCGTTGCTTCCGCTGTGTTTCACGCTGTTCTTTAACGGATTCAAGCTCTTTCTTGATTTTCGAAATCTGATCTTCAATTTTACGACGGTCAAGTTCAAGTTTTGTTTCCCCTGCACCACGGTTTTTAAAGCCGCCGCCTGTTCCTCCCCCTTGACGGGACAGTGAAGCATGGAGCCCAACTAGGCGCGGAAGCATATACTGTAATTGAGCGAGCTCTACTTGTAATTGCGCTTCACGTGTTTTTGCACGGCGGCTGAAAATATCTAAAATCAGCATTGTACGGTCAATTACTTTGCATTGCAAATCACGTTCTAAATTACGGATTTGTGATGGTGAGAGTTCATCATTAAAAATAACGATGTTGGCATCCGTTTCATCAAAGAACGCCTTAATTTCTTCAATCTTTCCTGTACCTACATAATGTGAAGGTGTCACACGTTCCAGATTTTGCGTCACCATGCCGACAACTTCTACATCTAAAGCTTGTGCTAAATTTGCCAACTCTTCCATTGAGTAATCAAAATGCTCATCCTTTTGTAAATTGACGCCAACTAATATACCGCGTTCAATTAATACTTCAACATCTTTCAAATTTTTGCCTCCTTGCTACCATCTATAGTTTTTCCCCATCGTAACATACAATTCAAAAGCCTGTACAATGACAACATATAAGCGCATTATGATACTATAGGGACACATTATTTTTAAAAAGAAAAGGCGGTTTTTATGGAATTCGAACAAATGAAAGTGCAGCTTCATGCACTCATTTCTAATAAAACACTACTTCAAGCAACTATTAGCCAGCCACGTCAAAAATCCAGTGACTTAAAACGGGTCAAAATCAAGCCCGTAGAAATTCGTGGAGAATATATGATCCAGCTGGAATATCAATATGAGCGCATTTTAAAGCATGAAAATATTACAGTGGATGATTTAGCCTCGAAGCTCGATGCTCTTTTAGAACAGTTCCGTCAAGTACATGCTGAGTTTCAGGAGCAGACAGTACAAGTGCAACTCTCGAAGAAAAATAAAGTGCTTTGGAAATCTGATCAAAATGCTACAACTAAACAAGTGAACTTATCCCATAACCGAAAAAAACAATATCTATTGGATGATTCCCGTATTCACACGTTTTTAGTCCGTTTAGGAGTGCAGTCAGAGGATGGGAAAATAAAGAAACAGAAATATGATAAGTTTAAACAAATCAATCGCTTTGTTGAGTTTATCGATGATTCTTTAGCCCATTTACCGAAAGACAAAACGATTCGCATACTAGATTTCGGTTCAGGTAAATCCTATTTAACATTCGCTTTGTATCATTACTTAAAAATTGAAAAGGGTCTTGATATACATGTCACAGGCCTTGATCTTAAAAAGGAAGTAATTGAGGAATGTAATCGGATTGCGAGAGATTTACAATATGAAGATCTTCAGTTTTTAGTTGGGGATATTAATGACTTCAATGAAGAAGCTGCTGTAGATATGGTCGTAACCCTTCATGCTTGTGATGTTGCTACAGATATGGCATTAGCCCGTGCAGTAAAATGGGGCGCAAAAGTTATTTTAAGTGTTCCTTGCTGTCAACATGAGCTGAACCGACAGTTGCAGACACCTGCATTATCGATTATGACACAGCATGGTTTAGTGAAGGAGCGCTTTGCCGCATTAGCTACGGATTCAATTCGAGCTGAACTATTATCACTTGTCGGCTACGATACTCAATTATTGGAATTTATCGATATGGAAAACACTCCAAAGAATATTTTAATACGTGCTTATTTCACCGGGAAGAAGCCAACAAGTGAACAGCGATTAAAGTATGATGAATTTGTGCGCTTTTTAAATGCGAAACCATTTTTGGAAAATGAGCTACAAAATTTACTATCATAGCAAAATAGTTTTCTCGTTTCATTGTATTTTTTCTATTTTTCGACTAAAAATAATTACTTATTCAATTTTTCCTTTTGTTACAGAATTGTAAAGATTGATAAGGTTAGAGTAAAATTTGTATAGATTTTTTTAAGTTTTTGTTATGATAATTTAGGTTAATTTTTAAAATTATTTTAATTATATATATCCAGGAGGCATTCCATGTTTAGTTCAAAGAAGCAAGATCCGTTTTTCTCAGCGTTATTGAAAATTGCTGAAAATATGCGTGAAGGTATCCATTATGCAAATGATTTCCGCATTGAAACGGTTGCAGACTTAAAGGAAATTAGCATTCGTATGAAACAATACGAAACAGCAGGTGATAAATTAATTCATGAATTAATCGTCATGCTTAATAAATCATTTATGACGCCAATTGAGCGTGAAGATATTTTGTCATTAGCAATTCGTATGGATGATGTGTTAGATGGCGCAGAAGGTACGATTGCACATTTCGAAATGTTTTCATTAACAGAAATCGATGAATCGATGCGCGATTTCCTAGCCTATATCGCCAAATCTACTGATGAAATCGTTAAAGCGATGGAACTGTTAAACAAAAAAGATCTTGTTGGAATGCGCCAACACGCAATTTTAATTAAAGATTATGAGCGTGAATGTGATGAAGTTTTACGTTCTTCTATTAAAAAGCTGTTTTTAAACGAAAAAGATCCTATTCGTCTAATTAAATTCAAAGATATTTATGAGCAGTTAGAAGAAATTGCCGACTACTGTCAAACAGTTGCTAACACAATCGAAACAATCATTATGCGTAATGCGTAATTAATGAGGAGTCCTTTTAATGAATACACTACTTATCATTACTGTCTTAGTAGTCTTTTTTGCACTTGCATTTGACTTCATTAATGGTTTTCATGACACGGCAAATGCGATTGCAACGTCCGTTTCAACACGTGCGCTACCTCCTCGAGTAGCGGTAATCATGGCAGCGTTTATGAATTTCTTGGGTGCCATTACATTCGTGGGTGTTGCAAAGGCGATTGCGTCAGATATTGTTGACCCGTTTGCATTATCTACTCCCGATGCACCATTAATCGGTACTGTTGTGATATTGGCCGCTCTGTTATCGGCGATCACTTGGAACTTAGTCACTTGGTATTTTGGAATTCCATCAAGTTCTTCTCATACATTGATCGGTTCGATTGCAGGTGCTGCCATTGCAGCATCTGGAATCGGGGTTTTAAACTATAGCGGATTCACAAAAATCATCATTGCTTTATTAGCATCACCAATCATTGCGATTTGTGCCGGTTATATAATGATGACAATAATGAAATTCATTTTTAAGAATATGAACCTATATAAAACAAATAAAGGTTTCCGTATTATGCAAATTTTCACTGCTGCCATTCAATCATTTACCCACGGAACAAACGATGCTCAAAAGGCGATGGGTATTATTACGATGGCGCTTATTGCAGCGAATTGGCAAACAACGGATGATGTACAAGGTTGGGTACGTTTTGCCTGTGCTTTAGCAATGGGTCTTGGTACATCAATCGGCGGTTATAAAATCATTAAAACAGTAGGCGGCAAAATTATGAAAATCCGTCCTGTAAATGGTGCTGCTGCAGACCTTGCTTCCGCATCCATCATTTTCGGTGCAACATTAATTCACTTGCCTGTATCAACAACACATGTTATTTCTTCTGCAATTATGGGTGTTGGTTCGGCTCAAAATGTAAAAGGCGTAAACTGGGGTATGGCTCGTAAAATTGTCACTACTTGGATTATTACAATGCCTATTTCTGCTGTCATGGCAGCGGTTATTTATACAATATTAAATCTATTCTTTTAGTAAAGAGGAGAGGTATGTTTCGAAACTTTTTTCGGACAAACCTCCCTCTTTTCTTTTTTTCTACGAATCCATTACACTGTATTTATGGAAAAAGAAAGGCGGTAATTTATGAGACAGTTCGCAGCATTCATTACAAAATTCGCAAAACCGATTGTTCTACTATGGTGTGCACTTTTAGTTGTTCTAGCATTTTTTGCGCTTCAACTCCCTTCTAAACTGCAAGGGGATGGGTTTTTCTATGATGGCGACCATTCGTATGTAACGAATGAGCTATCGGATACATTCAATTTACCCGCAAAGACGATTTTTGTACTGTTTGAAAATAAAACGGATGAGGAAATTTCGTCTGCCCTTGAAAGTTTAGAAACAATTGAAGAGATTCAAACAATAACATCTCCTGTAGGTGTCGAAGAATTAAATAAAGACGGCTATGCCTATGGAATGCTGGATTTTGATAATTCAGTGGATGATTACTTCCCAATTATTGATGAGCTGCGTGAAAAGCTCGGTGAAAATAACGGTATTTCCATTACAGGTGAACCGGTTATTTCAAAGGATATTAATGTCGCAAGTCAAAATGATTTAATTAAAGCAGAAACTATTGGTCTTCCGATTGCTTTAATCGTTTTATTGTTAGCATTCGGTACGATCGTCGCTTCTTTACTGCCGATTTTAGTTGGCGGTGCCACGGTTGTCATCACACTTGGTCTATTGGCTCTTTTAGGCGATAGTGTAAACTTATCGATTTTCGTATTAAATATCGTCCCAATGCTCGGGTTAGCTTTAAGTATTGATTTTGCATTGCTGCTTATTAACCGTTACCGTGAAGAACGCATTACACAATCGATTGAGCAGTCAGTTCAAATAGCTATCCAAACAGCCGGACGATCGATTATCTTCTCAGCGCTTTGTGTCATGATCGGACTTGGCGCAATGATTGTAATTGATGTAGAAATCTTCATGAACATCGCGCTTGGCGGATCAATTGTCGTTTTGTTGGCTGTTTTAACAGGGATTACACTTTTACCAGCAACATTGATGCTTCTTGGTGATCGTTTAAATAAAGGCCGTGTTTTCCGTATAAAACCGACTGCCTCTCGTTGGCAGAAGTTCGCTGCCTTTGTTATGAAACGACCTGTTACTATTATAGTTGTGGCAATCATTCTCTTATGTGTTGCAATGGTACCGATTAAAGATATCGAGTTAACGATCCCTTCAACGGAATCATTGCCGGAATCATATGAGTCGCGCCAAACGTTCGATACGCTTGATGAACAGTTTGGGCTCGGCGATAATACACCGGTATTCCTCCTGGCAGAAAGTGAAGATGCCGGTGATTGGGATACGACAGAAGGACGCGAAAAAATATTCGATATTCAGCAGCAGCTGTTGGATGACCCTCTTGTCGATCGTGTAACATCGATGTTTACTGTAGCCAATATTGAATCCGTTGAAATGTGGGAAATGGCAAACAGCAACCCGCAAGCACCCGGTGCACTGGATGAAGTGGCGGAAAACTTTATTCAGGAAGACAAAATGTATATGGTCGCTTATTTAGATGCAGAAGGTTCTTCATTCGAAGCTCAGGATTTTGTACGCGACTGGAGCGAAAAGGATTTAGGTATCGATTTTGCCTTATCCGGTCAAGCGAAGTTCAATCAGGAAATCTTTGATGAGATTGCCGGTAAAGTACTCATTGCCGTTGCGATCATCATTATATCTACATTCTTCATTTTAATGATTGCATTCCGTTCGATTTTAATTCCGTTGAAAGCGATCTTAATGAACATCCTTGGCTTAGGTGCGACATTCGGTATTCTTGTCTACATTTTCCAGTACGGTCATTTCGGTTTGGAAGCGACGACAATTGTATTGATTATTCCGGTGTTGACCTTCTGCCTAGTGTTCGGCTTAAGTATGGACTATGAAGTATTTTTAATCTCCCGTATTCAGGAAGAATATTTAAAAGGGGCAACAAATACGAGGGCAACGGTCGATGGACTTGTATCTACAAGTAAAATCATTACGTCGGCAGCGCTTATTATGATTGTCATTACAGGCGCCTTCGCATTTACGGATGTTATGCCCGTGAAGCAAATAGGAGTCGGTATTGCAATCGCAATCGCCATTGACGCAACAATCATCCGCCTGATGCTCGTTCCAAGTTTCATGAAGCTGTTTGGCGACTGGAACTGGTGGCTGCCTTTTAAAAAGAATACGAGATAATGTTCAATAAATAGTCGTCCGGCCTGTTGTAAGGGTTGGGCGGCTTTTTTTATTCTGTTAGTAGAAGAATTGTCGGGAATATTAAAAGATATTTGGTGGTTATTAAAAACTTCCATAGCTTTTATTAGAAAACCGGGTGAAACGGGTAACGGTTAAGCTGCTTTTTAGTTCAATTGAGGGCTTCCGGGTGACCGAACTTGAGTTTACTAGAACATCTTACGCAGATATTAGAACAACCTGGCAGGATATTAGTACATCCATATCCACTATATTAAATCTCGAAGACTTATTAGCATATTGAGCAAAGATATTAGAAAATCGGACCTTTATTAGAACATTTTAAAATATATTAGAACATTCCACCTGTTTATTAGAAAACAACAACACCGCCCCGCAACCCCAAATAAAGAAATCCCCCGCGCCGCATGCTATCATGCCGACGAAAGGGATTTAGAAATCGAAGCAATAAGCCTAACCTAAATACAGCTGCTCCTCAAACGGAAGCATAACTGAATTTACATCGCTCGACTCTTCACTTTTATTCAACTCGATTTGTTTCGGGTCTTTAGGTTCCCACAACATGTAAAATGCTTGAATTGCAATGACAATCACAATGGATGCTACTAAAATTGTACCGACGATAATTTTGACCATTTTATTTCCGGACATTTCTTTCGATGAATTCTGTTGTGTCATTCTTCAATTCCCTCACTTATCTATTTTGAAAGTCGGAAACCTTCATCACGTAAATAAGCCACAGCGTCTTCACGCGTACCGAAAGATTCCTCTAAATTTCCTTGATGAAAAATATTCCAAGAACGATCGTTAAACTCAAGCTCAAGCTTCGTGCCTTCACGCGATGTCCATGTCTCGACAATCGGTAAGATCTCCTCTTCTTCCTCAGATAAATAGTTGATTGCATCACGCACAATCTCACGTAACGCTTCCTCGCTGTAGTCGCGAATATTAACAAGCCCGTTATCGCCAGCTTCTTTTTCATATTTCAATAAGTCGCCCACGAAAACAAAGCCATTGCCGTTTGGATGCAATTTTTCTACAACGATTGATTTTTCGTAAAGACTTCCTTCAAAGTGATAATTTACACGTTTTAATGAAATCTCCTTTTTAGTCAACTGCGGAAATGATTCAATAATTTCTTGTTTTTGTTCAAATTTTAGCATTGTCTGCTCCTTTTAAATGTCTTTTCAATTAATAAGTATACCGTGTCCGGCGAAAATTAAAAAGCGAAGCATATGCTTGTCACATATGTCCCGCTTCTGATTCTATTTATTACACATTCTTAGTTGCAGTCTCTTTAATCTGTTTACGTTCTTCATAAATATTTTGAACGATAACTTTAATGACGCAGTAAGTAGGGATGGCGATTAAAATTCCGATAAATCCTGCAATATTCCCTGCAGCCAATACAATTGAAATTACTGTTAACGGGTGAATATCCAAAGATCGTCCCATAACATTCGGTGTAATTAAGTTACTTTCAACTTGTTGTGCGACAAGCGTTACAACACCAACCCAAATAATATCAAATGGATCATTAACCAATGCTACAATCACTGCCGGTACAAGGGAAAGCCATGGCCCGATAAATGGAATCATGTTCATGAAAAATGCAAATAAGGCAAGTAATAATGAATACTCCAAGCCAATGATTAAATAGCCGATGTACATCATAATCGCGAGTAAAAAGCTGACCAACACTTGTCCTTGAACGTAGCTTCTTAATACGTTATCAATGTCTTCTAATGTTTTCTTTACCCATGTACGGCTCTCCCCGTTAAATATACCGTAAATTTGAGGAGCGAATTTTTCATGGTCTTTCAACATAAAAATAAAGAAAAATGGTGCTAGTACTAATGTTAATGTTACCGTTACAGCTCCACTTAAGAACGAGACAAGATATTTACTACTTGCGACAGCAATATCTTGTATAGAAGTAGTGACAGATCCTATAAACTCTTCTACTTGCGGTGGCAGCATCGGGATATTTTCCTTATTATCTAAAATAAAATCAGCTGCTTCTTCAATATCCTTAGCGATTGTCGGTGCATTTTCAACAAGTCTGTTTACTTGGTTTGCAATTGGAGAACCGACTAAAACTAAAAAGGTTGCGAATAAACCTGCAATTATAAGGACTATTGTTATTAAACTTCCCCATCTCGGCATACCCCGTTTTTCCAATATACGCTGTAGCGGCTCTGAAATATAATAGAGCACCCCACCAAGTAATAACGGTACAAGGATGGTCGTAAAAATAATGATAATCGGATTAAAAATCGAATGAATTTCAATAAAATATTTGATAATTAATAATGTAATTAGAATACCTACGCCAACTTGGAACCACAGTTTTCTAGTCATCGGCTCACTCTCTTTCTCAAACTTTCTTTTACTTTTAATTTTCACTATAACTATGTACGTTTTAGCATGCCATAAAGCTTCAAAAAATACAAAAAATAAAAAAGGTTTGTTTCGCAAAATAATATTTGCGAAACGCACCTCTTAATTTTTATAGCTCTTTATCGTCGATCGAATTTAAATAGTCTTCGATTGTTCCTACAACTGATTCCACGCAGCCATCGTCAAATGGCGAGATTAAACCCGCTTCCTCAACAAGTTTTGTGAAAGCAAATGAACCGCCAAGGCTACATAAGTGCAGGTAGTCTTTCCAAGCTCCTTCAAAGTCTTCTCGTGAACGTTTCCAGAACTGGAATGCACAAATTTGCGCTAACGTGTAGTCAATATAATAGAATGGAGATGAATAAATATGCCCTTGTCGCTGCCAAATAGCTCCTGATTCTAAATAGTCATGGCCATCATAATCACGATGCGGTAAATACTTCGCCTCGATTTCTTTCCATGCAGCATTGCGCTCAGCTGGTGTCATTTGTGGATTTTCATACACGACATGCTGGAACTCATCGACTGCTACACCGTATGGTAAGAATAGTAACCCGCTGCTTAAGTGCGAGAATTTATACTTATCTGTTTGGTGCTTGAAGAATAGCTCCATCCAAGGCCATGTAAAGAATTCCATACTCATAGAATGGATTTCTGCTGACTCATATGTCGGCCATAAGTATTCCGGAATCCCAATATTTCGGCTAGAATACACTTGGAATGCATGTCCTGCCTCATGTGTTAATACATCAATATCACCAGATGTGCCATTAAAGTTCGAGAAGATGAACGGTGATTCGTAGTCTTCGATAAACGTACAGTATCCGCCGCTTTCCTTACCTTTTTTCGCAACCAGATCCATTAGGTCATGCTCGATCATATAGTTGAAGAACTCGCCTGTTTCTTTTGATAGTTCTTCGTACATTTTTTTACCGTTATTGATAATCCATTCCGGATCACCTTGAGGCACAGCATTTCCTGTTAAGAATGTTAAACCCTCATCATAGAATTTAAAGTCTTCTACACCGATACGTTCTGCTTGGCGCTCGTACAGTTTTGTTGCAAGTGGTACGATATTTTCACGCACTTGCTCCCGGAATTTTGCGACCATCTCTGCGTTGTAGTCAATACGGTTCATATTGACATAACCAAGTTCCACATAGTTTTTAAAGCCTAACTTTGTCGCGATTTCATGACGAAGCTTTACTAACTCATCATAAATCTGATCGAACTTTCCTTTGTTTGAAGCATAGAAATCTGCACTTGCTTCACGTGCCGCTTTACGAACATCACGCTCAGTCGATTCTGCATATGGTCCAAGCTGTGCCAATGTCAAAGTTTTGCCGTCAAATTCAATTTGAGCAGAAGCAACTAGCTTGCTGTATTCAGACGTTAATTTATTTTCCTTTTGCATAAGCTCGATTACTGCAGGCGAGAAACCTTTTAGCAAGTTTTCGGCTAAGGCAAATAACTGCGTACCCCATTTTTCTTCCAGTTGAGCTCGGAATGGCGATTTCACTAGTTCCGTATAGTAATTAAATACAAGCTCATCTGCCATTGGGCTTACTTCATCGAAATGGTCACGCTCTTTTTGGTAATATTCATTATTTGTATCAATTGATGCACGTACATAGACGATATTAGCCATTGTAGAAAATGTGTTGCGAATCGCATTTAATTTTTCGATAACTTCGCTTTGTTCATCTACAGTAGTTGCAGCTTTAAATTCCTCTAATAATGCTGCTGTCTGTTCTTTCATTTGTTCTAAATCTGGACGTTTATAATCAAAGTCTTTAAATGTTACCAAAATCATTCACCCCATCTGTTCACTTCATTCGGAATTCGAAATTCCCTCTTTTATTATTTATGATTATGGCAAAAATTGCAATTATTTTCAGAATATTTATCCAGCTTTATTTTGGGATTAAAGCGATAAAAATATGCAGCCGAGAAAAGGTCTCTGCTGCTTATGCCAATCTTTATATTTTGAACTTATTCATTTCCAATACAACTTGTTGTGAATGGTTATCCAATTCTTCAACCGCTTTTGTTAAATCATCGACTACGAGTGTTTGTTCATCTGAAGCAAGAGCCAAATGTTTTGCATAGTCGGATGTATCATTTACTAAACGGCTCATTTCCTCAGTCGAAGCTAAAATTTGTTCTGCACCTGCTGACATTTGCTCAACAACTGCTGAATCGTCCTGAATTCGATTGTTGACATTCAATACAGAATTTAAAATTTGTTCTAAGCGTTGGCCAATTTCACCTACTGCCATCGTTCCTTCTTTAACATCTGTTGTTGTCATATCAATCTCAACTAGTAAACGATCAGTAATATGCGAGAATTTTTGAAGATGACCTGAAATTTCCTCCGCTGATGTACGGGACATTTCAGCCAGTTTCTTCACTTCATCGGCTACAACCGCAAATCCTTTTCCAGCTTCTCCGGTACGTGCTGCTTCAATTGCTGCATTAAGCGCCAGTAAATTCGTCTGATCCGAAATATTCGTAATGACTGTCACCATTTCTTTAATTGAGTGGAAGTTTTCTCCCATTTCTTTCACTAGCTTAGCCGTATTTTCTACCCCTTGAATCTGGTCATCGCAGCATTACGATGCATCGATATCAACACCTAAATAGGCAATCGTTTCCCCTATAGGCATACATGACACCATTGTATTGGCGTAATTCATTTAATTGTTCACGTAATTCCCAATATTAAATTTATTTTGAATTAAAGATTATTTAAAAGCAACTTCTTTTAGAGAATACTATATTATTAATGAATAATAAGAAAATAGCACTATACATTTCCCGTTAGTTCCCAGCAGGAATTGGAAGCACAAAAAAAGCCCAAAGAATCATCTTTGAGCTTACATTTTTATTCGCCTAAATCAGCATTGTGGTAAACGCGTTGCACGTCTTCCAAATCTTCCAATGCATCAATCATTTTTTCGAATTTCACTAAATCATCACCAGTTAAAGCAACATCTGTCATTGGAAGCATCGTTAACTCTGCTACAGTAAATTCTTCGATGCCTGCACCTTTAAATGCTTCTTGTGTAGCATGGAATTGTTCCGGCTCAACATAAACGATAATTGTGCCTTCTTCGTCCATAATGTCACGCATATCTAAATCCGCTTCCATTAAAATTTCAAGAATTTCATCTTCTGATTTACCTTCAATCCCGAATACAGCTGTATTTTGGAACATATGCGCCGCTGAACCAGATACGCCCATGTTACCGCCATTTTTACCGAATGCTGCACGTACTTCAGAAGCTGTACGGTTTACATTGTTTGTTAATGCATCAACGATTACCATTGTACCTGCGACACCGAAACCTTCATAGCGTAACTCATCAAATTGCTCATCGCCGCCGCCTTTTGCTTTGTCGATTGCTTTTTCAATAATATGTTTTGGTACAGAGTAAGTTTTCGCACGTTCTAAAACTGTTTTCAGTGCACGGTTAGATTCCGGGTTTGGTTCACCTGATTTTGCCGCTACGTAAATTTCACGACCGAATTTAGCATAAATACGACTATTTGCTGCGTCTTTCCCAGCCTTTTTATCTTTAATGTTATTCCACTTACGCCCCATTTTGTTCACTCTCTTTCATACTCTATTAGTAACGTTATTTAAAAACGAAAAAATATATTTAACTTATTTATTATACATAAACTTGAAATAATTTTAAATTACTCTGCATAAAAAAATGTAAAAACCTATAGCACTTTTTCTATGCTATAGGTCACGTTTATAGTTGAGAAGCCTCTAAGTTAAATGTATCGCCGCCTTGAAGTGTTCCGGCAGTATAGCCTTTTTTGAACCAGCGCATCCGTTGTTGACTTGTACCATGTGTAAAGCTTTCCGGAACGACATAGCCTTGCGCTTCCATCTGCAATGTATCGTCGCCAATGGCATTTGCTGCCGTTAATGCCTCTTCAAAATCGCCTTCTTCCAAATAGCCCTTGTCCTGGACATGGTGTGCCCATACACCCGAGTAGTAGTCCGCCTGCAGTTCCAGACGTTTCACTGCTTCATTGTACTTGGCTTGAGATACTTTTCCGTTTAGCGCATGTACTTGTTCGGAAGTGCCCAATAATGTTTGAACATGGTGTCCAACTTCATGTGCGACTACATACGCCATCGCAAAATCACCCGGTGCATCAAACCGGTTTTTTAACTCTTTATAAAAACTTAAATCAATATAAAGCTTATAATCTGCCGGACAGTAAAATGGCCCAACCGCAGCACTTTGCATCCCGCATCCGGAACTTACACTATCCGTAAATAATACGAGCGTCGGGTTTTCGTAGGTCAGCCCATTATCAGCAAACAATTGTTGCCATATATCCTCTGTATCCGCAAGTACTACAGAAACGAATTCAGCCAGTTCCTCTTCTTCAGCGGTCGGTTCATAGTTTTCAGAAGTTGCACCGTTTTGCGTAATGCTCTTTGATACTTCTGAAACAACATCCCCTGCATCTCCACCATTGAGCAATGTAAAAATAATGGCAATAATTATCCCGACCCCGCCAAGACCTCCGCCGATTTTCCCGGCACTCATCCCACGACGATCTTCCACATTGCTGCTTTTTCGTCTTCCCTTCACATCCATAGCTATTCCCTCCATATGAATCTTTACATACTTTGCCATATAATTACCCTTAACAGTTCTTCTTATAACCGACAGTAATAAAATAACATTTTTAATTAATTATGCCTTTAACTAAAACGTAACTATCCTTTGCTTCGTCTAATGGGTAATTAAAGAGAAAGGAGTGCATTTTTATGATGCTATCCGATGAACAGGCATTTCAGGAATCGATGCAAATTCACAGTGATTATTTATTGCGCATCGCTTATTTATACGTCAAAGATTGGCAAGTTGCGGAAGATATTGTTCAAGATGCGTTTTTATCTTATTACGTAAAGTTCGAACAGTTTGAAGAACGCGCCTCTCTCAAAACCTACCTTGTACGAATTGTTATAAATAAATGCAAAGACTATTCGAAAAGCTGGGCCTATCGTAAGCAGCAATTAACAAACCGTTTCTTTCAGACAAAAACAGATCCGCAAAAAGTACTTCAACAGGCTGAGCGATTGGATATTGCAGAGGCGATTTTGCAATTGCCTATTTCTTTAAGGGAAGTAATTATTCACTACTATTATGACGAATTGTCTGTTTTGGAAGTAGCCGCTTTATTAGGCATATCAGATAATACTGTCAAAACAAGGATGCGCAGGGCAAGACAGCTCTTAAAAGAATCACTTGCTGAAGATGAATGGGAGGTGCTTTCGAATGAATGAAATTAAACGGCAGCTAAATAAAAATATGGGTTCCACGTCTAGAAGGGCGGAACGAATTATATTAAAAGTAAACGAGCAAAAACGGCAAAAGCCGCAAACAAAAAAATCTAATCGTTTATACTATGTAGCATTCACAGCTTTTTTCGCACTAGCAGCACTTACAATTTTCGTCATGAAGCCTTGGTCAACAAATGATTTCAATCAAGCATTCCTACCTTCAAGCGAAGAAAATGATTCAAGTAATGGAGAAACCGGAGAAAAACCAAACTTACCATTACGAAACTATTTTAAACAAGACGGGGATGTCGCATATTTTTTAGGAACAGGCAACGAATATTCATCATTTAAAGAAACAACTACATGGCTTTTCGATGATTATGTTGAAATACAAGAAGATAATGGTGGTGCAGTGATGCAAAAAGTTTATCGCATAAAACAAGATGCGATAGAGCTCGTGTATGAAGAAATGATTGAAGTCGAAAGAAAATCATTTACCTTAGCACAGTTGAATCAATTAGAACCTATTCATACTATTTTACAACCGCCGATAGCTAATGGCGAAACATTTGAAAATAAAACGGTAACGTATCCAGTAAATTTTAAAACACCTTACAAAAACTATGATAATATAATTCAAATTACCGAAGATGTTGAGGGTGGGAAAAATCACTTTTATTATGACTATGGAGACGGGCTCATTGCGGAACAGTATATTATGAATGATGGGAATGAGATAACTTCAGTGCTCGCTTCAATTAACGAGCCTCCAACACAAACTATAGAGGAAATGGTTTCATTTAAAAATATCGAGACAGAGCAAACCGAGGTTTTGCCATTAACAAAACTGACCTTTTTAGATCCACTCACTTTCTATAAATCTGATTCTGTCCAATTTGATATGACATATGAACCATTTAGATTAAGTAAGTATAGTGAAACTGAAATCGGTTTATTCCGATATAATTGTGATGAACTCAATTGCGAGATGGCATTTGCAAAACGCTCCAATGGAGAATTTAATTTTGGTGCAACATCTGCAGGAACGATTGATAGCTTCAAACTCTCACCGAATTTAGAAAGAATAATTTTTTCAATTACACGAGACGAAAATTATGCAGGAAATACCCTGTCTCGAACAATGTTACTCATCCTTAATATTGAAACGATGCAAATGGAAATACCGACGTCACAGCCATTTTATTTTGACAGTCACCTTTATCCCATCACACATTATGATTGGATAAGTGATACGACGATTCAAGCCGAAGTAGCGAATATTTCAGATTATGAACCGGAAACAATACTAAAATGGCAACAGTTACAGGAGAAGGAAACAAAAGTAATCGAAGTATCTTTGCCGTAGGAAGATGAAAAAACGGATTTGATTACATACAATCAAATCCGCTTCCCTCATTATTATATATCCTGTAATATCCGCTCTAGCAATGCCTCGCAGCCCTCTAAACATAAATCGTACGTTTCCTGGAAATCCCCTGTATACCAAGGATCCGGAACATCTTTTTGATGTGATGTTAAATCAAGGAATCGGAGCACTTTTGCATCTGCTTCAGCACGAAGCATTTCAATCGTATTTTTCACATTGCTTTCATCCATACAGACAATATAGTCAAAGCTGGCTAAATCGGAAGTGCGTAACTGTCTTGCAAGCATACCTGTTGTCATAATTCCGTATTCCTGTAATTTCGCCGTCGTCCCTTTATGCGGGGGTTCTCCAATATGGTAATTGCTCGTGCCAGCTGAGTCGACTGTAATTTTATCCGTCAAATCCCGTTTAGTGATTAAATCACGCATAACTGCTTCCGCCATAGGAGAACGGCAAATATTGCCCAAACATACGAATAGTACTTGCTTCATCTCTTATTCCACTCCTAATAAAGAAGCCGCACGAAAGATTCCGCGCAGCTTTTGTTATTTTACTTCCGGGTGCATTTCTTTCAAATGCTCCGTTAATCGGTTCAACTCATCTTCCAAAAATTGAACGGATTGTTCACGGCCTTCTTTTCCTGCGCCAACCGTAAATGGCTTTCCGTAAATTAAATAGCCTTTTTGGCGTTTGAAAACACCTTTCGCATCTTTCGGACCGATATAAGCAGCCGGTAAAATTTCCGTCTTCGCCAGTTGGGCAATCGTCACTGCGCCGGCTTTTAGTTCCGAGTTTTCCGAGCTTCTCGTTCCACTCGGGAAGATTCCGACAACTTTTCCTTCTTTAATAAGCTGACGAGGGATTTTAATAACACTTGGTCCCGGATTGTCACGATCCACCGGGAATGCATTCAATCTCGATATTAGCCAGCCTAATCCTTTCACATCGAATAGTTGTTTCTTAGCCATAAAGTGTACTTCTTTTGGAAGCATCGAAATCCCGAGGTTCAAAATATCGATATAGCCATTATGTGTACAGGCAACGACAAAGCCGCCTTCTTTCGGTATATTTTCTTTCCCATATACCTTTGCCTTTGACCCGTTAACCCCTAAAATTCCATATACAACTCTTGCAATAAATTTATACACGTTTCATTCCTACCTTATCGTTAATCTCACTTCATTTTAATTGAAAGTAATACTTTCATTCAATGACTACTGTTTTGCCGTAGTTCCCGCAATTTGCTCGATTAATGGAGGCAGCCAATCTTCAAGCTGACTGAACGAAAATCCTAAGTGCTCTGCCTTGTCATTTTTCATATACCATGTTGCAGGAATGGCGTATGGTGAACGGATTTCCTCTGTCCCAAGCAACGCTATTTTGGCACGTTCGCCCGACTTTTCTTCAATAAGAGAAATTAGATCTTTTAAAGAAATGACCCCATTTGCTGTCGCATTAATTGGGCCTTCCACATTATCACTACCTGCCCACTCTAAAAATCGGGCCGCTTCTGTTGCCTGAATAAAGGACATTTCCGCATCCATGTTTACAAATCCAATCGGTTCCTTATTAATTATGCGCTCAATATGGAAATGCAAACGACGCGTATAATCATCTTCTCCCATTACGATTGGGAAACGAACTGCGACTACAGGGAACTCGGCAAACTTATAAAATACCGCCTCTGCCAGACGCTTTCCTTCACCATACGTAAATTCATGTGTGTCTCCCATGATAATGCCATATGAAGTCGGATCGAAATCTTCTTCATAATGCGGCCTGCCATCTGCCTCATATACCGCTAATGTAGATGTGTAAACGAGCTTACCGATTTTCCCGTTGAATAGATCGCACAGCTGTTTTGCTTCGTTTGGCGAGTAGCAAATATTATCATAAACAATATCAAATGTACGATTTTGCAATGCTTTCTCAAAAGCCGCTGTATCTTTACGATCCACTTTAATATGCTCCACTGCATCGCCAAATGGATTTTCCGACATTCCGCGTGTAACAATTGTTACTTCATGCTTTTGCTCCAATAAAAGTTCCACTAATTTACGGCCAAAAAATCGTGTCCCGCCTAATACTAAGATTTTCTTCATCTACGATCACTCCATTCCAATTAATAAATCTAAATCAATTGTAATTTCCTGTAATTGAATACTTTCTTTATCGTCAATATGCCAGCCCATCGGTGTCATTTCAAGCAAATTTTGTACTAAATGGGCTTCAAGCGGTTCTGTATACGTAATTCTTTTTACTTCTGTATTTGCAAAACTTGCTTTAAAACGTTCTACAGTTTGGGCATTTGTATAGCTTTCCTTTTCTGAATCTGCAAACGCCTGTTTACGCAGTTCTTTTAAGTAATTTTCCTGTGGCACGACTTTAATTACTTTGCCGCCTCGCTTTAATAGACGTTTAAACTCATCGTAATTTGCAGGGGATAAAATATTTAAAATCGCATCAAACGATTGCTCGTTGAACGGACTATTCGCTAAATCACCGACACACCATAGCTGCTCGGGATTATACTTTGCCGCTGCGATTATCCCTTCTTTTGAAATATCGATTCCTACACCAACAGGGCGATCAAGCTGTTGGCAAATACGATGTAAATGAGATCCCTCGCCACAACCTGTATCTAAAATTACCGGTTGTTCTACATTGATTTCCCGGGCAATCGCTGCTTGTAACCGATCATAGATTCCTGCTTGAATAACAGTATGGCGAGAATCGAATAATTCCTTTCCATACATTGATTGGACAGGACGGTTTAACATATAAACATAGCCTTGTTTTGCCACATCAAATGTATGATTCGATAGACAGCTCATTTTCCCTTCATTACTTATCTCTATTTCCTTTTTACAAATAGGACATGCAAAAAGTCGGCTATTGAATTGAAACTGCTGAATACTTAACGCTCGTTTTGATAATAGACCCATGATGGATCCTCCTTCATATGTGTTCGCTAGTATCGTACCATAAACTCATTCAAATAAAAAAAGGAAATAGTGGTCACTACTCCCTTCAAATACTTTCAATCTATAATAGTTGGCTCGTTGTCACAAATTCATAGCCTTCTTCTTTTAAATACAATATGACGTCCTCTAATGCATCTGCGGATTGCTGGTGAATATCATGCATCAAAATAATGCCATTGTCCTTTGCTTGTGCCTTTAAATTCGCCAATGTTTTTTTAGGTGTTTTATGCTGCCAATCAAGTGTATCAATATTCCACAGCACTGGCGTTAAATCAATCGATTCCCGTACGTTTTCATCCAATGCTCCAAACGGCGGTCGATACATTGTAGGCGTCTTTCCTGTTGCATCACAAATTGCCTCGTTTGCCCGGTCGATTTCCGCGCGCATTTGTTGTGCGTTTAGCTTCGTTAAGTTTTTGTGACTCCACGTATGATTGGCAATTTCATGACCGAAAGCATCCGCTTTTTTCACAACATCGGGATACTTTGCAGCATTTTGACCGAGTACAAAAAATGTTGCTTTCACTTCATACTTTTGCAGTGTCATTAAAATTTGGTCAGTCACATTTTTATGGGGGCCGTCATCGAACGTGAGTGCTATTCTTTTATGACTGGCCTGCTGTTCTGCTTGTTTTGGCTGCCGGTCACCTTCTTGTACAACATCGGCCTGCTTATTATTCAATATATTTTCAACCTTTATGTATGCTGTACAATTTCTGCCCGGCGTCCCTCCGTCATTCATATAAAACGGCATCATTTTATTTAAGCTGCCGGATGGATCGTTTATATAATCTTTGGAAGCGGACGGCTCTTTATAAGTAGCATTCACCGCCGCCGTTTTATTACTTGCATAAGTTGGCGGTGTATCAGTCCAAAGACGAAATCCGACAACTATTAATATTCCACATAATATGCTGAGCACTGTTATTTTTTTGCCCATTCTACTACCCTCCTTTCTTCTTATATTTATTAGACGTATGAAGAGAGCAAAAAGTTGATAAAAATTTGGATTTTTTTATAAATTTTTTCCATAAAAAAAGCAAAGTAAAAAACTACTCTGCTCTCTTTCTTATCAATTTGCGGTTGTAACAGTTTTTGAACGTAATGTTGTATTTTTACGATGCATAAAGGTCTCTAATGTTGCGTACAAATTTTCAATCTCTGTATCTGATAAACGTTTTCCTTCAATTGTTGCTGCCCATTTTTTTAATTCCGCGATTTTCAGCACTTCAACATTGGAAGATTGAATTTCAACCTGCTGGAATGAACAATCATTCGTAAAAACTACCATTGTTTCAAAAAGTGTACCATCTACTTCCGGGAGCTGATCTTTTAATATATGGATTAAACGTTTTGTTTCATGGATTGGGTTATTAAATACTTGTTTTTGATTTTTATGTAATAATTCAATCCATTCGATGCTCTGTTCCCGTCCGTTAATCCAGCCAGATTTCTCTTTCACATTCATTACATAAATCCCTGATTCATGAAGTAAAAGAGCGTCAATTGTCTGAACTTCATTGTGAACAGGAAACTGTAGATTCAACATTATTTTTTTTATACCTTGAACATGCTCCAGTTCCTTTATAAGCTGATAGGAAGTTCGGACACTTTTGTTCATAAGGACGTCAAAATACGAATAGCCGATCAATTGATAAAATGTTGTATTGTCATGACTATATAATTTAAATATAAAGTAACCTATAATCGCAATTAGGACGACCAGTATAAATAAGGTCATTGCGCTCACTCCTTGCTGCATCATCGCATTTCATTTTGTATAGCATTAATGCTTTTTACTAAATTCCTAAAGGCTGTTGATTGATAGCTTTTTTACTGTTTATAATCGGTAAAAGTTGAGCAAGCTTTTGTATTTCATAAGTGGGATGAATTGTTGTTGGTACTGCATTCAACGGGTTAAGCCAGCATGTATCGATTCCGGCATTTGCACCACCGATAATATCTGCATTGTAGGAATCACCAATAATCACCGCCTTGTTAGGATCGAAATTTGGAATCCGTTCAAACACGAAATCAAAAAATGGCTTCATCGGTTTTTGATATCCTGTATTTTCCGAAACGAAAACTTGCTTAAAATAAGGTGCCAACCCTGTTACTTGGAGGCGTTTCATCTGTGTCTCCGCCAATCCATTCGATGTAATGTACAATTCATAGTCAGGTGCCAATGTTTGAATCAGCTCCAATGCACCTTCAACAAACACTTTACTTTCTGCTAAATAGCTACGGTATTCAGTATCCAATACCCTGCCATCCACTTCAACGCCAAAATGCTCGAATGTCTTTCCGAATCGGGTTTCCATTAAAAATTCACGGGTAATAAGCCCTTCTTCAAGCGAGCGCCATAAACCGGTATTAATTTCGCGGTAAACAGCTTCGATTTGAGGTGTTAAGGGTAGCTGATGTGCTTCAAATAATTTTGGCAAAGCTAATCTTTCTGCAGCTTTAAAATCCAGTAATGTATCATCTAAGTCAAACAATAAAAATTGATAATCCTTCATTTGTGTACTCCGTTTCCATTATACTAATATATTACCTTATCATAATCGAATCATAATTTTAACTATTTACACTACTCCTAATTTTCGATAGCATGAGTGTATTGCTCTACGTGAAGAAAGAAGGGTTCTTTTATGGGATTTGAGTTAGACCCACAACTAGTTATTATTTTAATTTGTTTTGGCTTTTTAGCAGCATTTATCGATTCTGTTGTGGGAGGCGGTGGCCTTATTTCACTGCCTGCATTAATGTTTGCAGGGCTAAGCCCCTCTGCAGCTGTTGCAACAAACAAACTCGCCGGGACAATGGGATCCTTAACGAGTACTATTACCTTTTATCGGTCTGGAAAGCTAGATATTAAATCTGTCATGAAGTATTTCCCATGGGTTTTTATTAGCTCGATGATCGGGGCTTGGATTGTCCATTTACTTGATCCAAACTTATTGAAACCTTTAATGCTGATTATGCTGGCAGCTGTAGCTGTCTACACAATTTTCAAAAAAGATTGGGGCAGTATTTCGGCGGTCAAATCACTTTCAAAGACAAAGTATATTTTATTTTTTTTAGTGATTTCACTGATTGGTTTCTATGATGGATTTTTAGGTCCTGGTACTGGGTCATTCCTGATTTTTGCATTTTTAATGGTCGGCTATGATTTTTTAAAGGCAGCCGGTAATGCAAAACTCCTTAACTTTGGGAGTAATATCGGGGCTCTTTTAATGTTTATCTATTTAGGGCAGATCAATTATACATACGGTTTAATAATGGGGGCCGCTCAAATTTTCGGAGCGATTGTCGGTTCACGGTTTGCAATTAAGCGTGGAAGCGGCTATGTGCGTGTCCTTTTCATCATCGTCACGATTACATTACTTGCAAAAAATGGCTATGATTTTTTCCTGAAATAAATGTACTGGATGTCCAACATAAACTTGGGCATCTTTTTTTATAAAATAAGCCCCGAAACATGTTCGGGGCTAAGCTCTTATTGCATTTCTTTTGTAGGTCCCATTACTGGTGGTACTGTTAAACCTGCTTGGCGAAGTAGTACTGTCATTTGGCCAACATGATGTGTTTGGTGTGTAATTACTGTGCGAAGTAATTCACCGCGCTTCATCATACCGCCAAAAGCAGGTACTTCTTCTAAAAGCTGTTCCTCTGTTAATGATGCCGCTTCTTTTTTATACGCTTCGCGCACCATTTCATACTTCTCTATAATTTCAGCCATTGCCTCTGGCTGTGGCATATCAGGACCTGGACCCGGAATTTGCAATCCTGCAAAATGGCCGAATGCGCCTGCTACACTTACTAAATGCCATGATAACCATCCTAATGAATTGTGCTCATCTACGATGGCGATATGCATTTTGTCATCTGGAATTGCTTGCATTACTTTCAATGCACCCTTTGATGAGATCGCCCAATCTTTCACAAAATCTTCAGCTACACGATACATAAATAATTCCCCTTTACTCGATTTGTTTTTATCATACCGAATAAGACCGGATTGTGCTATAAATCACATTCCACATTTTTGATTAAGATAAATAATCCAGCAAGATACGCCATATTTCAACTTTTTCATCAAAGGTTTTAATATTCTTCCCTGGAATCGGACTTGTTGATGGCATTTTTTTGTACGCCCTGCCGTCCAATTCATCGAGTCCAATATGCCTTTTAAAAACATCTAAGCTTTTCCCGCCATTAAATAGGACAAGCTTTATTTGCGGATATTTTTTAAACAGCTCCGAAAAGTTATTTGGTACTTCATTTTTTATTGTTGCATCCAGGCTCCCTTCGCGTTCACAGCTTTCGATCGAATCCCATAGACCTATTCGATGTTTACGAAGAAGTGCAATTCTTTCGTTATAGTCTTCCGGAATATCGGTTGCTAGAAGCCTTCCTATAATCGGCCAAAAGTGATTCCGTCGATTGCCGTAGTATTGCTGCTTTTCCAGTGATTGCTTTCCTGGCATCGATCCAAGGATGAGCACTTTAGTTTTTTCATCCACAATCGCAGGTAATATATTTCGGATTGGCTCCATCGTATTCCATCCCTTCACTATAGTCAGTCTTATTATAAATAACTTTTCCAAACAAAAATACTGTCCACAAAACCAAATAGCCTGGTTTGTGAACAGTACTTATTAAATCAATGTGAAATTTTCACGTTTTGGATCTGATAAATTCCAGTCGCATCGATTGAGAAGCCCGTAACGCTATTTGCATAGCCTGTTAAATAAGCTTGGTGATGGATAAATGCTGCAGGTGCTTCAGTAATAATAATATCCTGTGCTTGTTTATAAATATCCATGCGAATCGTTTCGTCTGTTTCAATACGCCCAACTTCCAATAGTTCATCTAATTCTTTATTGCTGTAACGTGTACGGTTGTTATTACCGATATCAGACGTGTGGAATAGCGGGTAAAGTGCCCCATCCGCATCTCCGGTAGAAGGAGCCCATCCAAGCATGAACATATCATGATCGCCTTTAGATGTTCTTTCTAAATAAGCGCCCCATTCCATTACTTCAATTTCCACCTCTATGTTGAGCTGCTTTAACGTTTCTTGCAAAATGATCGCAATTTGCTGGCGTTGCGGGTTATCATTTGTCCATATTGTCGTTTTAAATCCATCTGGGAATCCCGCTTCTTCTAGCAATTTCTTTGCTTCTTCAATATGTGTATCCTGCCTCGCCACTTCTTCGTTATAACCCCATACCATTGGCGATAGTGGGCCGAATGCCTGCACACCAAAACCATCGTAAACCCCTTTCAAAATCGCTTCGCGGTCAAGCGCTTTTGAAATGGCCTGACGTACTTTCGGATTATCGAATGGAGCTTTTTCTGTATTGAAACCTAAATAGGAAATGGAAACAGAAGGCTGTTTTACTACTTGGGCAAACCCTTCTACAAGCGGTACTTCTGTTGGTTGCACAGGATCGATAATGTGAGCATAGCCTGCTTCCAAATCAGCTGCCCGTGTAGCACTTTCCGGCACTGTCTTGAATACGGCCGAATCATAGGCTACTTGCTCGCCCCAGTATTCTGTATTTTTTACAAGACGAATTTCCTGACCAGGTGTCCACTTTTCTAACTTCAGGAAGCCAGTGCCGATTGGATTTTCATTTCCGTATGCACGTGCTTCACCGCCACTTTCCATACGTTTATAATCTTCTTCAATTACTGCAGGGCTCATCATATTGCCGCCCGGATGTGTTAAGGCAAACAGCAACGGTCCATAAGGCTCTTCTGTTTTAATTTGTACTGTATAGTCATCGACAACGACTACTTCTTTAATTGGTTCAAAGTTAGAAAGACGAGGTGATGCAATATCCGGATCAAGCAGACGGTCTAAATTCAATTTAACCGCTTCTGCATTGAAATCTGTTCCATCATGGAACTTTACCCCTTGGCGCAATTTTAATTGCAATGTTAAATCATCGAGATATTCCCATGACTCGGCTAATAGAGGTTCGATTTCTCCAGTATCAAAGTTGCGTACAACTAATGTTTCAAAAATATTGCGTTGTACATTTGATGAAGGGACATCATTTGAGCCGTGTGGATCTAATTCAACTGCTTCTGAAAGGACTTCAATCACAAGCTCGCCCCCTTCCGATGCCGCATTCTCTGTAGCTGTATCTTTACCAGCATCCGTTTCGGCATTAGAATTGGCCGAACTATCTGTGGATGTTTCCTCGTCATTACTGCATGCAGTCAATATGAGAATAAAAGAAAACAACAATAACAACCATACTTTTTTTAACTTCATTTACCTTCCTCCCCCTCTAACTGAATTTTCTGTTTTTTATATATTAACTTTTATTGGAAATAATAGCAACCAATCACACCAAATACTATAAGCTTACTAGGTTAAATATATCAAAAGAAAAAAGAACCACATTATTACATGTGATTCTTTTTCTATCCTATTCTCTTTTATAGACGATAGTTCCCCCAACGACAGTCAACAATGCATTTGTCTGGAGAATTTCTTCCGAGCTGCATTTCATTAGATCCGTATCAAGTATTGTAAAATCCGCATCATACCCTTTTCGGATATAGCCGCGTTCGTCTTCTTTACAAATTGCCTCGGCACTCCCAACCGTGTACATTTTTACTGCCTCAAAACGGGAAACCTTTTGCTCACGGTTATAACCTTCATGTGTATCTGTTGGCTTCTTTCGCTCGACTGCTGCATAAATTGTTTCAAATGGACTCATCGCTTCGATCGGTGCATCGGTACCTGCCGCACATATGAATCCTTCATCTATAAACGTTTTCCAAGCGTAATGATGACCAGCACGGTTTTCACCAAGCTTCTCAGATACCCATGGATAGTCTGATGTAACAAAGGCCGGCTGCAAATCCAATATAACCTGCAGTTTCTTCATTCGGGCAAGCTGTTCTTCTGATACGACGCAGCAATGGATCAGGCGGTCGCGCTTCCCTTCAGCTACTGGATATTTTTCTAAATATTGAAGCACCTGTTCCATTGCACCATCACCGATTATATGAATGGCTACTGCTTCATTATATTTTCGCGCTAATTGAATGAGTGCCTCCATTTGAGCATCAGTATGAATGAGCATCCCTTTATTATGTTCATCATTTGCATAGGGAGCCAATAGTGCAGCAGTAGAGCCGCCTAATGAACCATCTGCGAAAATTTTCATCGCACCCGGCTCGATATATGGTTCATTAAACGGCGCATTATTCGTAATCATTTCCTCGAATACCGCGTGATGGCGCAGTAAGTTGACGCGGAAATGCTTCCGTTCACCAACAACGCGATGATAGGCAGTTAATGGATTCATATAATGACCATAATAACTCATTTCTTCTGTATGTCCGCCAGTTAAACCAAAGGATTGCATATGTTCGATCGCCAGTTGCAAGGACTGTGCCAAGCTTTCAATATAGCTTTCTCCCTCTTGTTTGAATAGCGAGGATACTAGATTCGTTGCCTGTTCGTACAACAATCCGTTTAGCTCATCGTTTTCATGACGGCCAAGCTTTCCGCCTGCCGGATCTTCAGTATTTATTGTAATACCCGCCAAATGGAGTGCGGCTGAATTAACTAAAGCAACATGGTGACACACACGGTTAAGGAATAGCGGGTTATTAGTGACAGCATCCAATTCTTCTTTCGTTGGGATACGGCCCTCTTTAAATTGATTTTCATTCCAGCCGTCCCCAATGAGCCACTGCCCATCCTGAAGTTGGTCTGCTGCATTTTTAACCAGTTGTACAAGCTCTTCACCGCTTGTCGCTACTGTCAAATCAAGGCGCATCAACTTTTCACCGTGTCCAATCATATGGAGATGGCTATCTACAAAGCCCGGGTACATAACTGCCCCTTGCAAGTCGATAATGTCATCTGCATATACTTGTAAATCCTCGAATGTTCCTGTCTCCACGATTTTTGCATCCTGTACAAGCACTGCCTGCACGGTCGCACCTTCTTGTTCCATCGTATATATCGTGCCATTAGTCCATAGTTGCTTCATCTTCAGCTATCCCCCGTCTACATATCAAAATCTTGTCGTTTATATGGTAGTCCTATATTCATATGATCTAAGATTGGTTCATCCGATCCTTTATAAAGAAACGTTATATCCTGCAATTCTGGTAAATTCTCAAAATAAGAACGCGCTAATGTCTCAACAAACATATTGGCACCTGCAGAACCTTGAATTGTATAAATATCATCACCTAAATTAAGCACTAAACTTTTATCTTCGTTTTCTATCGTATAATCAAGCAGCTCTACCTCATGTTCATTCACTTTTGAGAAAATAAACGTTACTAGCTCTTCTTTACTGCTATCATATTTTTCATCAAATGGAACGGTATTTTCAGCATTCTCATCTGATTTATATAAAGTAATCTTTTCCTCTTTCACTTCAGGGCTACCCTGTGTCACGTTGTCTGAATTATTTCCCGGGACATTATTTACATCATCACTCGTCTCTTTTGTCCCGCATGCTGCGAGCACAAGCGCAAATAGCATGACTAATAACAATTTCTTCATCGTTGTCTCACTCCTTTTGATGTATTACTTTCAAGATACAGAATAAACAAACAATTTTCAAACTTCCGGTGGCTTTTTCCAACTACCATTTCTGGTAGAAATATAGATAAGCCTATTTAATTATAAGAAAACCAATAAATTACAACACTGAAAATAAAATGTTTTCAAAAAATATTGACAACGATAATTGCCTCCACTAATATTAAGGAACACTAAATAAATTAAAACAAGGAAAGGAGTTAAGGGATATGAACACATCAATTGTTAGTTTACACATTTCAAAAGCGACAATTTCATATTGCCCTAACCTGAACTTTTGTTTTAATATTGCACGTACATGTAAATAAAAGGCACAGGTGCGGATTCCCCTGTGCCCTTTTTCGTTTTGACACCTTTTCGAAAAATCGGAATAGGTGTCTTTTTTGTTTACATTGTGCCGACGTTTAAATACCGTCGAGAACTGTACGATGTATTTTAGTGTAACAACATTTCAGGAGGGCTTTATATGACTATCTTTTTGCAACGCAAACTATTAAAAATGGATCGATATGATGACGGGTAGCAACACGATCAACATTGAAGAAAGAAGGTATACGTAATGTTTAATGTATTTGTGAAATTAAAATGGTTTTTAAAAATGTATCGTAAGCAGTATACAATTGCGATTGTACTCCTTATGCTGGCGAGCTTTATCGAAGTTTTGCCTCCATGGATTTTAGGAGAAGCCATAGATGTGATGACGAATGGAGAAATGGATCAGATGCAGCTGATGAAGTATGTAGGCTTCATTATTATCGCTGCCATCGTGAGCTACGCTTTAAACTTCATATGGCAATACCAGTTATTTGGCGGTTCAATTACACTTGACCGTATTTTACGAAAAAAACTGATGCACCAGTTTTTAAAAATGACCCCTACGTTTTATGAAAAGAACCGTACTGGTGACTTAATGGCCAAAGCTACAAACGACTTAAATGCAGTTACATTGACTGCCGGCTTTGGTATTATGACCCTCATTGATTCGACGGTCTATATGGCACTGATCATTTTAGCAATGGGCTTTTTCATCTCTTGGAAGCTGACATTTTTTGCGATGCTCCCAATTCCAATCATGGCTATAATCATTCAATATTTAGGGAAAATTGTTCATGAACGCTATATGAAAGCACAGGATGCATTCGGAGAAATGAATGACAATGTGTTGGAATCTGTTGCGGGAACTCGTGTAATCCGCGCATATGTTCAAGAAAAGAAAGATGAAGAACGCTTCTCGGAAATGAGCGAAAACATTTTTGCCAAAAACATGCGTGTCGCTTATATTAACGGACTCTTTATGCCAATTACGAAAATCGGAACTGGTATTTGTTATGTAATCGCATTAGGTTACGGAGCTGTTCTTGTTTCAAATAATGGGCTAACGGTTGGTCAGCTCGTTTCATTTAACGTGTATTTAGGTTTGGCAATTTGGCCTATGTTTGCAATTGGCGAGCTTATTAATGTCATGCAGCAAGGAAGTGCTTCGCTTGACCGTGTACAGGATACTTTGGAATATGAAGCGGATGTACAAAATCCTCCTTCACCAATGACACATCATGTACCGAATTCTATTGGGTTTTCTGAGTTTACATTCCAGTACCCTCTATCTCAGGTGAAAAACTTGCAGCAAATCTCACTGAATCTTAAAAAAGGGCAAACACTTGGTATTGTCGGGAAAACAGGTTCAGGTAAGACAACATTTATTCGTCAGCTGTTGCGTGAATACCCGTTAGGCAATGGGCAAATTTCCATTAATGATACGGACTTGGCAAAAATGACAAAAGAACAAATTTTGGACTGGATCGGCTATGTACCACAGGACCATGTACTATTTTCCCGTACAATCCGCGAAAACATTTTATTCGGGAAAGAAAATGCTACGAACAGTGAAATCGAAGAAGCGATTCGACTGGCAGACTTTGAAAAAGATTTAGCAAATTTACCGCTTGGCATTGAAACACTTGTCGGTGAAAAAGGCGTATCTTTATCTGGTGGCCAAAAACAGCGTGTATCAATTGCACGTGCATTGATTAAAGATCCGGAAATTCTAATTTTGGACGATTCTTTATCGGCTGTCGACGCTAAAACAGAATCAAAAATCATTGAAAATATACAAACAGAGCGCGCTGGAAAAACGACGATCATTTCAACTCACCGCCTGTCAGGTATTCAGCATGCGGATGAAATCATCGTGCTGGATGATGGTTATATCGTTGAACGAGGTACACATGAAGAGCTCCTACGCTTAGGTGGTTGGTACAAAGAGCAATTTGACCGCCAGCAGCTTGAGGAGGTGGAGCAATGAGTACATCAAAACGACTGTACCTGTATGCTTTAAAATTTAAAAAACCGATTTTAATCGGGTTAGCTTTATTAACAATTGCGGTCGCAACAGATATTGCAGGACCGTTCATCGCAAAATATATTATCGACCATTACATGGAACCGGGTAATCTGCAAGTTGAACCGATTGCAATCCTGCTGTCGATTTTCTTCTTATTATCTGTGCTGACTGCTGTGTTCCGTTATTTAATGTTCATCTTTTTACAACGCGGTGCAAACTTCGTAATTCAGCAGTTACGGAAGGACGTATTCGGGCATATTCAAAAGCTGCCAATTGAATACTTCGATAACTTACCAGCCGGGAAAGTTGTTGCACGTGTCACAAATGATACAGAGGCAATACGCAACCTGTATGTAACTGTACTTTCGCAATTTGCGAACAGCTTTATTACCATTGCAGGGGTATATATAGCTTTATTTATTCTAAATTGGAAAATGGCACTCTTTGCTCTATTACTCATTCCTATTGTTTATGTTTGGATGATTCTTTACCGAAAATTCGCTTCACAGTACAACCATATTATTCGAACAAAAATTGCGGATATTAATGCAATGATCAATGAATCAATTAATGGGATGACGATTATTCAGGCATTCCGCCGCGAAGAACAGATGAAACAAGAGTTCGACGAGATGAATGACGAACATTATAAATACAATCGTAAACTTTTAATGCTGGACTCCGCGACGTCCCATAACCTTGTCAATATTTTACGACTTGGAATGTTTGCAGTATTTGTTTTTTACTTCGGTACTCAATCGATGACATTGCCTGAAGCGGTAACAGCAGGTACGCTATATGCGTTTGTTGATTATATTACGCGCCTGTTCAATCCGATTACGAACCTAGTCAACCAGTTCTCTCAGCTTGAACGTTCACTTGTAGCAGGTTCACGTGTTTTTGAACTGCTTGATCAGCAAGGGGAGGCAGTAAGTACAGAACGAATTGAACGTTATAAAGGAAATGTTGTGTTTGATCATGTCTCATTCGCCTATAAAAATGATGAATATGTATTGAAAAATATTCACTTTGAAGCAAAAGAAGGCGAAACAATTGCACTTGTCGGTCATACAGGATCAGGGAAAAGTTCGATTATGAATTTACTGTTCCGCTTCTATGATCCGCAAAAAGGCCGTATAATCATTGACGGGAAAGATATTACGAAGCTTCCTCGCCAAGCGATTCGTGAGCATATGGGAATCGTATTACAGGATCCGTATTTGTTCACCGGGACGATCGCTTCGAATATTAGCCTCAATGATAAACGAATTTCAAGAGAAACCGTTGAAAAAGCGCTCGAAGCAGTCGGAGGCGAACGTGTCTTATCAAAATTCGAAAAAGGAATTGATGAGCCTGTAATCGAAAAAGGAAGTACGCTTTCTTCTGGTCAGCGCCAGTTAATTTCGTTTGCGCGTGCGCTTGCATTTAATCCGGCTATTCTTATTCTGGATGAGGCGACATCGAATATCGACTCAGAAACAGAGGAAATTATTCAACATGCAATGGATGTACTGAAAAAAGGTCGTACAACGTTTATTATCGCCCACCGACTTTCCACTATTAAAAATGCAGATAAAATTTTAGTATTGGACCGTGGTGAAATTGTTGAACAAGGCAACCATGATGAACTTGTCGCACTTGGCGGTAAGTATGAACTCATGTATCGCCTGCAATCCGGTTCATTAACTTCTTAAAAAGCAATTGGGACATAACCCAAAAATGCTATTTTTCTCAAAGAGAAAAATAGCATTTTTTTGATGAGCGTTAAGAATTTCCATTCCGGGACGCTTTCCGCGGGCGTGGCCTGAGCCTGTAGTCTCAGGCGTCACGCTATTCCCGTAGGAAGCTTCGCTTGTAGCGAAAGGCGTTAGCCAACAGCTACACTCGCCCTACATTCCAATCAATTTTATATAATATCCTTTTCTTAATAGTATTTTCTTCGTATCCAACGGTGCTTCTATTCTTGGCCCAACCGCTTTTTGTTATTTTTCGAGCTTTTTGTTCGGCCAGTATGACCATTTACCGAACACCGTAATGATGGCCGGTACGAGTAATGGACGTACGACAAACGTATCAAGCAGTACCCCTACCGCTGTTACGATACCGAATTGTACTAATAGCTGGATTGGTAATGTCGCTAATACTAGGAATGTACCAGCTAAAATCAGACCAGCAGATGTAATTACTGCACCCGTTGAAGCAATACCATTTGAAATGGCCTGTTTATGCGCAATACTACGCTTGCGGTTTTTCCATATATCAGAAATCATGAAAATATTATAGTCATTACCTAATGCAATAATAAATACGAAACTGTACAGTGGAATCGAACTAGCCATCGCTTCATGTCCTAAACCGTAATGGATAATTAACCAGCCTGCACCTAAAGCAGAGAAGAAAGATATTACTACTGTTACCATTAATTGAATCGATGTGATTAAAGCACGTAAGTATGCTAATAATACGACGAAAATAATAATGATCATGACAGGTTGAATGATTTTTTCATCGCCTGACTGAACGACTTTTGTATCAAGTTGCGAGCTCGTTTCGCCCCCGATCCAGAATTGGCCGTCTTCCAGATTGTTATCCGAAAGAATCTCTTTAACATCGTCCTTCATTTGCTCAACATCATCCATCGCTTCATTTGAGTATGGATTTTTATCCAAATCAATTTCATAAAGTTGGATGTTGTTGTTTGTTTCACCTTTACGCATTTCTTTTATTACACCGACATATGGGAGTCTTAACAGTTGCTCTGTTATGTCCAGATCAGTTCCTTCACTGTCTACCAACAACTGAACTGGTGCCAATTCACCTGGTGTAAAGTTTTCTTCAATGATTGTAAATCCTTCACGTGAAGGCATATCTTCAGGGAATGAAGAAATTAAATCGTAGTTGTACTTAATGTTTATGGAAGTAATTGCCAAACCTATTAATATCGCTCCTGCAACAATTATGACAAGCCATGGTTTCGAAGTAACAAATTCACCGACCTTACGCATATAACGGTGATTAGGTTTACGTTGTTTATATGGTTTGTTTTTCTTTTCGGCATTTGCTTTTTCAGCTTCCTCCGTGCGAGGAACAAATGGCCAAAACGCTGCGCGCCCTAAAATACCAAGAATAGCCGGAAGCAATGTAACTACTGCAAAACCTGTAATCAATACACCAAAGCTAAACGGAACAGCAAAACGCTGGAATGCGCCGTAATCCGCCAATGCCAATGTCGCTAAACCGATTACTACTGTTAAACCACTCATTACGATTGCGCCTGTTGATTCACGGACAGCCGATGCCAATGCTGTAAATTTATTATCTTCAGTCAGCAATATATCTCGGTAACGTGTGATTAAGAATAAACAATAGTCCGTACCTGCACCAAACAGTAAAACAATCATAATCGCTACCGCTTGTGCATCTTTATCAATCCATCCGTTTTCAGCCATCACGCCCAATAATGGACTTACAACTAAATACGCTATTCCTACAACAATTAACGGGATAATCGCTAAAATTGGTGAACGGTAAATTACTAATAAGATGACTAAAATGATAATTACAGTGGCAACCATTAGTTGTACGTCAGCTGCTTTGAAAAGATCTGTCGCATCAATCGAAATACCAACCGGTCCAGAGAATCGAGCATGAAGTCCATCATCATTTATATTAGTATCATATGGATTTTCACCAAATTGACTTTCTGTACGTTCTTTGATAATCGCTAAATTTTCTTTCAGAACATCCGAATTCTTATCTGTTGAAAAGAAAACAGGTGTGACAAGTGCTGCACCGTTCTCAGAAAGTGATCCCATCAATGCTTGAACGGGAAGGTTATGGAATGGCGGGATTGTTTCCTGTCCATCTAACGGGTCATCCGCCAGTTGTTTGTATAACCCTTTAATATTTGTCAAATCTTCTTCTGTAAGACCTGATTCGTTATACCAAGTAATTAGTAACGGGATCCCACTATCAGAAGAAAATTCCTCCTCCATTATTTTTCCTGCCTGAATGGATGTATAAGTATCAGGGATTTCATCGCCCGCAAAGTTTTCAACACTATTAATTTGCGGGAAGATAAGTGCAAATAAAACGGCAAACATAATCCATAAAGTCAAAACAATCCAACGTGTTTTCTTACCGCCCATTACACTTCCCCATTTTTCCAATGGATGTTTAGACATCACATAGCCTCCTTTTTAATTTTACCTTCCAAATATTACAAGATAATATGCAATACCCCTTAACCTATGTTATACAAACATTGTACAATATACGAAAAACATTTGACAAGTACTTTCTTTTTCGGTTGAATAGAGTTTAACAAGGATTCTTTTAGGAGGTGGTAAAATATGACTAAAAAAACTTACTCGATACAACAAGTATCTAACTTGACGAATCTTTCTAAACAACTGATCCGAAAATGGGAAGATCGCTACCAAATTATTCAACCCGATAGATTAGACAATGGCTACCGCGTTTATACGGAAGATGAAGTTCAAACGTTATTGCAGCTGAAACAATATATAAATAGCGGTATGACGATTAAACAAGCGGTAGATCACTATATAAAAAATAAGGATGTACCAGAAGCAGACCCTGTATCGTTCTTCCACAAAGCACTAATTCAAGCTGGGACCGAAGCGAACGAACATGAAATTTTGCATTTGCTCGAACAGGCTCACCATAAATTTGGTGTAGAGAAGCTGATCCGGGATATTGTCGTCCCCTTCCTCCATGAAGTTGGACAGCTTTGGTGTGAAAAAGCATGGGGCGAATACCAAGAAGCGATTAGCAGTCAAACAGTGCGTGACTTTTTAAGCCACCTTCGTCGACATTTTTATGTTTCGGACGATGCGCCACTCGCATTAGGGAGCTGTCTACCTGGAGAGAGACATGAAATCCCAATGCAAATTCTGCTTATCCAATGTATGTTGCGGGGTTACCGTACACTAATGCTCGGACCTTCACCGGCTCCAACAGCGATACAATCTGCTATCGCTTTAAAGAAGCCAGCCATTGTACTGCTGACCGGATCTACCGGGATTGCTTACAATGAATTCGCCCAATCCATTCACACACTTGAAAAATTGGCACAAGTTCACGAGCATATTTCTTTTTATATTGGTGGTGCAGGGACAGAACTTTTTTATGAACAGTTCCAATTAAAAGCATTAAAATTAGCAAGGACAATTGATGATATTCTTCCTCCTGCTAACCTTTAGCAATATTCCATACTGAGCTCGCTGTATTTCTAATACAGCGAGCTTTTTGCTGATTTTTTCGAAAAGAAAAATTGACCACTTTGCCTTATTTGCAAAATGGTCAATTTTTTTGTAATTACTATTATTTGAAGTTTATGCGTCTTTCGTATCGTCCGGCTGGTTTTTACGCTCACTACCGGAAGTAGTTTTTGTGTTCGCACGATATTTCTCATCTTTTACTTGGTCATTCAATTCCTCCATCGGAATTGGATCTACAAATTTCATTTCCTCATCTATATCGAAAATGCTTTCCTTTTCGGTATTCAATAAATCCGGATTGTCGAGCTTTTTATGCTTTATTTTATCGTCTTTCATATATAAAAACCTCCTTTTCGAATAGTCTTTTATC
Source organism: Solibacillus sp. iso_87 (assembly GCF_056173085.1). Lineage (NCBI taxonomy): Bacteria > Bacillati > Bacillota > Bacilli > Caryophanales > Caryophanaceae > Solibacillus > Solibacillus sp. iso_87. The sequence continues at coordinate 3,707,331 of NZ_CM149656.1, forward strand.
TATTACCCGAAAATAGAGATGGTTACACTTTTAGTTTTAAGCTAAACCCTTTTTAACTTTTAAAATTTACATTTTTCTCGGCCATTGCATGTTTTAATGTAGGCAATGAAGAAGGTCCAATCCCATGCAATTGTAAAATTTCTTTTTCCGTATATTCGGCAAGATGCTCCAACTCGGTAATGCCCGCGTTTATTAATGCATTACACGCAGGTGAGGATAAACGAGATAAGAATCCTTCTGACGGCTTACTCGCCTGCTCACATTTAGGGCAAGTTCCACAATCTGTACTTTTATAATACCGGTGCCCCATTGGACAAATACGCAATGTCCGCTTCCTTTCCACCATACCATCAACCCCTGTTTCATTTAAAATCCTTATCTAATCACCATTATTTTACTCTTTAAAAAAATCCGTTGCACGATTTACGTACAACGGATTCTCTATTATGCTTCTACAAATTCACGTGAATCAATATTACGGATCATATAGTCAAATGCCCCTAAAGCAGCTGTTGCCCCAGAGCCCATTGAAATAACAATTTGTTTGTATACTGTATCTGTGCAATCGCCTGCAGCAAAGATTCCCGGAATATTAGTTGCACCGTGCTTATCTATAATAATTTCGCCATGTGCATTCATCTCTACTGCCCCTTCAAGGAACTCTGTATTTGGCAATAAACCAATTTGAACGAATACACCTTGTAATTCAATATGCTTTTCTTCACCTGTCACAACGTCTTTATACGTTAAACCATCTACTTTATCAGTTCCTGTAATTTCAGTAGTTAAAGCGTTTGTAATAACTGTAACGTTTTTTAGACTGCGAACGCGCTCTTGCAACACTTTATCCGCCTTCAACTCACTGTTACGTTGTATTAGCGTAACATGATTTACAATACCCGCTAAGTCGATCGCAGCTTCTACACCCGAGTTACCGCCACCGATTACTGCAACATCTTTCCCTTTGAAAATCGGGCCGTCGCAATGAGGGCAATACGCAACGCCTTTATTTTTAAATTCTTCCTCACCAGGCACCTCGAGTTGACGATAACGAGCCCCTGTAGAAAGGATTACTGTTTTCCCTTTTAATACCGCGCCATTTTCTAACGTTACTTCGATTAAATCCTTTTTCTCGATCTTCGCCGCACGTTGTGATTTCATCACATCGATATCATAGTCTAATACATGTGCTTCTAAGCTAGAAACAAATGCAGGGCCTTCAGTTGCCTTTGTTCCAATAATATTTTCAATTGATAACGTATCGTTAACCTGACCACCGAAGCGTTCTGCTACGATACCTGTACGAATCCCTTTACGTGCTGAATAAATAGCAGCCGCCGAACCTGCAGGACCACCACCTACTACCAATACATCAAAAACTTCTTTATCTGCAAATTCCGAGCCGTCCGATACTTCACCTAACTTCGTTAAAATATCTTCCAACTCCATACGACCGCCCCCGAAGTTTTCGCCGTTTAAATATACAGTAGGCACTGCCATAATGTCTCGATCCTTAATTTCAGCCTGGAATGCCCCACCTTCAATCATAACGTTCGAGATGTTTGGATTTAAAACCGCCATAATGTTTAATGCCTGCACAACATCCGGACAGTTGTGACAAGTTAAACTCACGTACGTTTCAAACTTCAATGGCTGCTTAATCGCTTGAATACGTTTTACAACTGCTGCATCGATTTTCGGTGCACGACCTGAAACTTGTAAAAGCGCTAAAACTAATGAAGTAAATTCATGGCCTAGTGGTAACCCAGCAAATGTAATACCAGATTCCCCTTCACCAACTTTATTAATACTGAAACTCGGTGTACGTTCTAATAATGCATGTTGCACCGTAATACGCGGCGACATTTTTTCCAACTCTTCAACCAAATTGAGCATTTCTTGCGAAGTTTTGTCGTCATTAACACTCACTTTAATTAATAAATCACCTTCGAGCATTGATAAATACTGCTGTAATTGCGCTTTAATCTGATTATCTAACACTGCACAAGCTGCTGTATGAACACCTCTTATCGTTCCCTCCCGAAAAATAAGCGGCCATTCTCCCTCAAATACAGCTAGCCTTTCACCTCTTTCATATTAAATTTTGAAGATAGAGAGCTTACCTTTCTTTTCTCTAATTAAAAACAGAGCGACAAAAACCAAGCCGTAACGGTTGTTTTTGTCGCTTACTTGTTTGTTATTTACTACTCAGATTAGATTTTACCTACTAGATCTAAGCTTGGTGTTAACGTTTCGCCGCCTTCTTCCCATTTAGCTGGGCAAACTTCACCTGGATTGTTACGTACATATTGAGCTGCTTTAATTTTGTTCACTAAAATTGAAGCGTCACGGCCGATACCGCCAGCATTAATTTCTAATGCTTGTACAACACCGTCTGGATCGATGATGAATGTACCGCGTTCTGCTAAACCATCTTCTTCGTTTAACACGTCAAATGCTTTAGAAATTGTATGAGATGGGTCACCAATCATAATGTACTCAATTTTACCGATTGCTTCAGAAGTATCATGCCAAGCTTTGTGAGTGAAGTGTGTATCAGTCGATACCGAGTAAACTTCTACTCCTAAAGATTTTAAAGTAGCATATTCGTTTTGTAAGTCTTCTAACTCAGTTGGGCAAACGAATGTGAAGTCTGCTGGGTAGAAGCATACTACTGACCATTGTCCTTTGAAGTTTTCTGAAGTTACGTCGATGAATTCACCTTTTTGGAATGCTTTCGCAGCGAATGGTGCGATTTCTTTACCGATTAATGCCATTTTAAAATTCCTCCTATAAACATAAATGAAATAATTATTATAAAATAATTATTTTTACACTCTAAAATTATCTTATATTAGCAATATTTCGTCAACCTTCTAGGACTTAAATTAAGAGAATTCTTCTTTATAAATCACACATTTGTGCCAAACAATAAGAAGGAATGAATTTCTACGCACCAAAAAAGTATTTAAAAACAAAGTTATGTCTTTTAAACGTTATTTTTGTATATTCACTTAATTCAAACAGAATTATTAAATTTATAACTTTCTCCTCTTCCCTTATAACTAGCAGCAAAAACTCTTTCTAATAAACGCCATTCTCGTTTATCGTTGTTTCATACTAATAAATGAGAAAAACGGACCTATCCACTCTCCGTATTTCTTAAAAATAAAAAAAGCCTATGCAGAAAGCTTTCACTTTCTACATAGACATTTCTTTAACTAGTTTGTAAACGACAGGACAGCATTTTTGTACTTTGCTAAAAATGCAGCAGCCTCGCTTTTAGTTGTGTATTCGAACATACGAATGTCATTGGGATTATTGAACACTGTTACTACCCACATATTTTACCGCTCCTTTTCCATTTTTTATTTTGTATATGATAATATTGCGTTTTTATATTTTTCTAATTTTGAAGTCGCTTCAATTTTCGTCGTATATTCAAATATACGAATATCGTTTATATCGTTAAATACTGTTACTACCCACATGTTTCATTTCTCCTTTTTTATAAAACTGTATTATAAATAGTCGATTCTCCCGTGACAGTTGCAGATTGTTATATAACACCCTTCCTGGTTTTTATTTTACTCCTTTTCAATTAAAAAGAAACCTCCTAATCCCTCTCTTCACAATGTGTTCATAATTTATCAGATTTCTTTGAACACTTTGTGAATGTGTTGAATTTCATGTTTTAAACAAAATAACAGAAGAATAGAAGATAAGCCAGCAAGTTCTGTTATGGTACAGAATAATAACGCTTACATATAAATTGACACTTATATTTAATTATCATTTTCTTATTTTTTACGCTGTTTAATTTTGAAAATAAAAAAGGAATGTACAGAAAATCTGTACATCCCTTTTCCTATTATGCTTTTCGCTGAATAATACCCATTGCGGTATTAGTCCAACGTTCCACCTCAGCTTGTCGTTGAGGATCATTGTTTGCTTTCTTCATAACCTTCACAGTCGCATCGTGTGACACGTCGCTCACTTGATCCAATACCTCACCAGTATGTTTGACAGATTGAATGACAGACTGAACAGATTCTTTTTTATATTCGATATCTGCCATCATACGATTGACTGTTGTTGTTAATTTCGTTGTTTCGGTTTGAATAGGGTTCAGCTGTTTTTTAATTCCTTCAGCATGTGCCAACAGCAGTGTAACAACTTTTTTTATAGGTCCAATTACAACAATAATACAGACGAATAACAGAACTACAGCAATTCCCAATATAACGAGAGCTGCTATTAACCACGGATTCATAAAATATGCCTCCTTATTTAAAATTCCTTTATTCCTTACATATACCCAACTTACTCCTAACAATACACTAAATATTTTGTCATGTAATTTAAAAAGAAACGGAAAATTTTTATTTTAATACTCATGCCCTTTTATAAATAACGTCTTGCACCGGAGTAGTTCTTTTTGTAAACACCATTGTTCATTGATTCAATTTTTACTTTTGATGCGTAGTGTGGTGCATGTAACATTTTACCGTCACCAATATATAGGCCAACATGGTACACTTTCCCCTTGCCGCCATTATAAGCAAAGAATACAAGGTCACCCGGCTTTAAATTTTTCTTCGCAACAGCTTTACCGCCTGTTGCCTGATAAAATGAATCCCTCGGAATCATGATGCCGTGTGTACGGAATACCGCATATAAAATACCTGAGCAGTCATAGCCCCACGAAGAGGTTCCTGCCCAAAGATACGGTAAGCCCAAATAACGCTTCGCTTCATTAATAATTGTAGTAGCTGTCGGTTTTGGAACTTCACTATAGGATTCATACGATTTTGCTGCATTTTTCTTTAGTAGTTTAACCCCATCACCCGGTGTCTCTACATAATAATATTTTGCAGTCTCATCAATTACCGGCAAAATAGTTGCATAGCTAATTTGTAAAAATTTCGTTTTCGCATCTTTTTCTAACAGATTCGTTTTATCTGCGGTAATAATCGCAATGCCGCAATCATCGTAGTTTTTGTTCGTTGCCACAACATGAGATTGTGGAACCCATCCAGGATAACCTGCCTTTAAATATGGAACATATTGATCTTTTGCCGCGATACGTTGCCATTTTCCTTTTGTTTCAAGCAATGAGACTTCATCGCCATATAACGCTTGGGTATCTGTACGTCCAACAAGCCATTTCTTTTGAGATAAACTTAATGATGAAATCCATTTTTGCATTTCTACCGGGTTTTTTGTCGAAGGATAATCAACAGCTCGCGCTTGGTTAGGTTTATTCCATAAATTTGTTACTGCGACATCAACTACATAACGTTTTTTCGCCGTTTCTTTTACACAGCTTTGGAACACAGGCTGTTCAGGTTCAGTAGGTCTTAATGATGGCTCAATAATTCTTGCAATATACGAAACAAAATCTCCGCGAGTCATCATATCGCTCGGATTGAATTTTTGATTTTTTGCCGGGTATACAATTTTATTTGCTACTAATGCTTGAATTGCAGGTACGGCACTATGATTTTTTGCAATATCCGTATATGGAATTGCCGCCTGTCCAGTTAACTGAAACGCAGGCACCAAAATCTTTACCGCCTGTGCACGCGATAATTTTGCATCCGGATTAAATTTCCCTTCAAACCCTGTCATCATGCCAAGCTCAGTTATTGCGGCAATGACAGGCATTCGCGAATCATCTGCCGGAATGTCTAAATATGTAGGAATTGTACTCATTTCTAAATCAATTTGCAGTGTGCGTACGATAAACTCAGCCACTTCATAGCGTGTAATCGGATCATCTGCACGAAAACTTTCGTTTGGTGATTGTACCACTCCACCTAGATTATTTAACACTGTAAGTTCTTCATTTAATTTAGAATCATTTTTCACATCCGAAAACATTTGGGCATAGCCTGTGTTTGTTGCTGCTGCTAACAGGAAACAAATTACCCCAATTTGAAGTAAAATTTTTTTCATTCTTTTCATGTTACTGCTCTTCATTTTCCTTAACCTCCCATAATATAAAAATTACCTATCTATCTCTATACGCCCTTACTCTTTCTAAATATAATAGTATTTATTGTAATTTTTTTCTATGTAATTTCGTGACTATTTGTTGATTTTTACAAATTTTTATTATTTCCTATTAATTAATTGGTTCATATTTAGTTGAATTTTTTTCACGTGGAACATAATGTGACAACTTTCGATAAATTTGCACATTATTTTTTTGTAAAACAAAAGAGATCGTCCCTTTATTTTTTTATCGCAAATTCATCATATTAATATTTTTTAAATGTTTTCATTGCATGTTACGTTACGTGAGCTTTTATACTAAATATAAGGAGTGAGGAATATGTATTCAATCGGGGAATTTTCTAAAAAGACCGGCATTACAATTCGGACTTTGCGTTATTACGGAGAAAAGGGTTTATTAATACCTGCTCGTATTTCTGAAGGCGGACAGCGCTATTATAATGATGCTAATATCATCACTGTTCAAAAGATCGTGACTTTCAAATATCTTGATTATTCTCTAGAGGAAATCAAAGAGCTGCTCAATAAAGATGATTCTTTGCTTCAATCTTTGGAACATCAAAAGTTGCAGTTACTAAAGAAGAAAAAACAGCTTGAACAAATGCTTGCAACGATTGATACAGCTATTCACATTCATCAGGAAAATACGGCTGTCGATTCCACTACATTGTTGCTCATCATTCACAGTTTACTTACAGAGGAAGCCCAAAAAGATTATTTAAGACAGTATATTCCGGAGCCGCTCATTGAACGGATTTACAGTTATTTAGATATGAATTTTATCGAAATTAATCGACGTTACATTGAAAGTCTCTATGAAATTAAACAGGCTTTCTTGCATCCTCCAGAAGATACGGAACTAAAACAACTAATCGAACAGCTATTTTCCATTATCCCTCCAGAACTAACGAAAAGTTTAGCGCAGGAATTTGAAAAATACGCAAATATTGATTTTGATAATTGGTTATTTACGATTCCGCTTTCTAGTGAGGAAGAAAATTGGCTCTTGGATCAAGCTGCACGATTGAACATATTAGAGGGGGTTATTACATGAACGTTCAGCTAAAGCAATTATGGGAACTCATTAAAAAAAGCAAATTCCCCAAAAAGCTCGTCATTGTTGTTTTTGTATTAAGTATTATCGAAACACTCGCTTCACTTGCTGTACCGTTATTTACGATGAATATGATCAACGATTTTTCGACTACCGGTTTTGCTTGGACAGCGGTCACTGCCGTTGCTCTAATCTTAGTTATACAGGCGGTTCTTAGTGGTTTGACTTACTTTCTAATGCGTATGCTTGGAGAACGGATTGTCGCGAATTTACGAAATAAACTTTGGCAACATATTTTACATTTAAAAACCCCTTATTTTGATGCCCACGAATCCGGGGAAACGATGAGCCGTATTACACAAGATACAAGCGTCGTAAAAGAACTGGTAACAGATCATCTAGTTAGCTTTGTATCGGGGATTTTCTCTATAATCGGGGCAATTGCAATTTTACTTTGGATTGACTGGAAAATGACGCTTCTTATGTTAATAGCTGTACCGCTTGCGATTTTTGTTACATTGCCACTTGGACAAAAAATGCATAAAATCGCTAAAGCCAATCAAGACGAACTCGCTTCATTCAGTGGGCATCTTGGACGGGTATTATCAAATATCCGACTTGTAAAATCTTCGCAAACCGAACCAATGGAAAGAGAACGGGGTGAAAACCGGATAGAGCAGCTTTACCGATTTGGTTTAAAAGAAGCGAAAATACTCGCTATTTTATCACCGATTATGACGCTCATTATGATGATTGTACTGATTCTTTTATTCGGTTATGGGGGCACACAAGTATCTTCAGGAGCAATTTCTTCAGGGGAGCTTGTTGCGATTATGATATACCTTGTGCAAATCATCATTCCCTTTACACAAATGGCTACTTTTTTTACAGCCTTACAAAAAGCGCTTGGTGCAACAGAACGTATTCAATCGATCATTGCTCAGGCAACCGAAAAGATATCCGGTCTTTCAATTCCTGCGGCCGCACAACATATCATTTTTCAAAATGTAAAGTTTCAATATGCCGAGCAACCTATTTTAAAAGGGATGAACTTTACGATTCCCTCTGGTAAAACAACCGCTTTTGTAAGCAGTAGTGGCGGCGGGAAAACGACGATGTTTTCGTTAATCGAACGCTTTTATGAAGTGACAGAGGGCAAAATTTTATATGGACAGACAAATATTGAACAGTATGATTTATATGAATGGCGGAAATTGTTTGGCTATGTGACGCAAGACGCGCCCCTTATGAATGGGTCGATCCGTGAAAATGTTTTGTATGGTCAAAACGAAGCAACAGACGAACAGGTAATGGAAGCATTGAAGGCTGCCTATGCCTATGATTTTGTAATTGCACTTGATCAAGGAATCGAAACAGATGTTGGTGAAGGAGGCATTAAACTGTCAGGAGGACAAAAGCAGCGGATTGCGATTGCCCGTGCAATTCTACGCGATCCACAAATATTACTGCTTGATGAAGCGACATCAAATTTGGACAATGAATCCGAACGTGAAGTCCAGCTCGCTTTACAGACATTAATGCAAAACCGGACGACCATCATTATTGCACATCGCCTTTCTACAATTACAAACGCCGATCAGATTTTACTGTTTGAAGATGGTCAGCTGTCAGGCGCAGGTACACACGCGGAGCTTATTAACTCCCACTCATACTACAAACAACTTTGGTCAAAAATGCAAATGATTTAGAGTGAAAAGTGCTCCGAAGGAAACTTCGCAGCACTTTTAAGCTATAAAAAACACGCCGAAAGTTGATTTACTTTTGACGTGTTTTTTGAATTTTAAGCAATTTTAAGCTTTCAATTGAGCGAACTGTATATTTTTACAACGCTTTTTTAGTATATCCAATACTTCGTTTAAAAGACTAATTTCATCTTTTTCGACCATCCAGGCGTTTTCATCATGCTGAGATACATACGTACTGCTTACGTATGGAGCATTTTCCGCTGTAATAAGACGCACATAACCGAATGTCATACCGGCTTCCTTGTAATCCACTCTCAATATATCTACATATGAGATAGTTTTCATCCGAGGTTTTGATTTATTTATAAATAGAAACTTTTCACCAGCATAGTCAATTGTTATTTCTGTTTTATCAAGTATCACCTTATAGCCACCAAATAATCTAAAGCTATATGTTTTCATCGTTAACGACTCCATTTCAACTATCATTAGTTTTATTATACGGATTGTGCCGATGAATTTCTAACTTTTACAAAGATTAATGAGCTAAAAGATCCTCAACCGTAATTTTCCCATTACTTGTTTTTAATTGTATGGTGTTTTCTCTAGTGCCGTGCGAATAATGCGAGGTTTTTTCATTATAAATAGATACGGATCCCCAAGCAGTCCAACTATCAATTTCAATATTTTGAAGTTTTCCTTCTGTACTCAATATTATTTGACCATTATCAGATTCAAATTTTAATGGCGATTGAACAGTTTTTAACTGTGCAACAATCCGGCCATTTCGTGACTGTGCATTGATTTTACCTAACACATTCTTAATCTCGACACGTCCGTTATCGGACTCTAACTGAAGTTCTTGACCTATCACATCCTCTGCAATAATCCGGCCATTATTGGAACTTGCTTTAACATGTTCAATGCTGGTTTCTGTAAGCACCACTCGTCCGTTAGCCGAATGAGCGTCAAGAACTTTCCCTTGGATATGGTCTGTTAAAATACGACCGTTATCTGATTTTAGATAAAATTGCTGTGCGATTGTTTCAGACACCTTAATTCGTCCATTGTCATTATGAATCACAAGCTTTTCATACTGCTTTTTAGGCAGATAAACAACTGTATCTATTGTATTGATCGTTCCTACTATTGTAATAAACCAAAAACGGCGGACCTGTTCCTGACGCTTTATAGAGATGAAAAGAGTGTCATCTTTTATCTGCATTGTTGCTTCTGTCATATGATCTTTATCCTTTGTTTCAATAAGAGCCTCGTCAGCGTCAGTAGGAACAATTACAACATTCACACCGTTAGCTTCAATTTCTACATTTTGATACGGGGTTGGCTTATCATTTTTCACAACCGCAACATTTTCCATGAAGTCCTCTTCATCATATGAAGCAAGGAGCTCTTCTGCCAGTTCTTCAATACCCCCGAATGATTTTATAATTTCTTCTGTCGTTTTTCCTTCTGCTCGGCCATTTTCAAAGTACTCTTCAAAGTCTCTGCGGATGTCATCTCTTTCTTGCTGCTGTAATTTTGCTAAATGGTAATCAAGTAAATCTAAAAATTGTTGTTCGTTCATTTTTATTCGCTCCCTTGAATTAAAGTATTTACACCTGAAATAAAACTTTCCCATTCATTACGTAAGCTCTGTAGTTGTTCAATCCCTAGTTCAGTAATTTGATAATATTTACGCGGCGGGCCTTCTGTGGACTCCATTAAATATGTTGTAAAAAGACCGTCTTTTGTTAATCTGCGTAACAGCGGATATACCGCTCCTTCTGATATTTCGATTTGTGTAGAAATTGCTTGCACGAGTTCATATCCATACATATCTTTCTTTTCCAATAAGGCGAGGACACATAAATTCAACACGCCTTTTTTAAATTGAGGATTCATTATTCCACCTCACTACTATTTTATATACAATAGTGTAACAAACACTACTATTCATTACAAGGTAGTGTACAAAAAATAATTGTGCTAAGTTATCCTTAGCACAACCTTTCTTCGTTAAAACCTTCTATAAGGTCTATCGTTTGAAAAATGGATCGCTGTCCACATTAGAGTCGCAATTAACACTAACTCAAAGGCATTTGTAATCGCATCACTGCCAATATCAATCGGAAATGCACTACCGATTGTCATAACAATTGTACCAACAAGCATCCACCACCATTTTCTTTTCCAGGCAAGCATGATTGCGGCGATTAATAAGGCGACAAGGACAATCAAAATCATTGGTGGCGGTCCGGATGCTGTTTCTGTTGTACTGTAGCTAAGTACACCATACGATTCCTCCGGAGCTAGTTCCAGTCCACTCAGCTCCCCAAAATATTCAACAATCATGGCAACAACCCATAAAGCGCCAAATGTAAAAGTAACCCAACTCCTATAGGCAAAATGAAGGTTTGCCTCTTTCATTACAAACAATGAAAAAAGTATTAAAGTCGGTGTAAATATTGCATGGAGCCAAAAACGGCCATAGCTTAGGTTTTTAAGCAGATCTCCCTCTCCAATGACATGGCCTAACGCTAATATCGCATTATCATAAATAAGGGCAGCGATAACTAAAAATAAAATGGCGGATGCAGTTTTCTTATGTTTTGCCATTCCCCAAATGAAGATCGCAATATAGGCAATCGTGAAAAAACCGAAAATATAAGGATCCATCATATCCCTCCTCTTCTTTTCTATTCTTTCCCCTTTACCCTGAAATTAAGTTATTAAAAATTTCAAGATTAAAAATGGGAAAGAGCGGGAAATATTCTTTAGATGATACAAGGGGGATTTTTTATGGAATTACACAAAGGCCTATTGTTTTGGCCGACTACACTTGTAAAAGAACCACACACGAACCCACCAATTAAACCTCATTACGATGCAATAATCGTAGGTGCCGGAATGAGTGGAATACTGACGGCGAAAGCACTAATTGATGAAGGCTTAACGGTAGCCGTTTTAGAGCGAAACGGACTCGGCTCCGGCAGTACTTCCGCTAATACAGGACTACTTCAATATTCAAATGATATTCAATTACATGAACTAAGTGATTTAATCGGGGAAGAAGATGCTGTACGTTTTTATAAACTTTGCTATGAAGCAGTTGACCAGCTCGAAAAAATTGCGCAACCTTTAAAAGATCAGGCTAATTTTATTCGACGTCCAAGCGTCTGTTTTGCCAGTGAAAAAAAAGATGTATCAAAGCTTAAAAAGGAATGTGAAGTATTAGTAAAGCACGGATTCCCTGCTGAATTTTGGAATGAACTTGTCGTAGAAGAGCGCTTGCCTTTTAAAGCCCCTGCTGCTTTGTACACACAGAATGATGCGGAAATGAACCCTTACAAATTCGTTGTTTCTTTAACCGAGCAGCTTATCGCTAAAGGGCTGGACTTATTTGAAAATACGTACGCCAATATTATTGAAGATGAGGGAAATGAGATTATTTTGCACACAATGAACGGAATTTTTAAAACATCCCGTATAGTATACACGACCGGCTACGATCGTCTTCCTTATGGAAAAATGAAGGGTGCTGACATTAACCGTTCATATGCGATAGTGACAGAGCAAAAACCCGGTTTTGAGGGCTGGTATGAAAATGCACTCATTTGGGAAACTGCTCGCCCGTATTTATATATGCGAAAAACATTGGATAACCGCATTATAATTGGCGGATTAGACGAAAAGAAAGCCGATCCTGCCAAACATGACACAAAAGTGGACGCAATGGCAAATGTGCTGCTTGATAAACTTCATGAATTATTGCCTGACGAGACCTTTCATGCACCGTACAAATACTGTGCTTCCTTCGGCGAATCATTAGACCATCTCCCTTTTATCGGACAGCATCCAGAACAGCCGAACCACTATTACCTGCTCGGATTTGGAGGTAACGGCACGGTTTATAGTATGCTTGGCTCTCAAATTATTGCCGATTTAGTCATGAACCGCCCGAATGACGATGCACGTCTCGTGACATTGGACAGGAAATATGGAATTAAATAACCAAAAAACCTCTATTGCTAGAATTGTATTTTTAATTTTGACCTTTTGTTATAAGCTATAAAATAGAAGGGGGGCTTTTTCATGGTTTTTAAATCGAAGGTGGATATTTGGATGGCTATCATATTTATTTTTGTGCCAATCTCAATGATATATGGGGTCATTACTGAGCCAAGTGCTGTTTTGCTGCTTGTTACGGCATTCATTATTGTGTTATTATGCATACTGTTTTTTGGTACAAAATACGTCATTGAAAAGGAAGAACTCATCGTTTACGGCGGTATTTATAAAAAGCGAATTCCAATTAAACAAATACGCAGCTTACGTCCATCGAAAAATCCTCTATCGGCTCCGGCTATGTCATTCGATCGTATTGAAATAACCTTTGATCCGCATATTCAGTTCATTCTTATATCCCCAAAGGAAAGGGAACTGTTTGTAAAAAAACTTCTTGAAATCAATCCAAGTATTACACTCAAATCATAAAAAAGTCCACGCAAATTGAATGATCAATCTGCGTGGATTTTTTATACGAGTATCCCCTTTTCACTTAAACGTTGCGAAAAATCATCAATCGTTAATGGACGGCTATAATAGTAACCTTGTACAAATTCACAATCAAACTCCCGTAAAAGGTGCAAGTCTTCATGTTCCTCGACACCTTCCGCAACTACTTTTAAATTAAGTGCACGTGCCAAAGAAATCATCGCTGAAACCATGGCAATGTCTGCATTGTTTTTATACATTTCGTGAATGAACGTACGATCTATTTTCAATAAATCTACCGGGAAATTCTTCAAATAGCTTAATGAGGAATAGCCTGTCCCAAAGTCATCAATAGCTAACGTAATATCCATTTCACTTAACTGCTTAATTGTATTGAGTAAATCTGAATTTTGATCTAAAAAACTCATTTCTGTTATTTCGATTTCCAATGCACTTGGTGAAATTTCATACTCCTGTAAAATTTGATTTAAACGCTCGATAAAATTATCCGCTTTCAAATGGCTTGGTGAAATATTAACAGCCACACGAAGATTTAAATTATATTGCTTATTCCATTCTGTTACTTGGCGACCGGCTTTAGCAATAACCCACTCACTAATGTCACTGATCAGTCCAAAATCTTCTGCAAATGGAATGAACTGATCCGGTGGTACAAAACCAAGTTCATCGTCAAACCAGCGAATAAGTGCCTCCATACCTTCAATTTTATTTGATTGGAGATTCACTTTCGGTTGGTAATACAGTTCAAATGCCTGATTTTTTATAGCATCATGTAACTTTGTTTCCAATGTCAGTAGTTGGTTATGTGAAAAGCGCTGTTGTTTTTTGTAAATGACAAAACCTTTATTATTGCTTTTTTTCGCCTCATACATCGCAATATCTGCATATTTTAATATGTCTTGTGCGGAATGACCATGCTCCGGGTAATTTACCGCTCCGATACTTATTGATGCATAAAACGCATAGTTATTTAAATTGAATTGGCGTTTAAATAGCGCTTGTATATCTTCTGCAGCCTTTTCAAGTAGTGTTGCATCTCTTAATATACAGATAAATTCATCTCCACTTAATCGGTAAAAAGTCATAAGTGGACTATTCAACGTTTTTGTTCGTTCCGCAATTTCTACTAAAAACAGATCTCCCACCCGATGCCCTAAGCCATCATTAATATTTTTAAATCGGTTCACATCAAATAACATAAGTGAAAATGGCTGTTGTTCCACTTCGATCAGCGTTTTTAATTCATTAAGCAACATCCGGCGATTTGGCAGTCCTGTCAAATCATCATGGTGTGCAATATGTATCATTTCCCCAATTTTCTTTTGTGCGGTAATATCTGTACGAATCGAAATATACTGATAGGGTTTTCCTTTTTCATTCAAAAAAGGCACAATCGTCGTCTGTACCCAATATGTTGAACCATCCTTTGCGCGGTTGCATACTTCTCCATGCCACGTCTTACCAGAACCTATCGTACGCCACATTTCCTTAAAAAAAGATTTTGGGTGATAGCCTGAATTTAAAAGTCGGTGATCTTTACCAATGAGTTCACAACGTTCATATTTGGAAATTTTACAAAATCGGTCATTTACCATTGTGATAATGCCTCGTTGATCTGTAACAGCCAAAATGGACGACTCGTCTAATGCAACTTTAATATTTTGTAATTCCTCTACCGTCAGTTGCATTGAACTTAGTACATTTGTATCTTCTGCTTTCACCATCTATCCACCAACTTCTATTTAGTGATTCTTTTCTAATGTATTTTCTAAAAATTTGCATTCTTTAATCCATAATTATAGTTCTTAGTTAATGATTTAGATAGTTCTTTTAGATAATTTCGACTATTTTTTATAATTTTTTACTTTTTCTCTCTCATTTTTATTTAGTTTCTGAAATTTACTAGAAACTTTTTATTGAGGTTCTTTATTAAATGTTCAATATTCTCTACTTTTACTGGAATATTCTGATAAAATAATAGTAATTTCCATTGAAAGGATTGATAAAATGAAAACATTTACGAAAGTGATTGAAAAGTAATCTTTACACTCTTTTCAATCAAATATGAACCTAAAATTATTTGAAAAGAGGAAAACGATGTATACAGATCAGGAACTAATCATCCGACCAATTATTGAACAAGATATGGAACGTTTATGGGAACTAATTTATAAAGATGAGCAGCCCGAATGGAAAAAATGGGATGCGCCGTATTATCCGCATAGAGCGATTCCTTATGAACAATTTATCCAGACAATGCAGGATTGGATCAGCGATAAAAGTATGTGGGTTATTGAAGTATCCGGGGTTGTTCGCGGGATTATCTCATACTACTGGGAACACGAGCCTTCAAAGTGGATTGAAATGGGCATAGTTCTGCATGAAGGGCAATCGTGGGGAAAAGGGATTGGAACACGGGCATTGAAATTATGGATTGCGCATTTATTTCATACAATGCCATTAGTGCGTGTTGGTTTAACGACATGGTCAGGCAATGAACGCATGATTCGTGTTGGCGAAAAACTGGGGATGCAGCTAGAAGCAAGAATCCGTAAAGTCCGCTATTACGAAGGGCACTATTATGACTCGATTCGCATGGGGTTACTCAGAGAAGAATGGGAAGCATTGAATAAAGAATAATTTTTCAGGGGTGGAGAAGATGAGCGTAAAAGAGAAACTGCAAGCAAACTATGAGGATATGGTCGAAATCCGAAGACATCTGCATATGTATCCCGAGCTTTCATTTAAAGAAGTTAATACACCAAAACTCGTTGCCGAAAAGCTTCGATCTTATGGGATTGATGTGAAAGAAAATGTTGGCGGTAATGGGGTTGTAGGCTATTTAGAGGGTGCTTTTGATGGACCGACAATCGCGTTCCGCGCGGATTTTGACGCACTACCGATTCAAGATGAAAAAGAAGTACCTTACAAATCAAAAGTCGATGGAGTAAGCCATGCTTGTGGTCATGATATCCATACAGCCGCACTGCTCGGTTTGGCAAAATCACTTGCTGATAACCGTGACGCACTTCACGGCAATGTCGTATTCATCCATCAATTTGCGGAGGAAGTCGTACCAGGTGGTGCAAAAGCAATGGTAGAGGCAGGTTGTCTGGACGGTGTTGACTATGTGTACGGATCTCATGTTTCATCCTGGAGCGAATTAGGCACTGTGCTGTTTTGTGAAGGCTACGCAATGGCAGCTGCCGACTTTTTTGAACTTACTATTCAAGGTAAAGGCGGACATGGCGCATCTCCTCACGAAACAATAGACCCGATTGTTGCAGCGGCACAGTTTGTATTTGGTGTGCAGCCAATTGTCAGCAGAAATACCGACCCGATTGAATCTGCTGTTATTACAATCGGAAAAATTGAAAGTGGCACAGTTGGCAATGTCATTCCTGATAAAGCCCATTTAACAGGGACTGTTCGTACATTCAATCCGGCGATTCGCGATATGGTAGAGCATAAGTTAAACAATTTATGCAAAGCGATTGAAATTCAGTATGGTGCTACGCTTGAATTTAACTATACTCGCGGCTATGACGCTGTATATAATCATCCGACTGAAACAGCTATGCTACGCGAAGCTGTCTCAATAAATTTGCCAGACTTGCAAGTACTGAATGCCCCACCTCGCATGGGAGCAGAAGATTTCACCTATTATTTACAGGAAAAGCCCGGCACGTTTTTCTTCACAGGTGGCGGCAATCCGAAAATCAATGCAGTCTACCCGCATCACCACCCAAGATTCGATGTGGATGAACAGTCCATGTTGAATATTGCCGATGTATTTGTGGAAGCATTAAAGCTTCATGGGGTTGTAAAATAATTTTGACTTGAACTGACTGGTTCTTTAAGGAGGTTATAGAAAATGAAAAAAGAAAAAAATGAGCTTTTTGAATGGATTAAAGTTATCGCCATAACCGCCTTGTTTGTTGTAGCTATTCGCGCGTTTATTTTAACTCCGATTGACGTGAAAGGTGCTTCCATGATGCCGACATATGAAGATGGAGACCGGATTATCGTCAATAAAATCGGGAAATCGCTTCATGATTTTGATCGATTCGATGTCATTGTGTTCGATGGGTTAGAAAGCGAATATTTTATTAAACGGATTATCGGACTTCCAGGTGATCATATCGAATATAAAGACGATGTACTTTATATAAACGGTCAGGAAATCGACGAGCCCTATCTGGATGAATACAAATCTGCTCTTAACGATCCTGGTGACTTGACTCCTGATTTCACGCTGGAAGATTTAGTTGGTGTATCAGAAATTCCGAATGACTATTATTTTGTTATGGGTGATAACCGCCGTAAAAGTAGTGACAGCCGAGATCCACGCATCGGTCTCGTCTCAAAAGAACATATTCTTGGCTCTACATCTATCCGTTTTTATCCGCTCGACTCATTAGGTTTAGTAAAATAATCCGCTAAACAGATATGCCGCGATTGCTTTAATTAGCAGTCGCGGCTTTTTATTTCTTAGATAAGAATAAAATAAATTACAAAATGACATTTATAAATTGCATTATGAATTATATAATGTATAATAAGTTTAACAATAACAATTTGGAGGGGATAAAATGGGGTTTTGGAACAATAAAATAGTGGATGAGCGTGTGTACAATACGCAAAATAAAATTTACCGGGAAATCTATATACTTACAATGATCATTGTTATCGTTTCGATTGGGGTTAAATTTTACCGTTTCGGAGTAAGTATGGAGTCTATTGCTACAGAGATGGTCATTTTAATAAGTGCCAGTTTATATTACGGCTTCCGTTCATCGCAACTCGGGGTATTTTCGGATGAAGTTGAACTTCATGATGCCAACAGCAAGTCTTCATACAGCACAAAACAGCTGATCATCGGTATTGGATTGGGTCTGACCATCGCACTTTTCATGGGAATTAACAGTGCATACCAATATGCGGACAGTTCATCTCAGGCAATTGAATATTTCTTTGTAGTGTTTATCTTTTCAATAATAATTTACGTTCCATTATATTTACTGCTTTTATTTGCTGCCTATAAAAGCGCATTGAATAAAAGCCAAAAAGTGAACAGCAAAATGCTTGAAGATGATGATGATGATGCGGGGCGATACCGATGAAAAATATTCGCTTGAAAATGGCCCGAATTGAACATGATCTATCACAGGACGAACTTGCAAAGAAAGTTGGGGTTACACGCCAAACAATCGGACTCATCGAGCTTGGCAAGTATAATCCGACATTAAGTGTCTGTATCGCAATTTGCAGAACATTAAACAAGACATTGGATGAACTATTTTGGGATGAACAGTCCGAATAACGGCAACGACAAAAGGGGAGTTCAAAAGTTATTTCACTTTTGCACTCCCTTCTCCTATAACTCAAGCTTGTACAGCTGGTCGTCCTTTTCTCCCCGTGTACCGCGTCCATCCGTATTATTCGTTATCCAGTACAATGTATTTTCTTCAATCCATACATCGCGGATTCTCCCCATATTATTGACGATTTCTCTTACCTCTTTTGACTCCAAATCAAATTCAAGCACTGCTGTACCCCGTAGTGCTGCAACATATAGCTTGCTGTCGTAGAACGCCATACCTGAAGGGGCCCATGTATTTTCACTGCCTGATGTAAATAAAGGGGATATGAATCCTTCCTGCTTTTCTTCCCCTTCTATTAAAGGCCAGCCATAATTTTGTCCAGCTTCAATTTTATTAATTTCATCATTTGCGCTTTGTCCATGTTCACTTGCATACATTGTGCCGTCCGGTGACCACGTAATACCTTGCGGGTTTCGGTGTCCGTAACTGTACACATATGAATTTGGAAAAGGATTGTCGTCCGGAATGCTCCCGTCCAAATTCATGCGCAATATTTTTCCGCTGAGTGTAGACAAGTCCTGTGCAGTTTGTGCATTCGAGGCATCACCTGCTGTCGCATAAAGATTTTGATCCGGACCGATCTTTAAACGTCCGCCGTGATGATACGTACCACTAGGGATTTCATCGAGCAGTACGCGTTTCTCCAACCAGTTATTATTTTCAAGCAAAAGCAATACAATCCGGTTAAACTGATCGCTCCCATTTTCATACGTATAATAAGCGTATGCCTCATTTGACTGTTCAAAATCCGGTGCCAATACAAAGCCAAGCAGCCCTGCCTCTGATGCAGTGGAAAGTGCTTTTTCAAGCTTTACGTCCTGTCTTGTCATTTCACCTGACTCCACTTTTACAATATGCCCTGTTCGCTCCGATATATATAAAGTGTCCCCAAATTTATTAATTGCCCACGGTGCCTCTAAATTAACAGCAATAGTTTCGTATTGCTCAATCGTTTGCGAACTATTACTTCCAATGGACACAGGTTTTTTTTCATTTGTAGAACACCCTGTTAAACATAGCAGGGAAATACCTAACCCAACGAATAACTGCTTCACAGAAAAACCTCCATACCATTTCAAAATTCCTCATTTAAAAATCTATAAAAAACGGGTGTTTCGTTGCGTCCAAACAATATTCTATTCTTTGACGAAAGTTTCCGACTGTCACCATATCCAGGGCCACTTCAATTGGGAAATACCCGACTTCCAGACTTTCCGGTGAAGTTGTCGGTGTCCCCCCGATTGGTTTCGCTAAGAAAAGCGTATTGCATATAGATTTTTTTACATTTTGAAAAATACCGCAGAATTTGAGTATTTCCACATCTATTCCCGATTCTTCTTTTGTTTCCCTAATCGCTGCAGCCGTCAAAGATTCGCCTTCTTCCACTTGACCGCCCGGCATTTCCCATCCTCGTTTAGGTCCTTTAATAAGCAGAATCTCATTTTTACTGTTCAGTACAATCGTTGCTGCAGACACAATATGTTTTGGGGTTGCATTTATTACTTGCTGAATTTGTTCCAATCTCATCAGTCCTTTTAAAATTATCTATATCGCTTATTTTAAAAGGTTCTATAGAGGAAATTTAAAACCCTGCCATTAAGAGAATCTTTCTTTTAATCCTGCATTTCCTAATTAACAAACAACGATACACACGCAACGCCAAATATAATTACTGATACAACCCAAAAGAGAATTCCTGATTGTTTATTTTGAGTCCGTCTGTATTCTCTAAATCCTATTATCCCAAACATCGCACTCATAAAGATAAACATAAGCGGCTGCAGGTGGAAGCGATCTGTAACCAAACTATAAATACCAATCAATGATGCCAAAAATGCTAAAGTTAGTTGAAAGGCAGCAAGTATATCTACTTTCGTTTCCTTCATTTGTAACTTCCACCTCAATTCCTGATATGGAATTAAATAAGTTATTCTATAAAATATTCCTCAGCTAAAATAGCTAAGTAATCCATATCTTCATATAAATCGCCTTTTAAAAATTCCTGCCTGTGGCGTCCTTCCCAAACCATGCCGGACTTCTCCATTACTTTTCTTGAAGCGATGTTTCTAACCATGCAGCGGCTGTAAATTCTATTTAATTGATGTTCCTGAAATCCGTAATCAATTATTTTTTTGCATGCTTCTGTTGCATAGCCATTACCCCACGCCGAGACATCGATAAAATAGCCCACCTCTGCACTGCGGTGGTTTTTCGAAACTGTAACGAGACCGCAATTCCCGATATAGCGGCCATTCTCTTTTAAAAACACAGCAAACTCATAGGCTGTCCCTTGCTCAAAGCTTTTTTGCAAATAGGAAATCCACTGATCGACAACTTCGCGTGGATACGGATGCGGAATCATGACCATTGTGTCCGCAATCTCCCTATGCTTTACTACTTCAAAAATAGCATCTGCAAATTCAACTTCATATGGCTTTAATATGAGTCTTTCCGTTTCTAATATCATTTCCTCATCCCCTAAACTATTTAATGAAATATTCCATGTAAATATCATTTTCCTTAAAACCCATTTTTTTGTACAACGGTTTTCCCATCGGTGAAGAAACCAAAAATATGTGATGTACATTTCTTTCTTTTGCATCTGCCAGTAACCGCTCGACCAACTGTTTGGCTAGCCCCCGACCTCTGCTTTCCGGTGTTGTGTACATATTTAAAATATACCCGCGAATGCCTGTATGATTGGAATAACTAGGGGGAAAGGAAATAAAATGAATGCCCCCTGTAGCGATCGCACTTTTCTCTTCCTCAATGATCCATTGAACAAATTGTTTGGAGTTCAATTGCTTCTCAAAAAAGCTCCTTAATTGTTCATCAATATTAGAAGATACGGTTTGCCCTTCCTCCAATAATAATCGCTTACGTAAATCTATTAGTAATTCCATATCATCTGTAGTAGCCACTCGAAATTCCATTCATATCCACCTTCCTAATTTTATTGGGTCTCAACTATTCCCTATCCATAATGACGAGCTTTTTCGTCTTGAACTTTTCTGAAACAGCATAAATAAGTGTAATTATAACTGCTGTAATATATGGATAACCTACCATCACAACAAAGTTTGTATGTTCGACTAAACTGAATTCTCCCCACTCAAGCCATAGACGCCAGCCCATTCCGAGAGCACTGAATAGTAGCGAAATGAAAAAAACCAGTACCGTTTTGTGAACAAAAATCCCCACAAAGACATTTGCAACAATTATATAGATAAGGAAAACTAACAATGAAAAGCCCAAATCAAATCCCTTTAAATTTGGAATAACATAATTAAAGGATATACCCGTAAAAAACAGAATCGTAATGAGATTAAAAATTAAAAAATGTTTTCTATTCTTTTCTATTTTTTTATAATCATCTTTGCCGAACATTCCTTCACCTCTTTTACTTATTGTAACAATTAATGGAATATATAGAAGTAGTAAATCCTTATTTGTACGGTGATCGGTATAGTTATCATTTTAATTACGGTTCTCGTTGCTGCAGGTGCCGCATTTTTAAAACATGTACTTATAAAAATCCGATTGAAAGTGAATTAAAAAACAACCACTCCGATCATCTTTCGGAGTGGTTGTTCGATTTCTATTATTTTATTTCGCTAATATCCAATAGCTTTTCTGCCGTGCCATTCACACTTCCATATGCATCATTCAGTTCATGCATACTTGTAGCAAACTGTTCTGTAAATGCTGCGATTTGGCTTGTCGTTCCATTAACTTCTTCAATAGAAGTGCTAATTTTATTAAGCTGCGCAGCAATTTTTTCTGCGCTTTCTTTGCTGTTCTGCGCCATTTTTTGAATTTCCTTTGCTACAACAGCAAAGCCTCTTCCATGCTCGCCAGAACGCGCAGCTTCAATCGATGCATTTAATCCTAAAATCTGTGATTTCGATGCAATTCCTTTTACAAGGTCTACCATTTGGTTAATTTCACCGATATCGGCCGTCATCATTTCTGTTGATGTAACAAGCCCGTCCAAACGACTCGATACGTCCATGCTCGCCGAAGTTAACTCTTCATTCGTTGCAGTCATTTCCTCTACCGCACTCGATAACTCTGTCGCTAATTGGCGCATGGAATCCATCTTTTCATTTGAAATAATGGCACTTACTACTCCGATTATATTTTTCCCATCAAAAATTGGCTGAGCTGATGAAATATAAGCAAAACCAAATCTTTCCGGACCTTTTTCTTCTCTTAAATAGCGCTTTGTCGTCAATGCACGCTCTGTAACAGTGCCGCGGAAGTCCGTCATTCTCAACCCTACATTAATTTTTAAATCTATGTACTTTCCTGGTAAGTATCCGACAACCTCTTCATTGCTCGCTACAATGATACAAGCATCTTCCGGAAAAGTTGCCTGGTATAACTCCATTGAATCTACTACTGCTTGTAATTTTGTATGCATGCCCATCTCTCCTTTAAATGTATTATATAATAGATAATAGTATCTTAATATCGCAATCTTCCGAAATGTACTTGAATAATCTCTGCTAAATGCTCTTATAAAAAAATCCCCTTCTCTATAAAAGAAGGGGAAATTATTATTGTTCTTCCATCGCTGCAGCTGCAGTCAGCATATTATCATAGTCTTCTTCATCATAGACCAGATTATAGATTTTCCACAGGCCGTCTTCTGTTTTCTTTAAGTAAGCCGTTCCGGATAAGTCTAAAGTCATTTCCAGATTAAAGTTGATTTCCGGGTCAGTCATCTTAATATGAACTTTCAAATCATCAATTTTTACTGCGGCAAAACGTTTATTCAGTGAAATTACCTTACTTGAATACTCGCCGATTTTTTCAGATGAACTCGAACCAGTTGAAAAATCTGCATCTTCCAATAGCAATTGGCTATCAAGTGAATAAGCTAAGTAGTAGCCTGTTGTTGTTTCACGATAGAGCGCATCCATATCCTCTACGTTTTCCATGTCTGAAGAAAACTCAAACTCTTTGTCAATATAGCGATTCACTGTTGCAATGATTGAAGCTTCATTCTCTGTTTCACCACTCTCTAAATGCAACGCCCTGTCAATCATCAGTACTGCATGGGAACGTTTTGCATAATCATTCGGTTTAAATGTTTCTCCGTAGCCATTTACAATACCGGCACCTGCTGTTTTCACAATCGCCTCATAAGAATAGCTATTCGGATTTACATCGATAAACATTTTTCCTGTTTTCGAAAAATCAACTGTCCCATTAAATGCACGATAAATCATCGCTGCCATTTGAGCACGTGTAATTTTATCGTTCGGTTTAAATGTACCGTCTTCTTTCCCGGTAATAATGCCTTTACTGCTGGCAATCTGAACAAAATCATAATACCATGCAGAAGATTTTACATCAGAGAACTCTTTTTTAATATCGCCGTTTTTTAAATTCATTGCGTTAACTAAAATCTTTGTAAACTGTGCACGCGTAATACTATTTTCTGGCTTTAAAAGAATTGAAGTATATTCGTATACTTCACCATCTTCTTCATAAACTGTTGGTTCTTCATATCCGTCGATAATATTTGCATATAAGAAACGTTCCAACTGCTCATATGCGCCATGTTCATAACTTACATCATCCATGTAATACTGATCGATCGTTTTTTCTGCTGCCGACGCTGGCGTTACAGTAATTAAACAAACTGTAAAAATTAATAAAAATGCTAATTGAAGTACCTTCAATCTAGTTAACCCCACTTCTCCAAAATCTATAATACCTTAACATATTACATAAACAGAATTTATATGAATACAAGTATATTTTGGTAATGTTTTATTAATAGCCTAAATAGTAGTAAAAGATGAATGCGACAACAAAGTTAGGGACTGCCATCGTCAGGGAACACCATGCAATCTTATTTCTTTGAACCCAATTTTCTTTCGTTTCCATTGCCAAGTTTGCCCTCATCCGGTCACCATTTACGAACGCACCGGAAAAAATGCATGCCACAATTAAAAAGATAAAACCAATCCTGCTCGTAATATTAGAAATCATATGAACATCCCAAAAAATAATAGCAAATAAAATACCTATTATTGATAATCCCATACCAATTAGAAAATATTTCATATTTATTTCTCCCTTCTCCTATATACCTTATTAGTTTGGAAAAGGTTTCAAAATAGACAATTACAGTGAAAACTACTTTGTTAGGCATCCTCTGGAACTAAGTAATAATGTACGATACTTAGAAATCCCTTCGCTGAATTTTTCATTGCCTGTTCGTCGATATTAAAATAAGGTGTTCAGTATAGGTATTTGTCCAATGAAAAAAGAGCTTCGGCTTTAATCCGAAACTCCTTTTATTTTATTCTTCATAATAGCCGGCAACAACCTGCCCCACTGCTTTTGCTGCTACTAGAAGTGCATCTTCATCGATATCAAACTTCGGGTGATGATTGTAGAACGGTTTTTCCACTCCTTTTGGTGTACAGCCAATATAGAAGAAACAAGAAGGGAATTTTTCCGCATAATAGGCAAAGTCTTCAGATGGCGACATTGGTGGTACTTCCTTCACTTCTTTAATATCCGGATCCTCCGCATCTATTAAATAACCCGCTACTTTCGCCGTTAGCTCCGGATCGTTATATAATGGCGGATAGTCGTTTTCATACGTCAATTCACAAGTAACACCGAATTGTTCTTCCAAACCTCTTACTAATCTTTTTACTTCCGTTTCAATCTTTTCTTTCGTTTCAATCGTCATATAGCGAATATCGCCTTCAAGTTCCACGCTATCTTTAATTACATTGAATGTCCCTTTGCCATCGAATGAGCCGATTGTAATCACACCGATATCAAACGGACTTAAACGACGGCTAATAATTGTTTGCGCAGCAGTGACAAAGTGTGCTCCGGCAACAATTGCATCGTTTGCCAAATGCGGTGAGGAACCGTGTCCGCCCCGTCCTTGAATTTTCAGCTTCAAGTATGCACGGCCATTGAACGCAAAACCTGAATTATAACCGACAAATCCTGCAGGTCCCATAGGCAGCAAGTGTATCCCGAAAACATTATCTAAATCATCGAGAAGCCCTGACTCTACAATACTTTTCGCACCGCCTGGCGGAACTTCTTCTGCATGTTGGTGAATAATTTTTATTGTCCCTGCAATCTCATCTTTCAACTCGATTAAACAGTCCGCCAATACAAGTAAATAGGCGGTATGCCCGTCATGTCCACATGCGTGCATGACTCCTTCGTTTACGGATTTGAACGGAACATCGGCTTCTTCTGTTATCGGCAGTGCATCAAAGTCTGCGCGAAGTCCTATATTTTTACCTGGCTTGCCACCTTTAATCGTTACGATAATTCCGTAGCCATTCCCTACGTTTGAATGTATTTCTACATCTTTTTCTTTATAAAAATCGAGAATATATTGTGCGGTGTTTTCCTCTTGGAACGATATTTCAGGATGCTGGTGTAAATGTCTCCGGATTTGAATGATTTCATTTTTACGAACTTCCAGCATCTCCATTAGTTTTTGTCTCATGTTTACCACTCCTAAGCGTCTATTTTTAAAGGAAATAATGCAAACGCCTTGTACTCGACGCTTACATTATTAATACTACTCAACCGATTTGCCCGCATTTTTCGGAACTAGAAAGACTACCGACAAGATGGATAGGACACCGAATATAACGTTAATGATAATCCCTGTTGTTGCGCCAAACTCCAGATTGCCGTTTGCAGATGCCGCGCCGTAAGCCGTCATGGAAATGGCCACACCGAACGCACTCCCTAAAGAACTTGCCATTTTATATACGCCTGCAGCTTCCCCTACTTTATCAGAAGGTGCATTGGACACAGATGTATCTGTAGAAGGTGTTGCATAAATTCCTAAACCAAGACCGAATAAGGCGAATCCTACAAACACTGCAATTGTATACGCTAAATCCGGCAGGAATGTTAATCCCATTAACGCGACACCAACCGTAGTAATTATCCCACCCCAAATCATTGGCTTTTTTGCTCCGACACGTTGAAGAATCTTTTCACCTACACGAATCATCGCCAGTACTGTTACTAAATAGCCGAGTGAAAGTAAACCAGATTGGAAAGCATTAAATCCGCGTCCAACCTGTACGTAAGTATTCGCTACTACCAATGTTCCCGCAATTGCATTAAGTAAAAAGTTCGAAATTGTTGCACCTGTATAGGCTTTATTTTTAAATACTGCAAAGTCGATCAATACAACTTCCTTTTTCATTTCTACTCGAATGAATGTAATTAAACCAACTACTGATACTGCCAGTAAAAGCAACGAAGTACCGCTTGTCCAACCAAAGTCTGCACCATATGTGATAAAGATATTTAATGCAACCATTGTAACAATAAAGATTCCTAAACCAACATAGTCAAATCGGAATTTCCCTGTCGATTCCTGCTTACTTTCAGGTGTATCTTTCAGCAAAAACAAACCAACTAAAGCAAAAACAATCGAGAAGATGAAAATCCATCTCCATCCTAGTGTTGTCGCAATTGCACCGCCTGCAAATGATGCAACACCTGAACCTCCCCAAGAACCAATGGACCAGTAGCTCAGTGCTCTTTGACGGTCTGGACCATCAAAATATGCTTTGATTAAAGCAATTGTGGAAGGCATAATGAATGCTGCTGAAAGACCGATTATAATTCGGCCAATAATTAATAAAACCGCGCCTTGTGCCAATACTAAACAGAGTGAACCAAGTATGCTTAGCCAGTAACCGATAACCGCTATTTTTTTACGTCCAATTTTGTCAGCAAGTCCACCTGCTGCTACAATGAACATTCCCGAGAATAAAGCAGATAAGCTAATTGCAATATTAATAGTACCAAGTGAAATACCTAAATCTTCTTGAACTGCTGGTACAACGTTTACCATTGCTTGTGCAAATAACCAGAATGTAATAACACCGAATACAATTCCGATGATCATTTTATTCGTACCTTTGTAAGTATTCATAATAAATCCTCCAATATTTTTAAAGCATAACTATAATGTCTTCATATCTCTTTAAATCATACTTTCCACAAGTATAAGAATTGGTCCAAAAGAAAAAGCAATCGCTGCGATAAATACGCAACAATTGCTTTAAATTTAATTACTTATATTAACCAGCAGATAATCACATTCCCATACTCCATGTTTAGATTAACTGTCTATTATGTTGAATCGTTTCAATAAATTTTTCGATAGTTGTCGTTAAGTACGCATCTGCCCTGCGGATAAAGACTGTTTTAACTTTGCTGTATTCACCTGGCAATTGATGACAAGTGATTTCTCCGCTTTTTTCAAGGTGAGCTACTGCCGACCTCGGGACAAATGATACGCCAAGTCCCATTGCAACACTTCGTATAATAGTTTCCAATGTTCCGAATTCCATCACTTTTTCGGGCATTGCACCTTCTAGCTCATACCATTTTTCCAGACGTGCCCTGTAACCGCAGCCTTTTTTAAAACAAAGGAACGGTTCATCTTTCAGCCCCTCCAATGTCTTCTTACGAGGTTCCGTAATCAGGACAAGCTCCTCATCAAATACATCGTACGCTTCTAGATCCGGATGAACATTTGAAGCCGTAATAAAAGCTCCATCCAATTTATAATTTAATACTTTTTCTTCTAGCTTTTCCGTGACCCCTGTTATTAATGACAAGTCTACATTTTCATAGCTTTTTATATAGGAAGACAAGATGTTCGGTAAATGATAAACCGTTTCCACTGTACCGATTTCCAGTTTGCCGATTGGTTCTTCTTTATTAAGGACGGCGCGTTTCATTTCATCCGTCAGCAGTAATATCTTTTCACTATAGGCTAATAGTTTTTTTCCTTCGGGTGTTAAAATCATTCCACGACGATGTCTGTTGAACAATGGTGTATTTAACTCCACCTCAAGCTTTTGAATTCTTGATGTAATATTCGATTGTACGTAATTCAACTCTTTTGCAACTTCCGTGACAGTGCCTTTCTCTGCAACGAGCTGGAAAATTTCCAAGTCTTTAAACTCCATACTTTTTCACCATCCCTCTATATAACCTTCTATTATGGTATCAAAAAAAATGATATTAACAATGTTTTTTATTCATTTTACGAGATATCATTTCAATTGTAATATGATGTTGATATTAATTGAATGAAAGAGGTAAATAAGAAGTGAAAAATAGCGTTTTAATAGGTTCTATTCTTTGTTTTATAGCTGCAGTATCATGGGGTGCAATGTTTCCGGTAGCACATGATGCGTTTAAACATATAGATCCATTTTACTTTACGATTTTCAGATATGGCGCTGTGACGGTCATTTTGATTGTGTTACTTTTATGGAAAGAAGGAAAGAGCGCTTTCCGTTTGGAACGGAAAGGTCTTCAGCTTTGGTTTTTCGGTACAATGGCCTTTACAATATATAATTTACTTATTTTCTGGGGCGAGGATTTGCTCGGGCAATCCGGTGTAATGACTGCCTCTATAATGGAATCACTGATGCCGATGATTTCGATTGTAATTTCGTGGATGATTTTTAAACACCGTCCATCCCTGTTTACATTGCTCTGTGTATTGCTATCA
The DNA here is from genome assembly GCF_056173085.1 of Solibacillus sp. iso_87. Lineage (NCBI taxonomy): Bacteria > Bacillati > Bacillota > Bacilli > Caryophanales > Caryophanaceae > Solibacillus > Solibacillus sp. iso_87. The sequence continues at coordinate 3,736,560 of NZ_CM149656.1, forward strand.
TTTGTCGGGGCGGTATTAGTAATTACAAAAGGCGATCTTCAGGCATTTTTAGGCACGACAGGTCAGTTTATCCCGTCACTGTTAATCTTTATCGCTGTTGTTGGCTGGGTTATTTATACAATGGGTGCCAATGAATTCAGTCATTGGTCTGCTTTGCGCTATTCTACATTGAGCTGTTTACTTGGAACGGTTACTGCATTGTTCGTTACTTTAGGTGCAACAATGTTCGGTGCTGTACCGGTGCCGCCTGTAAATGATGTAGTCGCTGTAGGTCCCCACTTACTGTTTATGATTATTTTCCCGGGTGTTATTGCTTTATTGGGCTGGAACATTGGCGTTAGCTACTTATCCCCTTTAAATGCATTACTGTTCATTAATTTCGTTGCTGTTACAACATTGTTCATTTCCATTGTTCAGGGGAATTCGGTAACGGTATTTGATATTGTTGGAACAGTGTTGATTATCATTGCGCTTTTATCTAACAATATGTATTTAAGAATGCGTGACAAGAAAAGGACCAATCATTCGGTGCATTCTACATGGAGTGAAGGGGTTTCTTAAATACAACAATCTATAAGCCTAATACAAATAAGCGAATCTATCATATAAGATAGATTCGCTTATTTAAATTTCACTACTTTATAGTTCATTGTGTTATTTTCCTTATAATGTTATCTTTTAGGTTAAAATACTCTCGCAATGGAAAAAATCCAAACACTAACAAATAATACAACTGTTAAATATTTAGCTTCCTATAGAGATGTACGTTATTTAAATGCTGTGACTATGGCAACGAAGATTTATAAAGAAGGAGACATTTTGTTCGAAGATATTAACGTGAAAATGGATGTTTCAAAAGATGCGAACGGGAAATGGCAATTGAATGTTGAGAAGATCAAATAATAGAAGTTAAATTATATCAGCTAGATAGCTAATCTTATTGATTAGCCTTTTTCTATAAGTTGAAGTTTACGTTTTTCTGTTCGGCCTCTCTCTCGGTGTAATATTGATAATATAGTAACTAATAATCAAAATTAGAATTACTCCTGCAAAAATGAGTGTATCTATTGCGGAGTCATGTTCGACAATAATAAGTCGGAGCATTGCCGTAATTCCGATATACATAAAATAACGAAGCGGGAAATGATAATCCTCTTTGAAATACTTCACAATCATCGTGATAAACTCGAAATACAGAAAGAATACTAAAATTTTTGCCAGAAAGTATTTGTATTCATTCTTTTCCCCGTTAAATATGAACTTTAAAAGCTCGACCATTTCGATGATGAGCATGACGCAAAGAGCCAACGCCAGTACTGTTAAACCAATATTCAAAATCACTTGCAGCACTTTCGGAATGATTTCTTTATAAGGCTTAGGTTTGGATAAAAACTTCATTTATTCACACCTCCAGACGTTATATTTTCAGATTATTCCATCATTAGAGGCGTGTCAATTTTGTAAGCGATTACTATTTCAAAAAATTTTCCTGCGTACATTTTTATATAAAAAAATCAATTTAAACTTCTAAATTGCTTAAGTTCTTTTTTAAATATTGAATAAAAGAATGCTCCCGCTTATCCACTTTTCTTGTACAACTGAATAGGCTCTGACTGATTTCCACCTGATCTACAAAGACACGTGCAATGCTGCCTTGAGATAACTTTTCCTTTACACTGCATGCTGGGGCAATAGCCATTCCATACCCTGCTTCGACAACTTTAATCGATTCCAGTACACCTTCTATTTGTAAGCCGAACCTCGGTAACGGGCAATTATGCGTATAAAAAATAGCCTCCATCAAGTCCAGCGTTGAACTGCCTCGTTCCCTATATATAAAATCATGTTCACTTAGTTCGAAAATCGATACTACTTTATTTGCTAAAGGATGCGTTGGATGGACAACAAACCAAAAAGGGATATCCATTATATTTTCAAAGTTTAAATCTTCATGACCTATATTGCTTTGCACAACGAAACCAAAATCGACTTTATAATCGAGGACAAGTCGTTCAACAGATTGAACATTTCCTAATGATACATATATATCGATATTCGGGTTTTCCTTTTTATAGCCTGCAATGATTGTCGGCAAAATATAATTCGTTGAAATATAGGACGAAGCAATTTTTATTTTCTCTTTTTTTCCTAAAAAGTTTTTAAACTTTTCATCAATCTGTTCTTCCAGATGAAATAACCGTAACCCTTGCTCATAAAGAAATTCGCCTTCATATGTGAGCTGGATCCCTCTACCTTTTCCTTCTATAAGTTTAACTCCTATTTCTCTTTCAAGTTTTCGTATTTGGACAGTAACAGCTGGCTGACTGATATGAAGGAATTTCGCTGCTTCTGTTATACTGCCCAGCTTTGCAACATTTGTGAAAATTCGTAGCGTATGTAAATTCATTTTCTCACCCACTCATAACTTATATTTATGAATATACAAAATATATATATTTGTTTTATGAGTAGTATAGCAGTATTTTGTGAATAGGGGGGATTTGTTTGGAGAACTTATTTATAGAGTGGCTATCGTTAGATGATCTCATTTTATTCGCAATCGGCATACTTGCTTCCATTGTAGGGGTCATGTTTGGAGCTGCAGGATTCGTATTGCTTCCTTCCTTATTGTTAGTCGGCATACCAATTCATGCGACAGTCGCAATTAATAAATTTGCAACAGGCATATCTTCATTTTCAACCGTCATTGTTTTGACGAGAAAAAAAAGAGTATCACTGAAAAAAATGATTCCTTTTATGCTGATTTCTGCAATTGGCGGTATAAGCGGGGCATTTTTAGCAACAAGGTTAGCGGAACATACGATGAATATTGTTGCTTGTACGGTGTTGATCGTGATGTTCTTTTTCGTTATTAAAAGTAAGAAGAAGGAAGTTATAAATGAACAGCCGGACATCGAAAAGAAAACTAATTTAATCGCGCCTTTTTTTATTAGTATTTATGATGGCGGGCTAGGAACAGGGTCTGCACTGCTAAACATTACATATTTTCTGAAGAAACAAGTCAGCTATGTAATGGCTGCAGAGATGACTCGTTTTTTAATGTTTGCAAGCTGTACAACTGCTTTTTTATTTTACTTATTTTATGGCATTGTTAATTGGAGTGTGGCCGTTCCGGTAGCTGTCGGATCGATTGTCGGCTCACATATCGGTCTGAAAATCATTCCTTATTTAAAAGGGAAATGGGTTGAGATTCTGCTGCCAATTATATTTTTCCTTTTAATTATCCAGGTTATATCGGACTTACTATTTTAATGTTTTGGCTGGGACAAACTTAAGTTGCATCTGTCCCAGCCATATTTATTTACTGGCCTTCTTCTTATGGACAACGCCATTGATTAATAACATAATCATTAAAAGTATCGATAGATTAAATGTCATTTTAGAAATTTCTGTATGTAGTACAAGGACTGATAAAATATTTAATAAAATAACCGCACATAATATAAATGATAAATTAGCAATAGACTGATTTCTCAAGTTGTATGACACCTCTAATCTCTTTTTATTCCGATCGGCAAATAATAAGATAAATTATTTGTAATCATCCCGCCAACACGCAACCCCATTGCTGCCGGTTTTCCGCTTATTAAAAAACTGCCGACCAATAATTCCCCTTTTTGTACTCCCTTTTCGCTTCGGAATGTTGTTTCCGGCTGCTTGATAAATTGCTGGTACACTTTTGGATAGTGATTATACGATTTTTGGACATCCTCTTTTATAAGCTGTCCGTCTTCATCATAAATTTCCACCGTATCCCCCTCGCGGCCAAATACCGGTTTCTTCACATAGCGTAGACCTTTTTCGATGAATGGGGTGTCTTCCAAATACGTCGGTAAAAAGTATTCAGCAATCCATTCATGCTCTTCGGATGTGAAAAATGCATTCCGTTCTTCATGCAATCCCCAGATAATGGCCTGTACTGCTTTGTTTTGCATTAAAAATGCAGAAGGTGGATTGAGAATCGTCAGCAAATTCAGTTCTATCAGTTCTATTAACCACAATCCTATTCTATTCTGCGCATCATCTTCGTCCTGAATTAGGTTTTCAATCGGAAATGTCGGACGATACAGTAAGTCAATCCGCTTTCCGTCTTCATCAAACAATCCTACACCTTTTTGTATTTGCAACTGATGTAGAGGCGTAAATTTCGCTCCGGGCACAAATTGCATTATGTAAAGCGTAGTAAAATAATCTTCTATATTGTCCTCATGTGCCGTAAAAACAATATGTGCATCCGGGGAAAATATACTTTGGGCAACACTTTTTCGCACATTGCCTTTTAAAAGCTCTTCCATTTCGGCATTTGGATTTTCCATGCCAAATTCTTTGCAAATTTGTTCGTTTACAACAAACAATTCCTTAATGAAGGTAGGTGTATCAGCATTGATTTCGATACATTTATAGCCGCCGTTATGTGCAATAAAATCAAAACGGGCAATTACACTTTCGGCTTCCAGTGTTTTCATGCGTAGAAAGGGCAGCGTTTCTTCCGGATATCCCATTTCAAGCAGTGCTTCATCCGGAATATTGCGTAATAAATGGGCTGTCTTAAAATAGATTTTCCCTGCACATTCCGAAGCTATACGGATTTTTTCGACCTCTTCATCTGTTACTTCATAGAGATCATAGAGGGCATACTCATCGTCATATAAATCTGCCCAAAATTGGTCAATATTCGCATAAAACTGGCTGCGCTCGCTGTTCGTCATGAATTGCTCAGCTCACTTTCATCTCAGTTACGTAAATTACATAAACACCACGATCTTCGTCAATCTCTGTAGATGTAACGAGCATTTGCCCAATGGATGGTATATCCACTACATCTTTCAATAAGTAACGGATCACTTCAAAATGAGTATCACAAGGAATACGCGACAACAGGCGATAATTTTCACGTTCATTCGGGTTTCTGAATTCTATATGGATGCCCCGTTCGCGAAAGCTTTTTTCATCCTCACCGGATAAATTGCGGCCCATCTCCTTTAACACTAGGACTTCCATATCTTCTTCCATTTCATTCGATACGAGCTCATACTGTGTACCGCGCATAATAAAATAGGTGCAAAGCTGTCTTGCATAAAACTCATCGAGCCCTACATTTGTTTCCGTGTATTCATAAAATGGCTCATAATGGCCATTTCCCTTATCTACATAGTAAATTAAACGCTTCACTGTTTCCGCTCCCTAAATTAATAAGATATGCATTTCGCTACAATCCATCCAACCGCAATTGATAACGACAATAACATTGTTCCGACAGCACGGTTATCTTCTTCGATCGCTTTTTGAATACTAAATCGGATTGTTATAACTTCTGCCAGGAAAAATACAATTACTTGTGCTACAATTCCAATCGCTCCCCATATCGCCATATCCATTAAAGAAATCGAGTACTCGGCAGCTGCACCTAATACAATTGCCAGTCCGACTACTTTACCACCTAATAGCAGTGCGGCCGATACATTCCTTTGTGCGATTAACTGAAATTCTTTAATCTTTGGTGTACTGAGCGCAAACAGCACCATTCCGATTATTAACAAACCTAAAGACACACCAAGATATGATAAAAAGTTTAAATACCCGTTCATGTTATTTTGTCTCCCCTATCCTCCGAAACTTTTTGTGCCACTGCCAAAACCCGAACTTGTTTTTGCAGCTTTAAAGCTATTGCTGTTTTTATAATTTATGTAGCTGCTGTCGCTGTTTAGTGCCGCTTTATTATTGAAAAATCTGCCACCATAATAATAGGCTCCATAATATCCCGAACGGCTTTCGTCACATCGCCATACACCTTCTTCTTCCGACCAGTCCCAATCCCTGCAGCTTTGGTCAGTAGGCTTTGGCGGTAAACTGCTATTTGAAGTACCACAGCCTGCCAAGCTTAAAGTAAGTGCAGTTGCTGAAACGCCGGCCATCAATTTCTTCGTCTTCTCCATCTGTCTTAGCCTCCATTCCCTTTCCTATTTATTCGTACGTAACAGCAGTAAAAAAAGATTCTATAAATTTTTATTTTAGTACTTTTGTAGAATAAAAAAATCCTGTAAAAGAAAACAGGATTCACAATAAGCAGTACTTTTTAATATTTATCTAGAAACAGAAGAACATAGCTCCCTGCACAAACAAACATCGCAATTCGTGTTATTATATACGCTGCACGTTCCGATGATGTAAGCTTTTTTTCTTTCTTCATTTTTTTAAAATGCCAATAAAAATATATACCACATATAAGGAGGATCGCTCCCGAAATTTGAAATGCATTTTCCAATAAGTTAACCATAAACCCCTCCTATTCTATTATCAACTTTTGTATTCAATCATTTCACACAATGAAATATAAACGACTTTGCCCGATTAGTAGCCGGCTGTAACTTGAAATCTTCATAAGCGTTCACTGTAGAAAAGCCCGCTTTTTTAAGTGAAGATGAAATATTCTCCAGGCTACGGAATATTAGCTGGACCTTTGCTTCATGTGTAATATCCGTATTAACATTTTTGATTTTTTCATAAAAGGTAAAAATGTTTCGATCTAACCCTTCATATTCATCCCAATATAGCAAAGGGTCTCCTGTATGAACATCTTGAAATTCATCTACTGTCTCATCTTTTTGCCATTCTTCCCATGCTTTTGCCTGAGGGTTCCGTGCATCAAAAATAAAATGCCCGCCAGTCTTTAAAGCTGTGAATACATCCTGCAGTACACTATTCCAGCTCTCTTCTGAAATAAAGACCTGCGCCACATTCGCTGTCATGATTACGGCATCATATGAGTTAGTTGTTAAGTCCTGACTATCGCCGATTATCCATGAAACAGATTGTGCATTGTCTTTATTTTGAGCTCGAAGAACGGCTTCTTCATTTGGATCAATTCCAGTTACTTCATAACCGGCCTTTGCCAATTCTATCGTTACCCGTCCAGTACCACAGCCCAAGTCGGCAATCTTTTTAGCTTTTGTTAACTGTAGCAGCTCCACGAAGAAATCATCTTCTTTCCCCCATGTATGAAGCTGATCGTAGTAATAGGCAATCATTCAACTTCCCCTGCCTTCCTTTTGAGCATCCGTTCAGTTATTATTCCTACTGCTGCCCCCACAAAGACTGGCAGTAAAGCAATTTCAGTATGTGAGAGTGAAATTTTAAATATAAGAAAATTTAAGTCAGCTAAATAACCGATAAAATATAAAACAGCCATTGTTATAAACGAGGAAATTAATGGCATCCAAAATACTTTCCCCATTATTTCATCTCCATTCTATTCTATTTATTGTCCATTAGCTTTTAATCATCCAAATTTAATTCTCCCTTATACCAAGTCGGTACAGGATTGTTCATACTGTTAAACCATTCCAGAACATTTTTTGCCTGATTTTTCATTACGTTTAAATCGTCTTCCCCGTAATCTACAGCCCAAGGAAGGGATGACAGCATATTACTGCTTATATAAAATGCAAGCAAAGAGAAAAATTCCATCGGCGGTGTTCCGTTAAAATATCCGTTGAGCTGTCCTGTAGCAAAGTAAGGACTGGTATCGGCACTCCACACTATCCGGTTAAACTCTTCCCACGGATCTCCATAGTCACTGCGGTTAAAGTCAATTACATACAGCTCTTTCTGAGGGGATATAATCATATTTCCAACATGGAAATCACCGTGATGAAAACATTGCTCCCTGCCTTCCAGGAGGTGTCTGTTCTCTTCAATATACCGAATAATTTTATCGTCATTCGCTATTTTCACATCACAGTCTTGGTACATTTTAATTTTACTGTCCGCTTTACGATTAAATCTTGTTCCCCATTCCTCCTGCTCTGCTGGTGCAGGAATGCTGTGAATTTCCTTCAGTATTTGCCCTGATTTTACCCCTAGTGAATATTGTTCGGCTTCTGTCAGGTTAGGCAGTATCTGCTCCGCATCTTCACCGTTACACCATACAAAAATCGTATAGACACTTTTGCCCTTGTCACACAATCCAAAATCGACAGGCCGTGAAACGGGCAAGCCCCTTTCAGCTAAGCAATTTATAATTTCATAATCATTTTTCTTTTTATCATACTCCGCGATATCGCATATGCGAAGCAACAGCCTCTCATTTGTAACTGTTTCTATATAGTACTTTTTATCGTCCGACCATCCTTTATGGATCGCTTCAATTTTCTTGAATGTATCGTAGTTTTTTATATCGACCATAAATTTCCTCCATTTGTTAGTAATTGCTTTTAGTAGTTTAACATATATATGTAAATAATTTTCCAAATTAGTTAAAATTGATATTCTAAATTTAAAGTAAGTGCAGATAAAATACGATTACTCCAAACCCGATAAATGTGCCGCATATAATTTTGAAGACTGAAGATTTATGAAGTGCCGGATATAAGATTTCTGAGACGGTGACTATAAAAATCATCCCCATAGCGAAACTCAAGAAGATAGTATTAAGTAACGGGTGAACAAGAAAACTACCGATAAAAACCCCTAAAGCTACTGGTATCGATACGAGAAGTGAAATTATTAAAACAGTAAATATATTGAATCCAGCTAAAATTAAAGGGATAAACAAAATTATTCCCTCGGGAATACTATGAAATAAAAGTGTTTGCAATAAGGCCTTTGTAAGATCGGGTTGTTCATTGGCACCTAGCGTTATTCCAATCGGTAAATTGTGTACAGCAAAACTAAGCATTAATAATAGACTAGTTCGAATATATAATTTCTTTTTAGTGTGACTTTCTTTATCCTGTTTAAAGTGCAATCTACTATGTAGCACTTTGAACAGCATCATTCCTAGAATAAATCCAATAATCGTACTTAACCAGCCGCCTGATTCTACAGCTTCCGGGAGTATTTCAAAACTGATCAAACCTAGAATTACCCCTGTACAAAGCGCATAAATAATATGTGCCCCTTGGTTGATTCCTTTAAAAAGCCAAGCGATCATGCCACCAATGAATATGCCTGCAGAAGTCCATAAAAAGCCTAGTAGCCACATCGTTATCACCTTTCACTGAGTATAGTTAGTCGTATGGTTAATGCGGATAATTTATGAAAATAAAAAAATCGTATTTTTAATAATTTTTGCAAGTTTTGCATCTTCTGCTGTTACTTTGCCTTTCATTTTACGTACTAACAGCAACTGATCTAACACCGTTAATTACGGAATTAAATTCGATGTTTGTAAAATGAACCCGACATCTGTTAAGCGCAAAGCCGATAAATCTTTTTCTTTCATCTTGCCGATATACCATTAACAAGTACTTCGCCTGTCGATGGTTGAAGTAATGCCCCCGCAATCGATAAAAGTGTACTTTTCCCTGAACCTGATGCCGATAATAGCGATGAACTCACCCGGGTTTACAGTAAGGGATACATTTTTAAGTACATCCACTTTAGAGTTCCCTTCTTTGAATGATTTCCTTACGTTTTTTAGTACTACTGTCATTTATTCCACTCTCCCAAATATACAAAAAACCGTTCGCTTTATAGATAAGCGAATGTTCAGTTACAACTAAGTCGGGTACTATGAAACGTTCAAACCTGCATTCCTATATTATGTGAAATTCTTCACATAAAACAAAGTCGGGTACTGGTGTTTTTTACTACGTGACAACTAAGTCGGGTACTGAGAACGAGAATACACTTCGAATTATGGTTGCTTAAATTACATTTAATCAAAATGTTAAAAAAGCACAACCCAATAAAACCTGAATCGCGCTTTAAATTAATTTTCAATTGAATATGTAAGTTCCAAACCTTTATGTCATTCAAAAACATTATTCATCATATTCCTATCGAAATAAGGGTCTTGTTTAATTAAACCCGTTAGATAAATAAGAAAACCCGTTATGCTTCTTCTCTATTATCTATTTTTGAACTTGGTCACTTATTGTTTGAAAAATTCGACTGTAAACATCTTTTATGTTTACATCGTTTTTCACATCGTTATACAAAAAATATCGCCAAACATCTGTCTTGTTTTCTTCTTTTGTCTCATTATTTAGGTAGCCTGTTGCATAGGAGGTTTCACCTTTAATTTCAGGTGCAGTTTCATATGTAAGGTCTTCATTCACAAAAGGAAGATGTCTTTTTGGTGATTCAATAAAAAAAGTTGGAATTGTTAAGCTCTGATAAGTTGCCACATATTTATCATCATCAGCTTCAGAAAACTGTGCAGGTGTTATAAATACTGCGTCAAATTCATTTGAAGTATTCTTTACATCTCCAGCAATATCTTCTAATGATTTTTGAGTAAATGTAATATTTTCTTCTCTCACTTCGGGAATATCACCAATAACTATAATGGACAAATCACGACCACTATATAGTTCAGATTTCACTTCATCTTTGTTACAAGCCCCTAAGAAAAACGTAAGTACTAAAATAAATGGCATAATCCTTTTCATACACTACACTCCAATCGTTTTGATGTTTCGTTACTATTCCTATTAAACTAGTCTGATACGATAGTTTAAGTGAACAATTTCATAATCTTTCTTACATCATAATATTACCAAATTATTATTCAATCCCCTTTAATTATCTGTAAATAATGATAAACATAAAAGAGCACGACCCCATAAAAACCTGGGTCGTGCTTTAGATTAAATTTTCTTATTGAAAATATCAGTTCCCGACTTTGTTGTTCAGTACCCAACTTTGTTGTCCAGTACCCGACTTTGTTGTCATTCAACAGCTGTATAGTGACAAAAAAGTTTTACACTATTAACTACCTAACCCTGCATTCTTACATTGTGAGAACTAAAAAAGTAACAAAAAAGTTTTACACTCAAAATTGGTAATTATGCCTCTATTTTATTTAAAAATTACAAAAAAGATGTACACTATTTTAGTTTTACTTTTATACAATAAATTCCCTTAGTGTTATTTCTACTTAATCCCCCATAGACATCTTCTATTTTTAATGCAGCTATAAAGTTTGAATAATTAAGTGGACCGAACCCTTTTAGAAATGATAAATTATTTTATCCTAACTTTATGGAAATCATCTTATGTATCAAAATATATTCACTTTGTATTTATCTATTTGCTATATCTATTCAAAATTCCTTATTAGAGACTTGCATAATTTCCTCTAAATGTTTTTCTGCTTTTGGCTCTAAATTCCTCAAACCACTAATCATAAGTATTTTATATTTTTTTATTTCTTCATCTTTAAAATGATTTTCAATACATTGGTCAATCAATCGGATTTGATAATCTTCCTTTGATTCTATAAATGTTGAAATATATTTTACTGATATTGGGTATTTCTCTTCAAACTTCTTATTTATACCTATCCTTGAATATAACGTATATTGAGTTCTCTTGATTATTTTCCCAGCTTGTTTCTCATATAAAGGCCAATTGTTCAGTATACTCTTGGCTTTTTTTAATAAACTTAAGTCTCTTTTATGGTTTATTTCTTCACTTGTTTTACTCTTACCTCTTTTGGAATTCGGTAAGTTTAAATCTAGCCACTTTTTGTCATAGCGAGCTAATCTTTCATAGAGGTTTTGGAAATTATCACGTAATTCTGAACGGGAATAATTCGGAAATTTGTTAGTTAATTTAAGCCACTCTTCCTTATCCGTTTTTTTTTGAATACTTATTTTTTCTTTAAACTCTTGTTTTTTCTTCTTTCTACCAATTTCTATATATTTATGACCTTCCCTTATTTTCCTTAAAACTGTTCCTTTACTTATATTGGTTATTTCAGCTAGGTCTTTTACAGACATTCCTTTACTAACTAGAATGTCAAATTCTCTCTCCCACTCTTTCCCTTTTGCCTTTACTCTATGATGAAAAGCTTTAATTTCATAGGGACTTTTCTCTCCCTCATATAAAACATAAGCAAATCCACAACTGCATAAAAATAAACCCTGAAACTCGTTTCTAGCTGTATTGTGAGTAATATTAATATTAGTAATTACTTCTTCTAAATAATGTTTTGATAATGGATTCATACATGGCCATGGTCCTATTCCAAATGGTTGATAATGAGGGGTTGTATTAAGGAAATTTTGAACTGATTCGTTCAAGGTCATCATTAATAAAATATGTCTTATTGGATGTATATTTTTTAACCTTTCAACACTTAAATGTGATAACCAATCATTTTTCAATGGATTAGAATTAAGTACATCCAAAGTTTCCTCATTAAATCTTGATAGAACTAAATCGGCTAATTTACTTTTTATTTGTAAGGGTTGACTTGCAATTCCTAATATTTTGATAAACTCATAATATTTTTCGTAAAGATTCCTATAACTTGTGGCATCTACTTTATGTTTAAAGAAATATTCAACGTTGCCTGATATTTCTAACATAAATTCAAAAGCCTTACCTCCTAATTCAACTTCTTCTGATAAGTCCATATCAAGATCTGGCATTATAAATTTATTTAAAGGATTCTTTTCAATATTTATATTTAATTTGAAAAGAGTTTTTTGGTGTTTACTGCATACCATTACTCCAGGAACTTGGAATATCCTATTCCAAAAACATTCCCCGTAATTTTCTAGTTCTTCTTTAACGCACTCGCTACAATAATAAAAATTTTCCTTTTCATGGATGTCCCAGGTAAACCTTTTTCTACTTTTCACATAAATATCTAAAGAACCTAAAGTAACAGGTTTTCCACTCATAAATGGGGCGTAAAGTGGAAAGATAGTATGGTTATACAAAAAATAATCTTCTGTATATTCACTTGAAAAATGCTTGATATTAGATACAAGGATATTTATGTGGGAAATATAATCTTCATACATAACTGGCCGTACAATATTAAATGTATCCTTTATAGCTTTTCTTTTTGATATAATCCCCATATGACTAGCGTATCTAGCGGATAGGCTATAAATACTTTCGTTTTTATAGGGTTGAGGAAAATAACCTAACATTAAATTTTCACCTACCAAAATTAGTATATTAGTTATATACTAACATCCTTCTATTAGTCGCACATTTTTATTTCATATGGTTATGAAACAGGTATGAGTAAACCCACACTATATTGTTATCTCAAACTTTTGAAAAGTAACATGTAAAAAAGCATCTTTGGATATTCAACAGATGCTTTAACGATGCTTTATAAAGCTTTTCTTCTTTCCAATAACAGATTGTCTTTCCACTCCCCATCTAGTTGAGCAATCTTTTCGCGAATACCCACGATCCGAATGCCATTCTTTTTATGGAGTTTTAAACTAGCTACGTTTTCTTTAAAGATCTTGGATTCCAGTGTCCAGTATCCCTCTTTTTCAGAAGCTACAATCAAATGGTTTAGTAATAAATCCCCAATTCCCTTTCCCTTCGCATAAGACGCTATATAAATGCTAACTTCCCCCACACCTTTATACACATTTCGTTTAGAAACAGGGGATAATTTACACCAACCTAAAATTTGATTTTCCTCAGTTGCAACAAATGAACAACTTGAATTTGCTTCACCAAACCATTCATTATAAGATGCAGGTGCCTTCGATTCAAATTTAGCCATTTTTGTATCTATTCCTGCTTCCCCCTTTAACTGAACAACGCGATCTTCTTATTGAGGAATCGCGCCCAGATTGTGGAATAACAATGGCCTTCCCAGTATAGAATTTTTTACGAAATAAATGCTGCCATTATATATTTTTGAGCTACTAAAAATATTCCCCAAGCAACTACTCCTAGTGAAATTGCTAGCGTTAAATGAACAGATTGTTTCAAAGCGAAATAAATCACCAATAGCATTACCATTGTTGCTGGAAATCCTGCTAGAACCCCCAGTGTAAATTTGTTGATGTTTTGAGTAGTTTCCCCTTGAACCGTTAACCAAATGATACTTAATATGCTAATTAAAGGTAGGGCAGCTATAATGCCACCATAAACAGGATATCGTCTTGCCAATTCCGTTACGATACCAATAATGGCAGCCGAACTTATAATTTTTATTAGCAAATACATTTATTTTGATACCTCACTTAAAAGTCGAAATGCTTCAACAATCTTTTCTTTTTCATTAGTCGATAATCGGCTAAGTGCGACTTGCAATTTATTTTCATCTAATTCTGTATTCTTTTTTAATATTTCTGAACCTAATTCTGTTAAATGTAAATACACCTTTCGTTGATCTTCATCCGACCTCTCTTTATACAACCACCCATTACTCACTAATTTTTTCACATGTTCTGATGCTGTATTGTGTGAAATTGATAATTGCTCAGCAATGTCACGAATTACTACATATTGCTGTTTCTGAACCATTTGTAAAATGCGGACACTTTGATGCGAAATCACTTCTTCTTGTACGGGATGTAAATTGAAATAAATGTCAGTAAAGTATTTGTTTATATCTTGAATCACTATAATCACCTCAATTTTAAATCGATTAAAACGATTATATCGTAATATACGATATATTTACAACAATAAAATTGCCTTTCCCTAATGACCAATATTATTAATTAAAGCTTAATTCCATAACTGGTCCCTTACTTCATTAAATGGCCCGATTGTGGAATAAGAATATAACTTGCCTATCTACACAGGAATCTGATCAAAATTTTTTACAAATTATCAATCTTTATTTCAAAGCCACAAAAGGCGTGCCCGAATGAATTTAATCATTTGAGCTGCGCCTTTTTTGTTCTAAATATAGAATGATCCCTTAAAAAGAAAATAAATATTAATATCCCTTATAATGCTTTTAACACTTTTACCGCGCCATCATGAATTGTTACAAACAATGTAGCTAATCCATTAAAAGCAGTCGGCTCTATAACTTCCGATAAAAAGTCATTGTCTAAATCTACTGCATATAAGTGCTCCTTAGTCGTATCGTTGAACGATAAGAAATTACCTTTTTTACGTAAATGACGGAAGAAGAACGTCTTGTATTTATTATTTAGTCGCATTTCAAGTATTTCAATATTTGATGTAGTTGTCGTTGTTTTCATTATAAATTCCACCTTGTCATGTTTAATTCGCAAAAATAAAAGACACTCTTCCCTTAAATAGCTGTGCTACTAATGGAAAAGTGTCGTAAGAACCGTTTATTAATGCGGTTTAATTATATTGGTCAGTTTTAATTAGCTTTTGTACCCATCACAACCTGTTGTAACGAAGCGATTGTACTTACATATAGCTTTGGACCATCAAACGATAATATAATCGTTTCATTGCCCGTAGCAATAGCTTCTTTTAGGAATTGAGCATTTACATTAAATGTTTCAGGTAGTGTTCCGGCAGTAACCGTAACAGGTAATTCTGTACTGAACTCACCGCCTTGGTGTATACATTGAACTTGTAACCCGGTATCAGCTGCAGAAAAACGAATAACCTTTTTGATATCGTCTTTTTCTTTTGAAAAACTACTAAATAAATCAGTTAATTTTATAACACTCTTAAGTGATTTTAAGTCAACTTGTACTCTAAATGCAGTATCTGAAATAGTGAACAATGGGGCTACATTTGGATAAGCACCATCGATTAGCTTCATAAAAACCGTTACACTTTCTTGCTTAAGCACAAGAAAGCCATTTCCGATTTCCGATACAACTTCTTCATCACTAAATAATAGTAGTGCGTCTGCAAGCATTTTATTAGGCACAATAATTGATGGGATTTCCTCAGTTCTTAATTCGTAGTTGAACAATGCAGCGCGGCGACTATCTGTACCCGTCGCAATTACTCGCTCACCATTAGAAACGATTTGAATCCCTTTAAGCACTGGACGAGGAGCTTTATCTTTCGTTTCGCAGGCATATCCGACATTCATTAAAAGCTCTGAATAAAAGCTCTTTTTAACTACTGGAAGATAAGGAGTCAATTCGCACTTTGGTTTCTCGGTAAACACAGCATCAGACTTCAAATTAAGCTTCAAATTAACAGTTTTAGTATGAATACCAAGTGTATTATCTGCGACTGATAATACAACTTCGTCTTCAACTAAGTTACTTAATACGCTTAAAACACTGAAATCTAACAGCATTTGACCAGGTTGTTCAATTTCAAAAATAGTAACTAATTCCTCTTTTTCAACTATACTGTCTAGAACTGTTTTGGATGCAAATATTTCGTCATTACCCGCCTCTAAGATCAAATGATCCTCGGCTGCAGTAACTTTCAATACATCGTTTTTAGCATACTTTGATAATGAGCGAATTTCTTTAACAATAACTTCTTTGTTTTTTAATGTAATTTTCATAATAATATACTCTCCTATTTTAAAAACGAACAGGTCACCATTAGCGTGTCTGTTCGTTTTCTTTAAATTATTTATTTCAGATTATTTGTAGTTTGTAATTAACGATGGAAACAAAAATTTTCAACTTGCGGTGGAGGAGTATAACCGCCCTGCTTAGTTAATTGAGATTGATTCGTAGCAGAAGGATCTTCTGATTGTTGTTGCTGTTGAATAGTTGGTTCCTTCTTATCCAAGAAACGAACTTCTTCAGCTACAATATCATGACCGTAAACTGTTTTGCCTGTTTGATCTTGGTATGAATTCGACTTATAGCGGCCGCGAAATGAAATCAAGCTCCCTTTTTTTAGGTACTTTGCAGCGTTAACCGCATTGCCCTTCCAAAGCAGAAATTTCAAAGTATTAGAACTTTTTTTGTGTGAAATTTATAAAGCTTCTTCTATAATAAGATTGTTAGTTTCACACATAAATAATTTAATTTCATTTAAAATTTGAACACATTCATGTATTGTGCTAAATAAATATTATTCATACTAAAACAAATTTTAAAAATAAAAAAAGCCCATTAATTCTTATTTAAGATTAATGGGCTAACAAAGATTTCACATAAATATTCTTTTTAACATTCAGTTCCTTCTTTTTATGCTTTATAAAACATTAAATCACTAGAGACTTGCTAAATTTAATAAAGCTGTCTTTTGCTTAACCGGAAATTTGTGATAACATCTTAGGATAGATACCCTGAGAACTATTTAGTTTTAATTCTGTACTCTTTATACATTTTATAGATCTGTTCCGGATTACTTATTTCTATTTTATTTTCATACAATAAGTGATTTAACGAATTTTCTATCATACCCAACCATTCCTCTGAGAGAAATTGTAATTTTTGCACCGATTACTCCACCTAATATTCCTGCCAAACCTGAAATGGCCGTATTAATCCAGCTAAAATCATCCATAATAGTTCTCCCATATCTTTATAATAGTATTATTTTCATATAATTTAATATTACCATAGTGCCCTATATCTAGCATACCATTTAATTGGAAGACCTCTTTAACAAACTTACCCTACAAAATTTCTTCAATATACTCCCAATCAAAGCTTATTACCACACTTGTTTGATCTACAATAGGGCCATAATGTAGCTTTAGAATAAAGTTTGATCAAAAACAATCCACAGACCCATAATTTAAGCTAAATTAAAAGAGCCCGTTTTGAACAAAGTTTGTTCGAAACGGGTTAATTCTTTATGAAACAATGTGCAATTTTTATAAAAAAGTTTAATCATTTCCTATTGCTAATATTCCACAATCGCGCCCATTTAATTGAATAACGTTAAACTTCTATTAGCTGGTTTGCGGAAGAACATTCAAATATTTCTATAAGCCTATTTAAACCAATTGATTGATTCAACGATTACAAATAATAGTTGGATGACCATTATTTAAAACAATTTTCAGGCATACATTTTTAAGATAAAATTAAATAATTCACTAAAATTTGTATTTGAACGATGAATTTAATTAAAACTGTAAACTTTCCTAAATGCTTAGAAAAATTATTTAGACAAGAAGAATATTCCAGACTCCGTATCATATAAAAAATGAATTGCTATTTGATCAAAACTTTGCCATGGTTTTGGAGACACTGAAAACGAAATTAGTTGCCACTTTTATTCCATCAAAAAGAAAAATTAAAGAAATTAATTTAATCCTAAATCTTTTCTTAAATCATTTAATTCATCGTTTGAATATTTATTAATAATAATGCCGTTAGGGTCTATTATAATTATTGTAGGAACATCATATACATCATAATTTGCTATTATAGAATCCGAGCGAACTAAGGATGTATAATCGTTGTGGTAGTTTACATCAAACTCTTCAGATTCAGATGTAACTATAATCAGGCGCATTGGTACTGGTGAACTCGAAATAACATTATTTAATGTAATTAATGTTGTTTTACAAACATTACAAGTAGCCTTTGCAAAAAATAAGATTGTATTTCTTTGATTAAAGTCACTTAATTTTATAATTTCTCCGTTTTCAGTTAACTCTCTGAATAATGGAGCCTTAGCTCCTACGGTTACTAACTTTGTATTAGCTTTTTCTAATTTAAATCTATTTAAAAATTCGACAATAGATTTGGTTAATAAATATATAAATACGGTTTGTAGAATCATAAACACCCATAATAATATATTTGAATACATTAAACTGTTACTCATAGAATCAATTCCTTTTATTGTTTACAAATTTTTAAAAGATGAAATTATACGGGAGAAATTTTTTTTTATATTTGTGATTTCTTTAGCAATAAGTACCATAATAATGATTAGTAAAGAAATAAAAAAAGTTTCCCATGCTTTATATCCGAATACCATTAATGAATTATTTCTAAATAAAATAGCATCTAAAGAAAATAGTAATTCTTTATTAAATGCTACTTTAATACATATCAAGCTTAATAAAATGTTACGTGTGACAAGTATCCAAGATAGATTATGATTACCTAGGACGCCTCCACATCCACAAGAAATTTCATTCCGTCCACGTAAAAGATTAATGACAATTGCAATTGTGTATATCAGTAATATACAAGCTGCAAAAAAACCACCAAAAAACTGAAATAAACCCACTAAGAGTAAGAGCCCTACAACAAATTCTGCTGTAATATCTAACTTACCCATTACTCTCGACCAGTTGGTAGGTAAAACTTTATAATCTTCAATTATTCCGA
Organism: Solibacillus sp. iso_87; assembly: GCF_056173085.1. Lineage (NCBI taxonomy): Bacteria > Bacillati > Bacillota > Bacilli > Caryophanales > Caryophanaceae > Solibacillus > Solibacillus sp. iso_87. Next base: position 3,755,504 of record NZ_CM149656.1, read on the forward strand.
TATGTTTATCAAAGGTATTATATTTAGAAATGGAGCTACTTATAAAAATTATAGCTATACATATTCGTATAAATAAATCAAGTTCTGCAATCATACTAATACCTCATTTGTTTCTTTTTTAAAATCCTCATTGTTCCATTCGGTCTGATTCTTATACATGCTTGCATATAGTCCATTTAAACTCATTAATTCTTCATGATTACCTGTTTCAACAACAGTCCCTTTATCTAAAACAAATATACGATCTGCTAACTTTGTTGAAGCCATTCTGTGGGAAATAAAAATAGTTGTTCTACCCCTAGAGATTTCATAAAATTTCTTAAATATATCAATCTCCGTAAGCGGATCTAACGAGGCTGTGGGTTCGTCTAATATTAAAATTTCACTATCTTTAAATATGGCCCTTGATATCGCTATTTTCTGCCATTGACCACCGGATAAATCTACTCCATCACCTAAAAAACGGCCTAATAAAGTATCATATCCATTTTCCAATTTAGAAATAAATTCATGTGCTTCTGCTAATTTCGAAGTATGTTCAATTTGGTTTTTATCGTTCATATTATCAGGGGAACTTATTCCTATATTTTCTTTAACGGTGAAATTATACTTAATAAAATCTTGAAAAATAACTGTTATTTTATTATATAATTGTTCACTTTTCACATATTCTATATCTGTATCATCGTAGTATATTCGCCCTTTAGTCGGTGAAAACAAACCTGTAAGACATTTTATCAGTGTAGTTTTTCCTGACCCATTCTCTCCTACTATTGCAATTTTCTCACCAGGTTTAATACTAAATGAAACATCTTTTATTATTTCATTTTCGTTATTAGGATAACTAAATGAAACGTTTTCAAATTTAATTCCTTCAACTAATTTAGTAGGTAAAGATAAATTTTTTTCATTACAGCTCTCCTTGATAATCGAATCTATAAAATCATAATAATCATTTATATATAGAGATTTTTCATAAATATTAGCAAGGTGAACCGCAATGTTATTTATAGATTGTTGAGTTTTTTGAACAGCATCTCCAATAACAACAAAATCCCCAATTTGAATTTTAGTTTTTTGAATTAGCCAGATGATTATCATAGCTGCTCCTCCATAAAACAATGCAGAAACGCCATCTAGAGTGATATATGATGTATGTTCTTTCTTTGCTAATGCTAAGTTTGCTTTATTATTTATTTGAAATTTTTCAGACCATCGATTAAGTAAATACGCTTGTAACCTAAAAGTACGAACTTCCTTGGCGGCCTCACGTATTTTTAATAGACCTGAAAGGTAATTAGCTTCACGTGCTTCGGGAGTAAGATTATATTGCATCCAAAACCTTGTATTACCAAATTTAGCATGAATAATAAACATTGGAATAGCTACTATTATGCTAAATAAAACTAACGACCAATGTATACTTAAAAGAAATACTAACATAGAGAAAAAGGTTATTAATGTTTTTAAAATTTGTAAAATTGACTTAAATGGTGCTAAGAAATTATTCCCGCTTCCCTCTATTCTTGAAAGATGGTTATAAAATTTATGATCCTCAAAATAAGCTAAAGGGACAGTAGCAGACTTCTGCAAAATAATTAACTTTAGTTTATAATCAAGCTGGATTTCAAACTTCTTATCTATGTATTCTTGGATATTCTGTAAAATAGCACTGATAAGAGCTACTACTAATTGTAGTGATAACAAAAAAATTGGAGTAGAGAAGGAAAGACTCGGTTCCTGTATTGTTTGTGCTACAGAATTAACTAATTCTTTAATTATGTAAAGTGTTATAGCAGGAATAAATCCTAAAATTATACTTGTAAAAATCGAAAAGAAAATCCAGTATTTACCTATACTTGTTATAAACAGAAACGCTTTTTTTAAATTTTTATAATTCATTACTTTCCCCCTGAATTTTAACCTTTTCCAACATATAATAATCTAGTTTCTTTATTAAACTGGTAACTAGAGAAATTTCACCTTCTTGGTCAATTACCATAAATGTAGGATTTTGTTTAATATTCATTTTTTCAATAAATTCACTGGAATAAGGAAGGAAATTCACTAAATCCTTATACATATCTATAAAGTTTCTACTTTTTTTATTATCATCAGTAGGCATAAGAACAATGTGAATTTCCGCCTTATATACTTTATTATCCACTAGTAATTGCTCTATTGCAGCATGACAACTCGAGCAGGTTGGTGAAGCAAATTGAATAATTACATTTTTCGGGGGGATAACCCAATTACTAGGTCCTAAAGTATGTATACTCTCACCAACTAAGGGATGATTATTTTTTAAATCTAATTTAATTTCTGGTGGCAAGTAAGAAATTTCATTATTAAGAACTCTATATTGTTTAAAAGTAAAAGCTAACATAGTTATAAAAACTATAAATAACAGAATAATTATATCCATTTCATACACATCCTCAAATATCTTAAGGCTTAATTTAATTTACGCTACAAAAAAAACACTCATATAACCCAAATTTTATAAATGAAATTAACAGGTTTTATGAGTGTTTTTTAGGATAAGCAGTTTCAATTGAAGATAAATAGAACTTATGTATACCTTATTATCGAAAATGCTTTATAAATCTAAAAGGAAAAGACAACTTAACAGCAATCTATCCAAGACTTACTACCATCGCGACAAATAGCGTATTTAGAGTGCCTAACTCGATCTTGGAAAAAACAAATACTCCAGTTTAATTCACAAGTATAACCACAAAATGTATCTGCTTGTGGTTGAACAATACCTAAACTAGCCATGAAACCTTTTAACATCTTATTTTCACCTCCTCAATTACCAGTATATCCATATTATACTATATAATGGTAATGAATTGTAAAAATAATTGTATTTTTTTATACTATTTTAAAAATTGGCGTAAAAAAGCTTAATCCATTCTAAAATTTAAATTTCTCTACCTAAAGAAATTTGATTAGTATCTAGAAATTAAATAGAATAAAATACAGATTTATATGTCGTTTCATTATTAAATCAATCGATTAAAGGTAAAGAGACTGTGAATATTTCTGAGCCCCGTACGAAGAAATAACTTTAGCAGATTTACAAGAGCTGACTCCGGCACGTTACCGAAATCTTCGTAGCGTTAGAAACAACTACAACTTTAATAAACTATCTACAAAAAGGTTTAGCATTATAAATCGAATTTTTTTACACCTTTAACTTTTTATTTCTAAAAGTTAGCAAATTTAAAATTTCCATCTAATCCTCGCATAAATAACGAGCATTACGAAGTTTGCCGTAGCGCTAATAACTGTACCATAAGCAATCGATGTCGCACCATATGATTCTATCATCAAATAAATAACTCCTATATTAATTCCTAAAACGCTAATTATACTAAATATTACCGGTACTATCGAATTGCCCTTTGCATAATAGAACCGCGTTATATATGTATTTGCTGCGAGAAAAAACATTGAAAGTGAGAATGCACGAAATATCGGTACCGTTAGTAATACCGACTCCCTTGTAAATTTCTCACTTTCGAAAATAAGACTTACGATGGGTTCTGCTAAGAAATAAGCGACTACCGTTGCAGGAAAGAGTAATCCGGCTAGGTAAAGCATTCCTTTTTTATAGAGTAAACGAATAGTCTCCGTGTCTCCCTCTTCCTCTTTTTTACTTAGTAGGGGATAAATCACTGTTGTCACTGCGGTCATCAAGATTGCTTGTGGAAGGCCAGTCGTTTTTGAAGCTATATTTACCGCAGTAGTTACTCCTTCTTCAAACTGACCAGATACAATTCTATGAATGAGAATATAGAATTGTAAGGAAGCTCCTCCGAATAATATCGGCAAAGCTATCACCCATAACTTTTTAATATCATTAGACATACCAAAAGAGGGTATAAACGAGTAGTTTTTCGATTTTTGAAGACCCGCAAAAAGAAACCCTCCCATTAACAATGCACCAAACAATGCACCAATACCATAAGATTCAGGTCCGAAACTACTGGTTAATAAAACAGCTAATCCGAGAAATCCTGCATTATAAAGAAAAACTGCTACACTCGACAAATAGTATTTACCATTTACATTAAGCAATCCACTCATCCATGTCGCTAGGACCAGAAAGAGTGATGAAGGCATCATCCAAAGATATAGATTACGTACCAATGCAAACTCTTCAGCACTCGGGCTGTTGAAGAATAATCTCAAAGTTGGTTCTGTAAAAATAATTAGTATTACAGTTATCGAAACTGCTGTGACAAGAACGGTTGCAAGCGACTTACGAACATACAAATCTTTATCTAATTTAGTTGAATGATAAACAGATATGAATGCCGTCGTCAATCCACCACCAACAACTAAATAAACGAAATTCGGAATTGCATATGCTGTTGCAATGGCATCGGCTGTAGCCGTTGCACCATATTGATTGGTTATTATTATCTCCCTATAATATCCAAGTAACCTAGCCAATATATTAATAACTGCTATGGACCCTATAATTTTTAGCATCTTACTCATAAATCCACCTTGACCTTTCCCTAAAACAAAAGAAATAAAGAATATTACAATTTAAAGTAGAACAATTAATATAAATATACCTCCAATTACCATTACCCTCAATAAAAATACTTTATTTACCTATTATATCATTTAATGGAGTATATTTTTTCCTGTCTTTTTATAAACATTCCTAAACTGAACTGCATCATAATTGATAAACACATCTAATTAATATCATACAAAGGAATTTCTCTATGTGTTTTACTGCTGCTTAAGGAGTCTTCCTAAATCGCTGTTTGGAACATTTGAAGCAACGTCAAGTTTTGGGACACATTCTGCCTAAATTTCTTCTTGAAACAACACCTTGAATGGATTGTCTACAGTCCTCCAGTAGCAAATAACTTATTTGCTATTAACTACTTATCTACATATCTACATTTAGCTAATTCTATTGTGGTTCCGGGAGATAAAGATGAATGCAAACGATATTTATCAGCTCTACCGTATTGCTATAAAATTGATTTTAATCTATGTAAAAAAAGCAGGAGTCCTTTTAAGACTCCCGCCACCAACGACATTTACAAGTTTATTTTAATCTCTAACTGAACATGCTTTTCTAGCCCTTTACTCTGCATTTCTTGTATTAACATTATTATTTGCACTTCCATGGCATCTAATAAAGTTTTTACTTTTACATCTACATGTTCACTCTCTGGAATAATATATCTTATAAACGCAGTTTCTTTTTCAAAAATATAATTTTTTACATCTGTAAGGTGATGTATAGAATTGATTGTACCTAAAAAAGTTTGTGCAAAAGCAGCATTATAAATATCGTAGCCGTTTGGTGCAAAATTCAAATAACCACCTGCTTGAAAACCATAAATCTGTCCATTTTGATTTTTATAAAAAATAATATGCAAACCGCTCTCTACGTTTATTCTTTCTAATACATCTATATGTTTCTTTCCTTTACTATGAGTAGCAACGTAGGGACTAACCCGCCCTATAATCACCATAAATAGAAAATCAATTTCCATACGAGAATGTTTTAACATATTTTCAATTAACTTTTTATCGTCCCTAGAAGGCATTGGAATGTCTTCAGGGTGTGTATGCCACTCTCCTAAGTAAATTCGTTCTCCATTAGATTCTTTCCACGCTTTTTCTACAATTTTTTGGGCTTTCTTAACACTTCTTTCGAAATAATATTTCCCCGATTTATCTTCATTTGACGGTTCTGAAATTTGGTCAATAATAATCAGATTGTTATAAATCTTCCCTAATAAGATTCCACCAGATTCATGTTGCTTTTTCTCAATTTGCTTATATCTTTCAAAAAGTGACACTACTTCTGATGTAAATACAACAGATTTATCGCCATATTTAAATATCATATGAACTTTCTACTTTCTTCTTCATTTTTTAAAGAAATGATTCTTGTTGAAAAATCATTTGCTCCAACCCAACGAGGCTCTAAATATCTAGCATTTTTTCGTTGCTCTTTTAAATTCCCTAACCAAGTAAACGCAATATTATTTCTTATGTCTTTTTCCCATTGCTGACAAATAAATAACACTACATCTGTTGTGAATTTTTTCAATTCCAAAACTCCGTACGGAACAAACGAAGTACTACAGCCTAATTCTCTCTTAGTATATTGATTGCTATCTCTAAGAACCTGATATTTATATTTCCCTTGATAAAAAAGTTGATTAATATTTATTGGATTAATGGAATCTACCCATAGAGCATGTCCTGCTGCTAAATATGGTTCTACCCATACATTTAATATTGGCGGAGTAATTGTACCCTTTAGTTGCATTTCATTCAGACGCTGCTCAACCGGTGTATTACTATTAGCAGAAATTATAAAGTCATATGAATTTAAACCCTCTGGATATAAAGTTAAAAATCTTAAAACATCTTCATTACAAACATGTATTTGACTTGTTGGATAATGACCACGTAATTGATTCTTCAAAGCAGACGCCTTTTTAATCCCTACATTCGTAGCACCGCAAACATGACGATTAATATTTTCAAAACTTAAAGTGTCGGGATCTATTAGAAGAACATGCTCGATTCCGATATCAAATAATCCTTGGACTAAATGACTCCCAACAGAACCACAACCTATAACAGCAACTTTCTTATCAATATTAGACAAGTTACCGTCTCCACCTCTTACCTTTAACCTTCTAGATCTAATATCTTCAACATAATACTTATTTATTTCTTGATTGGAGAAATCCCGTATTAACTCAACCTTGCTATTACGTGTCTTTTTTCTAAAACCTTTAAGACTTTTTTGTCTCCTTTTTTTTCCTTTGTATACAGAAGTATTTTCTTTAAATAGTTCGTCATGTTCCCAAATCCCCCACATATAATCACCGTTTTTTTCAATAGAAAACAATACTTTAGACGGTCTTGGTCTTTGATTTAGATATTCAAAAAATCTTTCTATATCAAGTGATTGTTCAGCCTTCAATAATTTATAAATATCTTTATTTGACTTTGGGAATGGGTATGGTACAGCTTTTTGTAGTGGTATATACAAAACTTCTACTATATCTTCTTCTTTATAATCTGCTCCAATATTTTGAATCCAAGTAATTGCTTCTGATTTTCTGTCAGCAAAAAGACCTCTTCTCTTCTGTGTTTTCAATTCACATGATAATAAATACACTGTTTTTATATCATTTGCTGGCTCCACTAATGAAAGATATATGCCATTACCACTTTCTTGAAGCCAGTATGCGTCAAATTCTTCTATGAAATCGTGAGTATTTTTTTTAGAAATACCATTTGTTATAACCTCTATTGCTCTGTTTAATGTAGCATCTAAAAGCCCCTGTGGATTTTTGGGATTAGGACTTGCTTCAACATTATCAAATAAGCATAGTGTTTTAGAATTATCTAAATGTGGAATAGGAAAGATTTTTTTAAAAGTTTGTTCGTCTAATTTAACTTTTGGGAACGTATCTGGAAAATTAAATGGAATGTTAACAATTAAGCCAATTGTTAATATTTCTAGAGGGATTGCAATAGCCAAGGTTACAGGATATTTATCTATGTTTTCAGAAACTAGAATTCTTGCATCATATTGTTGTTGAAGATAATCTATCGCAATATCCCTTTGGCTTGCATAAATGGCTTTTAAATCATGAAGATCGCCCATAATTTCCCAGCACAGGTGGTTCCGACGTTTGTAAAGCATAACCTCTATCCATTTTATTTTCTCCCTTTAGTGATGTGTATTTTGGGAATCTATCTCCAAATACTTTTATCCAAGTTTCTGACGCCTTTTCTTTGTCTTCTTCCTCTAAAGCCTTCTGACCGTTTGTAATTAATGAAGACAATTTAGTCATAAATTTTGTTTTTGCAGATTCCGACCAATCACCCAATAATTCTTCATTTGGAAATACGGGTCTCTCTAAAGTAAAACTATCTTCTAAAGTTTCATAGATTACCTTTGCAACTGCAATGAATGCAGAATCATCATCTTCTTCATAACCTTCGACATAATTATTAACAGCAAGAATGGTAAAAACCATTCCACTTGGGAATATATCTCCATTAGCCTTAAAATCTTTCCACGCCTTGAAATAACGAACAATTCGTTTCAATTGATCGCTCTTGTCTTGTACTTCATCTCTAAACCAATTTGTTAACTCTTTCGGATCACTATCAACCCATCCCTTCGACTTATGTGCTAATTTAGGGTGATCCATATCCTTATGTTTAATATAAATCGGTAAATCTATATGATAATCATCTTTATAAATTACACGTATGCATGTATTTTTATCTGCAGGTGGTGTTGAAGTACGGTTTTCTACCGCTTTTTTTACCCAACTATGCACGGTACTTGTCGTTGGCCAATCTTCTTCATTTGTATCTGATAAATGCATTAGGTAAACACCACTATCAATATCATACTCACCCTCAATAGGCTTAATGATTGTATTCATCATATACGAGCCTTGTCCCCAAAATTTAGGTTTCTTTACTTTAAGTATTTCATCAAAGTATTTTTGAATATCTTTACCAATTGAATTTCTCGATGTACGTAAAGATTTCTTCTTTTTTGAACTGAGTTTAATTTCATCATTAAATTTTAAAAATAAATCATTACAATTCGCCATTCTTTACCATCCCCTATATATTTATTCAAAAAAAACTTTTATTTTATCACTTTCGATCCATTTAGCACTTGCTTCATGTCCTTTATTGATTAATAGATTAATTGATTTTTCTCCTGCTTTATCTAAATCAACTAATTTACTTTCCCTTTTCTCTAAAGGCTCACTTTCAATCCTCACATAATGCCCATTTAATGTACTATTTAGATACTCTATATGGTAATGAGTAGAAACAGACTGTAAATCCATCATTAATGAAATTAATTTTACATTCCATTGAAACAAAGATCTCCTTTGTACTCGTAACTTTTTTTCAAAAGAAAAGTTTTGGTGTAAGGTGGAAACAGACAACAAACTATACTTTTTAAACGGCCGGTCATTTTTATTAATAAAAAATTTATATGCTTCCTGTATACCATGTAATGATGGATTGTTTGCAAAAATTCCACCATCTGCAAACTGGTTATCATGTCCCATTGATTTTATTTCTTGAATAGGAAAGTAGGTAGGTGCTGCAGTTGTTGCTAGAGCGACATCTACTAATGTATGTTTATCATCACGAGTAAGCCCCTCACTATGATTGTTTTTAATAATACATGGCATCCCTGTAGTTATATTTGCAGTTGGAATCAATATATTTGTTTCACATTCACCTACTGTTTTTTTTCCAAATACAGATTCTAATGCTTCTTTTAAATTATCTTCTCTATATTTAGAGCGTAACAATCCTTGTTTTAACTTGTGTAAAAAATATAATATTCCATTAGTATATGGAAAAATTTTTTCACCTTTAATTTGATACAATTTAACGATTTCTTTAGCAGGAATTCCTGCTGCAAGTGCTAATGCAATGATACCTCCAGTTGAAGTGCCACAGATTAAATTAAAATGATTACTTAACTTGCCATATTTTTCTTCAAAATCCGCTAAAATTACTGCTGAATATAAACCTTTTATGCCACCCCCATCAATTGATAAAATTTTAAAATTCTCTTCATTAGTCAAAATATCAACACCCTTTATTTGGAACATATATAATTATCTAGTATACTACATAATTATTACTAAACAATACAAAAGAACAAACGTTCCGTCGATTCATAGAATTTATATGCTCGCAGTTCAAGGACGCTTTGGGAATGTTTATCTTTCCTTTCACCATTATCCTAAAAAATGTTAAAATATATTTACATAAAAAGAGAGGGTGTTCTTTAAAAAATAAACCAGGGGGAATAAAAATGGAATTATTTAATGAACTTTATTACATGAATTCTTTTGATTTTAAATTTGCTAGAATTATTTTAGAGATTTTATTAGTGACTTCTTGTATCTCAACAATTATTTTTATTTTAACTAAAAATCAATATATTTCGTACCTTTCATCAGCACCACTTTACTATATTTTTTCATGGATTGGTCATGGTTTTACACATTTAATCCTTCTTGTTTTATCGATGACTATTCAAGCTGGGATAATTCTTTTAATAAATCGACAAAGTAAAAAGCCATTATTACTAAATGAACCAAAAGATAACATACAATAAGTAGCTTTTTAGACTAATGGAATGCTTTAGTTTAAATTATACAAACACAATACAAAATAACGTTCCCAAATGAAAGTTTGGGATGACACTAGAATGGCACAAATGTTGTAAAATCAACGTTCGTGCCTTTTTCCGAGGACTATTGCTTATACAGCTTTTTATACAAATGGCGCAAACGATTGATACAGCAACATTTATACTTTCTGTGCTTGTTCTTTAATTTGCATAAAAACTTGTATAGCTAATCACTTATCGTTATAAATCTGCATTTTTTCAACACCCCCCCAGAAAAAATGTTGCTCCACAATCTGGCCCGATTGTGGAATAAGGAAACCAGCATTTAGGTTTTTATCAAACTTTATTATAAATAATCGAACTTAATTATAAATTATCAATCTTTATTAAAAGACCACAACGGGAACATGGGCTACACCGAATCCTGTTCATGCAGATAATGTTTGAACATCAGCTGAACAAAAGCTTGCTGACAAGATCTTTTACGGTATTCCAAATATTGAAACATTAAAAGAACGCTATATAGGCAAACGTATCGCCGTTATCGGAGGTGGGCACTCAGCCATTAATACGATTTTAGAATTGGAAAAGCTTGAAGATGTTGAAATTACATTGATGGTGATTTCAATCACCCTAGCCTAACAATTAATGTACCATTGGTAATTGATAAAATAGCATGATTAAAATAAGCCAACCTCAATGGGTTGACTTATTTTAATCATTTATACATTATGTTCTCCGATGATTATTCGAGGATTTCCGGATTGACAATTCACGTAACCCTACTGAATTAGACAATTTCGTTTCTATATTAAGACTAATTTCAGGATCTAATTTAGAGTAAAAAGATGCTTTTATTCCAGCTTCTCGTCTGATTCTCCATAGCGATAGATCTTCTAAATCTAGTTGGTCTATGGACCATTTTATTCGTCTCTTCTGAAATTCTTCTATTGTTTCACTTACATCATCTATATATTCCTTAGTTAGCGGCAGCTTATGTAACTTCTTTTCTAATAAGGATAAGTGTCTTATTGTCATTCCTATTTTACTTAGAGTTAACCTTACAGGTTTTTGACTGTTTCTTAATTCAGCAACTGCAAATTTAACTTCTTTTAATATTTGGAGATCTCTTTCGTGCCAGTTAATTCTAGCTAGATTATTTTCTTGCTTAACTTTTGCAGGTGAATTTTCTAACAGCCAGTCTTTATCAAAGCGATAAAGTCTCATATAAAGTGATGGGTTAATTTTTCTTAATTGTGCTCTTGAATAATCCGGAAATTTATTTCTCAATTCTAGCCAAAGGTTCTTAATATCATCTTTTTCTTGATTAACCTTTATTTCTGCTTTTTCTTTACTCTTCGCATATTTAATGACTGTATTTGTATCCACTTTTAATACTCTTGCGCAAGCCCTGTAACTTAATTTTTCTTGATTAATCAAATGATTAAGCTTTTCAAACCATGTATCCCCAAACTCTTTTATTCGTCCAATTTTTAAGTTATCTTCTGTTGTGACATCAGGCCCCCTCCTAGAATATACAAACCCACATAGACAATGAAAAGTTCCAACAGGCTTCTTCGTATCACGACATGTTGTTACCTTTAAATCTGTAATTACAGGCTCTAGGTAGTGTTCTGCAGCAGCATTTAAACAGAGGAACGGCCCTATACCAAATGGATTATATGCAGTATTATGATGTTCATAAATTGTGTCTACAGATTCCCCAAAAAAATGAATAATTAATAAATGTCTAACGGGGTGAAAAGATTTCCTCTGCTTTCTAGTTATCGCTCTTAACCAACATTCTCCATCTACACCACTAGGTAAGGATTGCATTAATTCCAAAAAGCCTACACCATAAAACTTTATAAAATCTTCTTTTAGTTTTATTTGGTTGATGTTACCATTTGCATTGATATATCCTTTCTCTCTTAAAATAGAGCGGTAAATAGCAGATAAATTATCTGGGCAAAAATTATAATTTTTAATTGTAATTTTATAACTTTCCCTTGCTAGAGAAAATAAAAAATAGGTATTTATTTTTGAAATTTTTTCTATATTCTCCTCTTTTAAAGCACAAACATTAATATTTGTATTAGTAAGTTGGGTATTTATTTGTCTGAAATACTCCGTACTCTCTTCTAGGAAAGACATATGTTCGAGACATACAAACACACTAGGTAGCTGATGATACGTTCTCCAATAAGTTTCGCCGTATTTATCGGTGTCTTCTTGCCAACACTTCTGGCAATATTTAAAATACATTGGTTCTTTTACTGTACTCGCTACTTGTCCAGTTAAGTAATGTAATTTATTTTCTCCATTACCCTTTATCATATATTTCTTTATTGTAGCTTTCACAGCATCTGTATTGAAATTTGTATAATAATTGTAAAGCGTATGATTATTTATCCACTCATTAATACTTTCTAATGTAAAATTGCGGGCATTTTCAAATAATAGTTCTAAATCTGTAGTTAAATCTGGAATTATATACTTTTTCTTTCCAAATAAATCCTTTGTAGTCTGAGTAATTGATACGTTTCCTGAATGATGATGGTACCTACTAATTACACTATAAATTAACTCATCCTTATAGAACATTGGAAAGAAAGGTATCACATGTATTCCCCCTATAGCATAAATTCATCTAAGGGACTTTTTATATATCCCTCTTCCATTAATGCCTCATAAGCGGATTTTTTATTCTTTTTCCCATTATTAATAATTAATTGTAGTTTATTAGTAGTAGACGTTTCCTTCTTAAAAGATCGTTTCTTTGGTTGATCCTCTATATATTGAAGTGAAGCCGTCATTAACTCCTTCATACTTGAATTAGGGGCCTTATTTATTACATATTTCGCAGTCTTTTCTGCTACCTTCTCATCAACCTCCAAGTTCATTAACGATATAACTAATTTTTCTGTAAGAGATACTTCTGTTATGAACTCCGATTGTCTTAACTTCTCTTTTTTTAACTTCGCCTGCTCTTTTATATCAATTGCAGGTACTCGGTTTAGAAGATATTCTTCAATATCTAAAGGGATAATATCCTCAAAATTTGCTATTGCTCTTGGATTTCCAGATTTAAGAGCATCTAATGAGGTACGCATTAATTGTAAATCTTCTTTTACAACCTTCTTTATTAAAGCTGGTGTTACTTTTTCGATTCCTGTTTCAATTGCCCTAGATTGAGCAAGAATAAAAATTTTGACGGCAACATCAATAATTCCTTGGCTTTCATAATAAATAGTATCAATCATTTCTCGGTTAAGTTCTATTGGATGAATAGTCCATTGATAATCCCACATTGAAGTAATTAGTACTTCCCAGTCATCATCATTTTCCATCTGTTGCCACACCATATCGCCTTGTCCACTACTTCTACGTGCTTGTCTAAAATCTTTTTGTAATAACGCTCTTGCCTTCATTGTCCCAATAAACATAACCGGGATACCAATTTCATTTACTAACGTGACGAAGAAATTTAACATTGTCTCTGAAGCATTTCCTTTTGCCGTTAGTAAATGTTGAATTTCATCAATGATAAGTACTCCTATGGCATGTATTCTAGAAATTTGTGCCATTCTTATAACCATAGAGCTTATTGAATTTCTGTTTTTTCCGTATTTGTCATAATAATTGGTACCAATCAATGTATCTATTTCTTGGAAGAAATTTATACAAAGTGTCTTAATATTTCCATCATGAGGGCAGTTTAATTTTAGCCAAACAATTTGTATCGTATTTAAGGGATGTTGATGCAAAATTACTTGTGGATATAACGATAAAATACGTTCGATAGCAGAAGTTTTCCCTATCCCAGGAAACCCCATTAGGGTGAAACTCGATGCTGACGACCTCATATCAGTTGATATTTCAAGCTCTTCATTTGTTAAAAGTTTACCGTGTAATTCATTAAGCATTTGTACATGTTGCTTTTTTAAAGGATTTCTATTTGTATAGCCATGTCTAAGAAATCTGGAAAATTTCTGTTCTAAAGTTATCGTCTGATTTATCGGTTGGAAAAATTGAGTCAACCTTATGAGTGCGTGGTAACGATGTGTTGCAGATAGATTTCTTTCACTCTCAAGATAAGGTGGTAGAAAATATAATTGATCAAACGATTCTTCACGCGATAAAATTGTAGGTAATGCCTCAATAAGAGGATTCCCATTATAATCTATTATTCCTTGATCTCTGTAAGTCGCAATAGGAATTTCTGTTCCATTCTCTAACAAGATTACTTTTGCCTTTTCCATCATTTCTCCCTTTTTTAATGTTTATTTTTTTGTCTTCTCTGATTAAATAATTCTTTAATCGAAGGAACTTTTGTTTCCACTCCATTGTCTGTCTTTTTTTCAAACTCAATAATATCCTCGATATCTCCTTTATTACTTTTTTCTTGTTTACTTAAATTAAATGCTTCTTTTTTTCGTTGTTGAGATTTCTCAAAATGTCTATTTACACGAATATCTCCTGTCTTTTTCGACTTGCTAATTTGTTTAGTTTGCGTTTTATTTGCCGTTTGTATTGACTCCTTGATTATTGATTCTATACTGCTAAAGAGGTTTATTTCTTCTTGTAATTGAGTATGTCCATTGCTTTCTAAGTTTTCTTTTTCTCTTTTTATTAATTCATCAATATCTTCTATAATTTTATCTTTATACCTTTCCTGATGGTCTAAAAGTGAGCACGGTTCAAATATTTTTTCATCTTTTGTATGAAGGTAGATAGTATTCATATTTCGGGGATCATAGGAAACATCCACCTTCCATGTTTTATAACTTCTAGCTTTTACAAACCATGCTTCTCCTATAGCTGTTTCAGAACTATATAGCATTCCCTTGAATTTTATCCCTTTCGGAGTAATGGTAGCTTTATCTTTAGGTAACAAGTAAAATTTAATTGTATTAGAATCAACTTTTCTTAACTTTCCAGCTCTATTCTTAATCCCCCAATTCCAAAGGTCAATTGGTTTCGGTTTGACATTCGCTTCTATCATTTCATCATCCCTTGGATAATCTTTCATGTAATGGTTACGGTTATAATACAGAATAAAATTGATTATAATTTTTGTGTATTGTTCAAGTGTCAATTTTGCTTGCAATCGATAATCTTTTGCCCCTCTTTCCCCAAAGTCAGTTTGTATATAACCGGGTAAGAAAGGCTTAATCTTCACATCCGAATTATCAAATAATTTTTCCACTATCCCTTTCCAATCAGGGCGATATGATGGTGTATTTTCAATTGATACATTTAGGCCGCTTATTAATGAATTAATATTATATCCTTCTAATTCACCTCTATCGCCTAAAATTATCTCTGGTAAATGTGCGGACGGCCACCACTCATTAGATATTTCAATTCCATTTTGGCTACAAAATTCTTTTTTGTCAGATACAGCATTCGCAATAGCCATCATCATTCCTGCCCAAGATGGTCCCTCTAGACCAATATATACTCCTGTAATCATATGTGTAAAAACATCTACTACAAAGTAAATAATAGGTCTTCCGATAATCCAGTCGGAGTTATAACTAGAAATAAGATATACATTTGCAGTTGTTGCATCAATTTGGTACCTTGAACCCGGTCCCATTGTTTCAAATGATGATGAACCTAAAATTGCTCTGTTATCCCTTTCAAACTTCTTAATTCCTTGCCTACTTTTTATGGATTGCTCAATACTATATTCATTTTTGAACCAATATCTGAATTGTCTTATTGTGGGTATGCTATTTTCATCTAGTATAACAATATGCTTTACTCCATTTTCATAACGAACTTCAAAGGCAAAATGCTCTTTTATCATCATTTTATACGCGAAAGTTAAGGAGTTTTTTTTATCATTAAAATAATATTTTTTTATAGTTTTTTTGAATATATCTTTTATTTCCTCTGAAACGATAATTCCTATGCTATTATTTTTTCTTCTGCGTCCGTTTTTAGAGTCTTTATATTGTTTACTTTTATTTTTACCACCTGAATTTGAATATTCGGGTATAAGACTGTTAATAGTCATTCCCTTTTGCCAATACCTTCTTAAATATTTATAAGCCGTCTTATTGCTGCAAATATTGTCTTCGACAAGCTTTTTAATAAGTGGTCCTCGCTCTCTATTTATATAGATTGCAGGTTCATCTTTTATTAAGTTTTTTATAATACCCCATGCTTTATCTCTATGTGTTAACATCTTTTCAGATATATCAATATTTATAAATGCTAAATTCGAATTTACGCCCTCTAATTTAATGTAAGTACCTTCATTTAACCCTTGAATGATTTCTTTTATACTCATGTTAAAGGGTATTGCTTTTTCACTTTTTATATCAATTAAATAAGCAATTATATTACCCTCATCAATCCAAAGAAGTCTAAAAGTTATTTTTGTTTCAACATCTTGTATTAGTTCATTAACTGCTAATGTAATCAATTTTACCCTCCTCAAACTCATATATCTCAATATCATTTAATGTTAATTTAGCTACTATAACTCTTTCTTCTAAGTTTAAATTGATTAATTTTCTCGCAATAAAATGCCTGAGATATGTGAGGGCAGAACCAATTTCTAAATTATAATCCTTATCAAATTGATCACATATTATTTGCAAGTTGCTATTCTCTTTTGAATTTTTAAATAATTCTAATAACAACTTTGCATAACTCTTTTCTTCTAAATCCTCTAAATAATAATATTTGTTTGCCCAAGCTATATTTAGTGCCATGTTTTTAGTAATGTCTTTTTCCGTTACTATTCCCCAGTCTATTCCTTTTCGCTCCCAATACTCTCGTTCAATTTCAAATTTTTGAATAACCCGAGGATCTTCTAATTCTATAGCAGGTTTAACTGTTCTCGCCAAATAAGTTAACTGATTATTTACCTTTAAAGTTATAAGAAAATCTGTTGTCATTGGAATATATACTTCTGTTTGATTATCTATTGAATGGTCTATTTTTTTCTCTTCTGCAATTTTTACTGTCATTGTTCTGTCTAAGGGATATTGTTCTCTAATATCGAAAACGCTGTCTTCCCGTTCCAATAAAAGAAAATAATCTCTTTCTATATTTGACAAAAATTCATGTTGCCTTCTTGTTTTATATCCCCAATACCGCGTTACATTTCCATTACTTGAAAAGTCTTGAATTTTTATCCAGGGTATGTATTCCGAAAGCTCCCCTTGGCCTCTACCTTCTTTTATATACCTTTTTATTTTTGACTCGCTCCAATTATTTTTCCGCTTTACCATTCCATAACCCCCTTTTGATCTAATAAAAAAAGCGTAATTAAAAGGTAGGTTTTACCTTTTAATTACGTTTTTAGACATTTTATTCAGTGTACAACTTTTTTGTCTAGTGTACACCTTTTTTGTCCAGTGTACGACTTTTTTGTTCAGTGTATATCTTTTTTGTAACTTAACAACAGCGAACGGTTTTTATATTCAATCCTATTCAACTGTAACTGATTTTGCCAGGTTACGAGGTTTATCAACGTCACAACGACGATGAAGTGCAGCATAGTAGCTAATTAATTGTAATGGTACAACAGATACAAGTGGTGTTAATAGTTCATGTACTGAAGGGATAACTAAACGGTCGCCCTCTTCTTCCATGCCTTCCATTGCAATAATGCATGCGTTGGCACCGCGCGCCACTACTTCTTTCACGTTACCGCGAATGTTGAGCGCCACACTTTTTTGTGTTGCTAAAGCGAAGACTGGTGTACCTTCTTCGATTAATGCAATCGTACCGTGTTTTAACTCACCACCGGCAAAACCTTCTGCCTGAATGTATGAGATCTCTTTAAGTTTTAATGCCCCTTCCAATGAAACACAGAAGTCCATATTACGACCGATGAAGAACGCATTGCGCGCGATTTTTAAATAATCTTCGGCAATCTGCTCCATTTCATCCTTAGAGTCGATAATTGTCTGAATGCCGTTTGCAACGATCGCCAGCTCCTGCTTTAAATCAAAGTCCAGTTCCACACCTAATTCTTTTGCAACTGCATAGGCAGCTACTGCTAAAACAGCTACTTGAGCAACATATGCTTTCGTAGATGCTACAGCGATTTCTGGTCCTGCATGTAATAGTAATGTGTAATCAGCTTCACGTGAAAGAGTTGAACCTTGTACGTTTGTTATAGTTAACGCTTTGTAGCCAAGCTCTTTGATTTTTACTAATACTTGACGGCTATCCGCTGTTTCACCTGATTGTGAAATGAAGATAAATAAAGGTTTCTTCGATAGTAATGGCATATTATAGCCAAACTCGCTTGAAATGTGTACTTCAACTGGAATACCAGCGATTTTTTCGAAATACTGTTTTCCGATTAAGCCGGCATGGTAACTCGTACCTGCCGCAATAATATATAGACGATCAGCTTCAGATAAAGCTTTTAGAATATCTGCATCAACCGTAACATCTTCGCCCTGTTCATATGCTTGAATAATTTTACGGATAACAGTTGGCTGTTCATCCATTTCTTTTAACATATAGTGAGGATATGTTCCCTTTTCGATATCAGAAGCATCCAATTGTGCTGTATATGGTGCGCGCTCAACAACGCGGCCATTTAATGTTGTAATTTCAACTTTATCTTTACGAACGATTACAACTTCTTTATCGTGCAATTCGATAAACTGGTCAGTTACTTGCAGCATCGCCATTGCGTCTGAAGCGATAACGTTGAAGTCTTCACCCACACCTACTAATAACGGTGATTTGTTTTTCGCTACGTAAATTGTTTCCACATCTTCATTATCTAAAAGCGCTAATGCATAAGATCCGTGCACTAATGATAATGTTTTACGGAATGCTTCTAAAGTAGATAAGCCTTCTTTCGCAAATAAATCGATTAACTGTACGATAACTTCTGTATCAGTATCCGAGTTCATCTGAATCCCTTTAAGATAAGCTTTTTGTAATAAGTGATAGTTTTCGATAACCCCGTTGTGTACAAGCGTATAACGGCCTGAAGCACTTGTATGAGGGTGTGCATTTAAGCGGTTTGGTACACCGTGAGTTGCCCAACGTGTATGACCAATCCCAACAGCTGCTTCTACATCGCCATCAACTGCTTTACGTAAATCTGCAATACGTCCTTTTTCTTTGAATACCGTTATGCCTTCTTCATTGTGTACAGCAATCCCTGCAGAATCATAGCCACGGTACTCAAGTTTCTCTAAACCTTTTAATAAAATCTCTTTAGCGTCCAATACGCCGTTATATCCTACAATTCCACACATAATCCGTTTCCTCCAATGTAATTGCTACATCAAAGCACATTTTGGCAACACAAAAGTAGACTACGAAATCTACCCTTTTTTGCCTAGTGCGCTTTAGAAGTTAATTCGAAGGTGATGTTTGCTCTCGTTTAACAAAGCTAGCACGCATCGTTAACATTCCTGCTCTTTTTTGAAAAAGGTAATGTAGCTAAATATTATTTTTAATTGTATGCCGTTTCGCTTTTCTGTCCAGAAAATCACTTCTCTGTTTTAAAACGAAAGTTACAACCGGGCATGTGCGATCGGGAGGCATCCGCCGAAATTTCGATAAACCTCCACCTCGTCAACTAAGGATTATGTCCGCTCGATTTCCTTAGTTCTGGCGCTATAATTGTTTTCCGATTTTGTATGCGCGATTTTCTCCCCTTTTGCGCAGCTCAACGATTTCCTTTTGCTGAGCATTTACATCATACACATAAACAATTTCACCGTCAATCCTACGCTACCATTGTAAGCGCTTCACAGAAAAAATTTTTTCTTAAAAATAGTGCAGCTATTGCCTTACATATGTGAATTTCTCCCCATAAGAAAAACATCCCGTTTTGATTGGGGAGATGAAGTTTGTAACAGCAGTAACGTTGTCATTCCCACTGATTACAAGACTCACCACATGACATCAAAACGGGATATGCACTATTTTCTATCGTATGCAAAGAGCTCGATTATAGCCCCTTCTCTTCTAATAAATTTACAATT
The DNA here is from genome assembly GCF_056173085.1 of Solibacillus sp. iso_87. Taxonomy (NCBI): domain Bacteria; kingdom Bacillati; phylum Bacillota; class Bacilli; order Caryophanales; family Caryophanaceae; genus Solibacillus; species Solibacillus sp. iso_87. The sequence continues at coordinate 3,775,685 of NZ_CM149656.1, forward strand.
TCTCGGTTAAATGCAGGTAAATCATCCGGTGTACGGCTTGTTACAAGCTGTTTTTGACAAACAAATACTTCTTCATCATGGAAGTTTACCCCTGCATATTCCATATCGACTTTAATCGATTTATAACCTGTCGCATCTCGTCCCTCTAATGACTTCGCCGTAATTAGCAGCTGTGGTCCATGGCAAATTGCAAAGACAGGTTTCTTTTCATCCATGAAATACTTTGCAAATGCTACAACGCGCTCATCATCACGCAGTAAATCCGGTGAAAAACCACCTGGAATAAATAACGCATCAAAGTCCTGCGGGTTTGCCTCTGCTACCCCTTTATCAATTTGAACTGTTGCTTCGCCATTTTTACCTGTAATCGATTTATTACCTTCTTTATCGATCGTTACAATTGTATGCCCTGCAGCCTCTAGTGCCTGTTTCGGACTTGTGAACTCCACATCTTCAAACTTGTCAGTAATTAATGTTGCAATTTTAGCCAATGTAAAACACTCCTTCGTCTTATTAGGATACTTTATTTTGTTTCCCCGAATTCTTGAAAATGAAACATATTTACATGGGTCACGTTCTTTTATTACAACAAATGCAAATAGTTTTAAATCGGTTTCCGCAAATAGTAGAACAGTTTCAGTATTCATTAGAATGGTAAAATTTATAACTGGGTTTAAGCGGTAAAAAGGTTATTTTGTCGTTTTGAGTTATTCTTGAGTTCCTTTTATTAGAACAATTGGAGCTGATATTAGAAGAGTTGCATTCGATATTCGAAAGTTTCACATAGATATTTGAATACTTGGATAACATTTTAGAACATGGGTACGTTTATTAGGAGAACGGCTTTTTATTAGAACTCTTTTAGTTATATTAGATCTTCTAAACTGGATATTAGATAATCCATCATAAAAAAACCGAAAGCAATGTCTCCATCACTTCCGGTGCTGTCTCTATAATTTATTCAGCTAAACCCATTTCTGTACGGACTACATCTGCAATTCGTGCTACATAGTTTTCGCAAGCCTCTTCTGAAGCTGCTTCCACCATAACGCGCACTAAAGGCTCTGTACCTGAAGGGCGTACTAATACACGACCATTGCCTGCCATTTCCGCTTCTACTTCAGCGATGACAGCGGCAACCTTTTCATTTTGTGTTACAGCATGTTTATCTGTTACACGCACGTTCACTAACTTTTGCGGGTAAATCGTCATTTCGCCTGCAAGTTCAGAAAGTTTTTTGCCTGTTGCTTTCATAATATTCACTAACTGAATACCTGTAAGCAAACCGTCACCTGTTGTATTGTAATCTAAAAATACGATGTGACCCGATTGCTCGCCACCTAAGTTATAATCATTTGCACGCATTTCTTCCACAACATAGCGGTCTCCAACTGCTGTTTGAACACTTGTCATTTCGTTGCCTTCAAGCGCTTTGTAGAAGCCCATGTTACTCATAACGGTAGAAACAATCGTGCCTTTATTTAGGCGGCCTTTTGCGTGTAAATATTTTCCGATGATGAACATAATCTGGTCACCGTCAACAACCGTACCGTTCTCATCTACAGCGATTAAACGGTCGCCATCTCCATCAAATGCTAAACCGACATCCGCGCCGCGCTCCGCGACAAATGCAGCTAATTTTTCAGGATGTGTTGAACCGACACCTTCATTGATGTTCAGTCCATCCGGTGAAGCACCCATTGTTGAAATATCTGCCTCTAAATCTGCGAATAAATGTGTTGCTAGAGAAGAAGTCGCACCATGAGCACAGTCTAATGCCACATGTAATCCTTCAAAATCTTCTTCAACTGTTTGTTTTAAGTATGAAATATATTTTTGTCCACCTTCAAAGTAGTCTGTTACTGAACCAACAGCAGCACCTACTGGACGTGGTAATGCATCTTCTTCTGCATCAAGAATACGTTCAATCTCTTCTTCTTGTGCATCCGTTAATTTAAAGCCGTCTGGACCGAAAAATTTAATGCCGTTATCTGCGACAGGATTATGAGATGCTGAAATCATAACACCTGCTTCAGCATTCATAACGCGTGTAAGATACGCAACACCTGGTGTACTAATTACACCTAAACGCATAACTTCTGCTCCAATTGAAAGAAGACCTGCAACAAGTGCACCTTCCAACATCTCCCCAGAAATACGTGTATCGCGTCCAATTAATACTTTCGGGCGATCTTTAGCATCCTTCGTCAGCACATAGCCGCCAATACGGCCTAGTTTAAATGCCAACTCTGGTGTTAGTTCACTATTTGCGACACCGCGAACGCCATCTGTTCCGAAATATTTACCCATTACTTTTTCTCTCCTTCAACGCTTGAAATACCATACGTTTTTAAATTTACCACCTAAAGTGGATTGCTTGTTATTGATAGTTAGTTTCCATCTGTATCTTCACTATTAGAATCGGCATCTGTATCTGCTTCACTATCTTTTCCCTGTTCACGAACTGGCTCTCCACTCACAGTTGCGCGTACCGTAAGTTTCTCTTGTGATAACTTGGTAGCTCCTGTTGGAAGCTCAATTTTAAATTCGTACGGACCGGATTTTTTAATTTTCGAAACATCAACTTCTACGGCCACTTCTTTTAATAAATCCACTACAGATTTCGAACCATATACCGTTATGTTGGATTTTTCCGGGGATAAACTGTCAATCGTAAGCCCCTCTACTGGTTCCCCAATTTCGTTTATCTTAATCGGGACTTCTTTACTATATTCATTAATTTCTACTTTTACCTTGACCTTATCCGGATTAATGCTGACATCGAGCTTATTCAGATCACGGTCGAGTACTTTTACAGCCGCTTCCTGCTCAAATGATTTATTTACATCTTTCTCGCCTGAAACCGTCGCCTTTACATAGCTTATGTTATCGATGACACTCTTTGCTCCTGTTACCGCTACTTTTGACGGATCTGCCGTCATCTCGTTCAGTACGAAGTTCTCAGCTAAAAGACGATTATTCATTTCCGGTTCTACACGAAACTGTTCAGTAACCTTTTCCTCAATTGTTACATTAATTATTCTTGGTTCAATTGATACATCCAGTTTTTCCGAAAAGTTTTCTTGATGTATTGTAACGCTATGTTCACCAATTAACAATGAGTTTAAATCGACAAAAAGTTTGAAATCCTTTTCAAGCTTTGTTTTCATGACAATTTGTTTCGGTCCTGAAATTTTCACATCAACCGTTTCAGGGACCCCAGTAACAAATAAATTATCAGAATCATAGTACACTTCCAATGGCACATTTGTGATAACATCTGTTTCATTGGATGAGCTCGACTCCGTTTCGCGTTTTTCTTCTGTTTGAATATACAGGAATAGTGCCACCGCTAAAAACAAAGCGGTTAAACGGAGCATCCATGAGCTATCAAATATTTTATCCATTCTTTTTCCCTCCCCAAGTCCACTTAGATGCTAAGTTAGAATCTTGTTCAGGACCAAACCACAGTTTACGCAGTAATTCTTCAAATTCTGTAATAGTGAGATTACGGTGTAAATTACCATTAGCTGTTATACTAATCGCACCTGTTTCTTCGGATACAACAATTGTAATTGCATCTGTTACTTCACTTAACCCAAGTGCTGCCCGGTGACGTGTACCAAGCTCTTTGGAAATAAATGCACTTTCTGACAATGGCAAGTAACATGCCGACGCGGCTATTTGGTTTTTCTGTATAATTACGGCCCCGTCATGTAACGGTGTATTTGGGATGAAAATATTAATCATTAATTCAGAAGAAATTGCGGCATCCATCTTAATGCCTGTTTCTACATATTCATTTAAACCTGTATCTTTTTCAATTGAAATAAGTGCTCCAATTCGGCGTTTTGCCATATAACTTACAGACTTTTTCATCGCCTCGACTAAGCGTGTCTGCTCATCTTCCTGCTGGTTATTCGTTCGTTGGAAAATCTTACCCCGTCCGATCTGCTCAAGGGCTCGGCGAATTTCCGGCTGGAATATTATAATAATGGCTAAGAAACCCCAATCAATTACTTCTTGCAATAACCAATCAAGAGTGTCTAAACCGAAAACGTAGGTAGCAAATTTCGCTAACACAACAATTAATAACCCTTTCAATAATTGAACGGCTTTCGTTCCTTTAATGAGGGTCAATGCTTTATAAACTACGTACCATACGAGCAGTACGTCCAGTACTTTAAATATCATATCTACAGCAGCAATGTCTGTAAATTGCTCAATTATTTGCATGTGGCATCCCCCACCTTTACTTGCTATTCCATCTTGGTTTTAGTATAGCACAATTCTGTCAGTGATTAACTTTCCTAACAGAAAAAAGTCTACCCGAACGAGTAGACTTTTCTTTCTATACTAGAACGGCTTTTTTTTGAGAAAAGTTCCGATTTATTAAGAAAATATTATTTCTTGTTGTATTTATCGTGATGATAGTTCTGAGTTATTACTCATTAAAAACAGCGATTGCTTTATTGAAGCCGTCTTTAATTTTGTACCATAGCCATTCGAACATTTCATCAATTTCCTCTACTTGCCCTGTAACGACTGCCGTAGATGCCATGTAGTTGCCATTGATAACTGTTATATTGCCGTCCACTTCCCCTTCGACAATAATATCTCCATTTTTCACAACGATGTCACCTTTAACAACTTCACCAACCGGCACTGTTACCGTTTGCCCTTCAACGACTAAATTAGGCTGTTTCGTCACAGAGAATTGATCATCATTCGGAAAACTGCCTAACAATGTGGCACTCATACATAAAAAGAAAACTGCTGCAGCTACAAGTACAGGATGCTGACGGAACCAACGTTTGATGCCGGCAGAACTTTTGCGTTTCGGTAAACGGCTTATCACTTGATCCTCAAAGCGCGGAGGGGCAGTAATATGTGCTGCACTCTTGATAAACGCAACCGTGTCACTTAATTCATGCATATGTTGTTGGCAATCAGGGCATGTTTGTAAATGCTGCTTCAATATTTGTTCATGCTCACGACTAATATCACCATCTAAATATTCGTGCATATAATCCACGAATTCTGATGCACACGTTTTCATGCGTATCTTCCTCCTACAAATTGTTTAACTGCTTTCTTAACGCTTCACGGCCACGGTGAATCCGCGTTTTAACTGTTCCTAAAGGCATATCCAAAATTTCGCTTATTTCCTGAAGGGACAGTTCTTCAATATATTTTAATACAATGACCGATCGATACTTATCGGGAAGGCGGCTAATTTCATATTGTATTCGGTCCTGAAGCTCCATCTGCTCAACGGCCTCTTCCGGCAACTGCTCCTCTGCGGCAATCTGAGAATACATATCCAGCCCTTCTGTTCCCGCTACCTCCGCATCTAAGTAATAATCGGGCTTCTTTTTACGAATTCGGTCAATGCATAGATTTGTTCCGATTCGGTAAAGCCATGTTGAAAATTTTCGATTTTGATCATACGAATGTAAATTAATATAGGCACGTATGAATGCCTCTTGTGCGATATCTTCTGCTTCCTGCTTATTTCCAAGCATTCGATAGCACACTTGATACAGCTTGTGCTGGTAGAGGTTAACGATGTCTGCATATGCGTTTTGGTCACCTTTAAGCACTTGCTTTATTCTTTTATTAACTAACGCATCCATTTGTCTTTCCTCTCCACCTTTTCAGCTGTTCTATATATACGGATTGCTTTTTAAAAGGTTTCATTTTCTCTAAAAATTTTTTTCACCAATAAATATGTGCCTTTATTATAACAAACTTCGTAACGACCAATCGAATTTTTTCGTAATAATCATACTAAAGTTTCGCCAAATAAAGAGCCGATTAAGGCAACCGCTACATCTGCTGTTTTATTTCGTTCATCTAATATAGGATTCACCTCTACAAACTCCGCCGATGTCATTAAGCCTGATTCCTGGATCATTTCCATTGCTAAATGACTTTCCCGGTAAGTGATCCCACCTGCTACAGGTGTCCCCACCCCAGGAGTATATAATGGATCTAATGCGTCCAAATCAAGTGATAAATGAAGGCCGTCTATTTGCAATTGGTTAAAATATTTTAGAGTTTCTTCCATTACATATGTCATTCCAAGGCGATCGATTTCGTGCATAGTATATATTTTAATGCCTCTGGACTTAATTAGTTCCCGTTCTCCTTCATCGATAGAACGTCCGCCAATTATAACAATGTTTTCGGCTTTGATTTTAGGTTCTGAATGTAAAATTGATGTTAGCCTTTCATGTCCTAATCCAATACTTGTTGCTAAGGGCATCCCATGAATATTTCCGGATGGCGTTGTTTCCGGTGTATTTAAATCTGCATGGGCATCAAACCAGATAATGCCCTGATTTTTATATTTCATTGATAGACCTGCCAATGTACCAATTGCAATACTATGGTCGCCCCCTAATACAAGCGGTATGTAATCCTTATTTACAACACTCAATACTTTTTCGGCAAGTGCTGTATTGACCTTAATTACTTCTTCCAGATTAAGCAACTTTTCATCTTTATGTGCAGCTGCATCTCCCTCAATAACTTGAATATTCCCTTCATCTTCAACTTCATAACCAAGATCAGTCAAACGCTTTTGCAGCCCTGCATATCTAATTGCACTTGGTCCCATATCTACCCCGCGGCGCTGTTGTCCATAATCACATGGTACCCCTACAATTGAAATATTCTTATTCATCATTTCTGCATCCCCTAACATGTCATGTAATTTTTCTATTCTATTCTATTCTTTTCTCTTCTCCGCTCACCCTCCTATAGAAATTTCGAGCAGCTAAACGATTTTCCCTTTTTATACGCAAAAAATCCTTTACTTATAACTAAGTAAAGGATTGTTATTTTTGTTATTTGATATTTAAGTACACTTCTAAGTTTATAAAATAAAAGTGAGCCATGAAGGACTCGAACCTTCGACCCTCTGATTAAAAGTCAGATGCTCTACCAACTGAGCTAATGGCTCATAAAAAATAAAAAAAATGGCTGGGGTACCTGGATTCGAACCAGGGCATGACGGAATCAAAATCCGTTGCCTTACCGCTTGGCTATACCCCAAACATTTTATAGATGGTGGAGGGGGACGGATTCGAACCGCCGAACCCTAAGGAGCGGATTTACAGTCCGCCGCGTTTAGCCACTTCGCTACCCCTCCGACAAATGATGCAACACTGTTAAAGTTGAATGGTGGAGGATGACGGGCTCGAACCGCCGACCCCCTGCTTGTAAGGCAGGTGCTCTCCCAGCTGAGCTAATCCTCCATACATAACAAGTGTTACTGCTTTATTTTTTTATGAAGCCTTAAATGGTGACCCGTACGGGATTCGAACCCGTGTTACCGCCGTGAAAGGGCGGTGTCTTAACCACTTGACCAACGGGCCGTTATATAAGTTGTTCTCTTTAAGACAAGATTTATAATATCATCATTTTTTATATAGTGCAAGCTTTTTTGAAAACTTTTTAAAAAAAGTTTTAATGTTTATTTTGTAATAGTAAAAAGGCAAAAAAAATGGCTCCGAAGGCAGGACTCGAACCTGCGACCTGCCGGTTAACAGCCGGATGCTCTACCAACTGAGCTACTTCGGAACGCTACTATTATACAGTGATGTACAAGCCATCTCTCGTACATTTATTATTATAGCAACGTTTTAAATTTATACAAGCAGTTTTTTGAAATAATTTGAACATTTTATTTATTATGCTCCTCTTTTATTGGAAAATCCTCATTTTAATGAATATTTGTACTCCATTACTGCTTTATAAACTCAGTAATCTCATCAATCAAACCATTTGTTAGCGGTAAATCAGGGTTATAATAGCTCGCAAGATTTTGGTCTCGATCGCCTTCTACATCTTTTAACACATGATTCATCTTATCAAAATAGTGTATTGTCGCATCATTATTTGCTGCATGTAAGTTTTCCGCATCATTTTCGGTTACTTGAATATCCTTTTTCCCTTGAAGGATGATAATTGGAACGGTAACATTGCTTATTTCATGCTGGGGATCGTATTTAAGCCATGAAATCATATATGGTTGAACAGACGGTCTAAATAATGATTGAAGCTGTGCAGAGACTGTCTCTACTCTTTTGCCTGCTTTTAATTGCTGCAATGCTTTTTCCGATTCCATTAATAAATTCGGAGGTAGGCTTGCTGACAATTGTTCCATTAAAACTTCATCTGCCGGTCTTCCAATACCTGCTACCGAAATTAGAGAGGCTACATCATTTTGCTGGGCAGCAATGGTCATTATTAAAGCACCTTCACTATGCCCTAATAAATGAATTTCATTAAATCGGTCATCCTTTTTAGCATAATCAACAATAGATTTAACATCCTCTACATATAAATCAAACGTTAAATCCTCTTCTTTTTTAATTAATGCCGTATTATCACCTACTCCACGTTTATCGAAACGAATAGAAGCAATTCCTTTCTCCGCTAAGCTCTCTGCAATCATTTTTAAACTATTATTCGAACCAGCTCCTATTGTATTGCCGTCTTTATTTGTAGGACCTGACCCTGCATGGATTATAACTACCTCTCCCATAGCTTTATCAGGCATTTCCAGCGCTGCTTTAAGCTCTCCGCCGGCAACAGGGATTAATAGTTCCTCATACGTTACAGGTATCTCTGTATATGGCTTTAACGTAATTGGGTAGGACTGTCCGTTTTGTGTAAACGTTCCCTCTATTGTATCGTTATTTAGCTTCCCGGCAATTTTAACGAGAGATCCAGCTAAATTAATAGCGATGGTCACATCCGTCTCATTATACTTAATCGATTCAAATGCATAATCACTGATTCCTTGTGCAGGTACGGAAATACTTCCACTCGAATCTTCCAATTTTAATATAATTTCAAGAGGCAACTGCGGAATTTCAATCATCCCCTGCCATTTTCCTAATAGTGCTTCCACCATATGCACAACCTCCTGCTTCGTTTGTTCTTCTGCTGTTGACTTATCCGTAGCTTCACTATTACAAGCTGACAGCAATAACACAACAGCTAAACTATAAGCAATTTTTCGCATGGCTCAATCCCCCCCAATTGGGTTCTTAAATTCCTTTACGGTTAGAAAAGGAAAAAGTTTCAAAATAAAAAGCCTCAATAAAGATGACTTTTATTTTCATATTAAATTACGGGCAACAAAATCCTGAAGTTTTTCATAATCACTGACCTTTTGATTACATAGTTGTGAGTCATCACAAATGTAGTTGCTGTAAGATGTATAATTATCACCATTGCCCTTTACTGTAGCTGTAAACAAATGAACTGAACTGTGCTGATTACAAATCGAACAGACACCTTTAATAGGATTGTGGGTGTCTACAACTCCACGTAATGCCGTATATTGACCTACCTTTTCCAGTACAATGTATTGGCGGTTTGTCCCCTTATCAACCCATGACAGATAACTGATTGCTTGCCAATCAATCATTTCTAGTTTAGGTAACTTCAGCTTTTTATCCTTTTTAAATAGCTTTTGCAAACCTTGCTCGGAAATTGATTTATACGGAATAGTATATGACTTTAAGCTTTGGAAAAATAAATCTGCCCCGACGGTATCCTCAACCGTTTCTACTTCTTTAATAATATCTTCATTTACATGCGTCAATTTTTCTCTTAGCTCTGTAATTGCCAGCTGACGTACAGCCGCAACAATTTTCTTGTCGTTTGATGCCAGTTTTGCCTTCAGTATTTTATTTACTTGTTGCTCAATTAATCGTAAGTCCACTACTGTTAAAAATGGTGCTGTCATGTTACTTCCTCCAATGTTTTGCCTTATAGGACATTTTACATTCATTAATCGTATTTCTTTCTGCTTTAATGGTCAACTACTAAAACAATCCTCGTATAAGGCATGCAAAATAATTTAATTCAAATATAAGAAAAACCAAAGAAGGCAGTCTGTTATTTAAGACACCCTCTTTGGTTTAATATGTTATGAGTTTACTCTTTATATTGTATAGTAGCAATTATAATTTCCAATAATATAAAAAAGCCACTACTGACTAAATCAGCAGCGACTTTTTGAGCGAAGCGACGTCCTACTCTCACAGGGGGAAGCCCCCAACTACCATCGGCGCTAAAGAGCTTAACTTCCGTGTTCGGTATGGGAACGGGTGTGACCTCTTTGCCATCATCACTTCACTATATTGGGCTTTAAATAAGCCTATGTAAAAGAAATTTCATTCTTTCAAAACTGGATAAACGTTTCATTGAATTGGTGCAATAAAATGTGGTTAAGTCCTCGACCGATTAGTATTCGTCAGCTGCATGCGTCACCGCACTTCCACCTCGAACCTATCTACCTGATCGTCTTTCAGGGGTCTTACTTACTTGCGTAATGGGAAATCTCATCTTGAGGGGGGCTTCATGCTTAGATGCTTTCAGCACTTATCCCGTCCATACATAGCTACCCAGCGATGCCTTTGGCAAGACAACTGGTACACCAGCGGTATGTCCATCCCGGTCCTCTCGTACTAAGGACAGCTCCTCTCAAATTTCCTACGCCCACGACGGATAGGGACCGAACTGTCTCACGACGTTCTGAACCCAGCTCGCGTACCGCTTTAATGGGCGAACAGCCCAACCCTTGGGACCGACTACAGCCCCAGGATGCGATGAGCCGACATCGAGGTGCCAAACCTCCCCGTCGATGTGGACTCTTGGGGGAGATAAGCCTGTTATCCCCGGGGTAGCTTTTATCCGTTGAGCGATGGCCCTTCCATGCGGAACCACCGGATCACTAAGCCCGTCTTTCGACCCTGCTCGACTTGTAGGTCTCGCAGTCAAGCTCCCTTATGCCTTTACACTCTACGAATGATTTCCAACCATTCTGAGGGAACCTTTGGGCGCCTCCGTTACCTTTTAGGAGGCGACCGCCCCAGTCAAACTGTCCGCCTGACACTGTCTCCTACCCCGCTAAGGGGCATGGGTTAGAAGTTCAATACAACCAGGGTAGTATCCCACCGACGCCTCCTTCGAAGCTGGCGCTCCGAGATCTCTGGCTCCTACCTATCCTGTACAAGTTGTACCAAAATTCAATATCAGGCTACAGTAAAGCTCCACGGGGTCTTTCCGTCCTGTCGCGGGTAACCTGCATCTTCACAGGTACTATAATTTCACCGAGTCTCTCGTTGAGACAGTGCCCAGATCGTTACGCCTTTCGTGCGGGTCGGAACTTACCCGACAAGGAATTTCGCTACCTTAGGACCGTTATAGTTACGGCCGCCGTTTACTGGGGCTTCAATTCACAGCTTCGCTTGCGCTAACCGCTCCTCTTAACCTTCCAGCACCGGGCAGGCGTCAGCCCCTATACGTCACCTTACGGTTTTGCAGAGACCTGTGTTTTTGCTAAACAGTCGCCTGGGCCTATTCACTGCGGCTTCTCTAGGCTATGCACCCAAAGAAGCACCCCTTCTCCCGAAGTTACGGGGTCATTTTGCCGAGTTCCTTAACGAGAGTTCTCTCGCACACCTTAGGATTCTCTCCTCGACTACCTGTGTCGGTTTGCGGTACGGGCACCTCTCACCTCGATAGAGGCTTTTCTTGGCAGTGTGAAATCAGGAACTTCGCTCATACGAGCTCGTCATCACAGCTCAACGTTAAAGTATGCGGATTTGCCTACATACACGCCTTACTGCTTGAACACGCGCAACCAACGGCGTGCTTACCCTATCCTACTGCGTCCCCCCATTTCTCAAACGGTGAGGAGGTGGTACAGGAATATCAACCTGTTGTCCATCGCCTACGCCTATCGGCCTCGGCTTAGGTCCCGACTAACCCTGAGCGGACGAGCCTTCCTCAGGAAACCTTAGTCATACGGTGCATGGGATTCTCACCCATGTTTCGCTACTCATACCGGCATTCTCACTTCTAACCGCTCCACCAGTCCTTCCGGTCTGACTTCAACGCTGTTAGAACGCTCTCCTACCACGCATACTCAAAGTATGCATCCACAGCTTCGGTGAATCGTTTAGCCCCGATACATTTTCGGCGCAGCGTCACTCGACCAGTGAGCTATTACGCACTCTTTAAATGATGGCTGCTTCTAAGCCAACATCCTGGTTGTCTAAGCAACGCCACATCCTTTTCCACTTAACGATTACTTGGGGACCTTAGCTGGTGGTCTGGGCTGTTTCCCTCTTGACTACGGATCTTATCACTCGCAGTCTGACTCCCGTGTATAAATATCCGGCATTCGGAGTTTGTCTGAATTCGGTAAAGCGAGATGCCCCCCTAGTCCAAACAGTGCTCTACCTCCGGTATTCTCAATCACGAGGCTAGCCCTAAAGCTATTTCGGAGAGAACCAGCTATCTCCAGGTTCGATTGGAATTTCTCCGCTACCCACACCTCATCCCCGCACTTTTCAACGTGCGTGGGTTCGGGCCTCCAGTGAGTGTTACCTCACCTTCACCCTGGACATGGGTAGATCACCTGGTTTCGGGTCTACGACCACGTACTAATTCGCCCTATTCAGACTCGCTTTCGCTGCGGCTCCGTCTTCTCAACTTAACCTCGCACGTAATCGTAACTCGCCGGTTCATTCTACAAAAGGCACGCTATCACCCATTAACGGGCTCTAACTACTTGTAGGCACACGGTTTCAGGATCTATTTCACTCCCCTTCCGGGGTGCTTTTCACCTTTCCCTCACGGTACTGGTTCACTATCGGTCACTAGGTAGTATTTAGCCTTGGGAGATGGTCCTCCCGGATTCCGACGGAATTTCACGTGTTCCGCCGTACTCAGGATCCACTCTGGAGGGAATGAACTTTTGACTACAGGGCTTTTACCTCGTTTCGCGGACCTTTCCAAGTCGCTTCGTCTAGTTCATTCTTTTGTAACTCCGTATAGAGTGTCCTACAACCCCAAAGAGCAAGCTCTTTGGTTTGGGCTCTTCCCGTTTCGCTCGCCGCTACTCAGGGAATCGAATTTTCTTTCTGTTCCTGCAGGTACTTAGATGTTTCAGTTCCCTGCGTCTGTCTTCAACACGCTATGAATTCACGTGAAGATACTATCCGATTAAAGATAGTGGGTTCCCCCATTCGGAAATCCCCGGATCAAAGCTTACTTACAGCTCCCCGAGGCATATCGGTGTTAGTGCCGTCCTTCATCGACTCCTAGTGCCAAGGCATCCACCGTGCGCCCTTATTAACTTAACCAAAAGTTAACACTTGGATATAATCCAAGATTTAGGTTTACACGTCAATTGCTTGACTTGTTTAAAAATCTATAAAATAGAAATTTGATTTATTGCTTTCAATGTCGTTTTATCCAGTTTTCAAAGAACAAAGGTTTTGAAGTGTTTCATTCATTTAAGAATGAACCTTCAAAACTGAACAGCAACCGTTAATGTTTCATTCCCCAAGGGAATGATTCCGAAAAATCCTTAGAAAGGAGGTGATCCAGCCGCACCTTCCGATACGGCTACCTTGTTACGACTTCACCCCAATCATCTATCCCACCTTCGGCGGCTGGCTCCATAAAGGTTACCTCACCGACTTCGGGTGTTACAAACTCTCGTGGTGTGACGGGCGGTGTGTACAAGGCCCGGGAACGTATTCACCGCGGCATGCTGATCCGCGATTACTAGCGATTCCGGCTTCATGTAGGCGAGTTGCAGCCTACAATCCGAACTGAGAACGGTTTTATCGGATTAGCTCCCCCTCGCGGGTTGGCAACCGTTTGTACCGTCCATTGTAGCACGTGTGTAGCCCAGGTCATAAGGGGCATGATGATTTGACGTCATCCCCACCTTCCTCCGGTTTATCACCGGCAGTCTCCTTAGAGTGCCCAACTGAATGATGGCAACTAAGAATAAGGGTTGCGCTCGTTGCGGGACTTAACCCAACATCTCACGACACGAGCTGACGACAACCATGCACCACCTGTCACCGTTGCCCCCGAAGGGGAAACTATGTCTCCATAGTGGTCACCGGGATGTCAAGACCTGGTAAGGTTCTTCGCGTTGCTTCGAATTAAACCACATGCTCCACCGCTTGTGCGGGCCCCCGTCAATTCCTTTGAGTTTCAGTCTTGCGACCGTACTCCCCAGGCGGAGTGCTTAATGCGTTAGCTACAGCACTGAGGGGCGGAAACCCCCCAACACTTAGCACTCATCGTTTACGGCGTGGACTACCAGGGTATCTAATCCTGTTTGCTCCCCACGCTTTCGCGCCTCAGTGTCAGTTACAGACCAGACAGTCGCCTTCGCCACTGGTGTTCCTCCAAATCTCTACGCATTTCACCGCTACACTTGGAATTCCACTATCCTCTTCTGCACTCAAGTTCCCCAGTTTCCAATGACCCTCCCCGGTTGAGCCGGGGGCTTTCACATCAGACTTAAGGAACCACCTGCGCGCGCTTTACGCCCAATAATTCCGGACAACGCTTGCCACCTACGTATTACCGCGGCTGCTGGCACGTAGTTAGCCGTGGCTTTCTAACAAGGTACCGTCAAGGTAGCGCCAGTTACTACGCTACTTGTTCTTCCCTTGCAACAGAGTTTTACGAACCGAAATCCTTCTTCACTCACGCGGCGTTGCTCCATCAGACTTTCGTCCATTGTGGAAGATTCCCTACTGCTGCCTCCCGTAGGAGTCTGGGCCGTGTCTCAGTCCCAGTGTGGCCGATCACCCTCTCAGGTCGGCTACGCATCGTTGCCTTGGTGAGCCGTTACCTCACCAACTAGCTAATGCGCCGCGGGTCCATCTTATAGTGACAGCGAGATGCCGTCTTTCAACTTCAAAACATGTGTTAAAAAGTGTTATTCGGTATTAGCCCCGGTTTCCCGGAGTTATCCCAATCTATAAGGTAGGTTACCCACGTGTTACTCACCCGTCCGCCGCTAAAATTTTAAAGGTGCAAGCACCAATAAAATTTCCGCTCGACTTGCATGTATTAGGCACGCCGCCAGCGTTCGTCCTGAGCCAGGATCAAACTCTCCATAAAAGTAGTTTGAAAGCTCATTTGCTTTGCTAGCGATCCAACTTCGTTAGAAGTTGGAATCTATTGTTTGCTTCATTTAAGAAGCTTGTTTCATTAACGTTGCTTGTTCAGTTTTCAAGGTTCATTGTGTTTCGTTTGTCGCGTCATCTCTTGGCGACCTACTTATAGTATCACCCCCTTGTTATATCCGTCAACACTTTTTCATAAGTTTTTTATATAATCGTGTTTAAAACTAATTGAAAGTGGGTATTAAAGCATGTACAAAACATTGGTATCACTGGTTTTATGCTTATTTTTAGTTTTTATTTATTTTGATGATAAAAATAGTATTTCCCCTGTATTTCAATTAACAGAAGCCCCCGCAATCATTACAAAAGGTCAATTTGGGCAAAGCTTAATCATTGAGTTAAGTTATTCCCACAAAGGTTTTGAGGAATGGATTACAAATCTTCGTGAACCATATCCGCTTATATTGGCTGATAGTGACTGGTTGTTACGAAGTCCTGAATTGGTAAAGATGCTGAGGGAAAAAAACATTCGTGTCGGGCTGCTTGGTTCTAATAGTGATCAATACGAAGATAAGAATCTATTAAAAAAAGAAATCGCAATCTATGAAAAAACGTTTTACAAAAAACCACTTTGGTTTGCGACCGCGGATTATAAAGTCGACACTTCCATGCAAACTGCTTTGCATGAGCAAGGTATCAATATCGTTGCTCCGACTTATACGTTTCCTATAGAAGAAAGTAAAATTCCTGAAGGTTCATTTGTAAGTATTCCTTTACATCGAGACAAGGAAGTTTCTTTTGAAGGTATTAATAAATTTATAAAAGCGCATAAGTTTGTATCTATTGAACAAAATATATTTGGCTATGAAATTTCTACGAAGCGTTATCCTTAAGTTTGAGGAATCTACTATATAACTAAAAAAGGGCTGACACGAAATATTTCATTTCTGTGATCGCCCTTTTTTTATGCTTTTACAGTTTTAGTTGTTTCTTTTCGTGCTTTGCGACGCTCTTCCAATCGCTTTCGATCTTCTTCTGATTGTGCATTGTATTTCGGCAGCATTAAAATTTGGTATGCATTAACGGCTACTAATGGGAATAATAATAGGGCAACATATACATCAATATTATCTTGTCTTCCCATTAAAGCAATGATCCATTCTAAAGATGTAATAACAATCATGAAAAACAATGTTGAAATCAACACATGCGGTTTTTGCGTCATTTTAATTTTTTTAACTGCTGTCCATATAGCAACACCGACTAGCACTGCAAGCAAGAAGCCATAAAAAATCCAGTCTACAGCCGCATTTGCTCCTGGTGCAAAACGGAAAACAATAATATCCACTAACACGATAATTATTAATAAGATTTGAATCCAATTCCAAAGTGTTAACGTTCTAAATATATTGACCCCGACTTGATGTAATGTTAAATAAGCGAAAAAGCCTGCTTGTGCCATTACACTCATCGTCATCCCTAATACGATATTCCAAACTATTGCAGCAAGAAATTCTGAGATTTCCCCATTCGCTAAGTATGGCTGGTAAAAGTCCCAACGAATAATTAACGAGGCAACCGCATTAACTAAACCACCGATTACTAATGCCCAAAAAGCAAATTTCACCCAGTTCCGTATCGTCACGAACAAATCCCCCCCATTTTTTAATATATCTTGTATATTTTATCAATTTGGTGTCAAAAAAGCGACCTCTCTTAAAAGATGTTACATATAATTTGTAAAATTGTGAACACTAAGCGAAAGCGCATAATTGAAGAAAGGTCGTGAGAAAAGTGAAACGATTAATCATACTAGCCTTTTTCCTCATTTTCCTTGCCGGTTGTAATGATGCTAAATCGACGACATTATCCTATGATGAAGTTAAGAAAATTATGGTCGATGCCATTCAAACAGAGGATGGGAAAAAAGCAATTCGCCAAATGTTTGAAGATAAGAATTTCCGGGAGTTGCTTATTTTAAATACGGAAGAAGTTAAGAAAGCGACCGAGGAAACAATGTTGTCAAAAGAGGCAATGGATTTTTGGATTAAAACATTTGAAGACCCGAAATTCAAAGAGACATTCGCTAAAAGTATGCAGGATCAGCAGGAAGATTTAATGAAAAGCTTACTGAACGACGCCAGCTACCAAGAATCTTTAACGTCTTTCTTCGGCCAGCCGGATATGCAAAAACAGCTTGAAAGTATCATGAAAGGTGCCGTTATGCGAAAAGAGCTGGAGAAAATCGTAATGGAAACAATCGAAAATCCGCTTATGCAGACAAAATGGCAGGAGCTCATTAAGAAGAGCGGTGAAGCTTCATCCGAAAAGGAATCGGGATCTGAATCCGGATCCGGCTCGGAGAAGGAAAGCGGCGGCGGTAAAGAAAGCGGTGGGGGCTCATAAAAAACAACCAGTCGTCTCATTCGGGACAACTGGTTGTTTTATTTTATTGTTTATTTAGCTCTGAAATAATTTCTTTAGCGATTTGCAAATAGATTTTACCTGTTGGATGACTTTCTGCATAGACAGATGGTGCGAAGTCTTCCTCTGTCCAATCTGGTTGTCCTAACGGAATTTGGCCAAGTAATTTTGTGCGCAATTCATCAGCAAGCTTTGGACCGCCACCTTGACCAAATACGAATTCTTTTTCCCCTGATTTGCTTTCATACCAAGCCATATTCTCAATAACACCAAGGATCTCATGATTTGTTTGTAATGCCATCGCACCTGCACGGGCTGCTACGAAAGCGGCTGTCGGGTGTGGTGTCGTCACAACAATCTCTTTTGAAGACGGCAGCATTTGGTGAATATCCAGTGCTACATCTCCTGTTCCTGGTGGTAAATCCAATAGTAAATAGTCTAAATCGCCCCACTCTACATCACGGAAGAACTGGTCCAATACTTTCCCAAGCATCGGTCCGCGCCAAACGATTGGTGCATTGTTTTCAACGAAGAATCCCATTGAGATAACTTTTACACCAAGACGTTCTACCGGGTAAATACGGTCATCTTTTACGACCGGCATTTCTGTTACGCCCATCATGTCCGGTACAGAGAAACCATAAATATCAGCATCGATTAAACCGACTTTTTTGCCTAGGCGTGCTAGTGCAACTGCCATATTTACAGATACAGTTGATTTCCCTACTCCGCCTTTACCTGATGCAATTGAAATAAATTGTACGCTTGATAAAGGTGATAAAATATCTTGTGCTTCCGCTTCCGTCGCTTGTCCACGGAATGATTGCAGTACTTCTGCCGGTAACTCTTCAAAACGAATCCCAACTGAAGCCGCGCCATTTTCTTTTAGCACTTCAACAATTTTCATTTGAAGTGTCATTTGTTCAGGCGTATTAGTTTTTGCAATTGCAATACGAACACTCACATGCGCTTTTTCTGCTTTAATCGAAACGTTTGTTACACCTTTTGTTTCTGCTAGTGATTTATGTAAAAACGGATCTTGTAGTTCTCCTAATAGTTCTCGGACTTGTTCCTCATTTAACATATCAAACACTCCCCTGAATGAAATTACAATTGTTAGTATATCATAATCGATTCGTATTGTTATTACATGTTGCCTACTCGTATTTTACGTGAATATAATTTTCAATCCCGCGTGCAATCGCAAATGCCATTTTTTCCTGATAGCTGTCATTTGCCAGTAAATCACGCTCTTCCTCATTACTTAAAAAACCTGTTTCTACTAATACAGCCGGTTTTTCAACTTTCTTTAATAAATAAACATTTTTAATCGCCAGTGCTTCGCGTTCCGTATTTTCCATCGTCTCTCGAATTGATTGCTGAACAGCCTGTGCGAGTACCGCACTTTTCTCATGTCCAGTCTGATGGTAAAACACTTGCGCCCCTCTCCACTTGCTATTTGGGATTGCATTTGCATGAATCGTAACGAATAGATCCGGTTCATGTGATTCTACTAACGTTTCACGTAAAAAAATGTCCTGTTTTTTACGCTCACGAAGTGTTGGAAATGTCTCACTTGGTGCATGTTCACTTAATACATCCCCATCTGTTGAACGTGTTAATACTACTTCTGCCCCTAAACGTGTCAATTGACGAGCTACTTTTTTTGTAATTGCCAGTGTCACATCTTTTTCGATTACCTCTCCATTTGAAGCACCACCATCAACCCCTCCATGACCAGCATCTAATACAATTTTTACCCCACCTAATGGCTCGGGTAAAAAAAATCGCCGGTCGGATGCGTTCGTTTCATATACAACGACAAGCATCGAACAAAAAATTACGAATATGAGTGCAAGCCAACGTCTCAAAAAAAACACCGTCCTTTTTGCCTACTATACGCAAAAGGACGGTGGAATATTCACCTTATCATTGCGACAAAAGCTGACGCTGTAATGTTGCATAAAAACCTTGTTCATTCATTAAAGAATCATGATTTCCTTGTTCTAAAATCCGGCCGTCTTTAATGACAAGGATCTGGTCGGCATTTTCAATCGTTTTAAGACGGTGTGCAATGACAAAGCTCGTACGCCCTTCCATCAAATTGTTCAAACCTTTTTGAATATGCACTTCTGTCATCGTATCAACACTTGAAGTTGCTTCATCTAAAATTAAGATGTCGGGGTCTTCTAGAATGGCACGGGCAATCGCTATAAGCTGACGCTGCCCCTGACTTAAATTTAAGCCCCCGCTTGTCAGCACAGTATCGTACTGTTCAGGCAAATACTTTATAAAATTATGTGCATATGCAATTTTTGCCGCTTGTTCAACCTCATCATCCGTTGCATGGAGCTTACCGAACCGAATATTCTCACGTACTGTTCCCGAAAACAGGTATGTATCCTGCAGTACGACTCCGACATGATCACGAACATTCGTCATCTTGTAATGTTCAATTGGATCGCCGTCCAATAAGATCCGGCCACCTGTCGCATCATAAAATCGGGTTAACAGCTGGATGATTGTTGTCTTCCCTGAACCAGTCGGACCAACAATGGCAATTGTCTCTCCTGCTTTTGCTTCAAAATCAATTCCGTGTAATACAGTCTTGCCCGTTTCATAGGCAAACTGAACGTTTTCGAATTTAACATCACCACTAAACTGTCGTTTCGCATTTGCATTTTCAATATCAGATACTTCTTTTGCTTCATCCAGCACTTCAAAAACACGTTCGGAACCCGCAATGGCCGATTGGAACGTATTGAGCAAGTTCGATAGCTGATTGATTGGTCGGAAAAACTGGCGCGTATACGTAACAAATGATGCGATTACACCGATTGTAAGTCCGCTTGTTACAGCCATGATTGCACCTGCACCTATTACAAGACTTAAACCTAAGTTGTTCATAAAGTTATTGATTGGACCCATGAAGCCAGAAATAATATCGGCTCGCATTGCTGAACCGCGCAATCGCTCATTGGCTTCTTTAAACTCGGCAAGCGTTGATTTTTCCTGACCGAAAAGCGTAATAATATCCGCGTTCGAAATGGTTTCTTCAATATAACCATTTAAATTGCCCAAATCCCTTTGACGTGCCTTGTAGTTCACGCTGCTTCGTTTAATGATCTGCTTTGTCGCATAAACGATGAGCGGGATAATAATGAGCGTTACTAGCGCTAATCGCCAATCTAAATAAAAGAGTGCAAAGGCTGTTCCGACAATCGTTAAAAAACTCGAAACAATTTGTATGACACTTTGTGACAATGCCGCATTTAAATTTTCGATATCATTTGTCATCCGGCTCATTAAATCACCCTGCTGTCTTTTATCATAAAAGGCAAGCGGTAATGACTGGTACTGCTCAAACAGCTGTTGTCGCAACCGGCGAATCGTCTTCTGTGAAACACGAATCATGACAAATGTTTGAAGCCAAGTGAGTAACGATGACGCGATATAAACACCGGCTAAAATAAGTGCCATCCGAATCGCTCCTGGAACATCTAGCTTCACAATATAATCATCGATTGTTTTCCCGATTAAAAATGGGCCAACTAAGCTTAACAATGTACTAATAATAACGAAAATGACAACACTGATCAGTTCTACCTTTTGTATGCGTAAATAGCTCCAAATACGAAGCAATGTTTCTTTTTGATTTTTTGGCTTCACAACCGGACCTGTAAAGCGCCCACCTGGATGCCTCATTGGTACAGGCGGTTCCCCTTGTTGTTTATTCACTTAAGGTCACCCCTTTTTTTGCCTGTGTTCTTGCCATCTCTTGATACAATGGACTTTCCTGCAATAATTGCTCATGTGTTCCTTTAGCGGCAATTTTCCCGTCATCCATTACGAGTATTTGATCGGCATGACGAATGGAAGAGATTTTAGACGAGACAATCACTTTTGTGGCATCACTAAACTGTTCTTCAATCGCCCGTTGAATCGTTTTTTCAGAAATACTGTCAACCGCACTTGTCACATCATCCAAAATTAAAATACTCGGTTTCCGGATAAAGGACCTCGCCATTGCCAACCGCTGCTTTTGCCCGCCTGATAAGTTTGTCGCCCCTTGTGTGAGCAAATGTTCTGTCCCTGCATCCAGTTTTTCGACAAACTCCTTTGCATTTGCTGATTGCAATGCCTGCACAATTTCCTCTGCCGTTGCATCGGATTTGCCGTAGCGTAAGTTGTCGGCAATCGTTTTCGAAAACAATGTGGCCTTTTGTGGCGCAAAACCGATTGACTGGCGTAAATGTTCCAATGAATAGTTTCCGATCGGTAACCCGTCAATTTTTACGACACCACTGTCAGGATCAAACAAGCGTGGAATCATTTTAACTAATGTCGATTTTCCGCTTCCTGTCATTCCGATAACACCGACCGTTTCTCCCGCATTCACATGGAAGCTAATATTTTTTAACACCGATTCTGTTTCTTTTAAATAGGAGAAGCTTACATTTTCGAAACTTAAACTTCCTTTAATTTCTTTCGTCTCTGGTTCTGAAGGGCTCGTTAAATCTGTTTTCTCTTCCAGCACTTCTACGATTCGACCAGCGCTTGGTATCGCACGGGCCAACTGTACAAGTACCATTGAAGAACTCATCAGTCCCTGCATGACCATCATTAAATAGTTGATAAAGGCAAGAATAACCCCCACTTGTAACGTATTGTTATCTACTTTGATTGCACCCATCCAAAGTGCTGCTACAATACCTAAGTTCACGACAAACATCGTAAGCGGTGCAAGTACGCCTATAATTTGATCGGCTGCCATACTGCGCTTCATCAGCTGTGTGTTCACTCCGGTAAATTGCTCAATTTGATGATTTTTCCGGTTATAAGCCTTGATGACCCGAATACCCGCCAAGTTTTCCTGGACTTTCGTATTTACAACATCGACAACCTGTTGCACTTTATGAAAAAGCTTCCCTGATAGTGCCGTAAAATAGTACATGCAAAATGCCAAAATCGGTACAACGACCAACAAAATCGGAAATAACTCGCGTGCTGTAATAAAAACAATGACAATGGCCCCGATAAACATCATCGGTCCACGTACAAATATTTTTAATAACATCGTCAGTGCACGCTGAAGCATTTCCATATCACTCGTTAAATTCGTAACAAGCTTTCCGAGCGTAAATTTATCTTTACTGCTATTCGAAAAATACGTAATTGTTTCATATAAATCATGACGTAGATCGGTTGAAAAGTTAACGGCCGTCCGCGATGCGTAAATCGAACACCCTACACCGCCGATTAACCCGATTAAGGATGTCGCTATCATTAAGCCAAACATTTTTACAATGTATGAAGTATCATTTTGAGCAATCCCCTCATCGATAATATGCTGTAATATTGTAGGCTGCAGTAAATCCATGCTTACCTCAATAACCATCATTACGGGAGCTATGATCGCAAAAAGTATATATGGCTTAATATATTTTGAGAGTTTCCATACTGCCTGCATTAAACAAGTTCACTTCCTTATGTTGTGAAAAATTATTCCTCTTCGGTTGCCTGTGTTTCTCCCAACAATTCATTCAACTGAAACAAGCCTACGAAATCATTCATAATCGCTTCGGTCGCTTTCAGTTCTCCGGCAATGACAGGATGAATCGATTTCAACTCCGCAGACTCCAGCTGTTGTTTCAATGTTGAACGCTTCATTTCGAGTTGGCGGTAAAACTCCAGTGCACGCCCGCGACGGAATGTTTGGGCACCCTTTGAACGGCGATTACCATGTTCTCCTTCTCCCCGATGTCTCCCTCTACCTTCTGATCTCATATTTTTCCCCCACTCTTTTTGAATACTATTGTATACCAATGTATACAAAAATACTACTCTAAACAAAGTATTCAGGAGAAGTACTTTTCTCAAACCCTTTTATTTTGTTTGTCCATAAAATATCGTTACTATGAAAAAAACAGTTTCATTAAAGGGGTACATAAAATGAAAAACGTGACGAGCGATATTATACAATTTAGAGGTTCGCATTATGAGTTTGGTATATATCAGGGAGAGCTTTTAAAGAATTCTCCTCTTCTTTCTAATAGAGAAGAACTTTATAAAAAACTGGATCATAGATTTTCTATAGATAAAACATATGTTAAACAACTTTTAGCCCGTTTCGGCCCAGGAATTGAAGAGGAAATCGAAGGCCTCGCTTATGCTCTTGGTTATAAGGTAGAACAGGCTTTACTTCATTATGGCGGCTATTATGCTGCACAGAAAAAAAGCGGTTGTTCTATTACGACAACCTCTTCTTATATGATCCGCAACTATGACAATGACCCCAAAAGCTATGATGGGCGTTTTGTGTTATATGAACCAACAGACGGTGGCTACTCGACACTCGGGCCTTCCATGCAAGTTACAGGGCGTATGGATGGAATGAATGAAAAAGGACTCGTCGTAGGTTATAACTTTGTAAATACGAAAAACAGTGCGGATGGTTTTGTATGCAATATGATCGGGCGTCTGTTACTGGAGCGTTGTGCAACTGTTGAAGAGGGGATTTCATTATTAAAAGATCTTCCCCATAAGCATTCATTTAATTATGTATTACTAGATGCCAAGCAAACGATGGTGGCAGTAGAAGCATCTCCGCGCAATGTGGCTGTTCGGGATGCAACAGCCTGCACGAATCACTTTAAAGTCCTGAAAGAAGAAAACCGTTATCGAACGGAAGATTCCTTGGCGCGTGAACACATTATTTCGAATGCCCAGGCAAATCCGCTTACTTTTGAAAATGCATTTAAATTAATGAACGGTATCGAAAATGGGGTCTTTGCGACTAAATACGGAGCATGGGATGGTACACTTCATACAGTTGGCTATGTACCAGCTGAAGGAAAATGCATTTTTGCTTTAGGCGGAGATGCGTTGCCTGTAGTAATTGATTTTAAATCGTGGCTAAGTGGAACTCATTTGCCTCTTTCAAAAATTAAAGGAAAACTTCATGCGACAAGTGGCTTTGCGAATGAATAAAGAAAAAACCCTTTCTTGGAAAAATTCCAAGAAAGGGTTTTTTAATTTCGCAAAATAGTAATCGTAAAGATTAACGTTTTGAGAACTGAGGTGCACGACGAGCGCCGCGTAGACCTGGTTTTTTACGCTCTTTCATACGTGAATCACGAGTTAATAGACCCGCTGATTTTAAAGCTGGGCGGAAGTCTGGATCAACTTGTAATAATGCACGTGCGATACCGTGACGGATTGCTCCAGCTTGACCTGTGAATCCACCACCGTTTACGTTAACGTGAACGTCATATGAACCTTTAGTTTCTGTAGCTACTAATGGTTGGTTGATAATTAAGTGTAAAGTTTCGTATGGTAGGTAATCTGCAACATCACGGTTGTTGATTACTACTTTACCTTCGCCTGGTACTAAACGTACGCGAGCAGTTGAGCTTTTACGGCGACCTGTGCCGATGTATTGTACTTGTGCCAAAGTTATTTCCTCCTATTATAGTTTATTGATTAACCACGTAACTCGTAAGCTTCTGGTTTTTGTGCAGCATGTGGATGTTCAGAACCAGTGTAAACGTTCAATTTAGAGAACATTTGACGACCTAAAGAGTTCTTTGGAAGCATACCTTTAATTGCTAACTCAAGCATTTGAGTTGGGTATTTTTCCTTCATTTCACCAGCTGTACGTTGTTTTAAACCACCAGCGAATTGAGTGTGACGGTAGTAAATTTTCTTTTGTAATTTGTTACCTGTTAACTCAATTTTATCAGCGTTGATGATGATCACATGATCTCCTGTATCAACGTTTGGTGTGAAAGTTGGTTTATGTTTACCGCGTAAGATAGAAGCTACTTCAGAAGCTAAACGACCTAACGTTTGGCCTTCTGCGTCAACTACTAACCATTTACGTTCTACTTCTTGACCTTTAGCCATGAAAGTTGTGCGCATGTTTGTATCCTCCTAATCGATATGAATTACCGTTATTTTTCATTATATACACTTTATAAGTTTCGGGGCTTATTTTTGTGGTGGTAATGAAAATACCATACATCATCATATACTGGATCGCGTTTAAAGTCAAGATATTTAATTGAACACCTGGAGAGGTTGTTAACCCTTTTCACAAGCCGATTTCTCTAGGATTTTATAGAGAAAAGGAAAACTTTTTCAAAAAAAAATCATAAATCTTGATAAAAAACTTGTTCTAAATATAGACCATGTGCTGGTGCTGTTTTACCTGCTTGTGCACGGTCCATCGAAGTGATCGTCTTTTCCAGTGACGATGCTTCCCTTCGACCGATGCCAACTTCCCACAATGTCCCTGCAATGATCCGGACCATATTATATAAAAAGCCATTGCCGCTGATGGTCATATGCAGTTCTTCCCCATGCCAGGCAAGCTCCAGTGCTTCAACCGTACGCACTTTATCGACAACACTCGTATTTGCCGCGCAAAAGCAGCTGAAGTCATGTGTCCCGACAATTGCTTGTGCTGCTTCACGCATTACCTCTAAATTCGGCTTCACTCCACCTGTCTCCACTGTATAATGCCTTCTAAACGGGCTTTGAACAGCGCTACAATCCCAAATATACCGGTAACGCTTGCCTGATACATCATAGCGTGCATGAAAGTCTTCCCTTACTTGCTCCATATGAAGTACACGAATATCACGCGGCAATTGAACATTTAATGCCTTTTGAAATTTTTCAGGTGGAATTGCTAGAGCTGTATCAAAATGTATAACCTGACCAGTTGCATGGACACGCGCATCGGTACGGCCGCTCGCTGTAATTTTAACGTGTGTCCCTTTTTGCATAGCTGTTAATACTTTTTCGATTTCAAGCTGTACTGTACGCTCACCCGGCTGCACCTGATAGCCGGCAAAACCGGTACCGTCATAGCTAATCGTTGCTTTTAATCTCAACATATCTTTACTCCTCTAACTGCGCAGCATCCATAACAGGACGCCCAATAATACAAGTACGACTAAAATAACCGTATCTCTTCCCATCCACTTTAACTGACGGTATTTCGTACGCCCTTCGCCTCCGCGGTAGCCTCGCACTTCCATCGCAGTCGCTAAATCTTCTGCACGTTTAAATGCACTGACAAAGAGCGGTACCAGCAATGGCACAACTGCCTTAAGACGATCTTTAATTGGTCCTGCACTTAAATCCGAACCGCGGGCCATCTGCGCTTTCATAATTTTATCCGTCTCATCCATTAATGTTGGAATGAAACGTAAAGAAATCGACATCATTAATGCAAGCTCATGAACAGGCAGCTTTAACTTTTTAAACGGGTTTAGCAGTACTTCCAGACCGTCCGTAATTGAAATAGGGGAAGTAGTTAACGTTAAGATCGATGTCATAAATACAAGCATTAAAAAGCGCATTGATATGAACATCCCTTGTCGTAAACCTTCTTCATATATTTTCATAAAGCCAAGATCTACTAATACAGGTCCTTCCCTCGTCATAAACAAATGCAAAATCAAAGTGAAGAGCATTAAAAATATGACGGGTTTTAAGCCGTTGATTAAAAAATATAGGCGGATTTTCGACAGTAAAATAACGAGTAATGTAAACGCCAAAAGCAGCGCATAGGTAACTACATTATTGGCAAAAAAGACTACGATAATAAATGCAAAAACAAAAAGCAGCTTTGAACGCGGATCTAACTTATGCACAAATGAATTGCCTGGTATATAGCGACCAAAAATCATTTTTTCCATCATTGCTGTTCACGCCCCTTTGGAATTGCCTGTCCAATTTCTACGGCAAGCTCTTCTTCAGTTAAGCATACTTTCGCTAATGGTTTCCCCATCATCTTCTCGACCTGATGCTGAAAGCGAACAATACGTGGCGGCTCCAGACGGAATTGGGCAAGAGTTTGACGATCGCTGAAAATAGTACGCGGATCTCCAGTCAACACACAGCGACCTTCATGCATAATGGCAACCGCATCCGCATAGCGTGCCGCATCTTCCATACTATGTGTAACAAGTATCGTTGTTAAACCGCGCTCTTTATGTAGCTTATAAAATAAGTCCATAATTTCCTTTTGGCCACGTGGATCAAGACCCGCTGTTGGCTCATCCAAAACGATTACTTCAGGATCCATTGCCAATACCCCCGCAATGGCGACACGGCGCATTTGGCCACCAGATAGGTCAAATGGGGATTTATCCAATATTTCTTCAGGTAACCCTACTAATGAGATCAGCTCACGCGCCCGCTTTTCCGCTTCTTCTTCAGACACCCCAAAATTCGTCGGACCAAACATAATATCCTTTAATACAGTCTCCTCAAAAAGCTGGTGCTCAGGAAACTGAAACACGATACCTACCTTTTGACGTACTGCTTTTAAGTCTTTTGCCTTTTTTCCTGCTTCAATCATTCGGTCCCCGATTTTTACGTTACCGCTCGAAGGTTTTAATAATCCGTTAAAGTGAAGGAGGATTGTGGATTTTCCTGAACCTGTATGTCCGATAATCGCCTGAAATGTTCCACTTTTAATTGTTAAGTCAACCTCATGTAAAGCTTGTTTTTCAAATGGAGTGCCTTTTGCATAGGCATAGCTTACTTGTTGAAGTTGGATGTCCATAAGTCATTCACCAGCTCTTCTTCTGTCATATGTTGTCCTACAAGATGTACACCTTGTGCTTGCAGCAGCTTCGTCATTTTCATCGCAAACGGCATATCCAAACCAAACTGTACAAGATCATCTCCCAATGCAAAAATCTCTTCAGGCGTTCCTTCTGCGTATTTTTTACCGGCATTCATAAAAATAATACGGTCTGCCAGTAAAGATTCTTCAAGATCATGTGTTATCGCCAGTACCGTAAGACCAATTTCTTTCCGTAGTGCTTCCACGATTGTTAACACTTCTTCACGGCCTTGAGGATCCAGCATAGATGTTGCTTCGTCCAATATTAATATTTGCGGATGCATTGCCAATGCCCCAGCAATAGCAACACGCTGCTTCTGTCCGCCTGATAAATGATGTGGCTCGTGGTTGATAAAGTCTTCCATCTTCACTTGTCTGAGTGCATTATGCACACGTTTAACCATCTCTTCATGCGGAACACCATTGTTTTCGAGCGAGAAGGCAACATCATCCTGCACAGTAGCCCCTACAAACTGATTGTCCGGATTTTGAAAGACAATACCAATCTGCGAACGAATATCCCATATATTCTCTTCTGTGAGGATTTCACGTTTAATACGGATTTCCCCTTGCTGTGGCATTAGTAATCCACTCATCAATTTAGCCATTGTCGATTTTCCGGAGCCGTTATGACCGACAATCGTAATCCATTCCCCTTTATTAATGACAAAGGAAACATCCTCTACCGCATTGCGTGTATGAGGCTCTTCCGGTGTATAGGAGTAGGTTACTTGATTAAATGATAAAATTTCACTCATACGCAGCTAATCTCCCCTCTGCTTCGCTATAGTATGACATATTATTAGTTAACTTGAATTTCCCAGGAAATGATACCTATATAAAAATAAAGCACGTTTTCAAACAAGTTTTGCGCGAACGGCCACCTATTTAAACGTACTTTATGTTTGCATATGTATAGGGAATTTAGGGGCTCAACCCTGCATTCCATAAATAAAAAAGCGCGCACCTCATTCAGAGAAATGCGCTTGTCGTTACATTTACAAAATTTACGGGTGCTCAAGCCCGAAAATTCGTTGAATGAGGTGCGGAGAGCTAAACGAGACGCCAGTATTTACTACCCCGCTCATCATAACGCTCAGCTTAATTATGTCGTATAAATCAATTTGTTTATATAAAAAAGGGGTGCGGGTTCAACCGGTGAACCGGACACCCCTTTTCCACCTGTATGTTATTAAGAATTAAACTAATTCGATAATTACTACTGGTGCGCCGTCTCCACGACGAGGACCTACTTTAAGAATACGAGTGTAACCACCTTGACGCTCCGCATAACGAGGTGCGATATCGTCAAATAATTTTTGAAGTGCGAAAACAGTTTTTTCTTCTTCGCCTTCTCCAACTGTTACTAGCTCACGACGGATGAATGCTGCTGCCTGACGACGAGCGTGTAAATCTCCGCGTTTACCTAAAGTAATCATTTTCTCAACAGCTTTACGAGTTTCTTTAGCGCGCGCTTCAGTAGTTTCGATGCGCTCGTTGATGATTAAATCAGTAGCTAAGTCGCGTAATAATGCTTTACGTTGAGAACTTGTACGACCAAGTTTTCTGTAACCCATGGACGTTTCCCTCCTTTTAAATATATCTGATCTAGCTAAATTTTATAATTTTTCGCTTAGTCTTCTTTACGCAATCCTAAACCAAGCTCTTCTAACTTATGCTTAACTTCTTCAAGAGACTTACGACCAAGATTACGTACTTTCATCATATCGTCTTCTGACTTGTTAGCTAATTCTAGTACCGTATTGATACCAGCACGCTTCAAGCAGTTATAAGAACGAACAGAAAGATCAAGTTCTTCGATAGTCATCTCTAATACTTTTTCTTTTTGGTCTTCTTCTTTTTCGACCATGATTTCAGCAGTTTGTGCCTCGTTCGTCATGCCAACGAAGATATTTAAGTGTTCAGTTAAAATTTTCGCTCCAAGTGAAATCGCCTCTTTAGGACCGATGCTTCCATCTGTCCATACATCAAGTGATAACTTGTCGTAGTCAGAATTTTGTCCAACACGAGTGTTCTCTACTTGGAAGTTGACGCGTGAAACTGGAGTGTAAATAGAGTCGATCGGGATCACGCCGATAGGAAGATCCTCACGTTTGTTTTGATCAGCAGGAGTATAACCACGGCCACGTTGTGCGTACATACGCATACGTAAATGACCGTTCTTAGCGATTGTTGCGATATATAGATCTGGGTTTAAAATTTCTACATCACTGTCATGTGTAATGTCAGCTGCAGTAACCGTTCCGTCACCTTTTACATCAATCTCAATAACTTTTTCTTCGTCAGAGTAGATTTTTAAAGCTAGCTTTTTCACGTTTAAGATAATCGAAGCGACATCTTCTACAACGCCTTCTACAGTTGAGAATTCGTGTAATACGCCGTCAATTTGAATTGACGTAACAGCAGCTCCAGGTAATGAAGACAGAAGGATACGACGTAGAGAATTCCCCAAAGTATTACCATAACCGCGTTCAAGCGGTTCTACAACAAACTTGCCGTATTTGGCATCTTCGCTAATCTCCACTGTTTCAATCTTTGGTTTTTCAATTTCGATCATTCCAATTTACCCTCCTTCAAAACATCTAATGTATAGGTTCTTATCATCATAGTTGTTAATCTGAGTTAGACTATAAAATGCACAAGACTTTTGTACAAAGTAACATGATGTACGTAGAAGTAATTATACTTCTAAGCTGCACCCATTACACACGACGACGTTTTGGCGGACGGCAACCGTTATGAGGAACTGGAGTAACGTCTTTAATAGCAGTTACTTCTAATCCAGCAGCTTGAAGTGCACGTACTGCAGCTTCACGACCTGAACCAGGACCTTTAACTGTTACTTCAATGTTTTTTAAACCATGTTCCATTGAAGTTTTTGCAGCTGTTTCAGCAGCCATTTGAGCTGCGAATGGAGTTGATTTACGTGAACCACGGAAACCTAAAGCACCAGCTGAAGACCAAGATAATGCGTTACCTTGCATATCAGTGATCGTTACGATTGTATTGTTGAATGTAGAACGGATGTGAGCAACACCAGATTCGATGTTCTTTTTCACACGACGTTTACGAGTTTGTTGTTTACGAGCCATGTTAAGAAGGAACCTCCTTTACTTAATTATTTTTTCTTGTTCGCTACAGTCTTACGTGGACCTTTACGCGTACGCGCATTGTTTTTCGTATTTTGACCACGAACAGGTAAACCACGACGGTGACGGATACCACGGTTTGAAGCGATTTCCATTAAACGTTTGATGTTTAAAGAAACTTCACGACGTAAGTCACCTTCAGTTTTGTATGAATCTAATTGTTCACGAATTTGGTTTAATTGATCTTCTGTTAAGTCTTTAACGCGAGTATTTTCGTCAATACCTGCACCTGCTAATACTTTTTGAGAAGTAGTTTTACCAATACCGTAAATGTATGTTAATGAAATTACAACGCGTTTGTCGCGAGGAATATCAACACCAGCAATACGTGCCATTCGTTAGTGCACCTCCTTGATTAATTATCCTTGTTTTTGTTTGTGTTTAGGATTTTCACAGATTACCATTACTTTACCGCGTCGGCGAATTACTTTACATTTTTCGCAGATCGGTTTCACAGATGGTCTCACTTTCATCTAACCTAACCTCCTTAATAGTCCGGAGTGCAAAAGATTATTTAAAACGGTATGTGATACGACCGCGAGTTAAATCATAAGGAGATAACTCAATAGTAACCTTATCTCCAGGTAGGATACGGATAAAGTGCATACGGATCTTTCCAGATACGTGTGCAAGCACAGTGTGCCCATTTTCTAATTCTACCTTAAACATCGCGTTTGGCAAAGTCTCAACAACTGTCCCTTCGACTTCAATTACATCGTCTTTCGCCATCTTCTCGACTCCCTTCTATATGCTTATATCAAAAAACTCATGCGAGCTCTTGCAACTGTTTCTCCTAATTAAGAAGCAACTCGTTTCAACATATGGTTTGGATTGCATGAGAGATGTAGAATAAGACGCTCGTCTGGTTTCGCTTCACACAATCCATGGAAACAGTATCCTATAAGGAACCGCATCCTTATGTTAACACGATAGCCGGAATGTCTTGATGAGAGATTCATACCCGTTACACAGATGCTTCCACGAAACCCATTATACGTTACAAAGATGTCATCACACTAATTAAGTGCTCAACCTTTATAGTATATACCGGGCACAATATGCTTTTGCAACTCTCAAAAAATTATGTTTCGTTGTTGCCTCCGCATGACTACCGCGGAAGCTGTCTAGCGCCCGGACGGATATCAGCTGCGGCTGCCCTGCAATAGAGCATCAAGATCAGCAAATACTTTAGAAATTTCTTGCTGTCCATTAATATTTGTAAGTACTCCCTTTGCTTCATAGAAATCAAGTAAAGGTTGTGCTTGGTTCATATTTACTTCCAGACGGTTTGTAACAGTTTCAGGATTATCATCTGCACGCGTGTATAACTCGCCGCCATCCTTATCACAAATGCCCTCCACTTTTGGTGGGTTGAACACTAAATGATATGATGTACCACAAGTCTTACAAATACGACGACCACTTAAACGTGCGATTAACTCTTCTTTTTCAACTTGAACATTAATTGTATGCTCAACTGGGCGCCCTAATTCTTCAAGGATGCTATCTAAAGCTTCAGCTTGAGGAACTGTACGCGGGAATCCGTCTAATAAGAAACCTTTTTCGCAGTCTGGTTGTGAAAGACGTTCACGAACAATACCAATCGTTACTTCATCAGGTACTAATGCACCTTGATCCATAAATGATTTGGCCTGTAAACCTAATTCTGTACCTTCTTTAATAGCGGCACGGAACATATCGCCTGTAGAAATATGAGGGATTGCGTACTTCTCAACAATTTTGTCAGCCTGAGTACCTTTACCGGCACCTGGAAGACCCATTAAAACGATATTCATACGTAATACTCCCCTTTATAGCATAAGCCGGTAAGGAAACGAGAATGTTTCCTAAACCTGCATTATTTCATAAAGCCTTTATAATGACGCTTCACTAATTGAGACTCTAACTGTTTCATCGTTTCAAGTGCAACACCGACTACGATAATCATACTTGTTCCCCCGATTTGAGCCGAAGCTGGCAGGTTCATAAAGTTAATGAATAAAATCGGCATTACTGAAATAACTACTAAGAATAAAGCACCAACTAATGTCAAACGATAAAGAACTTTTGTTAAGTAAGCTTGAGTGTCATTACCTGGGCGGATACCCGGGATATAAGCACCTTGCTTTTTCAAGTTGTCTGCCACATTTTCCGGATTCACCTGAATGAATGCATAGAAGTATGTGAAGGCGACAATTAAAGCAACATAGATTAACATACCAACAGGTTTAGTATAGTCAAACGTGTTCGTAATAAACGCTGTTACATTATTATCTCCAAAGAATGTTGCTAAAGTTTGAGGTGTAACAATAAACGCAATTGCAAAGATTACCGGAATAACCCCTGCAGCATTTACTTTTAACGGTAAATGCGTTTGCTGTGCACCAACTTTAGGTGAATTCCCAGCAACTCGTTTTGCATATTGGATTGGAATTTTACGCAACGCTTGTTGAATATAAATAACTCCAACGACAACAGCAAGCAGCACTAGAACTAATAGAACTAAAATGGCAATATTGATAAACAATTGATCGCCGGCTCCATCAATTTGTTGTGCATAGATTTGGTTTACTGCGTTAGGAATCGCAGCTACGATACCAGCAAAGATAATGATAGAAATACCATTACCAACACCATATGCAGTAATTTGTTCAGATAACCACAATAGGAATGCTGTACCTGCAGTTAATACGATTGAAATCGTTAAGTATGATTGAATACTAGTATCAGTAATCAATGATCCGCCATAAAATTGGTTAAATCCAAAGCTCATTGCGAAAGATTGAATGAATGCTAATACAATCGTAAAGTAACGAGTGAATTGAGCCAACTTGCGTCGACCTACATCACCTTGTTTCGCCCATTCTGCAAACTTAGGAACAACATCCATTTGAAGTAACTGGACAATAATTGAGGCTGTGATGTACGGCATAATCCCCATCGCAAAGATCGAGAAGTTTGCCAATGCACCACCGCCAAACGTATTAAGGAAACCTACTAAGCTGAACTCATCAGTTGCCTTTAATACATCTGCGTTAACATTTGGTACCGGGATGAATGTCCCGAGACGAAAAATGATTAACATTAAAAGTGTGAAGATGATTTTATTTCGTATATCTCGAACGCGCATAAAGTTAGAGATTGTCTGAAACATTAGATCACCTCAGTTGTTCCGCCAGCGTTCTCAATTGCTTCTTTTGCAGAAGCTGAGAATTTGTGAGCCTTAACATTAAGCTTAACACTTAACGTTCCATGACCTAGAATTTTGATTCCAGCTTTTTCGTTGCTCACGATACCAGTTTCTAATAATAATGCAGGTGTTACTTCTGCACCATCTTCAAAACGGTTTAACGCGTCAAGGTTAACGATAGCGTATTCTTTACGGTTAATGTTCGTAAAGCCACGTTTAGGTAAACGACGGAAAAGTGGGTTTTGACCCCCCTCAAATCCTGGGCGAACGCCGCCGCCAGAACGAGCGTTTTGACCTTTATGACCTTTACCAGAAGTTTTACCGTTACCAGAACCGATACCACGACCAACGCGGTTACGTACTTTACGTGAACCTTCTGCTGGTTTTAACTCATGAAGTTTCATTTGGGTGGCACCTCCTTGTTCGTATAATTGAAATTAAATTTCTTTAACAGTAACTAAGTGAGCTACTTTTGTAATCATACCGCGGATCGCAGCGTTATCAGCTTGTTCCACAGTTTGGTTTAATTTACGTAATCCTAAAGCCTCAACAACTTTACGTTGGTTAGGTTTAGTACCGATGACAGATTTATTAAGGGTGATTTGTAATTTAGCCATTATAATTCCCCCCCTTATCCTAATAACTCTTCCACTGATTTACCGCGTAGTTTTGCAACTTCTTCTACACGTTTTAATTCAGTTAAACCTGCTACAGTTGCACGCACCATGTTGATTGGTGTGTTTGAACCAAGAGATTTTGAAAGAATATCAGTAATACCAGCTAGTTCAAGTACGGCACGTACTGGACCACCAGCGATAACTCCTGTACCAGGAGCTGCAGGTTTGATTAAGATTGAACCTGCACCGAAGCGACCTTGCACTAAGTGTGGAGTAGTTCCACCCACGCGTGGTACTTCGATTAAGTTTTTCTTCGCGTCTTCAACAGCCTTACGGATTGCATCTGGAACCTCTTGTGCTTTACCAGTACCAAATCCTACATGACCATTTTTATCTCCTACTACTACTAGAGCAGAGAAGCGGAAGCGACGACCACCTTTAACAACTTTAGCAACACGGTTAATTGTAACTACGCGTTCTTCAAGTTCTAATTTGTTTGCGTCAATGCGACTCATGAAGTATGTCCCTCCTTCTTATTAAAATTCTAAGCCGTTTTCACGTGCAGCTTCTGCTAAAGCTTTTACACGTCCGTGATATAAGTAACCGCTACGGTCAAATACTACTGTAGTAATATTTTTTTCAGCAGCGCGTTTAGCGATTGTTTCACCGATTTTAGCAGCAGCTTCTACGTTTGCGCCCATACCTTCGAAAGCTTTTTCTTGAGTATTAGCAGAAACTAAAGTTACGCCAGCTACGTCATCGATTAGTTGTGCATAAATGTTCTTGTTAGAACGGAATACGTTTAAACGTGGACGTTGTGCAGTACCCGAAATTTTAGAACGAACACGCCCATGACGTTTTTTACGAACTTGATTTTTATCTTGTTTCGTAATCACAGTGGTCACTCCTTTCAAAATTTAATGCGGTTTTACGCCGCATTATTTACCTGTTTTACCTTCTTTACGGCGAACGAATTCACCTTCGTAACGGATCCCTTTACCTTTATACGGCTCTGGTGGACGTACGTCACGGATGTTAGATGCTAATGCACCAACACGCTCTTTAGAAATACCTTTAACGATGATCTTCGTGTTCGAAGGAACTTCGACCTCTAAACCTTGCTCAGGTGTAAACTCAACTGGGTGAGAGTAACCAACGTTTAGTACAAGCTTAGTACCTTGTAACTGTGCACGGTAACCTACACCAACAAGTTCTAGAGTACGAGTGAAGCCTTCAGAAACACCTGTTACCATGTTAGCTAGTAACGCACGAGTTGTACCGTGGTTTGTACGGTGTTCTTTAGATTCAGAAGGACGAACAACTGAAAGTGTGTTGCCTTCTTGCTCGATTTTCATATCTTGGTTAAATTGACGAGTTAATTCGCCTTTAGGACCTTTAACAGTAACAACGTTGTCAGCAGCGACTTCGATTGTTACGCCAGCAGGTACCTCGATAACTTTTTTACCTACGCGAGACATTTATATTGCACCTCCGTTCTTTTCTTACTAATTACCAAATGTATGCTAAGATCTCTCCGCCAACTTGTTTAGCGCGAGCTTCTTTGTCAGTTAATAAACCGTTTGAAGTAGATACTAAAGCGATACCAAGACCGTTTAATACTTTAGGTACTTCGTTTGTTTTAGCATATACACGTAAACCTGGTTTAGAAATACGTTTTAGACCAGTGATAACACGCTCGTTATCTTTACCGTATTTTAAGAAAATACGGATGATACCTTGCTTGTTGTCTTCTACATATTCTACATCACGTACGAAACCTTCACGCTTTAAAATTTCAGCGATCTCTTTCTTTACGTTAGAAGCAGGAACTTCTAACTTCTCGTGACGCACCATGTTCGCATTACGAATGCGTGTAAGCATATCTGCAATCGGATCAGTCATTGTCATGAAAATTTACCTCCTTCCCAAATTAGGGGATTACCAGCTGGCTTTTTTAACGCCAGGAATTTGTCCCTTATATGCAAGTTCACGGAAACAAATACGGCAAAGTTTAAATTTGCGGTATACAGAGTGTGGACGGCCACAGCGTTCACAGCGTGTATATTCTTGTACTTTGAACTTTTGTTTGCGTTGTTGTTTAACAACCATTGCCTTTTTAGCCAAGTTTTTCGCCCTCCTTGTTTAAATTACTTTTGGAACGGCATACCGAACTGTGTTAATAACTCGCGAGCTTCTTCGTCAGAATTCGCAGTAGTTACGATCACGATGTCCATACCGCGTACTTTTGAAACTTTATCGTAATCGATTTCTGGGAAAATTAGTTGCTCTTTAACACCTAATGTATAGTTACCGCGACCGTCGAATGCTTTTTTAGAAACACCACGGAAGTCACGTACACGTGGAAGTGCGATAGAGATTAATTTATCCAGGAATTCATACATACGCTCACCGCGTAATGTAACTTTAGCACCGATCGCTTGACCTTCACGTAAACGGAAACCTGCGATAGATTTTTTCGCTTTAGTTACTACTGGTTTTTGACCAGTAATTGTTGTTAATTCTTCAACAGCTACATCAAGAGCTTTTGAGTTTTGAACAGCGTCACCAACACCCATGTTGATTACGATTTTCTCCACTTTAGGAACTTGCATCACTGATTTATATTCGAACTTGCTCATAAGAGCAGGTGAAACTTCGTTTAAATACTTTTCTTTTAGGCGGCTCATGTGTGTACCTCCCTTCTCAATTTACTTATTAGTCGATTACTACACCTGATTTTTTTGCAACACGAACTTTTTTGCCATCTTTGATCTCATAACCTACACGAGTCGGCTCGCCAGATTTAGGATCGATTAGCATTACGTTCGAAACGTGGATTGCAGCTTCTTGAGAAACAATTCCACCTTGTGGGTTAAGTTGGTTAGGTTTAACGTGTTTCTTAACGATGTTCACACCTTCAACAAGAACGCGGTCTTGTTTAGGGAAAGCAGCTAAGATTACGCCTTCTTTACCTTTGTCTTTACCAGTAATTACTTTTACTTTATCGCCCTTTTTAACATGCATTATGTGTCGCACCTCCTTGATTGGTACTGTCATGAAATTAAAGAACTTCTGGAGCTAAAGAAACGATTTTCATGAAGTTGCCATCACGTAATTCACGTGCAACTGGTCCGAAAATACGAGTTCCGCGTGGTGATTTATCATCTTTGATAATTACGCAAGCATTCTCATCAAATTTAATGTAAGTACCGTCTTTACGACGAGCACCTGATTTTGTGCGAACGATAACAGCCTTAACAACGTCACCTTTCTTGACAACGCCACCTGGTGTTGCTTTCTTAACCGTACAAACAACGATATCACCGATGTTTGCAGTTTTACGTCCAGAACCACCAAGTACTTTAATAGTTAAAACTTCACGTGCACCTGAGTTGTCAGCAACTTTCATACGACTTTCTTGTTGAATCACTTAGGTTACCTCCCTTCGGAAATATATTTTATTCCGAAATGTGTTATTAAATAATAACCGCTTTTTCTACAACTTCAACTAAACGGAAGCGTTTAGTAGCTGATAGCGGGCGAGTTTCCATGATACGTACGATATCACCGATATTCGCAGTGTTTTGCTCATCATGAGCTTTAAACTTTTTCGAGTATTTTACACGCTTGCCATAAAGCTTGTGCTTTTTGTGAGTTTCAACTAAAACAGTAATTGTTTTATCCATTTTGTCAGAAACAACACGGCCCGTGTAAACTTTGCGTTGGTTACGCTCAGTCATACTTAAAACCCTCCTTTATCAGTTATTTGCACTGATTTCTCTTTCACGAATCACAGTTTTCATACGTGCGATCGCTTTGCGAACTTCACGGATGCGAGCTGTGTTTTCTAATTGACCAGTCGCCAATTGGAAGCGAAGGTTGAAAAGCTCTTCTTTCAGTGATTTCACTTTTAACTCGATTTCAGAAGTGGCAAGGTCACGGATTTCATTAGCTTTCATTAGATTCACCACCAGTTTCTTGACGTTTTACGATCTTACATTTAACAGGAAGTTTGTGTGATGCTAAACGAAGTGCTTCGCGTGCTACCTCTTCAGATACACCAGCAATTTCGAACATTACTTTTCCTGGTTTTACTACTGCTACCCAACCTTCAGGAGAACCTTTACCAGAACCCATGCGGACTTCTAGAGGCTTTTTCGTGTAAGGCTTATGTGGGAAGATTTTGATCCAAACTTTACCGCCACGTTTCATGTAACGAGTCATTGCGATACGAGCAGATTCGATTTGACGGTTTGTAATCCATGATGCTGTAGTAGCTTGTAAGCCCCACTCACCGAAAGATACTTCTTTACCGCCTTTCGCTTCTCCACGCATGTTACCACGGTGTTCACGACGATATTTTACGCGTTTAGGTAATAACATATTATTTGCCTCCTTCCACAGAGTTCTTTTTAGTAGGAAGGACTTCACCACGGTAGATCCAAACTTTAACGCCTAGTTTACCGTAAGTAGTATCAGCTTCAGCATGTGCATAATCAATGTCAGCACGTAATGTATGAAGCGGAACAGTTCCTTCACTATAGTGTTCAGCACGCGCGATATCAGCGCCACCTAAACGACCAGATACTTGTGTTTTAATACCTTTTGCACCAGCGCGCATTGTGCGTTGGATTGATTGTTTTTGAGCACGACGGAATGATACGCGGTTCTCAAGTTGACGAGCGATGTTTTCAGCTACTAATTTAGCGTCAAGATCTGCACGTTTGATTTCAATAATGTTGATATGCACACGTTTACCAGTTACTTCAGTTAAGTGTTTACGTAAGTTTTCTACTTCCGTACCACCTTTACCGATAACCATACCTGGTTTCGCAGTGTGAATAGTGATGTTTACGCGATTTGCAGCGCGTTCGATCTCTACTTTAGATACAGATGCATCTTTAAGTTTAGTTTCGATATATTTACGTACTTTGATGTCTTCGTGTAATAAGTTAGCATAGTCTTTCTCAGCGAACCACTTTGACTCCCAGTCACGAATAACACCAACACGTAGTCCTATTGGATGTACTTTTTGACCCACGGATTAAACCTCCTTCTTCTCAGATACCACGATTGTAATGTGGCTAGTACGTTTGTTGATTGCCGACGCACGACCTTGTGCACGTGGACGGAAACGTTTTAATGTTGGACCTTCATCAACAAAGATTTCAGATACAACTAAGTTATTAACATCTAACTCATAGTTATGTTCAGCGTTAGCAACTGCAGATTTTAATACTTTCTCAACGACTGGAGACGCCGCTTTTGGAGTATGACGTAAAATTGCAACTGCTTCACCAATTTGCTTGCCTCGGATTAAGTCTACTACTAGACGTACTTTACGAGGAGCGATACGAACTGTACGAGCGATAGCTTTAGCTTGTGTCATTAGGATTTACCTCCTCTCAAAATTAGCGTCTTGTTTTCTTGTCATCTGCACCGTGACCTTTATAAGTACGAGTTGGTGCGAACTCACCAAGTTTATGACCTACCATATCTTCAGTTACGTATACAGGAACGTGTTTACGTCCATCATATACAGCGATTGTTAAACCGATGAAGTTTGGGAAGATAGTAGAACGGCGAGACCAAGTTTTAATAACCTGTTTTTTCTCAGAAGCCTCTTGTGCTTCCACCTTTTTCATTAGGTGGTCATCAACAAAAGGTCCTTTCTTTAAGCTGCGACCCATTTAGGAACCTCCCTCCGTGATACGACCACGGCTCTCGAACTGAACCGTAGTTTTACCACATTATTTTTTACGTCCACGAATAATAAATTTAGATGATTTATTTTTCTTGCTACGAGTTTTGTAACCAAGAGCTGGTTTGCCCCATGGTGTCATTGGAGATTTACGTCCGATTGGAGAACGTCCTTCACCACCACCGTGTGGGTGATCGTTAGGGTTCATTACAGAACCACGTACTGTTGGGCGTTTACCTAACCAACGAGAACGACCTGCTTTACCGATGTTGATAAGTTCGTGTTGCTCGTTACCAACTTGACCGATTGTTGCACGGCAAGTAGCAAGGATTAAACGTACTTCACCAGATTGTAAACGAACGATTACGTACTTACCTTCACGACCTAATACTTGCGCAGAAGTACCAGCTGAACGTACTAATTGTCCACCTTTACCAGGTTTCATTTCGATGTTATGGATTGTAGTACCCATTGGAATGTTTGCTAATGGTAATGCGTTACCTACTTTGATATCCGCTTCTGGACCTGAATAAATAGTTTGACCTACTTCAAGACCTTTCGGAGCTAGGATGTAACGTTTTTCACCGTCAGCATAGTTAATTAAAGCGATGTTCGCAGAACGGTTTGGATCGTACTCGATTGTAGCAACGCGTCCTGGAATGCCGTCTTTAAGACGTTTAAAATCGATAACACGGTATTGTTTCTTGTGACCGCCACCGTGATGACGAACAGTAATTTTACCCTGGTTGTTACGACCAGCTTTGCGTTTAGTCGGTTCTAATAAAGACTTTTCAGGTTTATTAGTAGTGATTTCAGCAAAGTCAGATGATGTCATGTTACGACGACCATTTGAGGTTGGCTTATACTTTTTAATCGCCATTTGTATTCCCTCCTTCTTTAAGGTTACTTATATAAATTTAGAATTAGATTTCGAATAACTCGATTTCTTTTGAATCAGCAGTTAATTTAACAATCGCTTTACGACGTTTGTTAGTGTATCCACCGAATTTACCAACGCGTTTGAACTTGCCTTTGTAGTTCATTACGTTTACTTTCTCAACTTTAACACCGAAGATTTCTTCAACAGCGTCTTTAACTTGAGTTTTGTTAGCGCGAGTGTCTACTTCGAAAGTATACTTTTTCTCTGCCATAATTTCTGAAGAACGCTCAGTAATGACCGGACGTTTTAAGATATCACGTGCTTCCATTATCCAAGCACCTCCTCAACTTTTTTTACAGCATCTTGAGTGAATACAACTTTATCGTGACCTAATAGATCTAATACGTTGATTCCTTCAGCTGTTAACACTGTAACACCAGGGATGTTACGAGCAGATAAAATAGCGTTTTCGTTAACTTCAGCAGTTACGAATAATGCTTTTTTGCTGATTTCTAAAGCAGCTAGTACTGATTTGAAATCTTTTGTTTTTGGTGCATCAAATGATAATG
Source organism: Solibacillus sp. iso_87 (assembly GCF_056173085.1). Classification (NCBI taxonomy): domain Bacteria; kingdom Bacillati; phylum Bacillota; class Bacilli; order Caryophanales; family Caryophanaceae; genus Solibacillus; species Solibacillus sp. iso_87. The sequence continues at coordinate 3,817,847 of NZ_CM149656.1, forward strand.
CATCAAGTACTACTAAGTTTTGCTCTAATACTTTCGTAGATAAAGCAGACTTAATTGCTAAGCGACGAACTTTCTTAGGTAGTTTGTAAGCGTAGCTACGTGGAGTAGGACCGAATACAACACCACCACCACGCCATTGTGGAGAGCGGATCGAACCTTGACGAGCACGACCAGTTCCTTTTTGACGCCATGGTTTACGACCACCACCAGCAACTGCAGAACGGTTTTTAACTTTGTGATTACCTTGACGTAAAGAAGCACGTTGTGCAACTACAGCGTCGAATAATACAGCTTCGTTTGGCTCGATTCCGAAAATCGCATCGTTTAATTCGATTTCACCAACTGAAGCACCTGTTTGACTAAGTACTGAAACCTTTGTCATTCCTGTTTCCTCCTTTCTTTAAGAGAATTATTTTGATTTAATAGCAGTTTTAACTGTTACTAATGCTTTTTTAGAACCAGGAACATTACCTTTAACAAGTAGTAAGTTGCGCTCTACGTCAACCTTAACGATTTCAAGGTTTTGAATAGTAACAACTGTGCCACCCATTTGACCAGGTAATTTCTTTTGTTTGAATACGCGGTTCGGGGCAACTGGACCCATTGAACCAGGACGACGGTGGTAACGAGAACCGTGAGACATAGGGCCGCGAGATTGACCATGACGTTTAATAACACCTTGGAAACCTTTACCTTTTGTTACACCTGTTACATCGATTACATCGCCTTCAGCGAAAATTTCAACCTTGACTTCTTGACCAACTTCGTAAGTCGCAGCTTCTAAGTTGCGGAACTCACGGATGAAGCGCTTAGGAGCAGTATTTGCTTTTGCTACGTGACCTTGTTCAGGTTTGTTTGAAAGCTTAACGCGCTTATCTTCAAAACCTAATTGGATCGCTTCGTAGCCATCAGTTTCAACAGATTTCTTTTGTAAAACTACGTTTGGAGTAGCTTCGATTACTGTTACTGGGATAAGATCTCCGTTTTCAGCGAAAACTTGAGTCATACCAATTTTTCTACCTAAGATTCCTTTAGTCATTTGTCACACCTCCTGTAAATTTTAGAAAAAGTTTTATATTTGTTTTTACCATTAAAGTTTGATTTCGATATCAACGCCAGATGGTAAATCAAGCTTCATTAACGCATCAACAGTTTGTGGTGTCGGGTTAACGATGTCGATAAGACGTTTATGTGTGCGCATTTCAAATTGCTCACGAGAATCTTTGTACTTATGAACCGCACGTAAGATCGTGTATACAGATCTTTCAGTTGGTAGCGGGATCGGACCCGATACTCCAGCACCTGAACGTTTCGCAGTTTCAACGATTTTCTCAGCAGATTGATCAAGGATACGGTGATCATATGCTTTTAAACGAATACGAATTTTTTGTTTTGCCATTACTTTCCCTCCTTCTCGCCTATTTTCTAGACATTCTCCACGAAAATTTCTCCTACACACCGCCATGGCAAAGCGGCCGGGTGTGTCGGCAACCTCTCGCTTCATCGCAGTCAAAGACCAACATTCAACATTATATACAATAAAAAAGAAGTTCGCAAGTCTTTTAGCAAAATTCTTTTCATAATGTTTTATTCTTTATAAATAGGTTCGCTCTTTTTGAGCCGTTTTCTAGTATATAAGTTTCTGACGATGAAAGCAACTGAAAAGGGAGTAATATGCTTTAAATATATTATTCTGAAAACTAACGGTTCAGAGAATGGAAAAATCGCCGCTTTCTGTTTGCTGAAAGCGGCGACTATATTATAGAAAGAAAACGACTGCAATCCAACCGAAAATAATCTGTGGGATATTATAGAAGATAAATGTCGGTACACATGTGTCCCAAATATGATTGTGCTGTCCATCGACATTTAGCCCTGCTGTTGGACCTAATGTAGAATCGGATGCGGGGGAACCAGCATCACCGAGTACACCCGCTGTTCCGATTAAACAGATGATAGCTAATTCACTTAGCCCCAGCTCCATTGCAATCGGAACAAAGATTGCTGCAATGATTGGAATCGTTGCAAATGAAGAACCAATTCCCATTGTGACAATTAATCCGACAATTAACATAATTAAAACGGCTATGCTTACATTTCCGTTAAAAATGTCCATTGCACCTGATACTAGTGTTTCAACATCGCCTGTAGCATTTATAACAGCCGAAAACCCGTTCGCTGAAATCATGACGAACCCGACAAACGCCATCATACGCATTCCATCCGATAGAACTTCATCTGCTTCTTTTACTTTCAGTGCGCCTGTAATATATAAAATGATAATACCGGCAATCGACCCGACAATCATAGAATCCGTCATTACCTGTACTACTATAGAAGTGATTAATGCTACAGCAGCAAAAATAATGTGTAGTGTATTTACTTCTTTATTTAAATCATTCGATGTTTCCAGTTCGATAATTTCATACTGTCTTGGTTTACGGTAGGCAACAAAGGCTCCTGCAAGCCCTACAGCCATCCCTAGCGCTACAATAGCCATTGCCTTAGGAACATCACTCAAAGGAACGTCAAGTCCTGCTATGGCCATTTGATCGACAATAATACCTTGATAGATTAAACCGAATCCTGCAGGTATGAACATATAAGGCATAACTAAACCGAACGTTAAAATACATGCGATTAAACGGCGGTCAATTTGCAGCATGTTCATAATTTTAATCATCGGCGGTACGATTAAAGGAATAAATGCGATATGCACCGGAATCAAGTTTTGCGACATGATTGCCATTGCAAATAATACTAAGAAGATTAATGCTTTGGCAGCACCTTTCTTTTGAGAGTCGCCTTCACGCTGTACGATTTTTAAAATTGCTTTGACTAACACTTCAGGTATACCAGTACGAGATATTGCGAGGGCAAATCCACCAAGCAGTGCATAGCTTAGCGCAATTGTTGCGCCCCCGCCAAGACCGTCTACAAAGGCCTTGATTGTCTCTGTTATATTTAATCCGCCGGCAATGCCGCCAAGAATTGCCCCAACCGTCAGGGATAAAACGACATTTATACGCAGTAGGCTTAAAATAAGCATAACCCCTACCGCTATTAAAACAGCATTCATGTTGTACACTTCACTTTCGTCTGCTAAATTACTAATGTGTTAAAGTTACAAGAAAATCGAACGCTAGTCAACGGATATAGATAAAATAAAACCGTCAAATAAGAGAAAGTTGACGGTTTGAAGTATTATAAAGCCTGTTTTATTATTTTTCTGTAATAATTGATTGTTAATGCAGCAAATACGATATACATGGCGATATATAATGCCATTGTTACAAGTAGAGGGGTTGTCAATTCTGTACCGAATAAAAACCAGCCGGATTTCACTGCAAAGTAGCTGTGCAACAGTCCGATCAGTAACGGTACACCAAAGTTAAACAACTGTTTCATCATTATACCGCGCGTTAATTCCTCTTGTGTAAAACCGATTTTACGAAGAATCTTATAGGATTCCATCTCTTCATCCGCTTCAGACATTTGTTTAAAGTATAAAATGCTGCCCGTTGCCAATAAAAAAGCTAAACCTAGAAACGCTGTTGTAAATATTGATGTCCCGTAAAGATTTAAATTGTATTCAACAGTTGATCGTTGCGAACTCAGTTTATTTACTCCACGGTTTGCTTCACTATCTTCATACAGTATATTGGCACCTGTTTGTTTATATAGCTTTTCTACAATTTGATATGTTTCATCATCAGCATCAATCAAGTTAATCGATGTTTGCTCTTTTGTTGTATAACCAATTGCATGTTCCTCATTTAGTTGCTGCAACTGTTCGAAAACCGTGTCTTCAACGATAACAACAAAACCGCCTGCCGTAATACGCCATGCTACAACCGATGTATCATTTACTTCCTTAACTTTTAAAGGAAATTGGTGCTCTTGGTGCAAGAATGTTAAATCCAAAGGTGCTTCAAGCGGCATTATATTTGCCTGAAAGCCATTATACCCTGCAATAATTGCTTCACCCTCGGAAAGCTTTACATCTGAATCAATCTGTTGGTAGTCCGAAAGCGGAATCATTAACACATCCGCTAACGTATTGCCTTGAAGCATATCTACTATTTCACCAGAAAAAAAGTCTGTCATATCAAACTGTGCACTTGTCAGTCTAAATGTCTTTTCCTCAAATGTAATCTCTTCCTGCACCAGCGTTTCAATGAATGCCTCTCCACGTCCATCTGCTACTATATAATCTGCTGGTATTGAATTTTCCGCCGTACTATTTGCTGAATAATAGCTAATGTAGGAAAGTATAGTAATTGCAAGAGACACTGCTGTAATAACAGTAATGAGTGTAAGAGATTTAGCATTGCCCTTCATTCGGTGCATAATGGGTGTAAGCGCCAGAACATCTGTTAAATTTAAATGCCCTTTCTTTCTTAGACGGAACAGATTTAATATGAATGCAACCGAATAGCGGAATACAAAGTAAGTACCGCCGATTGTTGTCGCTAAAATAATGATCATGCTTAAAAATAAGTTTGTTGTATGCCCTGAAAATAATATCGTACTCTCATAGTAGCCATAAATAATCAATGCCAATCCAATAGCACCCATCACCATAGGGAATACACTAAAGCGTTTTACACGCTCGTCCGCCTGTTTGGATGCGTTAAATAACGAAAGCAATGTTGTTCTGTATACCATAAATGCCATTTGCACTAAAATGATTACTAACAGAATGCCAAATACAATTAACGTATTCACAACTGCAACTTTACTAATACTCAATGTTACAACCGCATCAAATTTTAGTAGCTTCAGTAAAATCATCGCAAATAAACGTGAACTTAAAAATCCTAATAAAATTCCGACGCTTACCGCACCAGCAAATAAAAGGATGTTTTCAAAGGCAATCAGGCGTGTCACAAGCCCTTTTGTCATGCCGACCAGTTGATACAACCCAATTTCCTTGCTCCGGCGCTTAATAAATAAATGATTCGCGTACAGTACGAAGAACAGAACGATAAAATACAGCATATACGATGCCGCTTCAAATCCTGAAGCGGCCGTTCCGCTCGCTTTTGTCGCTTCAATAACCGACTCATTAAACTGCAGTGTCACAAATGAGAAAAACAGCGTCACACTGAAAATGAGTGCGAAAAAGTATAAGTAATAGTGACGCATATTTTTTATCATGCTTTTAATAACGAGCTGACTAAGCTTCACTCTGCTCACCGCCTAAAACACTTTGCGTATTCAAAATTTGCTGGAAAAACTCATTGCGTGATTTATCGCCCTTATACAGTTCCGTATAAATTTGGCCGTCTTTTAAAAACAGTACACGGGAACAGAAACTAGCGGCAATGGCATCATGTGTAACCATCATGATCGTTGCATTTTTTGCTTTATTAATTTTTGCTAAATTGTCGAGCAGTGCCGTTGCAGCTTTTGAATCAAGTGCCCCTGTTGGCTCATCTGCAAATACAAGTGATGGATTGGATATTAAGGCTCTGGCTGCGGATGTACGCTGCTTTTGACCACCGGAAATTTCATTCGGGTATTTCGTTAAAATATCTGCAATCCCTAAAATCGATACGAGCTCCTTTAAACGTTGCTCTGCTGCTGCTTTAGGAATGGAGCTAAGCGATAATGGCAGTAAAATATTTTCCTTTACCGTCAATGTATCCAGTAAATTATAGTCCTGGAAGATGAAGCCGAGCTCATCACGTCTAAACTTCGCTAATGTACGTTCCTTCATCCCTTGAAGCTTTTGCCCATTAATTTCGACAAATCCGTCTGTCACCTGGTCTATGGAGCAGAGTACATTTAATAGCGTTGTTTTTCCCGAACCAGAAGCACCCATAATGCCGACAAATTCACCTTTTTCCACTTCCAAATCTATGCCTTTTAATACTTCCTGTGCAAGCGAGCGCTTACCATATGTTTTTCGAACTTTACGTGCGATTAAAATACTCATTGTTTCCCATCCTTTCTTGTTACTTTCATTCTACATGGTCTATTAATCGGAATCGTTTGATTTACATGACAAAAACGCCCGGTAAGTGACAAGTTCGTCACATTCCAAGCGTTTTCTGATATTCATTCATTTTAGGGAAAGTAATTTTTATAGAAGTACCTACCCCTTCTGTTGATTCGATTGCCAGAACAATATGCAGTGATTGTGCCACCTGTTTAGCAAGGTACAGCCCCATTCCTGTTGCAGCACTCGTTTCACGACCAATTGTTCCAGTGTAGGATTTTCGGAATACACGCGGCAAATCCTCACGCTTTATACCGATTCCGTCATCTTGAATGATAAGAACTGCCTGTTCATTAACCACTTGAGCGGATATTCTGATTTCTCCACCGATCTCACTATACTTTACCGCATTCGATAAAACTTGCCGTACGATAAAACCTAACCACTTTGCGTCTGTAGGTACAGTCAGATCATCCAATTCCAGATTAATGGCGATTTGCTTTTCAAAACACCAGCTGCGCAATGCTTTAATTTCTTGAATAAGTACATCCTTCACCTTTACTTTTTCGATTCGGTTATCAAGTTCGATTGTCATAAGACGTGTTGCATGAAGCTGCTGGTCTAATAATAAATAAAGGCGCAGCCATTCATTCTCAATGCGTTCTTTTACTTCGCCTTTTTCTACTTTTTCCATTAATAACTGCATTGCGGTTAATGGAGATTTCATTTCATGCACCCATGCCAACAGCTCATCCTGTCGTTCCAGTACAATCAGTTTCTGTTCCTGTATTTTTGCATTTTTATCAGCCAGCTGCTCTTTGTAATCTTCATGAATAACGTCATAGTAAGACCCACTATACTTCGCATACGGCTTCATCAATTTCCTGTCTTTCACATAGCGTAAACTGAAATAACCGGCTACGAGCGTAAACCAGATAATATTTAAATAAAGCAGGGAAACATCATGAAATCCTGTATCTAGAAATAATATTAAATTCATCAGCAACTGAAGTAGGATTACAAATAGGATGGCGGATATATATTGTCTTATAAACAAGCGGATCATGCATCCACCGCCAAATAGCCAAGGCCTTTTTTTGTCATTATGACATTGATAAGCCCAATATCCTCTAAACGTTGGCGTAAACGGTTTACGTTGACCGTTAATGTATTGTCGTTTACAAAGCGCTCATCATCCCATAATTTACGCATTAGTTCATCCCGGGAGACGATTTGCCCTTTAGCCTTTACCAGCACCTTTAAAATAAACAGCTCATTTTTTGTTAACTCTATCTGATTCTCTTTATAGTGAACAATTGCGCGGTCATAATGAATTTCAGCTCCATTCCATGTTTCAATATCACTTTGCTGTGTTTCCTGATAATTATAAGCACGACGAAGCAATGCTTGTACTTTTGCGACTAATACTTCTGTATGGAAAGGTTTTTGCACAAAGTCATCCGCTCCCATTTGCATCGCCATGATCATGTCCATCGGGTGATCGCGTGAGGAAAGAAATAAAATAGGGACATTCGATACCGCCCTTATTTCACGACACCAATGAAAGCCGTCAAATGCAGGTAACTGAATATCAATAATAACAAGCTGAGGCTCTTCTTCTTTAAATGTCACCATTATATGTTGAAAGTCTTTCGGTCCAATTACTTGTATATTCCATTGCGCTAATCGTTCACCTATCAGATTAAATATGGAGACATCATCTTCTATTAATAATACCTTCAAAGAACACCACTCCTTCTATATACTTCCATTATACAAAAAACTAACAGTCCAACCCTTACAATCTTTGCTATAATCAATTCAATTACAGGAATTATAGGTGAAAAGGTGGGGAAAAAGAAATGGATCTACGCCAAATCGAATATTTTGTTGAAGTGGCCAAGCATTTAAGTTTTACGAAGGCTGCCGCAACTTTGCATGTGTCACAGCCATCTATTAGTAAAGCAATCCAAAACTTTGAGTCAGAGCTGGGCGTACCGTTATTTTACCGTTCATCCAAACAGCTTGAGCTGACGGATGCCGGTCAGGCCGTTCTTGTGAATTCGATGCAAGTACTTGAATCATTTCAAAACCTGCGATCGGAATTAACGGATTTGATGGAATTAAAGAAAGGCCAAATCCGTATCGGGATTCCACCAATCGTTGGGGCCGAGTTTTTTTCAAAATTGATTAGCTATTATAAAGAGCTTAATCCATATATCGAAATTTTATTAACGGAAGTTGGAACGAAGCGCATACGCCAGGAAATTGAAGCAGGTGAACTGGATGTTGGTTTAGTATGCAGTGTGACTTCCTCGAACGAATCTTTGGAAACGATACGGTTTTTAGAAGATCCTTTAATGTTAATCGTCCATGAAAGTCATCCTTTAGCAGCAAAGGAAACAATACAGCTAAATGAATTAGCGAATGAGACTTTTATTATTTACCGGAAAGATTTTATTTTGTATGACCGCATTATCGAGGAGTGCTCCAAACACGGATTCTTCCCTACAATTACATGTGAAACGACTCAGAAAGATTTATTTATCGAAATGGTTCAGGCAAAACTGGGGATTGCACTGCTTCCGGAAAAGCTTGCCGAAAAAATTCCATACACTTCGATAAAATGCATCCCTTTTCAGGAAGAAGCAATCTATCTTGAACTGGGGGTTACGTGGAAGAAAAATAAATACTTGCCTTTTGCTGTACGGGAATTTATTAAACTTGCCCGGGAATTTGTTTCCCAATAAAAAAGTTGTCTAGAAAGTTTCAGTATCTCTAGGCAACCATTTTAATCTGTTTCCCTACATAATACGGCCAATCTGATCATTCGCCTGTGTAAGGAAACCGTTATTGCTTGGAAATTTATATGCCGGAATTTGTAATGTTAAAAAAACTACTATTTCAAAAGAAATAGTAGCAACTTAGAAAATCTTATGCGTTTACTTTTTGTTTTGCTTTAGCTTCAATACGCTTTTTGTGTAAAATTGGCTCTGTATAGCCATTAGGCTGATCATAACCTTTAAATATCAATTCGCTTGCCGCTTGGAAAGCTACAGATTCCTCGTAGTTTGCTGACATTGGCGAGTATTCCGGATCATGGGCATTTTGCTCATCTACAACTTTTGCCATACGGTTCAACGATTCCTCTACTTGTTCTTTTGTACAAATACCGTGATGCAGCCAGTTTGCTACATGCTGACTTGAAATACGCAACGTTGCGCGGTCTTCCATTAAGCCGATATCATTAATATCCGGCACTTTCGAACAGCCAACACCATGCTCTACCCAGCGAACAACATAGCCTAGAATTCCCTGTACATTATTATCAAGCTCATGTTGAATTTCTTCCGGTGACCAGTCTGTATTTTCAGCAACCGGGATTTCCAAAATCGCATCCTGTAAATCTTCCGATGTCACAATACCTTTTTGAACCTCTTTTACATTTACTTCATGGTAATGTGTGGCATGTAAAGTTGCTGCTGTCGGCGATGGTACCCAGGCAGTGTTCGCTCCTGCTTTCGGATGATTGATTTTTTGTTCAATCATATCCGCCATCAAGTCAGGCATTGCCCACATACCTTTACCGATTTGTGCACGGCCTTGCAAGCCAGTATTTAAGCCAACAACGACATTGGATTTTTCATAAGAAGTTAGCCATGTTGATGTTTTCATTTCGCCTTTGCGAATCATTGGTCCGGCTTCCATCGATGTATGGATTTCATCACCTGTACGATCCAGGAATCCAGTGTTAATAAATACGATACGGTTTTTCACTTCACGAATACATGCTTTTAAGTTAAGTGATGTACGGCGCTCTTCATCCATAACACCGATCTTTAACGTGAGCCGTTCCAACCCGATTAAATCTTCTACACGTTCAAATAGTTTATTAGCAAACGCAACTTCCTTTGAGCCGTGCATTTTCGGTTTTACAATATAAATAGAACCTTTTTGCGAGTTTTTATACTGGCCATTACCGATTACTTCATGCTTTGCTATTAAGCTCGTTACGACGCCATCCATTATTCCTTCTGGCACTTCGCTACCATCTTTATCTAAAATAGCCGGATTTGTCATCAAGTGACCTACATTGCGGATAAACATTAAAGAACGGCCGTTTAATGTTACCTCATCACCATTAACTCCCGTATATACACGGTCAGGATTTAATGTACGTGTTACCGTTTTTGAGCCTTTTTCAAAAGTTGCCGTCAAGTCGCCTTTCATTAGCCCTAACCAGTTCGCATACACTTCTACTTTATCTTCCGCATCTACTGCCGCTACCGAGTCCTCGCAATCCATAATTGTTGTAATTGCCGACTCTAAATATATATCTTTAACACCAGCTGCATCATCTTTTCCGATTGGATGATTGCGGTCGATTTGAATTTCAATGTGTAAATCATTATTTTTGAGTAAAATCGCAGTCGGCTGTTCTGCTGTTCCTTGATAGCCCACTAACTTTTCAGGTTCCGTCAATGTCGTTGTTTCACCAGTTGCAAGTGACACTACTAATTGGCATTCTGCGATTTTATAAGTTGTCGCTTCTTTATGTGAGGCTGCTGTTAAAGGAGCAGCTTCATCTAAAAACTTTTTAGCATAATCGATTACTTTGTTACCACGGATCGGGTTATAACCCTTGCCTGCTTCAGCACCATCTTCATGACTGATGGCATCTGTACCATAAAGTGCATCATAGAAACTTCCCCAACGTGCATTTGCAGCATTAATCGCATAACGTGCATTGCTTACAGGTACAACTAATTGCGGACCTGCCTGATATGCAATTTCTGCATCAACGTTTTCAGTTTCCACTTGGAACTCCTCTACTTTTGGTTCTACATAACCGATTTCCTCTAAAAATGCTTTATAATCGGCAAATTGGAAATTCCCCTTATTCCCTTTGTGCCAATCATTAATTTGTGCCTGCAGTGAATCTCGCTTAGCAAGCAATGCCTTATTTTCAGGTGCCAGCTCATGAACTAGCTGATCAAAGCCGTCCCAAAATGCCGTTTGCTCTACACCGCTATTCGGTAATACTTGTTCATTAATAAACTGAAATAATACTTCCGCTACTTGTAAGTTCCCCACTTGCACGTAATTTGTCACTATTAAGTCCCCCTTTTAAATGAACATTTCTAATAAATAATTAGAATCCCCTGTTCTTACATTTCATTATACAAGAGTCATGTTATATAAATGAAATACATATATTGAATAAACATTATGCTTTTACGCTATAAAGGATACAAAAAAACACCTTGCAAGCGTCCCTGCAAGGTGTTTTTAAAAAATTAGCAATTAGCTAAAATTATTTTTGGATAGATGCTACTACGCCAGCGCCTACAGTACGGCCACCCTCACGGATAGAGAATTTAGTACCTTCTTCTAAAGCGATTGGAGCGATTAATTCAACAGTCATTTCGATGTTGTCGCCAGGCATAACCATTTCTACGCCTTCTGGTAACATGCAGATACCAGTTACGTCAGTTGTACGGAAGTAGAACTGAGGACGGTAGTTAGAGAAGAATGGAGTGTGACGTCCACCCTCTTCTTTTGATAATACATAAACTTCAGCTTTGAAGTTAGTGTGTGGAGTGATTGAACCTGGTTTAGCTAATACTTGACCACGTTGGATATCTTCACGAGCGATACCACGTAATAAAGCACCGATGTTGTCACCAGCTTCAGCGTAATCTAATAATTTACGGAACATTTCTACACCAGTTACAGTTGTAGTTTTAGCTTCTTCTTCGATACCGATAACTTCTACAACGTCACCAACTTTAACTTGACCACGTTCAACACGGCCAGTTGCTACTGTACCACGACCAGTGATAGAGAATACGTCCTCTACTGGCATCATGAATGGTTTGTCAGTTTGACGTTCTGGAGTTGGGATGTAAGAATCTACAGCGTCCATTAATTCAACGATTTTTTCTTCCCATTCTGCTTCGCCTTCTAAAGCTTTTAATGCAGAACCTTTGATTACTGGAACATCGTCGCCTGGGAAGTCATATTCAGATAGTAAGTCACGGATTTCCATTTCTACTAACTCTAATAATTCTTCGTCGTCAACCATATCACATTTGTTCATGAATACTACTAAGTAAGGAACACCTACTTGTTTAGAAAGTAAGATGTGCTCACGAGTTTGTGGCATTGGGCCGTCAGCAGCAGATACTACTAAGATACCGCCGTCCATTTGTGCAGCACCAGTGATCATGTTTTTAACATAGTCAGCGTGACCTGGGCAGTCAACGTGTGCATAGTGACGAGTTGCAGTTTCATACTCTACGTGAGAAGTATTGATTGTGATACCGCGCTCTTTTTCTTCTGGAGCGTTGTCGATGTCAGCGTAAGATTTAGCTGCACCACCCATTTTTTTAGAAAGAACTGTTGCGATAGCAGCAGTTAAAGTTGTTTTACCATGGTCAACGTGTCCGATTGTACCAACGTTAGCATGCGTTTTTGAACGGTCAAATTTTTCTTTAGCCATTAGAAAATGCCTCCTCAGAGATATGTTTTATTTTTTTTGAATTTATTTATTCTAAGATGCCGACTATAAACGGGCCCCATCTATAGTCAGTCAATCATAGCTTACAAATTATTTATACTTGATGCAAGGTGAAATTTCAATTATTCACCTTTATTTTTTTTGATGATATCTTCTGCAATTGATTTTGGTACTTCTTCATAGTGATCAAATGTCATAGAGAATACACCGCGACCTTGAGTTGCAGAACGTAAAGTTGTCGCATATCCGAACATTTCAGATAGTGGAACCATAGAACGTACTACTTGAGAGTTACCACGAGCTTCCATACCCTCTACGCGACCGCGACGAGCAGTAATGTTACCCATAATATCACCAAGGTACTCTTCTGGAATTACAACTTCTACTTTCATCATTGGCTCTAAGATAACTGGGTTACATTTTTTAGCTGCTTCTTTTAATGCCATAGATGCAGCGATTTTGAACGCCATTTCACTTGAGTCAACGTCATGGTAAGAACCGAATACTAATTTCGCTTTAATGTCGATTAGTGGGTAACCAGCAACAACACCGCGGTCAAGAGAGTCACGTAGACCCGCTTCTACTGCAGGGATGTATTCACGAGGTACAACACCACCAACGATAGCGTTTTCGAATTCGAAACCTTTACCCTCTTCGTTTGGAGAGAACTCGATCGTTACGTCACCGTATTGACCGCGACCACCAGATTGACGAGAGAATTTACCTTGAACTTTAGCTTCGCTACGGAATGTTTCACGGTAAGATACCATTGGAGCACCCACGTTAGCTTCAACTTTAAATTCACGTTTCATACGGTCAACTAAGATATCAAGGTGAAGTTCACCCATACCAGAGATGATTGTTTGACCTGTTTCAGTGTCAGTATGCGCACGGAATGTTGGATCTTCTTCTTGTAGTTTTTGTAAAGCTTGACCCATTTTATCTTGGTCAGCTTTAGATTTTGGTTCTACAGAAAGAGAAATTACTGGCTCTGGGAATTCCATTGACTCTAAGATAACAAGGTTTTTCTCGTCACATAGAGTATCACCTGTTGTAGTATCTTTAAGACCTACAGCTGCAGCGATGTCACCAGCGAATACTTTTGAAATCTCTTCACGAGAGTTAGCGTGCATTTGTAGGATACGACCTACACGCTCACGTTTACCTTTAGAAGAGTTTTGTACGTAAGAACCTGAATCCAATGTACCTGAGTACACACGGAAGAATGTTAACTTACCTACGAATGGGTCTGTCATTACTTTGAATGCAAGAGCTGAGAATGGCTCATCATCAGAAGAATGGCGGATGATTTCTTCGTCGCCATCAACGTCCGTACCTTTAATTGCAGGAACGTCAGTTGGAGCTGGAAGGTAATCAACAGCTGCATCTAGCATTTTACGAACACCTTTGTGTTTGAATGCTGTACCACAAAGTACTGGGTAGAATTCTACCGCGATAGTAGCTTTACGGATTGCTGCTTTTAATTCTTCTTTAGTAATTTCTTCGCCTTCTAAGTATTTCTCCATAAGTTCTTCATCAACACTTGCAACAGCGTCGATTAATTTCTCACGGTACTCTTCAGCTTGATCCATGAATTCTGCAGGGATTTCTCCTACAGTTACATCTGTACCTTCATCGTTACCGTAGAAAGTTGCGTTCATTTCGATTAAATCGATAATTCCGCGGAACTCGTCTTCAGCACCGATTGGTAATTGGATTGCGTGAGCATTAGCTTGTAAACGCTCATGTAATGTACCTACAGAATATAGGAAGTCTGCACCCATTTTATCCATTTTGTTAATGAATACGATACGAGGAACTCCGTATGTTGTAGCTTGACGCCATACTGTTTCAGTTTGAGGCTCAACACCTGATTGAGCATCTAATACTGTTACAGCACCATCAAGTACGCGTAAAGAACGTTCAACTTCAACAGTGAAGTCTACGTGTCCTGGAGTATCGATGATGTTGATACGGTGACCATTCCATTGAGCTGTTGTAGCAGCAGAAGTGATTGTGATACCACGCTCTTGCTCTTGCTCCATCCAGTCCATTTGAGAACCGCCATCATGTGTTTCACCGATTTTGTGAATCTTACCAGTGTAATAAAGGATACGCTCAGTAGTTGTTGTTTTACCAGCATCAATGTGAGCCATGATCCCAATATTACGTGTATTCTCTAGAGAGAATTCGCGTTTCATAGGAAATTTCTCCTTCCATATTGGGTTAACTGTATAGATGGTAAAAATCTTAGCCCTAGCAATGCTAGAGCAAAGATCAAATTACCAACGGTAGTGAGCGAATGCTTTGTTCGCTTCTGCCATTTTGTGCATATCTTCACGTTTCTTAACTGAAGCACCTGTGTTGTTAGATGCATCTAAGATTTCGTTAGCTAAGCGCTCTTCCATCGTTTTTTCTCCACGAAGACGAGCGTAGTTTACTAAATAACGTAAACCTAAAGTTGTACGACGTTCTGGACGAACTTCTACTGGTACTTGGTAGTTAGAACCACCAACACGACGAGCACGTACTTCTAGTACAGGCATTACGTTGTTTAATGCAGCTTCAAATACTTCTAAAGCATTTTGACCCGAACGCTCTTGAACTAATTCGAAAGCTCCGTATAAAATCTTTTGAGAAGTACCTCTTTTACCATCAATCATCATTTTGTTGATTAAACGAGTTACTAACTTTGAATTATAAAGTGGATCTGGTAACACGTCACGTTTGGAAACAGGACCTTTACGAGGCATGTGTTTTCCTCCTTTCAAATCGTTGTATATTTAAACTTAAATTATTTTTTTTCTTTAGGGCGTTTAGTACCGTATTTAGAACGAGATTGTAAACGACCGTTAACACCAGCTGTATCAAGTGCACCACGAACGATGTGGTAACGTACTCCAGCTAAGTCTTTTACGCGTCCGCCACGGATAAGAACTACACTGTGCTCTTGTAAGTTGTGACCTTCACCTGGGATATACGCAGTAACCTCAAGTTGGTTAGTTAAGCGTACACGAGCGTATTTACGTAAAGCCGAGTTCGGTTTACGTGGTGTCATTGTACCTACACGAGTACAAACTCCGCGTTTTTGAGGAGACTTAACGTCAGTTAAAGATTTTTTAAATGAGTTATATCCTTTGTTTAACGCTGGAGATTTTGATTTCGTGCTTTTAGATTGACGAGGCTTACGTACTAATTGGTTAATTGTAGGCATCGATTTGTCCTCCCTTCATTTTTTCCTTGTTTCAATACCACACATCCAGGTGGTTCATTTTTTGGGTAAAAACAAAGTCTTTGTGTACTTTACACAAAAACTACATCGCAGTAATCGCAACAACTGCAGCTCCAACATGAATGCCGCAAGCTTTACCAAGTTCTTTCTTTGAATCGACGTAATTGACTGGTACACCGATTTCTTTCGCGAGAAGAATGGCCGGATCGGTTACCCATTTGTCTGCATCGATTGCGACAAAAAGAGCTGTTACTTGTCCAGCATACATTGCTTTCACTGCTTGCTTTATACCTATGATTGTTTTACTGGCCTGTTTTACTTGATCGTAAGACATTTTCATATCCTCCTAAGTACAGACAGTTAACTATCAACCTTCAATATATTATCATTCCAAACTTACACTGTCAACAGATTTCTTATGAAAGTATGTTGGTTAATATTTAATCCAAGGAAATTTCAAAGAAAATCTCCCGACAGAGAATGGTCTCTGTCGGGATCTCTTCATTATATACTGCTATTCAGCTGTAATTACTTCTGCTGATTCTTCTTGCTCCATGCGGATTTGACGGTAACGTTGCATACCAGTACCAGCCGGAACTAGTTTACCGATAATTACGTTTTCCTTCAGACCTAGAAGCTCATCACGTTTACCTTTAATTGCAGCATCCGTTAACACACGTGTTGTTTCCTGGAATGATGCAGCTGATAAGAATGATTCTGTTTCAAGAGAAGCTTTTGTAATACCTAAGATGACAGGACGGCAAGTTGCTGGAGTTTTTCCGCTAAGTACGGCTTCAGCATTTGCTTCAGAGAATTGGTGGATATCAAGAAGTGACCCTGGTAATAGCTCTGTGTCACCTGCTTCAATCACGCGCACTTTACGAAGCATTTGGCGAACCATTACTTCGATGTGTTTGTCCCCGATTTCTACCCCTTGCATACGGTATACTTTCTGTACTTCTTTTAATAAATATTCTTGAACTGTCGATACATCTTTAACTTTTAATAATTGCTTCGGATCGATAGAACCTTCAGACAATGTTTGACCCGCTACAATTGTGTCGCCTTCTGCTACTTTTAGACGCGCATTGTAAGGTGCTTGGTATTTACGTGTTTCCACATCACCTTGAATCGTTACTTCTTTAAGACCTTCACGAATTTCTTCGATTTCGATTACTGTACCAGTAATTTCAGAAATGACTGCTTGACCTTTAGGGTTACGAGCCTCGAAAATTTCCTGGATACGTGGAAGACCTTGTGTAATATCGTTACCGGCTACCCCACCTGTATGGAATGTACGCATCGTTAACTGTGTACCTGGCTCACCGATAGATTGTGCAGCAATAATACCAACTGCTTCACCAACTTCTACCTCTTCACCAGTAGCTAAGTTCATACCGTAACATTTTTTACATACGCCGTGTTTTGTATTACATGTAAATGCAGAACGGATTGTAATTTCTTCGATATTTGCATCTTCGATAACGCGAGCAATATCTTGTGTAATTAAACCATCACGCTCTACGATAACCGCTCCTGTTTCTGGATGGCGAACTGTTTTCTTCACGTAACGACCAACAATACGTTCGTCTAACGCTTCGATCAATTCGTTTCCTTCCATTAATGAACCGATTAATAAACCACGGTCAGTACCACAGTCGTCTTCACGAACGATAACATCTTGTGCTACGTCTACTAAACGACGAGTTAAGTAACCTGAGTCGGCAGTTTTTAGTGCTGTATCGGCAAGACCTTTACGCGCACCATGTGTAGAGATGAAGTACTCTAATACTGTTAAACCTTCACGGAATGAAGACTTGATTGGTAACTCGATAATACGACCAGCCGGGTTGGCCATCAGACCACGCATACCAGCTAACTGTGTAAAGTTCGACGCGTTACCACGGGCACCAGAGTCAGACATCATGAAGATCGGGTTAGTTTTTTGTAAAGATTTCATCAGCTTGCCTTGAATTTCATCTTTCGCAGCTGTCCATACGTTAATAACTCGGTTATAACGCTCTTCCTCAGTAATTAAACCGCGGCGGAACTGGATCATTACTTTATCTACTTTGCTTTGGGCTTCATCTAAGATTACACCTTTATCCGGTAATACGACGATGTCAGATACACCTACCGTAATACCTGCACGAGTAGAATATTTGAAACCTAAGTTTTTCATGCGGTCAAGCATCTTAGAAGTTTCTGTAATGTGGAACTCTTTAAATACTTCAGCAATAACATTTCCTAAGAATTTTTTACGGAAAGGATCTACTACAGGCATATTTGTGAAGTGCTTCGCTAAAATAGCGCGGCGTTGTGCTTCAACTTTTTCTGACTCAGATAAATCAGCATAGCCTTCTGTTGCTTCGATTTCTTTCAGTAACTCTTCGTCAATTGTTAAGTTCACGAAGTATTTTTCAGGTGTTTTTTGCTCTAAGTTGACTGAAGTAGGCTCATTAATATAAGGGAATGAGCGTGGTAAAATTTCATTGAAGATTACTTTACCTACAGTCGATAATAAGAACATTTTATTTTGTTCTTCTGTAAATGTCGGATTATTTAATGAGCTTGCTTTAATCGCAATACGAGAGTGTAAATGTACATGACCGTTTTGGTAGGCGATTAACACTTCGTTTGAATCATTAAATATTGCTCCTTCACCACGAGCACCTTCACGCTCAAGTGTTAGGTAATAGTTACCTAATACCATATCCTGAGATGGAGTTACTACCGGTTTCCCGTCTTTCGGGTTAAGGATGTTTTGTGCTGCTAACATAAGTAAGCGAGCTTCTGCTTGTGCTTCAGCTGATAATGGAACGTGAACCGCCATTTGGTCACCATCGAAGTCAGCGTTATAAGCTGTACATACTAATGGGTGAAGACGGATTGCACGGCCTTCTACTAGTGTAGGCTCGAATGCTTGGATACCAAGACGGTGTAATGTCGGTGCACGGTTAAGTAATACCGGATGCTCACGAATTACATCTTCTAATACATCCCAAACTTCGTTGTGTAAACGCTCAATTTTACGTTTTGCACTCTTAATGTTATGGGCAAGGCCACGTTCTACTAACTCTTTCATTACGAAAGGTTTGAATAGTTCGATTGCCATTTCTTTTGGAAGACCACATTGGTACATTTTCAAGTTAGGACCTACTACGATAACCGAACGACCAGAGTAGTCTACACGTTTACCTAGTAAGTTTTGACGGAAACGACCTTGTTTCCCTTTCAGCATATGTGAAAGTGATTTTAAAGGACGGTTACCAGGACCTGTTACAGGACGACCGCGACGACCATTATCGATTAATGCGTCAACCGCTTCTTGTAACATACGTTTTTCGTTTTGAACGATGATGCTTGGTGCACCAAGGTCAAGTAAACGTTTTAAACGGTTGTTACGGTTAATAACACGACGGTAAAGGTCATTTAAGTCAGATGTAGCAAAACGTCCACCATCTAATTGCACCATCGGACGAAGCTCTGGCGGAATTACCGGTAGTACATCTAAAATCATCCACTCTGGTTTGTTGCCTGAGTTACGGAATGATTCTACTACTTCTAAACGTTTAATTGCACGTGTACGGCGTTGGCCTTGTGCAGATTTTAACTCTTCTTTTAAAACTTGTGTTTCATCTTCTAAGTCAATTTTCTCTAAAAGACGTTTAATCGCTTCAGCACCCATTGCTGCTTCGAATTCGTTGCCATACTTTTCACGGTATGCACGGTATTCTTTTTCAGAAAGTAAGTCTTTATAGCCTAAAGACGTTTGACCTGGGTCGACTACTACATATGAAGCAAAGTAAATTACTTCTTCCAATGCACGTGGAGACATATCTAAAATAAGACCCATACGGCTTGGAATACCTTTGAAGTACCAAATATGTGATACAGGTGCTGCTAGTTCGATATGTCCTTGACGTTCACGGCGAACTTTCGAACGCGTTACTTCTACGCCACAACGGTCACAAACGACACCTTTATAACGTACACGCTTATATTTACCACAGTGACATTCCCAGTCTTTTGTTGGTCCAAAGATACGTTCACAGAATAGACCATCTTTTTCTGGTTTTAATGTACGGTAGTTAATTGTTTCTGGTTTTTTTACTTCTCCGTATGACCAAGAACGGATCTTGTCAGGTGAAGCTAAACCAATTTTCATATATTCAAATTCATTAACATCGATCAAGGAGCCTACCTCCCTTTAGTTATAAGTCGTAAATGACTTTTAATGTAGCTCTACACTTACAAAATTTCATATTAGGCCATAATGAAACTTGTATCTAAAATTATTCAATTATGCCTTGGCATAATTGCGTCCAGATTTTTATGAGTTTACTCATAAAGTTTCCTTTATAAAATCTGCGACATCTGCCAGAGCCTATTTTCATCCTAAGAATGAAAATAGAAAAACCGGGCAGGGCATATACCTGCCCGATTCAATTGAAGTTATTCAAATGATTCTACTGGGTCTTCTTCTTTATCATTGGATCTTTCGACTGGTGCAGCTACTTCATCTTCATCGTCAAGGTCGCGTAATTCCACTTCCTCGTCATTGATTGTAAGCATCTTCACATCCATACCTAATGATTGAAGTTCTTTAATTAATACTTTAAATGATTCTGGAACACCTGGTTCTGGAACACTTTCACCTTTTACGATTGCTTCGTATGTTTTCACACGACCTACAACGTCATCCGATTTTACAGTTAAAATCTCTTGTAACGTGTAAGCAGCACCGTATGCTTCAAGTGCCCAAACCTCCATCTCACCGAAGCGCTGACCACCGAATTGTGCTTTACCACCAAGCGGCTGTTGCGTTACTAATGAGTAAGGTCCAGTTGAACGTGCATGAAGTTTGTCGTCAACCATGTGCGCTAGTTTGATCATGTACATGACACCAACAGAAACGCGGCTATCGAATGGCTCACCTGAACGTCCATCATAAAGAATTGTTTTACCGTCACGGTTCATACCAGCTTCTTCCATCGTTTCCCAAACATCGGCTTCGTTGGCACCATCGAATACTGGTGACGCCATATGAATGCCTAAGTAACGAGAAGCCATACCTAAGTGTAGCTCAAGCACTTGTCCGATGTTCATACGAGAAGGTACCCCTAGTGGGTTAAGCATGATATCTACTGGTGTTCCGTCCGGCATGAACGGCATATCCTCTTCCGGTAAGATACGTGAAATTACACCTTTGTTACCGTGACGTCCGGCCATTTTGTCACCAACGCGGATTTTACGTTTTTGAACAATATAAGCACGAACCAATTGGTTTACACCTGGTGGTAATTCATCGCCGTCTTCACGGTTGAATACTTTAACATCTAAAATGATACCGCCAGCTCCGTGTGGTACACGTAGAGAAGTATCACGTACTTCACGAGCTTTTTCACCGAAGATAGCATGTAATAAACGCTCTTCCGCAGTTAACTCTGTAACTCCTTTAGGCGTAACTTTACCTACTAAAATGTCACCATCGCGAACTTCTGCACCGATACGGATAATTCCGCGGTCGTCCAAGTTACGAAGTGCATCTTCACCCACGTTCGGAATATCACGTGTGATTTCTTCAGGTCCAAGCTTAGTATCACGAGACTCTGATTCATATTCTTCAATATGAACAGAAGTATATACATCGTCCTTAACAAGGCGTTCGCTCATAATTACAGCATCCTCGTAGTTGAAGCCGTCCCATGTCATGAACGCAACAAGTACGTTTTGACCAAGTGCTAATTCGCCTTTTTCCATAGATGGACCATCAGCTAAAATATCACGAGGTTTTACACGGTCGCCAACTTTTACGATTGGACGTTGGTTATAAGAAGTACCTTGGTTAGAACGAATGAATTTTTGTAATTTATATTTTGTTAAATCGCCTTTTACTTCTTTACCATCTACTACTTCAATACGACGTACGTGGATTGAACGTGCTTCTACATGTTCAACAATACCATCGAATTTCGCTACTACAGCAGCACCAGAATCACGTGCATCTACGTGCTCCATACCCGTACCAACGAATGGTGCGTTTGGATATAGTAATGGAACAGCTTGACGTTGCATGTTCGCTCCCATTAACGCACGGTTTGAGTCGTCGTTTTCTAAGAACGGAATACAAGCTGTCGCAGCAGATACTACTTGTTTAGGAGATACATCCATGTAGTCGATGCGGTCTTTAGAGAATACAGTGTTGTCACCACGGAAACGTCCAACAACTTCTTCATTCGCGAAAGTACCGTCTTCATTTAAGATTGAGTTCGCTTGTGCAACTACATAGTTATCCTCTTCGTCAGCAGTTAAGTAATGGATATCACTCGTTACAGCACCTGTTTCTGGATCAACACGGCGGTAAGGAGTTTCAATGAAGCCAAACTTATTAACTTTTGCGAATGAAGATAATGAGTTGATAAGACCGATGTTCGGTCCCTCAGGAGTCTCGATCGGACACATACGACCATAGTGAGAGTAGTGAACGTCACGTACTTCCATACCAGCACGCTCACGTGTTAAACCACCAGGCCCTAATGCAGATAGACGACGCTTATGCGTTAACTCTGCTAACGGGTTTGTTTGGTCCATGAACTGAGACAATTGAGAGCTACCGAAGAACTCTTTAATTGAAGCGATAACAGGACGGATATTGATTAATTGCTGCGGTACGATTGCAGCTGTGTCATTAATTGACATACGCTCACGTACTACACGCTCCATACGAGATAAACCGATACGGAATTGGTTTTGCAGTAATTCACCAACAGAACGTAAACGACGGTTACCTAAATGGTCAATATCATCTGTGTTACCAACGTCATATAATAAGTTGAAGAAGTATGATACAGAAGCCAATACGTCGGCTGGTGTAATATTTTTCACTTCTTCATCTACATAGGCGTTTGAAATAACATTAATTTCTTTTTGTGCTTCATCATTTGGTGCAAAGATTTTAACCGACTGAATTGTAATATCATCTTCCAATACACCACCAACTTGGTTTAATGTACGGAATCCGACACCACTTTCTAAATAAGGAATTAACTTATCCAAATTACGGCGGTCTAATAATGTACCTGCTTCTACGATAATTTCTCCTGTGTCAGGATCCACTAAAGTTTCTGCAATCGTTTGGTTGAATAAACGATTTTTGATGTGAAGCTTTTTGTTCATTTTGTAACGACCAACATTCGCTAAATCATAGCGTTTTGCGTCAAAGAAGCGAGAATATAATAAGTTCTTCGCAGATTCAACTGTTGGTGGTTCACCTGGACGTAATCGTTCATAGATTTCAAGAAGGGCCTTTTCAGTACCTTCCGTATTATCTTTTTCTAACGTATTACGTAAATATTCATTGTCGCCAATGATATCTAAAATTTCTTGATCCGAGCCAAAACCTAATGCACGTAAAAGTACTGTTACCGGTAATTTACGTGTACGATCGATACGTACATATACAACGTCTTTAGCATCTGTTTCATATTCAAGCCATGCACCACGGTTTGGAATAACCGTTGCACCAAAGCCTTTTTTACCGTTTTTATCCGTTTTTTCGTGGAAGTATACACTTGGAGAACGAACTAACTGTGAAACGATAACACGCTCAGCACCGTTAATAATAAACGTACCTGTTTCTGTCATTAATGGGAAATCACCCATGAAGACGTCTTGCTCTTTCACTTCGTTTGTTTCTTTGTTGTGCAAACGTACTTTTACACGTAATGGTGCAGCATAAGTAACGTCACGCTCTTTACACTCATCCACATCATACTTAGGATCTCCTAAAGTATAGTCGACGAATTCTAATGAAAGATTACCTGTAAAATCTTCGATTGGAGAAATGTCGTGGAACATCTCGCGCAACCCTTCTTCAAGGAACCACTCATAAGATGCTGTTTGGATTTCGATTAGATTCGGAAGTTCCAGCACCTCACTAATACGCGCAAAGCTTCTACGCTGGCGGTGTTGTCCGTACTGAACTAGTTGACCTGTCAACTCATTCACCCCTCAATAAAGCGATAATAGGTCTTTGCAAATACATACAAATGGTGTATGATTTCGAAAGACAAAAAGAAAACGAGACTTTTTTTAAACCTCATTTTCGGTTAAACTTAACTTATTCTTAGCAGTATACCCGTAACTTTGAATATTTAATGCAAAAGGGCATACTACCTCAAAATAATAATTTTGCATTTTATTATGTTATCATACTCGATTTGTCAAGTCAATATTGGAAACTAACCTTACTTATTTTTTTGCACGAATAATCCAATATCCTTTTTTCTTCTCAACGACATCTACCTCTGAAAACATTCCTTCTAAATGACTCATAGTTGATGGAGCGCCTTGCTTCTTCTGAATGACAATCCACAGCTCACCATTTTCCTCTAACAATTCATATGCACCGTCATAAAACTTGAAGATCGTTTCTTTACCAGCACGAATTGGAGGGTTTGTTAATACTGCGGCTACCTTCGTTCCAGGTTCAACAGCGGCTAATCCATCACTTTCAAAAATACGTACATTTTGAACCCCGTTAAGCTGGGCATTCTTTTGAGACAAACTAACTGCTCGTGAATTAATATCCATCATGTATACTTCACGATCAGGGTTGTTTTTTGCAATCGATAATCCGATCGGTCCATAGCCACAACCTACATCAAGCAAAACACCATCAGTTTTAGGCATTTCAAACACATCGATTAGTACACGGGAACCAAAATCTACTTCGCTTTTACTGAATACACCCGTATCCGTTTCAAACGTAAATGTATTGCCTAATAAAGTAAATTTCCATTGGCGTGGTTTACTTTCAGTTTGAGGCTTATTTGAATAATAATGTTCAGACATGCAACACGCCTCCTTAGAAAAAATACATTTTGCGCTTTGTGCAAAATGATGTCTTTTCATGTGGATTACTATAAAAAATCAATATTTTCATATCCACAAAAGTTAAATAAAGAAAAGCCCGCCGCAAAAATGTGACGAGCTTTCCTTATTAAACTAAGCTCATAGCCTAGCAATTAAAGTTAAACTAAAATTATTTAACTTCTACTGAAGCGCCAACTTCTTCAAGTTTAGCTTTGATAGCTTCAGCTTCGTCTTTAGAAACGCCTTCTTTAAGAGCTTTAGGAGCGTTATCAACAACTTCTTTAGCTTCTTTTAAGCCTAAACCAGTGATTTCACGAACCACTTTGATTACTTTGATTTTTTCTCCACCAGCAGAAGCTAATACTACGTCAAACTCAGTTTTTTCTTCAGCAGCGCCTGCAGCACCACCAGCAACTACTGCTACTGGAGCAGCAGCTGTTACACCGAATTCTTCTTCGATTGCTTTTACTAAATCGTTTAATTCTAGAACTGTCATAGCTTTGATAGCTTCTAAGATTTGCTCATTGTTCATTTTAATTTCCTCCTATGGAATGTTTATTAGTTTTAGGCAGTTTGCCTGATTTTTGAAGTTATGAGGCTACTATTAAGCGCCTTGCTCTTCTTTTTGTTCTGCAACAGCTTTTGTTGCAAGTGCGAAGTTGCGCACTGGAGCTTGAAGTACTGATAAAAGCATTGATAATAGACCTTCGCGAGATGGAAGTTCTGCAAGAGCTTTAACGTCTTCAACTGATGCCACAGTACCTTCGATGATACCAGCTTTAATTTCTAACGCTTCGTTTTTCTTAGCGAACTCGTTAATAATTTTAGCAGGAGCTACTACGTCCTCGTTAGAGAATGCGATAGCGTTAGGACCAGTTAAGAATTCATTGATTCCTTCTAAACCAGCAGCTTCAGCAGCACGGCGAGTTAAAGTGTTTTTGTAAACTTTGAACTCAACACCTGCTTCACGTAATTGCTTACGTAATTCAGTAACTTGCGCTACAGTTAAACCACGGTAGTCTACTACTACGATAGAACCAGCAGCAGAGAATTTATCAGCGATTTCTTGAACTTGAACTTTTTTAGTTTCGATTGCTTTGCTCATGATGACACCTCCTATTAGAATGAGTCATTTATACCGACAAAGAAAAGCCTCTATATCAATAATAGACATAGAGGCTGAAAGTACATCATCTTAAAAAGAATCCGAACTCCTATGTCCTCGGTAGGATCATTAAGTGCATATGGCACCCCTACTGTCTACGGTACAAATGGATGATTCACAACAGCACTCATCTTACCAAGTAAGAGGCGCGTTGTCAACAAATTTTATTTTACGATTTAAAAAAATCGGAAATTACTTAATTGTTACGTTAGCAGCGTCAACTTTTACAGCAGGACCCATTGTAGTTGTAACGTTTACAGACTTCATGTAAGTACCTTTTGCTGCAGCTGGCTTAGCTTTTTGAACTACTTCAAATACAGCTAAGAAGTTTTCTACTAATTTTTCTGTATCGAAAGAAACTTTACCGATTGGTGCGTGGATGATACCAGCTTTTTCAGCACGGTATTCTACTTTACCAGCTTTGATTTCTTCGATTGCTTTTGTTACGTCAAATGTAACTGTACCTGTTTTAGGGTTTGGCATTAAACCTTTAGGACCTAATACACGACCTAATTTACCAACTTCACCCATCATGTCAGGAGTTGCAACGATTACATCGAAATCAAACCAACCTTGTTGGATTTTTTGGATGTATTCTGCATCGCCTACATAGTCTGCGCCAGCAGCTTCTGCTTCTTTAAGTTTTTCGCCTTTAGCGAAAACTAATACGCGTTGAGTTTTACCAGTACCGTGTGGTAATACTACCGCACCACGGATTTGTTGGTCGTTTTTACGAGTATCGATACCTAATTTGAATGCTACTTCTACAGTTGCATCAAAGTTTACAGTGCTTGTTTTTTGCGCTAATGCTACTGCTTCTTCAACAGAGTACAAAGTTGCGCGGTCGATTAATTTAGCTGCTTCTTGCAGTTTTTTACCTTTTTTAGCCATTATAATTTCCTCCTTGATTGTGGTTGTAACGGATTTGACCTCCCACGAATAAAGGTTGCGCACTCATCAAACAAGTATCCGAGTGCAGCAACCTTCCAAAAACAAAAACATCATCAAGTGTTGAAGATGGGATTAGTCTTCGATCGTAATACCCATGCTTCGCGCAGTACCTTCAACCATTAACATAGCAGCTTCAACTGAAGCAGCGTTAAGGTCTGGCATTTTTTGTTCAGCGATTTCGCGAACTTTATCACGTTTAACCGTTGCAACTTTTTTACGATTTGGTTCACCAGATCCAGATTGGATACCAGCAGCTACTTTAAGTAATACTGCAGCTGGCGGAGTTTTCGTAATAAAAGTGAATGAACGGTCTTCAAATACTGAAATTTCAACTGGAATGATAAGACCAGCTTGATCAGCAGTACGAGCGTTAAATTCTTTACAGAATCCCATAATGTTTACACCTGCTTGACCTAATGCAGGACCAACCGGTGGCGCTGGGTTTGCTTTACCAGCAGGGATTTGAAGTTTTACAACTTTAATAACTTTTTTAGCCACGAGACACACCTCCTTAAGTCCGTGATGTGGTAACTGGGTTGCCCCTCCCACTCAAATATCTGTTCGTCAGCTAACTTGCCGATAACATTAAAACTAATTATAATCATACGTCCAATACTTGGACAGTCTGACCTTTGAAATGATAACACTTTTAAATTACTTAATCAAGTGTAAATAATTCTATATTTTTTGAACTTGGTTAAAGTCTAGCTCCATTACCGTTTCGCGACCGAACATATCAACAAGCACTTTTAATTTTGCTTTGTCGACATCTACTTCTTCTACGCGGCCTTGGAAATGTGCAAATGGTCCTTCAAGAACTTCTACAACTTCACCAACAGTAATTTCAACTTCACCTAATAAAGTTTCATTCATACCCATTTGTGCAAGCAGACGTTCCGCTTCTTCAGGTAATAATGGAGTCGGTTTGACACCGCCGCCTGAAGAACCGATAAATCCTGTAACACCAGGTGTATTACGAACGACATACCAAGCATCATCTGTCATAATCAATTCTACTAAAACGTAACCAGGGAAGATTTTACGCATTACTGCTTTTTTCTTACCGTCTTCTTTTACATCGATTTCTTCATGCTCAGCTACGATTACACGGAAAATTTTATCTTGCATACCCATCGTTTCCACGCGTTTTTCAAGATTTGCTTTTACTCGGTTCTCATAACCAGAATACGTATGAACTACATACCAATTTTTCTCCATATAGGTAGGACTAAATCGTCCGTCCCTCCTTTACATTAAGTGTGTTAGGGTATATATTTCCCTGTTCACAAAACTTCAATAATCTATTTCTTTAAATTAAGCTGTCAGCATTTTTTAACAAATGAAAAAACCCGTTATATGGCATGGACGGGCTATTTCGAAATATTAACATGATATTGCTTACAGAGACAAGAACCAACGGAATAATTCTGAGATTCCTAAATCTATTGCTGTAAAGAATAACGCCATCACGATAACCGTTGAAACAACTACTACCGTATACTTCGTTAACTCTTTACTTTTCGGCCAACTTGTTTTGCGCATTTCCGAGCCGACTTCTTGTAGAAAGTTTGTTACTTTACTCATCTTTGCCTAACCTCCGAACAACGAATTAATCTATGTTTCATTTATAACGTTTGTTTATGCATTGTATGCTCATTGCAATGAGAGCAAAATTTCTTCAGTTCTAAACGCTCCGTTGCCCCTTCTTTTTTCGGGACATTGTAGTTTCTTGAACCGCATTTTTCACAACTTAAAACGACTTTCTTTGCCATGTTTATCACCTTTTCGGCAGTTTGTCCTTTAAAGACTAACACCTAAATTTCCCACTGTCAATAAAGGCTCTTGGTGTTTAAGTCATTTCTTTTAGTTCAATATGACGCTCCAATTTGCGCTTCACCCGCTGTAATGCATTATCGATGGATTTTACATGGCGGTCCAATTCTTCAGAAATTTCATTATAGGATTGTCCTTCCAAATAACGAACCAATACTTGCTGTTCGAGTTCGCTTAACACTTCGCCCATCTTCTCTTCCAAATAAAGATAATCTTCACGATTGATCATCAAATACTCAGGGTCGTCCGAAATCGGACTCGTAATAATGTCCATCAACGTACGTTCTGATTCTTCATCGTAAATTGGCTTATCTAAAGAAACATATGAATTTAGTGGAATATGCTTTTGTCTAGTAGCTGTTTTAATTGCCGTAATAATTTGCCGTGTAATGCAAAGTTCTGCAAATGCACGGAATGACGCCAGCTTGTCCTCTTTAAAATCCCGAATCGCCTTATATAAGCCAATCATTCCTTCTTGGATAATATCTTCTTTGTCCGCACCAATTAAAAAATACGACCGCGCTTTCGCCTTAACAAACAATCGGTATTTTGTAATCAAAAAATCTAGCGCATCTGTATTGCCAAGATGCACTTGTTCTACAAGCTCTTCATCTGTCAAATGTTCAAAACGTAGTACCATTTGTAACTTCTCACTTTTAAGCAATGAAAATCACCTCAGTTACGCTAGAATAATTAGGAATAGTATAACTTAATTGGAAATTACGGGCAATCAATTACTTTAGCCCTCTTCTCCATTTTTCAAACTGTAGTTCCACTTCTTTTGAAAGCTTAATTCTTGAGGCCGGTTTTTCGTCGATCGATTCTTTTACTTTGGATGAAATTTTAGACTGAATAATTTGCATTTCAATTTCAAGCTCACGTGCCGATTTTCTTAAAGCACCATGACCAAATACAACGTTTTGTTCAGTCATATCGGATGTTGCGACGTGTATTTGGATTTTTCGTCCTTTTAGTTCGTTCGATAATTTTTCAATGCGCTCGTCCGCTGTTTCGTTTTTACGTGTATAAAGCACTTCCACAGCATGCTGAATATACAATTGCTCAGTGCCTGGTACAAGATGGGCATCAAATACAACGATAACACGCCAGCCTGTATGCGCTTTATACTCCGCCATTCGTTCAATTAACCGATCTCGTGCATCTTCAAAGTGAGGATCGCGTAACGGACGAAGCTCACTCCATGCACCGATCATGTTATAGCCGTCTACTAGCAATATGTTCTGCATGACCTCATCCGTTAGCTTCTTGTCGTTTGCGGTACACTTCATACATAAGTAATGCCGCTGCTACGGAAGCATTCAATGATGTTACATGACCGACCATCGGCAAGTGATATAAGAAGTCACATTTATCTTTTAAAAGACGGCTCATTCCCTTACCTTCACTACCAATAATTAATGCAAGCGGTAATGTTGCATCCATTTTACGATAATCTGCAGAACCTTTCGCGTCTGTTCCGGCAATCCATACACCGCGGTCTTTTAGCTCATCCACCGTTTGGGCTAAATTGGTTACACGGACAACAGGTACATGCTCGATAGCACCTGTTGAAGCTTTAGCAACAACTGCTGTTAAACCGACTGCTCGACGTTTTGGAATAATGATACCATGTGCACCGATCGCATCCGCTGTACGCATAATCGACCCTAAGTTATGTGGATCTTCCAACTCGTCCAATATTAAAAAGAACGGGTCTTCGTTTTTTGCCTTAGCTGCGTTAAATAGATCATCCAATTCTGCATAGTCATATGCCGCGACTGATGCCACAATTCCCTGATGATTTTCTGCAAGCTTGTCGACTTTTTGTTTTGGTACAAACTGTACGAGGACACCTTGTTCTTTCGCTAAGTCCATTAACTCCTGTACACCTGTTTTCTTAACGCCTTCAGCAATCCATAACTTATTGATTTCTCGGCCTGCGCGAAGTGCCTCAAGTACCGGGTTTTTCCCTGCAATCATTTCTCCTGATAATTCTTCCTGGGCAGATTGCGGTTTTTCTTGTTGCTTTTTCTCATGAGTTTTAAAAGTATCTGCTTTTTTTTCGCGTTCTTTAAAATCTCTTGGTTTACGATTTTGCTGTCTTTTCTCTGCCATAGTTACACTCCTTTTGCCTGTTCGACAATTTCGATTGCGTAATCGATTATTTCATTTGCGCGGTGATGTTCTTTGCTAAGGAATAAGAAGCCTAAAACCGCCTCAAATCCAGAGCTATTTCGATATGTGCGGACATCTGTATTTTTCGGAACAGATCCTGATTTGGCATTGCGTCCTCTACGGAAAACAGCTTGCTCTTCTTCTGTTAAATAATTCTCTTCAATCATGCGATGCACAATATGGGACTGGGACTTGGCCGAAACGTATTTCGTTGCTTCTTTATGCAATGTGTTAGGCTTTGCACGGCCCGACAATATTAAATGTTCCCGAATTCTTTGTTCCAGCACGGCGTCGCCCATATAAGCGAGCGCCAGTGCATTTAGCTGTATGACATCATGTGGTGTTAAATTTTGCATTTACTGTCCTCGTTTCCAGCGTGTACCTTGACGAGTGTCTTCAAGCACAATATCCATGCCCAGCAGTTGGTCACGGATTTCATCTGAACGAGCGAAATCACGGTTTTTGCGGGCTTGATTACGTTCCTCGATTAATGCCTCAATTTCTTCATCGAGTAAGCCAGCTTCTACTTTTATATGAATACCTAGTACATTTCCAATTGTATCAAACATCGTTAAAATTGCCTGCAATACTTCTTTATCCGTATTTGCTTCGTTTAAATACACATTGGCAATATGGGAAAGTTCAAATAACGCCGAAACCGCATTTGCTGTATTAAAGTCATCATTCATCGCGTTTTCGAAATCAACTTTAATCTGACCAATTTTTTCAAGCCATTGCTCACTGTTATCCCCTAAACTTGCAGAAGATGTGAGACGGTGCTCCACATTCGTATAAGATGTACGAATACGGTCTAAACCATTTTTTGCTGCTTCCACTAAATCCTGAGCGAAGTTGATCGGATTACGGTAATGAACAGACAGCATAAAGAAACGCAACACTTGCGGGTCAATTTGCTGGCGGATATCATTCACTAATATAAAGTTGCCTAGTGATTTTGACATTTTTTCATTATCAATATTAATATAGCCGTTATGCATCCAATAACGCGCGAATGTTTTATCATTATGCGCTTCAGATTGGGCAATTTCGTTTTCATGGTGAGGGAATGTTAAATCCTGTCCGCCTGCGTGAATATCGATTGTATCACCTAAATGCTCACGTGCCATTACAGAACACTCAATATGCCATCCTGGACGTCCTTCTCCCCATGGTGATGCCCACTTAATTTCGCCTGCTTTCGCCGCTTTCCATAATGCGAAATCCAACGGGTCTTCCTTTTTCTCGCCGGCTTCAATACGTGCTCCTACTTTTAAATCATCGATAGATTGGTGACTTAACTTACCGTAGCCATTGAATTTACGCGTACGATAATAAACATCGCCTTGGGATTCATATGCGTAGCCTTTGTCGATCAGCACTTTTATGAACTCGATAATATCATCCATATGCTCTGTTACACGTGGATGGGCATCCGCCTTTTGGCATCCAAGCGCCGTAATATCTTCAAAGTAAGCAGCGATAAAGCGATCTGTTAAGACAGAAGTTTCTTCACCTAATTCATTTGCTGCTTTAATAATTTTGTCATCCACATCAGTAAAGTTTGAAACAAATTTCACTTCATACCCTGCATATTGTAAATAGCGGCGTACCGTATCATAGACGATTACCGGGCGGGAATTTCCAATATGAATGTAATTGTATACAGTTGGTCCGCATACATACATTTTTACTTTGCCTTCCTCCAACGGAATAAATGGTTCTTTTTGTCTTGTCAACGAATTGAAAATTTGAATCGTCATATTGCCTCTCCTTTTTCATTGTACTCTTTAAAAATTCATTGGGTTAATTTGTAATTTCAATTAAAAAAACGCCTCCATCACCTCCGGAAGGTGACAGAGACGCTAGATGCGCGGTTCCACTCTGGTTGAAAAAGTATCAATACTTTTTCCGCTTGAAGTCCTGTAACGTGGACAAATCGATTTAACCTACTTCAAGTTCAGTTAAATACTCAAAGGTGCATTTCAGCTTTGCCTTAACCTGGATCACTTTCAGCCGGTGGTGATCCTCTCTAATAAGGGGTGCGCAGCGTACTTCTCCTTCTCAACGTGCTATCACTTATGGAATTTACATTCATTTTACATCTATTTTCAGAAAAATCAATCATTATATCCATTCAAACAATTCGGTATTTAGTTCCAAATTTTCGAAAATGGATTACTGGGCAAATTTTTCAACACGAGCAATTGTTTTTTCCTTGCCGATTAAGGCGATGGCATTCGGCAATTCCGGACCATGTGTTTGACCAGTTGTCACAACACGGATTGGCATAAACAGATTTTTACCTTTTACACCTGTTTCTTTTTGTACAGCTTTAATAGCTGCTTTAATTGAAGCGGCATCAAAAGATTCTAATGCTTCTAATTGTGTTTTAAATGAAGCCATAACAGCCGGCACAGTTTCACCAGCTAACACTTCGTTTGCTTCTTCATCATATGCAATTTCTTCTGTGAAAAATAGGCTGGATAATTCTACGATTTCTGCACCGAAGCTCATTTGCTCATGGTAAAGAGCGATTAAATCAGAAGCCCATGCATGTTGTTCTTCCGATAGCTCTTCTGGAAGTAAGCCTGCTTTTTGCAAGTGTGGCAATGCTAAAGCAACTACCTCTTCATGAGACATTTTTTTAATATATTGGTTGTTCATCCATGTTAGTTTTGTTTTATCGAACATTGATGGTGATTTTGACAAGCGCTTTTCATCAAACAGCTTTACAAATTCGTCATGTGAGAAGATTTCTTCTTCTCCCTCAGGTGACCAGCCAAGTAATGCAAAGAAGTTAAACATCGCTTCCGGTAAGTAGCCTAGGTCCTTGTATTGTGTAACGAACTGAATGATTGACTCATCACGTTTTGATAATTTTTTACGCTCTTCATTTACGATTAATGTCATATGACCATATTGCGGATATTCCCATCCGAATGCGTCAAAGATCATCATTTGTTTCGGTGTGTTTGATAAATGCTCTTCCCCACGGAATACATGTGTAATTTCCATGAAGTGGTCATCCAGCACTACCGCATAATTGTAAGTTGGGATACCGTTTGCTTTTACAAGTACCCAGTCACCGATATCTTTTGATTCGAAAGATACTTCACCGCGAACTAAGTCAGTGAACTGATACGTAACATTTTCAGGAACACGCATACGAATTGTGTGCGGGATACCAGCAGCTTCTTTTTCAGCAACTTCCTCAGCTGTTAAATGACGGCATTTACCATCATAGGCAGGTGCAGCAACACCTTGTGCTTTTTGTTTTTCGCGTGATGCTTCAAGCTCTTCTGAAGTACAGAAACATTTATAAGCTTGTCCGTTTTCCAGCATTTTTTCTGCATGCTCTTTATAAATATCAAGACGCTCCATTTGACGGTAAGGTGCATATGGGCCGCCGATATCTATTGACTCATCCGGCATAATGCCTAACCAGCGTAAGTTATCAAGTTGAGAAGCTTCCCCGCCCTCTACATTACGTTCAATATCTGTATCTTCAATACGTACTACAAAAGTACCGTTGTGATGTTTTGCATATAAATAGTTGAATAAAGCTGTACGTGCGCCACCGATATGTAAAAATCCTGTTGGCGATGGTGCATAACGAACGCGAACTGTTTTCGTCATAATTATTGCCTCCTAATTTTAGCGTTAAAACGCTCGACCTTTTTCGCATATAAAAAAGTTTACTTTTATATGTATATAAACGGACACTATATTGTCCAATATCGGCACAATAGATGTCTTTTAAACTTTAACCATTCTACCACTGTAAGTTATTAAATTAAAGTAGCGTGTGCCGATTTTTGACACACGCC
Source organism: Solibacillus sp. iso_87 (assembly GCF_056173085.1). Lineage (NCBI taxonomy): Bacteria > Bacillati > Bacillota > Bacilli > Caryophanales > Caryophanaceae > Solibacillus > Solibacillus sp. iso_87. Next base: position 3,852,371 of record NZ_CM149656.1, read on the forward strand.
CTCATTTTTATCCCGCATTAACGGGTAGTAAGTCTCCCGCCTCCAGACTTACGTAGGGAAAGGGATAGGCGGGAGATCAACTACCCGTAAAAGCCCGATTGGTTCGTACAACAAGATGTTGGTCACACAAGCGTTGTCACAGGATGTGACGGTTTTAGCTTGTGTTCCTTCTAATCAGCGAGGATGAAGATCCCCCACTGATTGAAGTTTCACTTTATGCTTTAACTAAAAGAATCGTTGCCATTGCTGCAATTCCCTCTTCACGGCCAACAAAACCTAACTTCTCTGTTGTTGTCGCTTTTACATTTACTTGTGAAGGTTCCGCATTCAATAATTGTGCTATACGGTTTTGCATTTGTGAGATATATGGAGCCATTTTCGGGCGCTGTGCCATAATCGTACAATCCACATTTCCTAATTTATATCCGCGCTCTTCTACCATCTTCCAAATGTATTCAAGTAACTTCGCTGAATCGGCATCTTTCCACTCCGGATCTGTATCAGGGAAGTGACGGCCAATATCCCCTTCACCAATTGCACCTAATGCCGCGTCTGTCACTGTATGTAAAAGTACATCGGCATCCGAATGACCTACTAAGCCGCGCTCATGTGGAATTGTAATCCCACCTAAAATTAATGGACGTCCTTCTGCAAATTCGTGAACGTCAAATCCTTGTCCAATTCGAAACATATCGTTGCTAGCCTACATAGTAAACTAGCTTTCACCTACTTTCTGCTAATCTCATTATCATTAGTATAATCAACTTGTCCGAAAAAAGCCTCGCAAACCTATTTTCTTTTCAAGGTATCTTCTATTTTCGTTGTTTTAAAATAGCTTCCCCAAAAATCAGATCTTCCTGCGTTGTCATTTTTACATTCTCATAACTGCATTCCACGATATGAATATCATGCCCTAAACGTTCAACGAGCATTGCTTCATCAGTTCCTAAAAAACCTACCTTTTCGGCTACGTCTTCAGCTTCTGCCAGTAAATCGTAACGGAACGCTTGCGGCGTCTGAACCATCCATAAAGATTCACGGTCAACAGTTTCTTTAATTAGGCCGTTATGGACAACTTTCATTGTATCCTTTGCACGAACCCCTGCAATAGCTGCTCCTTTTTCATAAGCGACTTTTGCAAGCTCGGTAATCTTCGGAATCGTAATAAAAGGTCTTGCAGCGTCATGAACAAGGACAACATCCACTGCATTCATTTCTTTAATGCATGAATGCACTGAGTGTTGCCGTTCTTCACCACCTGTAGGCATACCTTTTACTTTTGCAATATTATACTTTTCGATGAGCGACTGGATAAATGGACGTTCCTCATCTTTTACGGCAAGCCAAATACCCGTACAGTTTTCATCTTGTTCAAAAACAAGAAGTGTATGAACTAAAATCGGTTTATCCGCTAAGTTTAGTAATAATTTATTTTGCCCGGCACCCATGCGCTTTCCACTTCCTGCTGCCGGTAAAACAACTTCATAACGCAAAATGCTTCACATCCTAATCCTCTTTTGGCTTGGCAAAAATCATTCGCCCTGCCGATGTTTGAAGTACGCTCGTTACAGTAACTGTAATTGCCTGGCCAATATAGCTTCGGCCGCCTTCTACTACAATCATTGTTCCGTCATCTAAATAGGCAACACCTTGATTGTGTTCTTTCCCGTCTTTAATGACAACGACTTGCATATCTTCACCTGGAATAACGACCGGTTTCACCGCGTTTGCCAAATCATTAATATTCAATACTTGTACACGGTGCAGTTCACAAACTTTATTTAAATTGAAATCATTCGTCAATATTTGAGCACTCATGTTTTTTGCTAAACGAACCAGCTTTAAGTCCACTTCAGACACATCTTCAAAATCCACTTCCGTAATAAGTACCTTTGAAGCACGTTCGTCCTGAAGACGTTTTAAAATATCGAGACCTCTGCGACCACGCGTACGCTTCAATGTATCAGATGAATCCGCAATATGCTGGAGTTCTGTTAATACAAACTGAGGCACGACTAAAATTCCTTCAACAAAGCCTGTTGTTGAAATATCGGCAATACGCCCATCAATGATGACACTCGTATCAAGTAATTTGTACTGCTCCTGAACTTCCTTGACAGATCCGTCACTTTGCCGCTTTTTCGTAGATTTCCCGGAAAAAATCTGCAATAGCTCATCCCGTTTACTGAAACCTAACCGGAAACCGAGATAGCCCAGAACAATGGATAAAATAGCAGGAACAACAGCGGTAATAACAGGAATGTTCATTTGATTGATTGCGACACCGACTAATGTTGCTACACATAGTCCCACAATTAAACCGAGTGTACCAAACAGTAGATCCGCTGCAGGCAATTTGAATAATACTTCCTCTAACCAAGTAATTAATTTTACAAAGTAATCAGATAATGCAAACGATAAAACGAATAATAAAGCAGCACCTATCGCGACACTGAAGTATGGATTATTAAGCCAAGGATTGGATGATAAGTTCATGAATGCATATAAGGGCGGTAAGAAAATAAGGCCTAATGCTCCACCGATAAATAAAAATGCTACTTGAATTATTTTCTTCAACATTTGTTTCACCTCCAGTTAATAATTATACATCTAAAGTTTCATTCATGCGAAGCCCAGGTACCAAAAGACAGGGCAAATAATCAACAAACTGCAATTCCATTCCAATATTAGGATTTTACCCATTTTTTAAGATTATTCCCTATTTTTTTAGTTAAGTTTTACGCGATACTAATTCAAAAATGACGTACTTCATTCTAAATTCCCACTACCGGTAGTTTAATCAAATTAATGTATATTTTATTTTAGTATAATAGAAAATTTCAACTTAGAAGAGGAGAGTACGTTTTGAATACTGCAAAAGAAGTAAAAATTTCTACAGCTGACCCGTCTGCAATTGGTTTATTCGGTTTGGCGATTGTAACATTTGTTGCTTCCACTCAAAAGTTAGGCTGGACAGATGGCTTAGGTTTGGTTATTCCTTGGGCAATATTTTTAGGAGGTATTGCACAATTTTACGCATCTGTATTAGATTCAAAGCATAATAATACATTTGGTACGACGGCATTCAGCGCATATGGTTTGTTCTGGATGGGCGTAGGTATGAGCTGGTTCGTTCAAGCCGGTTTATTTGGTGCAACATTACAGGTATCTGCTGATACAACTCAGCTCGGTGTTGTGTATTTAGGTTATTTAATCTTTACCCTATTTATGACGATTGGTGCAGCTCAAACAAATAAAGTTCTATTCGCCATCTTCGTCATGATCGACTTCTTATTTATCGGTCTGGCATTAAGCTCATTTGGAATTATGGAGAACGGCATGCATTTACTTGCAGCTTACTCTGAGTTAATCATCGCTCTTTTATCACTTTACGGTGCTGGGGCCAATGTACTGAACAAGCATTTCAGCTTCAACTTCCTGCCGATTGGAAAGCCTTTTGGCATTTTCACAAGAGAAGCATTTTTAAAGAAAGAAAAAGGCATGAAAATATTTCCACTTTCCATGCCTTTTGATCGTATTACTAAAAACGTATTCTCTATAAATTTTGGAAAGATTCCCGCAGTGCATCGCTGATTGTTTCGACGCCAACGACTTGAATGTCCGGCGGGAATTCCCAGCCACCAATATTAGAAGCTGGAATAAAGGCGCGTTTAAATCCTAGCTTTGCCGCTTCCTGAACACGCTGTTCAATTCGCGAAACGCGGCGTACTTCACCAGTTAACCCGACTTCCCCGATAAAGCAGTCTGTCGGACGTACTGTCTGATCTTTAAAGCTTGAAACAATACTTGTTAATACAGCCAAATCAATCGCTGGCTCATCCAGCTTCACGCCACCCGCAACTTTAATATACGCATCCTGTGCCTGAAGCATCATGCCCATGCGTTTTTCCAATACCGCCATTAAAAGCTGTACACGGTTTTGATCAACCCCTGTTGCCATACGTTTCGGATAATTGAAACTCGTTGGTGTAACAAGAGATTGTATTTCTACCAAAATCGGGCGTGTCCCTTCCATAGATGCAACAATCGTCGAACCGGGGGCACCTTGCGATCGCTCCTGTAAAAATAACTCAGACGGGTTCAGTACTTCCTTTAATCCTCCATGGAGCATTTCAAAAATCGCAATTTCATTTGTAGATCCAAAACGGTTTTTCTGACTGCGTAAAATCCGATGGTTATGATGGCGTTCCCCTTCAAAGTAAAGCACCGTATCTACCATATGTTCTAAAATACGCGGTCCGGCAATCTGACCTTCTTTCGTTACATGACCAACAAGGAAAATAGCAATATTTTTTGTTTTTGCAATACGCATCAGTTCCGCGGTACATTCACGCACTTGCGACACACTGCCTGGTGCGCTTGTTACTTCCGGATGGTGTACCGTTTGAATGGAATCGACAATAACAAATTTCGGTTGTACTTCATCAATTGTTTGATTTAAAAACTCCAGATTCGTTTCCGAGTAAATATAAAGCTCCGGCGTATGTACACCTAAACGTTCAGCTCGCAGCTTCGTCTGACGTACAGATTCTTCACCGGAAATATATAAAACACGTTTTCCCTGATTGGAAAGAAGCGCCGATACTTGCAGTAATAAAGTCGATTTTCCGATACCTGGATCACCGCCTATCAATACAAGCGAACCTGGTACGATACCGCCTCCGAGCACACGGTTGAACTCATTCATTTCTGTAGCGATACGTGTTTCTTCCTGTACCTCCACATGAATAATAGGTGTTGCCTTTGTAGCGGTTGTAGAATGCTGGAACGCACCACGCGGACCTTTTGTGATGACTTCGACTTCTTCATTCATCGTATTCCACTCACCACAGCCAGGACAGCGCCCCATCCATTTTGCCGCTTCATAGCCACAGCTGCTGCACATAAATTTAGACTTCTTTTTTGCCATTTTGCTAGCTCCTTCGAATGTTTGTTCTATAATTGTACACGAATCAAAATCGAATACCCACTAATCTGTCACGAAATTCATTCTAGGCTAGCGTATCCCATAAAAATAATTTCTGTTTAGTTTGTATTCCCCGATTTCTAACGACGAGAGTGAAAAAAAGAGACGAAGCAGGAATTACCCGCCTCGTCTGTTTTTGTTAATTCGTTGCTACTTTTTCTTGTGTACGTACGACAAACTCATCATCTGCATAATCCAGTACGACTGTTTGCGTCTTATCCAATGTACCTTTTAACAGTTCTTCGGATAAGCGGTCTTCCACATGTTTTTGTAATGCACGACGTAATGGACGCGCACCATATTGTGGATCATAGCCTTCTTCCGAAATTTTCTCAAGCGCTGCATCTGTAAGTTGCAGTTCGATATCCTGCTCTTTCAGACGATTCGTTAAAGAGTTAGCCATTAATGATACGATTTCTTTTAAGTGTTCCTTTTCTAATGAATGGAACACGATCATTTCATCAATACGGTTTAAGAACTCTGGACGGAACGCTTTTTTCAGTTCTTCCAGCATTGTGTTCTTCATGTCTTTGTCTTTCGATGCATTTACACCGGCACCGAATCCTACATGTTTGCGGTATTTCAGAGCATCTGCCCCAACATTCGATGTCATAATGACTACTGTATTGCGGAAATCAACAACACGGCCCTTTGAGTCAGTTAAGCGGCCGTCTTCCAACACTTGTAATAAGATGTTGAATACATCCGGGTGCGCTTTTTCAATTTCATCCAACAGTACAACCGAATATGGCTTGCGGCGGACTTTTTCTGTTAATTGACCACCATCGTCAAATCCGACATAGCCTGGAGGTGAACCGACTAAACGAGAAGTCGAATGTTTCTCCATATACTCAGACATATCTACACGGATCATCGCATCTTCATCACCGAACATTACTTCGGCAAGTGCTCGTGCTAGTTCCGTTTTACCTACCCCTGTAGGACCAAGGAAGATGAATGAACCGATTGGACGTTTCGGATCTTTTAAGCCTGCACGTGCACGACGGATTGCACGGGAAATTGCCTCTACTGCTTCACCTTGACCAACTACACGTTTGTGTAATTCTTCTTCAAGGTTTAATAACTTCGCAGATTCTGCCTGTGCGATTTTCGAAACAGGAATTCCCGTCCACATCGCCACCACTTGTGCGATGTCGTCTACATATACTGTAGACTCTTCTTTGCCTTGTTTTTCTTTCCACTCTTTTTTCAGTTGTTCAAGCTCTTGTTTCAGCTTCTGCTCTGTATCACGCAATGCAGCTGCTTTTTCAAACTCCTGTCCTGAAACAGCGGCATTCTTTTCAGACTTGATGTTTTCCAATTTATCTTCCAACTCTTTTAAGTTAGGTGGAACAGTATAAGAGCGTAAGCGCACTTTCGAACCAGCTTCATCAATTAAGTCAATTGCTTTATCCGGTAAGAAACGATCTGAAATGTAGCGATCCGATAATTTTGCAGCCGCTTCTACCGCTTCATCCGAAATTTTCACACGGTGATGTGCTTCATAGCGGTCACGTAAACCATTAATAATTTGGATTGTTTCTTCAACAGATGGCTCATCAACTTGGATTGGTTGGAAACGACGCTCTAATGCCGCGTCTTTTTCGATATATTTGCGGTACTCATCCAATGTTGTCGCACCGATACATTGCAGTTCGCCACGTGCCAATGATGGTTTTAAAATATTCGACGCATCAATTGCACCTTCAGCGCCACCTGCACCGATTAATGTATGAAGCTCATCGATGAATAAAATAATATTGCCAGCCTGGCGAATTTCATCCATCACTTTTTTCAGACGGTCTTCAAATTCCCCACGATATTTCGTACCTGCAACAACTGTACCCATATCAAGCGTCATTACACGTTTATCGCGCAGCGTTTCCGGTACTTCATTATTGATAATTTGCTGTGCCAAGCCTTCTGCAATAGCCGTTTTACCGACACCTGGTTCCCCGATCAGTACCGGGTTGTTTTTTGTACGACGTGACAGTACTTCTACAACACGTGTAATTTCTTTTGAGCGACCGATAACCGGGTCAAGTGAACCTTCACGCGCTACAGCTGTTAAATCGCGGGCTAAACTATCAAGTGTTGGTGTATTTACTGTTTGTGTCATGCTGGAATTACCACTAGTGTTTGAATCATTATTGCCTAATAAAAGTAAAACTTGTTGGCGTGCTTTATTGATGCTTACACCTGTATTCGCCAATACGCGGGCAGCAACCCCTTCACCTTCACGAATTAAAGCTAATAAAATATGCTCTGTTCCGACATACGCATGCCCTAATTTACGTGATTCATCCAATGAAAGTTCGATTACCTTTTTAGCACGTGGTGTGTAATGTACGATTGGGCCTACATCTTCAGTACCTTTTCCAACGAGTTCCTCAATGCCAGTTTCAATCATTTGAGGGCTAATATTAATTGCTTCCAAAGCTTTAGCGGCAATTCCGCCACCTTCACGAATTAAGCCAAGTAAAATATGTTCAGTTCCGATTTCTTTATGCTTAAGACGAATTGCCTCTTCTTGAGCAAGTTGTAATACCTTCTGAGCACGTTGTGTGAATCGATTAAACATCATAGAAAATCCTCTCCTTTTTCCCCATTGTTTGTAGCTTCATCTTGCTCGTTTAACTTTTCTTGCAACAGCTTCGCACGATACATATCACGCTCTGCTGGTTGTAACGTAGTACCAATATATTGCTGAATGAGTCCAGGTTGCATAATAAGCATGCACTCATTTAGTTTACGCTGTGAAATTGCTTCTAATAATCCTAAACTTACCCCAAGACGTACATTTGATAAACAGCTTGCCGCTTCTTCACTCGTTAAAATTTTTGCGTACTTCAATGTACCAAGGGAACGGCTTAAGCGGTCTTCCAACATCGAGGGGGCACGCATCAGCAAATTTTTGCGGGCAAGTTCTTCTTTTTTGATTACTTGCTCTACAACATCCTGAAGCTCCTGCAAAATCATTTCTTCTGATTTACCTAATGTGATCTGGTTTGATATTTGATAAATATTCCCTAAATTTTCACTGCCTTCCCCATATATACCCCGCACAACCATTCCTAATCTTGTCATCATCTGAATTAATGGATTCATCTGTTTCATCATTGTGAGTGCTGGTAAATGGAGCATGACAGAAGCTCGAAGTCCTGTTCCGACATTTGTTGGGCAACTTGTCAAATAACCATAGCGGTCTTCATATGCATACGCAATTGACTTACTTAAGTAGCGGTCAATATTGCGAGCCTTATCAAATGCTTCTTTTAAATTCATCCCTTGAGTAAGACTCTGTATGCGAATATGATCCTCTTCATTTACTAATATGCTAATGGATTCATCTTTTGTTAAAAAAAATGATCCAATTTTTTTTCTTCGTGCCAAATTCGGGCTGATCAAATGCTTCTCCACTAAAATTTGGCGTTGTAAAACCGGCATATCTTTTATTTGGAAATAGGAAAACTGATATGGGTTGTTATCCGAAGATAATAATGACTTCATCAATTTTTCTTCGATTATTTGTGCTTCCTGTTCTGTAAAACTTATCGGAAATCGAGTATTGGCAATATTACGAGCAAGCCGAATGCGCGTGCTAATGACGATATCGGAATCGCTTTCGTGTTGCATCCAGCTGGGACTGGCATTCGTTAAAAAATGCTCGATGTTCATGCGTTCCCCTCACCTTCCTGTTTTATTTTACTTTCCAATTCCCTTACTTCATCACGTATGGAAGCTGCATCTTCAAAACGCTCTTCCGCAATAGCTTGCTGCAGTGATGAACGGAGCTCTTGGATTTGTTGTTCTACTTTTTCTTTTGAAGGTCCTTCTTCCACATACCCTACATGCTGAGTACCTGCCTGAAGACGTTCAAGTAGCTGTGGTAATTGCTCGCTAAATGTTTCGTAACATTGACCGCATCCAAATTTCCCTTGCTTTAAAAACTGTCGGTACGTAAACCCGCAGGAAGGACAGGATTTTGGGCTGTTTGTATTCGTTGTCGTACTTTCTTTCTTTGCATTCACAGGTACAAAATTGAACCAATTTGAAATAAGCTGCTGAAGAGATGCAGGCTCTTCATTTACGTCAAATTGAAATGGATGAAATTGAGTGGCACATACTTCACAGTAGTGACGCTCCACTTTTTGACCATTGTGAACTTGAGTAACGGTAACATTGGCATGACGCTGTTTACAATGCTCACATATCATAATAATCCACCTCTACTTTTCAAAAGAAATCGTTTGTAGCATTGCATGCATAATACGTGCTCTTAGCTGATCACGCAGCGGTAAACCTACCTGTAATGTGACCCGGTCTAAAGCGGCCTTCATAATGCTTGCTTCTCGCTCTGTAATAATGTCCTCATCCAATAACCGGAAAATAATACGTTCAGCATTAGTTTGAGCAATTTCGTTACCTATTTGTGTTTCCATTTCGTCCAATAGATTTTTCTTAGAGTGGATCGTTACTCGCAAAATCCGAATATAACCGCCACCACCCCGCTTACTCTCTACATAGTAGCCATGCTCGGTCGTGAAACGCGTATTGATAACGTAATTGATTTGGGAAGGAGCACAGGCAAATTGCTTTGCTAATTCATTTCGCTTTATTTCAATAAGTCCCTGTCCCTCTAATTCAATAACTTCCTTCAAATACCCTTCAATTATGTCAGATATATTCCTCATGCTGTCTCTCACCTCTCATCAACTGACTTTGACTATCTTTGACTTAAATATACAATATTTTTTTTTTGAAATGCAACTAATCACTCTTGTTTTAGGTTTCCCTATTTTTACATTAATAAATCCCTATTTATGTAAAAAAAGCGATAAGGTGTTTTAAACAAACCTTACCGCTTTTATGAACTTTGCCAAATTGAGGATAAATTATACCCAGCGTCCTACAATTGGATAATTCCAGTGCTGATCAGATAATGCTTTTACAATACCGATGACCGGTGCAATCCAGAAGATGAGTAAAAATACTAATAGGAATGGTAAACCAATTAACAATACAGAAAGAACTCCTGCAATGGCTATTAAAATTCCGAATACGACTTGGAAAAGCAATGCTTGGATTGCTGTACGCTTTACTTCATCTTCAGAACTTATTAAGAAAAACAGAATCGGTACTAGGAACGGCGCAAAGAATGCACTGGCATGAATAATGATTTTCGACCATTTAGATTCCATTTGTTATCAACCTCACTTTAGTTTATTAGCTTATTTACGGATAATATTCGTAAAAGTTTCATAGAGAGGACAAAAATCCCGAATTTTTATTTCGAGATTTCTTTTGATGTCTATATTTGATTAATATGGGCCTCTATCTTTCGGGTTATCCCCTTCTTGTGGGAATAAAAAGTAGGAAATAACTGCGGTTAAGATGGTTGCTCCAATAACTATTAAAATGCGGTCACGGTAGCCTACTTCTGCATAATTGTTTACTAGCATGATATACGATGCGATCGCAACTCCAAGCGACAATGGTAAAACAAATTTTAAACGCCCTTTATGAAACTTCATCATTACAACGCCTTTCACTATTTACTGCATCCATTTTAATAGTTATATTACCTCAAATACAAATTACTGTAAATTTTTAATCTCTATAGAAATATTAATATTTCATCCGATATAAACAGTAAAATAGTATTATTTAATAATACATGAATCGAGGAAGAACATGGGTATTCTGTTTTCTAGAGCAACAAAAGTTTCAAACAAGCCTTATTTTGATATTGCAAATTATGCACAGCAAGTAAACCTGGATGTTTCAAACTATCCTAACTTACATAAACAGCTTCAATTGCTAAATTTAACGAAAGAGGATTTAGCCGTGATTAAACAGCTGGAACCTTTTGCAAAACAAGTTGTTCCAGTTATGGTGGAGAAGTTTTATGGTGCGATTAGCTTAAGTCCGGAGCTTGTGGATATTATAGGAAGTTCAGCTCGAATGGAGCGTCTTAAAGGGACATTAACAAAGCATTTAGAAGCGATGTTCAACTGTAATATCGATTCAAATTATATAGAGGAACGACAAACGATTGCACATGTCCATGTTAAAATCGGACTGCAATCAAAGTGGTATATTGCATCATTCCAATCGCTAATGACCACGTTTATCGACTTTATTAGTAAAATTGAAATGTCAAATGAAGAAATGGCTAAAGCAATTAATGCTTTTTCAAAACTAATCAACTTTGAGCAGCAGCTTGTGATTGAAGCATATGAAAAAGAAGAGCAGCGCATTCGTACTGAAAGTTTGGAAATGAAATACCGAATTGTGGAGCGAATTCAACATACTGCACAAGAGTTAACGCATATTAGTGATCAGACAAATGCCTCATTACAGGAAATTGCGAGTCAATCCGAAGAAATTGCTTCCAACACAACACAAGGATTAAATTTAGTAGCGGAAACAGAAAATAAATCAACGACAGGGACTACATATTTAGTTAACCAGACAGCAATCATGACAAACATTTTAGATCGTGTGGACACTCTTGAATCATCAATGGTTAAATTGCGTCAATCGTCCAAAAAAATTGCTGAAATTGTAGGGTTAGTAACAGGGATTGCCGATCAGACAAACTTGCTTGCATTAAATGCATCTATTGAAGCAGCACGTGCAGGTGAACATGGGAAAGGATTTGCCGTAGTAGCTGATGAAGTTCGAAAGCTTGCTGAGGAAACTAAAAATGCGGTACAAAACGTCTCTCATTTAATTAAAGAAACCGAACTTAGTATTTCACAAATGTCCGACTCTGTTTCAAGTGTTGATGAGCAAGTAAAAATGAGTGTGGATACGCAAAAAAACTTGGCGGATTCCTTTACATCAATTACTGAAGCCGTACATGGCATTAAAACGCAATATGAAAACACGAATGAAGACATTCATGCCATTTCATCTGTTATTACCGGTTTAACACATACAACAAACAATGTGTTAACATCATCGGATTCATTGCTCCACATTGTTCAGGAACTGCATGATTAATTTTGCTTAAATACTAAAAGAAGGTGGAACATAACCCATAAATGCTATTTTTCTCTGTGAGAAAAATAGCATTTTTTTTGCTGTGCGTTAAAATATCCGTTTCTTAATAAGGGTTTTCTTTTTATTAATTGGTACTTCTACCACTGTACAAAACCCTTTTTTATGCACGCCGTTTTTTTGATAATGCTCGCTTTTGTTTTCGATGCTCCTGACGAATCGGGCCTGTTTCAAATAAATGGCGTTCGAAATCTGTCTCCGGCTCAACACCCGGTACTTCCTTCGGCTTGCCGTTTTCGTCGATCGCGACCATCGTTACGAATGATTCCGTCGTTAATTTCTTTGCACCTGTTTTAATATTTCTTGATACAACCCGTACATATACTTCCATCGAAGTACGACCTGTTCCAGATACAACAGCTTCCAACTCAATCATATCCCCTGCATAGGCAGAGGATACGAAATCTACTGAGTCAAAAGAAGCAGTAACGACTTCACCTTGGCAATGTTTCATTGCAGCAATCGCCGCGATTTCATCAATATATGCTAACACTTTTCCTCCGAATATCGATTGATGATGATTTGTATCAGGAGGTAGTACTAATCGTGTTTGGATAGATTTTGAAAAGCTCATCGGCAGAGTATTTTTCATAATCTTCCTCCTTTCTAAACTACACTCCATGTTACTATTCAGAAGATGGAAGTGCTAGTACAAACTATTCATAATTCAACTTCATTGTAATAAATTTTAAATCGGTCATTTCTTCCACTGCATACTTAATGCCTTCTTTACCGTAGCCGCTCATTTTGACGCCACCATACGGCATATTGTCTACACGGAATGTTGGAATATCGTTAATGATCACCGCGCCTGCTTCAATCTCTTCAGCAGCTTTCATCGCATCTGTTAATACATTTGTGTAAATACCCGCATTTAACGCAAGCTCCGATTTATTTACAAGGGCAATTGCCTCATCCAGTGTTTCATACGGCACAATGGATACAATCGGCGCAAAAGTCTCCTCACAAACAATTCTCATATCAGGCTTCACATTCGTCATGACTGTTGGAGAGCATGTGCGTTCTGTAAATTCAGCTCCTGCTGCAACCGTTGCACCTTGCTGCTTCGCCTCTTCAATCCAGTTTTTTATACGGCTAACTTCATCAGGATGAATCATTGCACTCACATCTGTTTTTTCATCATGCGGATCTCCAACAACTAGTTTCTTTGTCTCTTCAACAAATAATTTTGTAAATGCTTCATAAATTGAGGTATGAACATAAATACGTTGCAATGAAATACATACTTGTCCGGCAAATCCAAATGCACCGCCTACACCACGCTTCATTATTTTTTCAAGCGGTGTTGAAGGTTCTACAATGAGTGCCGCATTTGAACCAAGCTCTAATGTAATTTTTCGCAAGCCGATTTTTTCTTTAATTTTTAGACCAACCGCACCACTACCTGTAAATGTCACTTTTTTTACAAGTGGATGTGTTACAAGTGGTTCGCTCAACTCCCCGCCGCTGCCTGTTACAATTTGCAATGCGCCATCCGGTAAACCTGCTGCTTTGAAAATTTCAGCCATTACAAGTGCACTTAACGGAGTTTGAGATGCAGGCTTTAATACAACCGTATTCCCTACAGCAAAGGCTGGCCCTAATTTATGGGCTACGAGATTAAATGGAAAATTAAACGGTGTAATCGCAGAAACTACGCCTAATGGAACTCGCTTCGTATAACCGATTCTGTCTTTTACGCCTGGTGCTGCATCCATCGGAATCGTTTCTCCTGTACTTTGTTTTGCCGCTTCTGCAGCAAACTGGTAGGTCGCAATCGTACGGTCTACTTCGGCAATACCTGCTGATATCGGTTTTGCCGCTTCATCCGCCAATATTTTCGCAAGTTCTTGTTTACGTTCCCGCATAATCGTTACGACTTTGTATAAAATTTCCGCGCGTTCATAAGCAGTTGTTTTTTTGAATGACTGGAATGCTTGGTGGGCACCTTCAATTGCACGCTCCACGTCCGCTGCCGTTGCTTTTGCTACATTTGCAAGTACTTCTCCCGTATAAGGTGCTGATAACTCAGTCGTTTTATTCGTACTTTCCCACTGGCCATTGATCCATAATTTTGTCTGTTTCATTTAATTCACTCCTTACTATTGTTTACCCAAATTAAAAAAATATATCGAGAATATCGAATGCTAATAAAAATGGGATATCACCTATATAATCGCTCATCGCAAGAGCCTGCATAAATAATAAACTATCTTTGAAATCGGATAACATATTGTTTTCCATCAAACTTTTCAGCACATACTGGGCAGCGGTCATTAAAGCATACGCTTGCATATCCACATACATCGGAAGTTTGACGAGTGTCTGTTCCATTTCTACAATTTCATCGACAACTTCCGATGTAGCTCCTGCTAAAGCAAGCAAAGCTAAATATGGATAAAACCTTTTCTTTACTTTCAAGCCACTATTAATAAATGACTGCTTCATCGCAACTACATAATCTACTAATACAGGCTGGAATTCTTCGTCATACAATGGCAATAGCTGTGTCAGTGCCTGTAGGGCATCTCCATTTTTAAACCCTTTACCGTGTAATGCAACATAGTATTTCCGCATTGTTTCGGCGAGCTTAACCGGGTCACTTTGCTTCTTCGTCATTAAAACCGCATACGGGATATCATCTTTGCCCGTCAGGAAGAAATGATACTTTTTCATTTCGTCATGTAAGATTTTTGCTTTTTTTGCATGTGCTTCGTCTCCTAAAAAAAGCGCTGCAATTCGTTGATAACCACTGCTTTTAAACCCTGCTTTCAATAACGCCTTTTCATTGAAACTTACTCGCTGAAGCTCCTGTTCAGGCTGCGGATGCAAGACGAAATGGGCTAACATTTTATACGTTAAAACCGATCTATTTGATGTCGTAGAGAAGAACTCGAAGAATGATTGCTTGGATTTTTGGCTATGTATATCTTTTACATTTTTCTCGAATAAAGGACCGTTAAATGTTTCACGTGAAAATGTAAATTGCACCGCTAACGGTATCCGGGCATTGCTTTGAACATCCGCACCGAAAAATAGCTCCATCCGCTCATTATTGTTTTTAAGTAATTGTATAAAAGCTGTTTGATCCATCAGTTCACACTCCTACTTATAATTATACGCCAAAATTTTTGAAGTGAAAAAAATTTGCTTTTTCATAAAAAAAGAGAATGCTGATTGTCGAACCAGCATTCCCTTTTATAACGTTATACTTGAAGCTCATCAAGCTCTTCTTTTGTGAAGGCCCTTGATCTAGATAAAAAGCGCTTCCCTTCGACGCCTTCCAACGAAAACATACCACCACGTCCATCGACGACATCAATAATAATCTGTGTATGCTTCCAATAATCATATTGGTTTTTGTGCATATAAAACGGACTTCCGCCAATATGACCAAGCAATATATCCTGGTTGCCGATAATTAAATCGCCATCAGGATAACACATTGGGGACGAACCATCACAGCAGCCTCCGGATTGATGGAACATAACCGGACCGTGGCGTTCTTTCAACTTCTCGATTAATTGCAGTGCTGCATCGGTTGCTATAACACGTTCAACCAAATTTTGCATCCCCTCTCTTAGAAGAAGCCTAAGCGGTTTTCATCATAGCTTACTAAAAGGTTTTTCGTTTGTTGATAGTGGCTTAACATCATTTTATGGTTTTCGCGTCCTACACCACTCATTTTGTAGCCGCCAAACGCCGCATGTGCCGGATATGCATGGTAGCAGTTCGTCCATACACGTCCTGCCTGAATGCCGCGGCCAAAACGGTAAGCGGTATTCATATCACGTGTCCAAACACCTGATCCCAATCCGTATAATGTATCATTTGCGATCTCCAAAGCTTCTTCTTTCGTTTTAAATGTTGTTACAGCAACAACCGGACCGAAGATTTCCTCTTGGAAAATACGCATTTTATTATGACCTTTAAATACAGTCGGTTTAATATAGTAGCCTTCTGCAAAGTCGCCGCCTAAATCATTTTTCTCGCCGCCGATTAAGCATTCCGCGCCTTCTTCTTTACCGATTTGTAAATAGGACTGGATTTTCTCCATTTGTTCCGATGATGCTTGAGCACCCATCATTGTATCTGTATCTAAAGGGTTACCTGTTTTAATTGCTTCTACGCGCTTTAATACGCGCTCCATAAATTTCTCGTAAATCGATTCCTGAATAAGTGCACGAGAAGGACATGTACATACTTCACCTTGGTTTAAAGCGAATAATACGAAGCCTTCCACCGCTTTATCCAAGAATGCATCGTCTGCATCCATAATATCTTCAAAGAAAA
Source organism: Solibacillus sp. iso_87 (assembly GCF_056173085.1). Classification (NCBI taxonomy): domain Bacteria; kingdom Bacillati; phylum Bacillota; class Bacilli; order Caryophanales; family Caryophanaceae; genus Solibacillus; species Solibacillus sp. iso_87. The sequence goes on from NZ_CM149656.1 coordinate 3,868,716, forward strand.
TGTTCGGTGATTTACCGCCCAATTCAAGAGTAACCGGAATTAGATTTTGTGATGCATATTGCATAATAAGGCGACCTGTCGTCGTCTCACCGGTAAACGCAATTTTACCAATGCGTGGATTCGAAGCTAACGGCTTTCCTGCTTCTAAACCGAAGCCATTCACAACGTTCAGCACACCTGGCGGAAGTAAATCTTCAATTAGCTCAACAAGCACTAAAATGGATGCTGGTGTTTGCTCAGCCGGCTTTAATACGACACAGTTTCCTGCAGCTAAAGCAGGTGCCAATTTCCAGACAGCCATCAATAACGGGAAGTTCCATGGAATAATTTGTCCAACTACACCGATCGGCTCATGGAAGTGATATGCCACTGTATTTTCATCAATCTGACTAAGAGACCCTTCCTGTGCGCGTAAAGCACCCGCAAAGTAGCGGAAGTGATCAATGCCCAAAGGTAAATCTGCATTCAATGTTTCACGTACTGCCTTACCGTTATCCCATGTTTCTGCAACGGCCAGCATTTCTAAATTTTGTTCCATACGATCTGCAATTTTAAGTAAAATATTCGAGCGCTCAGTTGCTGATGTCTTACCCCAGGCATCCTTTGCTGCATGTGCTGCATCTAAAGCAAGCTCGATATCTTCTTCCGTAGAACGCGCCACTTGGGTATATACTTTACCAGTTACAGGGGTAATATTGTCGAAGTACTCCCCTTTTACTGGCGGTGTCCATTTACCACCGATAAAGTTGTCGTAACGCTCCTTGAAATTTACTAATGCGCCATCCGTGTTTGGATTTTGATAAACTGCTGCCATTGAAATCTCTCCCCTTTGCACAAATTATGGTGACCATACCTTCTCATAAAAAGGCAGTGCTGAAATTCATGCTGTAAAGCTCACTCTTCCGTGAGAGGTATCTTCATCTATTATATTGTCAGAAAAGTTGAATCATTTCAAATATTAAACTACGATTTTCTGATTATTTTATTATTCTTCACTCTGTTATACTGAAAATGAAGAGAATACTATAATAAAAATGTATAAAATGGGTAAATTCCAGTAAAGATAGGTTTGTACATTATATAATCAAGCGTCATTTTGAACGAAGTATTACAAAATTACAGATAAACTCATGTATACTGAAGATATTCTATTAGTAGGTGAAAAATTATGAGAATCAATAAATTTTTAGCAGAAACAGGCATCGTTTCCCGTCGTGGTGCAGATAAATGGGTAGAAGACGGCCGTGTAAAAATCAATGGGGTTGTTGCGACAAACGGCAGTCAAGTTGAAACAGGCGATGAAGTATTAGTTGATGGCAAGCCTGTAAAGAGACAGGAAGAATTAGTCTATATTGTACTGAATAAACCAGTTGGAATTACGAGTACAACGGAAAAACATATTGAAGGAAATGTTGTGGATTTTGTAAACCACCCGCTCCGTATTTTCCATATCGGACGTCTGGATAAAGATTCAGAAGGATTACTGCTTCTTACAAATGACGGAGATATCGTCAACGAAATTTTACGGGCAGAAAACCACCATGAAAAGGAATATGTTGTGCAGGTAGACAAGCCGATTACTGATCAATTTATTCGTGACATGAGTTCGGGAGTGGAAATTTTAGATACAACGACATTACCTTGCCGAGTAGAAAAGGTATCTTCAAAAGTATTTAAAATTATTTTAGAGCAAGGATTAAATCGCCAAATTCGTCGTATGTGTTCTGCTCTTGGCTATTCTGTACAGCGATTACAGCGCATTCGTATTATGAATATTCATATCGGCAATTTAAAAGTCGGACAGTGGCGTGACCTTACAGATAAAGAAAGAAATGAACTGTTCCAATTACTGAACTACACATCAAAGCAATAAGGACTGTTCTCATAATGTGAACGTGCTTCTACATGCAAAGGGGGTATCATCATGCTGACAATTAAACCAACTGAAAATTTAACAGGATTAACGGTAAGTGGAGATTTTTGGGATTTAGATGATATTATTCATGCAATTTATGAAGTAATCGGGGAAGAAAAGCGCTACTTTCATTATGAAGGAGTAAGACAGCGCCTATTATCATTTTGTTTAAAAATGCGCCAGGCTTCCAAAGGCGAACAACAAATTGATTTCGTGGCGAATGGTATGAATAAAGAGACGAAAAAGAAAATGAACGCCATTATTCCAGAACGAAATATTTATTACGGGGTCAATTTTTTATTACCTGAACTTGTCTTTGCAGCACTAGCATTAAATGATTTCATTTCTCTTTATAAACAGCCTATAAATAATTCGGAGTGGAGCATCGCTGTTACATCGGTTCGTAAATTCCAAGCACTTGTTGCTGACGCAATCGCCTCTTTCATGACAAAGGAGCATTACGTGGCATTCTTAACGAGGCTTCATACTAATTCACCTTTGTTCCATCAGTATGCAACACAGTATGTTGATATTTTAAATTTGGAGTATTTATCATTATCCAAAGAGGAACGTGCAGCACATATTACATCGTTCGCTTTACGCTTTTTAACAGAGGATGAGACATATAAAGTGCTCAATCAGCAGCTTTTAGGGGTGACAAGCATTTCAAAGCAATCAATCCATGAAGTGGAGCTCACTTTCAAATATCCGGAAGAGGATACCATCGTTTGGTAGCCTTTTAGGAGCCTTAATAATAAAAGTCCGCTATTTTCAAGTTGAAAGTAGCGGACTTGTTTTCATTTTATAATCCGCCTAAATAAGCGGCCCTTACTTCATCGCTTTCCTGCAGTTCTTTTGCTGAACCTGTCAGGACGATTTTGCCTGTTTCCAAAACATAGGCACGGTGGGCAACTGATAATGCCATGTGGGCGTTTTGCTCTACAAGCAGTACCGTCACGCCTTCTTTGTTAACCATTTCGATAATGTTGAAGATGTTTTTTACCATGAGTGGAGCAAGACCCATTGATGGCTCATCCATAATGATCAGCTTTGGCTTAGCCATTAGAGCCCGGCCCATCGCAAGCATTTGCTGTTCACCGCCTGATAACGTCCCTGAAAGCTGCTTACGTCGTTCTAACAGACGAGGGAATAACTCAAATACATGATTTAAATCCTTTTTTATAGCCTCTCTGTCATTTCGTAAATAGGCACCTAATTCCAGATTTTCTTCCACTGTCATATTTGAGAATACACGACGGCCTTCCGGTACATGGGAGATTCCTGCCTTTACAATCGATTGTGCCGGCTTTCCATCAATTGCCGTACCTAAATACTCAATCGAGCCGCGCTTTGGTTTCAGTAAACCTGAAATTGTTTTTAGCAATGTGCTTTTCCCTGCTCCATTGGCACCGATTAGTGTAACAATTTCACCTTCTTTTACTTCGAGGGAGATTCCTTTCAATGCTTGGATATTACCATAGAAAACATCGATATCATTAATTTTTAGCATATTATTCTGTAACCTCCTCACCTAAGTACGCTTCAATTACTTTCGGATTTGAACGTATTTCATCAGGTGTTCCATCAGCAATCAATTGTCCATGATCAAGCACGTAGATCCGTTCGCAAATCCCCATAACTAAGTTCATATCATGTTCGATCAGTAAAATTGTTAAATTAAATTCCTTACGAATGAAAGCAATAAGTTCCATCAAATCATGTGTTTCCTTTGCATTCATCCCTGCTGCCGGTTCATCCAGCAATAGTAGCTTTGGTGCGGCAGCCAATGCCCGGGCAATTTCCAGTCGACGCTGCATTCCGTATGGCAAATTTTTCGCAAGCTCATCCCGGTATACATCAAGCCCGAAGATTTTCAAAAATGCCAATGACTCCTGTTCCATTTTCTCTTCGCCTTTAAAGTGACTTGGTAAACGGAAAATGCTCGACACTAAATTATGTTTTGCCAAACCATGGTTTGCGACTTTTACATTATCCAGTACAGATAACTCTTTAAATAGGCGGATATTTTGGAATGTCCGGCTAATTCCTTGGCGTGTCACTTTATAAGGATCCAAACCGCCAATTGATTTTCCGTTGAATAGAATTGTGCCTTCCGTTGGTGCATATACACCTGTCAGCATATTAAATGTTGTTGTTTTCCCTGCACCATTCGGGCCGATTAAACCGATCAATTCTCCTTGATTCATATGCATTTCTACATTTTGAACAGCTTTTAAACCACCAAACTGAATACCTAGGTTCTCTACTTTTAGAAGTGCACTGCTCATACGCGTGTACCTCCTTTTTTACCAAACTTGAAGTATGCCGTAATCTCTTTTGAGCCTAATAAACCTGTAGGACGATAAAGCATAACTAATATTAAAATCAGTGAGTAAATAATCATCCGCGTTTCCGGGAAGTCCTGTAAATACGTAGAAACGAATGTTAATAATACTGCAGCAATAACAGAACCAGATAAACTGCCCAAACCGCCCAATACGACGAATATTAATATATCGAAAGATTTCAAAAATCCGAATGCAGTCGGCTGAATAATATAGTAGTTATGGGCATAGATTGCACCTGCCACTCCAGCGAAGAACGAACCGATTGCAAATGCGACAACCTTATAATACGTTGTATTGATACCCATTGCGTCAGCTGCGATTTCATCTTCCCGTATCGAAATACACGCACGACCGTGGCGCGAATTCGTAAAATTGGAGATGACAAGAATGGTAATGAAAGTTGCAAAAAAGGCATATGTCCATGTAGACTGATGGGCAACTTGCAAGCCTGCTGCACCACCTACATAATCGGTATTCACAAATACAATTCGAATGATTTCTGCAAACCCAAGCGTCGCAATCGCCAGGTAGTCACCTTTTAAACGAAGTGATGGAATACCTACAAGTAATCCGGCAAGTGCTGCAACAATAGCACCAATTAAAATAGCTGTAATAAATGGCATGCCAAATTTCATTGTACAAATAGCCGATATGTAAGCTCCGACAGCCAGGAAACCTGCATGCCCTATCGAAAACTGACCTGTAACCCCGATAATGACGTGTAAACTTACCGCCAAAATAATATTGATACACATTGCGATGAACATATTTTGATAGTAGAACTGGATAATACCGTTGGAAATCATTAATTGAACAACTGCATAAATCACAAGTGCTAGGACGGCATAACCCCAAAAGATTTTCGATTTTTTCATGCTGTTCACCTACACTTTCTCGCGAGTATTTTTACCGAAAATACCCGCTGGACGTAATATTAGAATTAAAATCAGGATGACAAATGCGGCTGCATCTCGCCATAAAGAATATCCGAGCGCCGAAACGACTGTTTCAACAACCCCTAGTACAAGACCGCCTACCATTGCCCCCGGAATAATGCCAATACCACCTAAAACAGCGGCAATGAAAGCTTTAATACCAGGCATAATCCCCATTAACGGATCGATACGTGTATAGTAAATACCAAAAATTACGCCCGCAGCTCCTGCCAATGCTGAACCAATTGCGAATGTGGCTGAAATCGTATTATCTACGTTAATGCCCATTAAGCGAGCTGCATCTGCATCATGGGAGACGGCGCGCATCGCCTTACCGATTTTTGTTTTATGAACAATGAATTGTAATAAGATCATTAAGAAAATCGAAACAGATAAAATAAAAATCGCTAATGTACTGATCTGTGCACCGAAAATTTCAATATTCTTCGTTGCAAATACATTCGGGTACGCCTCCGGAGAAGGACCTCTAAAGAAAATTACCGTATACTCGATTAACAGTGAGACACCAATTGCCGTAATAAGAGCTGCAATCCGAGTTGCATTTCGCAGTCGTTTATAAGCGACACGCTCTATAATTACTCCGATGACAGCACATAATATCATCGCGATAATAAGGGCTAAAAAGACATTCATTTCCCAACGCGCAATAGCATAAAAGCCGATAAAAGCACCAAGCATGAAAACGTCACCGTGGGCAAAATTGATGAGCTTAATAATTCCGTATACCATCGTATAGCCTAGTGCGATTAATGCATAAATACTACCTAGCGAAATACCATTCACTAATTGTTGGATCCATTCCATACAGTTCACTCCTTTTTCTCTATTAATGTATGAAAAAAAAAGGGAGGCTAGTTCCGCCCCCCTTACTCGTAAAAAATTAAGGATTAACTTTAGAGTTGAACTGTTGTTTGCCGTCTACGAATTCTAGAACTGTTGCTGATTTTACTGGGTTGTGGTTTTCGTCAACTGTGAAAGTACCTGTTACTAAGCTTAAATCTTTCGTTGCTGCAAGCTGCTTCTGAATTGCTTCACCTGTAATGTCTCCATCTACACGTTTAATCGCATCTACGATAAAGTAAATAGAATCATAACCTAATGCATGGAAAGCGTTTGGTGATTGGCTGTACTCATCATTAAATGCTTTAACGAAATCCTGAATCTTTGAATCCGGATCTTCAGACGAGTAGTGGTTCGTAATAAACGTATTATTTAACGCATCAGCACCAGCTAATTCAATTAAAGTTGGCGAGTCCCAACCATCAGCACCCATTAACGGAACGGTAATACCTAATTCACGGGCTTGTTTTACGATGATTCCTACTTCCTCATAGTATCCAGGGATAAAAATGAAATCAGGATTTTTCCCTTTAATGTTTGTTAATTGAGATTTAAAGTCTACGTCCTTAGCAACATACGCCTCTTCAGCAACTACTGTTCCACCGTTTGCAGAAATAGTCTCCTTGAATGATGCCGCTAAACCTTTTGCGTAATCTGAAGCATTATCCGCGAAAATCGCCACATTTTTAGCTTGTAGTTCATTAGTCGCGAAGTTTGCTGCTACCGTCCCTTGGAATGGGTCGATGAAACATGTACGGAATGCATACTCATTTATTGAGCCATCCTCGTTTACTGTTACATTTGGCGCAGTACCTGAGCCTGTAACCATTGGAACTTTATGCTGAGCTGCAATTTGTACCGTTGCCACCGAGTTACCTGAAGTAGCCGGCGCCAACATTGCCACTACCTTTTCCTGTTCTGCCAATTTCATCGCAGCAGAAGTTGCCTCAGCTGTTTCTGATTTATTGTCGACTGGAATGTACTCCAGCTGTTTGCCATCTATACCGCCTGCTGCATTAATTTCTTCTATCGCCAATTTTGCACCATCATTAATCGATGATCCGTAAGAAGCTACAGCACCAGATAATTCTAAGTTTGCTCCGATTTTAATAGTGTCGCCAGCTGCATTATCGCCGCCACCTGATCCAGAAGAACTAGAGGTATCATCACCGCACCCAGCCAACACCCCTGTTAATAATGCTGTTGCCATGAATAATGAACCATACTTTTTTGTCTTTTTGTGATTTGTCATCATCATTTCCCCCTTAGTCATACTCCAAATGTTAGATATTTCTGATAATTATAACCAATACCTTACATTCGCACAATCTAAATTTTCAATATTCAGAATAAAGTTTACGAGAATAATATAAACAATCATTCCAACTTCTGTATTGTAAACGAATAATAATTATTAGTCTAGTACGATTATTCTGCTAATTTTATGTATTCTAAATTTACAGTTTATTATTTTATTAATAAAAAAATCGCCGTTTATTTTTCCGGAATCCGAAAAACGACGATACGTTCATTTTCATTTTTTTCATGTCGTAATTTTATATCTAAATAGCAATGAAGTAACTGCTCTTCTTGTAAAAAATCCATATATTCAGAGGATGGATAATATAAAATAATATCTACCATTCTCGGATACAGAGTGATGGAATCCATAACATGCTTCATAAACTCACGAAATACATGGATCGAAAAGGGGTTGAAGAAGAAAAAGACATTATCATGCTTTGTAATTTCATATGTTTCGGCAATGATATTCAAAAATTGAATCGGTGCTTGTTTCTTCTTTACTTTTTTTAAATATTGCTCTGCATTATGCTCTGCTTCTGTAAAAAACTTCTGATCCATTTCAATACCTTTAACGGGAATATGGAAGCGATGATATATATAAATAGGAACTCGCCCTTTTCCACAGCCGATATCCAGAAAACGTGCATTATCCGGTAGCTCGTAGCATTCGAATAATTGTTCCAGCCCGCTGTAAGGTGTTGGTTCATAGCGATGGTACTTTGCTAATTTGGGGAAACCGTATTGATATCCGGTCGTTTGAATGTTTAGCATATGATCATATTGCTGTTCGTTCATTCGTTCACCTCACAAGTTTGTTAGAAATTTTATATTACGATAACGTTAATCCAAATTGAAGCTATATTTAAGCTCATGTTCAAGCAGCCACTGTTTTCTCCATAAACCGCCTGCATACCCTGTAAGTTTCCCATTTTGGCCGATAACCCGGTGGCATGGGACGATAATACTTATGACATTTTTGCTGTTTGTCATCCCAACTGCGCGGACCGCCTTTTCATTTGCTATTTGTAGGGCAATTTCTTTATAGGAAGCAGTTTTTCCGTAAGGAACGGTTGTTAATGCTTGCCATACCGATGTTTGAAACATCGTTCCCTCTAATTTATAAAGTACCGAAAAGTCTTTGCGTTGACCTTTAAAATATTCATCCAGTTCTATGCGGCAGTCTAATAATAGCTGAGGGGTATCATTAGTTGGGAAGTTTAGCATTTCTTCTCGCTCTGCAAATAATACCGATGCTATAAAATGTTCGGTTCCTGCAATTTCAATAACGCCTATTGGTGAAGCATAATCTAATTTATACATCGTAATCCTCCTTCTCCAAATTTTACTATAGCGTAATTTCTTTATTAAAAAAAGAACCTTTAATCCGACAATGATTAAAGGTTCTTTCTATTAACAATTATGCTTTGTTTAAACCTAAAGCTTTCGTTGTTGTTTCATGTACTTCTTTAAGAAGTGCTGTATTTTCAACTAAGTTTTCACCGTAAGATGGAATCATTTCCTTAATCTTAGGCTCCCAAGCTTTCATTTCTTCCGGGAAGCATTGATTGATTACTTTTAACATAACAGATACAGCTGTAGAAGCACCTGGAGATGCACCTAGTAATGCTGCAATAGAACCATCATGTGCAGTTACAACTTCAGTACCGAATTGTAATGTACCTTTACCAGCGTCTGTGTCTTTAATTACTTGAACACGTTGACCTGCAACACTGATTTCCCAGTCTTCTGATTTAGCAGCAGGGATGAATTGACGTAATTCTTCCATACGTGCTTCTTTTGAAAGAACTAATTGAGAAACTAAATATTTGCTCAATGACATTTCTTTCACACCACAAGCAAGTAGTGTCAACAAGTTATGTGGTTTGATTGATGCAAATAAATCCATATTTGAGCCTGTTTTTAAGAACTTCGGAGAGAAGCCTGCAAATGGTCCGAATAATAATGATTTTTTACCATCGATATAACGAGTATCTAAGTGTGGTACTGACATCGGTGGCGCGCCAACCGCTGCTTTACCATATACTTTCGCATGGTGTTGGTTAACTACTTCTTCATTGTTACAAACTAAGAATAAACCAGAAATCGGGAATCCACCGATATGTTTTGATTCAGGGATACCAGATTTTTGTAGTAACTCAAGGCTACCACCACCAGCTCCAAGGAATACAAATTTCGCAGTGTGGTATTCAACTTTACTGTTTTCTTTGTTATGAACTTTCACTTCCCAAGAACCATCTTTTAAACGCTTAATATCTAAAACATTATGGTTGTAGTTTACATCTACATCTTGCTTTTGTAAGTTCGAGATTAATGTACGAGTTAACGCCCCAAAGTTAACATCCGTACCAGAATCAATTTTTGTTGCAGCAATAGGTTCACTTGAAGTACGTTCATTCATAATTAAAGGAATCCATTGTTTTAGTGTTTCAGGATCATCTGAGAATTCCATACCTTCGAATAATGGATTTGCTGTCATTGCTGCATGACGCTTTTTAAGATATTCGACATTGCCAGCACCTTGTACCATACTCATATGCGGTAGAGGCATAATGAATTCTTCCGGTTTCTCGATTTGCTTTGTGTTAACTAAGTGTGTCCAAAATTGTAGTGAATCTTGGAATTGTGTGTTAACGTTAATCGCTTTAGTAATATCGATTGTTCCGTCTTTTTTCTCGCTTGTGTAGTTAAGCTCACATAAAGCGGCATGCCCAGTTCCGGCATTATTTAATTCGTGAGAGCTTTCTTCACCAGCTTTAGCTAAGTTCTCAAATACTTTGATTTTCCAATCCGGTGCTAATTCTTTAAGCATTGTGCCTAAAGTAGCACTCATAATTCCGGCACCAATTAAGATAACGTCTGATTTGATATGCTTGTTACTCATTTTTACCTTCCCTTACATATATATTAAGATTTTTAGAATAATGTAAGCGCTCTATTTTACTATCGACAACCCTATATAGGAGACGATTCCATTGATTCTATATCATTTATTACCTTATTGTAGTGTAACACAATTGTGAAAAGATTAAAATATATACAGACTGGGCCTTTGCAAGCAAGTGAAAAGGTTGTCATTTGCGAGAAAAGAGGAAACATTTGTGAGCATATTTTGTAGAAGCTTAAAATTATTTATTTATTTTTTCTTTATTTTCCAACAACCTTTTTCTAACTATTTTGTCTATTTAAAGTTATGCTACAATGAGAAGCATATACTTTTCATTAAATGGAATTTCTATTAATATCAACTTGAAATATCGGCAATATTTTGTAAGAATAGTAGGCATCGCTCTTTGCATAAATTATATAATAAGTACAGTTATCATAAGAAATACATGACAAATGTAAATAGTTCATAATTTAAATTTAAAACTAAAATCAAATCTGAGTGAGATAAGGGGGATGTTTATGAAAATTTATACGGATAGTGGTTCTGACTTACCGAAATCATTTTTTGATAATGAAGAAGTACAGCTTTTTCCGTTACGCGTATTAGTGAAAGGTGTTGAGTATGATGACATTATTGGCATCACAACAGACCAAGTATACGCGGCAATTGCTGAAGGTGAGCAACTTAAAACATCACAAGTTTCATTAGAAGTATTTATTAACGCTTTTGAGGAATTAGCAAAATCCGGTGAAGAAGGAGTTTATATTGCCTTTTCATCAGAACTGTCTGGTACATGCCAAACTGCAATTTTGGCAAAAAATCAGGTATTGGAAAGTTATCCGAACTTGAAATTAGAAATTATTGATACGAAATGTGCTTCTTATGGTCAAGGCTTAGTAGTAAAAGAAGCAGTACGTTTAAATAAATTTGGTATTGAGTTTAATGATGCCGTTGGAAAATTAACAACAATGGCCAATTCAATGGAACATCTATTTACAGTAGGCGATTTAAACCACTTAGCAAAAGGCGGTCGCGTTTCAAAAGCGAGTGCATTTATGGGTGGGTTACTTAATATTAAACCTATTTTAAATATGGATGATGGCAAGCTTGTACCAATCGAAAAAACACGCGGATTCAAAAAAGCGATTAATCGTATGACTGAACTTATGAAAGAGCGTGGCGGTGACTTCACGAATAAGATCGTTGGTATTTCTCATAGTAACGATGAGGAATTAATGCATGAAGTGAAAGTTGCTATTAAAGAAAAGATTCAGCCTAAAGCAATTGAAACAACAACAATCGGTGCGGTGATCGGTGCACATGTAGGTCGAGGAACAATCGCTATTTTCTTTACAAATGATAAATAAAATAAAGGCTGGCACAAAATTGTGCCGGCCTTTTTATTTTACCAGAAAAAAATCGATGCTAGTGCAATACCTGTAATTGCTCCTAATGCAATGCCATAGCCAAAACCTGGTGCTCCATATCCTCCACCAAATCCCCAGAACCCAATTCCATAGCCCGCTCTATCAGGCATAATCCAAACCATACGATTGTCTACTTTCGTAATTCTTCCAACGTGGACATTTCCTTTATTATCATTTATTCTCACACGTTTTCCGTGATGTTTGCAGCACAAATCATACGCCTCTTGATGATTCATCAGTTCTCCTCCTTTCTGTAAGTTTTTCTACTATATGTTCAAGCTTTTTGCACATACATGCGCATCGTCTAGTTCATACACTAAGAAAAAAGGAGAAAGTCATGCCCATTCTTGATACAAAAATATTGTTTGAAAAAACGGAGCATCGTGAGCTGGCAGCCTATCCAATCATCCAATCCATTTTCCCTAGATTTCCACCTGAAGCCGTGCAATTTGAACTTTTACAACAAGGGTTGCTTCAACATGAGGAACTTCACTTAACATTGGATGTGTGGCAAATATCAAAAAGACTATTAGAGGAATTAATACGTTTATGGGACGGACCTGATATACCTGTTGCCATTTTGCCGATAAAAAACGGGTTTGTAAAAAACGGTGTTGCCTACCCTTATGGCATTTGTTTGTATGTATCCCCCCGCGTCACAATAAAAGAACTTCATGCGCTGTTTACCCATGAATATCATCATATTTGCAGGCGCAGATTTTTAATAGAACCACCTACATTACTTGATTCATTGCTTATGGAAGGACTGGCCGAGCATGCGGTGGAAAGCTTATATGGAGAATATGCATTAAGTTCTTGGACGAAACGGTATTCCTTAGAGGAAGTATTAAGCTATTGGGATACGCATTTCACCCAAGCATTGCATGTACCAGGATTACATGAACATCAAGCGTTTTTATTCGGGGACTCGGCATTAAATTTACCCCCTTGGATCGGGTATTGTACCGGGTACCGATTAGTTGAAGCCTTTTTACAAAAGAAAGGTCCTTATGATGTAAAACAACTGCTGTCCATGCCATCACATTATTTATTAGAAGGTGCAGGATGGAAAAAGGGAGTAACCGAATAATTAGTTACGGTTACTCCCTTACATATTATTTTTGAACGACTGGCTCCGGATAGTCAAAGCCTTTCGTGTCTACTTCAACTGTTTTAATCTTTTGATCTTCCAGCGGTTTATCATTTTTCCCGCGTTCAGCAGCCACAATCTCATCGACTGTTTCCATTCCTTCAGTTACCTTACCGAATGCTGCATAGTCACCATCTAAATGCGTTGCTTGCTCCGTCATTATAAAGAATTGGGAGCCTGCCGAATCCGGATCTTGGGAACGAGCCATTGAAATTACACCGCGCTCATGTGCTAATGTATTTTCAAATCCGTTTGATGTAAATTCTCCTTTAATTGCATAATCAGGTCCACCCATACCTGTACCATCCGGGTCTCCACCTTGTATCATGAAACCGGGAATGACACGGTGGAAAATTAGCCCATCATAAAACCCATCTTCCACAAGAGAGATAAAATTGGCCACTGTATTAGGGGCAGTTTTTGGCTCTAGCTCCATAACGATCTTTTTATCATTTTCCATTGTAATGGTAACGATTGGATTTTCGGTTACTTCCTCAGTATAATTTGCATTAGTTTCCTGCTCTCCGTTTTCCGGCGTTTCCTTACCGCATGCAGCTAAAATAGCGATTAGCACTGTAAATAAAACGATTTGATAAAACTTCTTCACTCAAATTCATCTCCTTTTCCAACATAATTCCATCATACTACGGAAGTATAAATAAGAGCATCAATTGGAAGCAGTGTTTTCAAAAAAACACCTAATTCATTGCAGCTGCAACGTTTAGGTGTTGTAAAGGTCGTTATTATTTAAATTCCACAGGAAAGGAAATACTATGGTTTTAAAATGAATTTAATACTTTGATCTTCATGATCATGGAATTTCTTATATGCTTCACTTGCCTCAGATAGCGGTACTTTATGGGTAATGATTTCTGTTGGATCAATCTTCCCTTCAGCAACCATATCATAAAGCATTTGACTGTAATGAATTGCTGGTGCCTGACCCATTTTCACGGTTACATTACGCTCAAAAATATTGCCTAATGGGAACATATTGTATAGTGAACCATACACACCTGTCAGTTGGATGGTACCAAACTTTCGAACAGATTTTATACCAACATCAATTGCACTCAGTGTTCCGCCTTGAAGTTTCAGCTTTTGCTGCGCCTTTTCTACAAGAGACATTTTCCCGTCCATTCCAACACAGTCAATAACTACATCGGCTCCGCCATGGGTAATTTCATGTAGATGATTTCCTACATCATCAAAATCATCAAAATTAAATATTTCTACATTGTTTGTTTTTTTCGCATGCTCTAAACGATAGCTTAGAGGATCTACTACCATTACACGCTTTGCACCTTTCATCCACGCAAATTTCTGTACCATTAAGCCGATTGGTCCTGAACCTAGCACAATGACCGTATCGCCTTTTTTAACACCCGCGTTTTCTACACTCCAATAGGCAGTCGGCAATACATCAGATATAAACAGTAGTGCCTCATCTTCTAGTTCACAGTTGTCAGGTACTTTAAATGGTATGAAGTTCCCGTACGGTACACGTAAATATTCAGCCTGTCCGCCTGGGATGTCACCGTAGCGCTCTGTAAATCCAAAGTATGCACCCGAATCAATTGCCGGATTTTCATTGGCATTATCACATTGGCTTTCCAACTGATTTTGACAGTAAAAACATTCGCCACAAGCGACATTAAAAGGAATAACAACACGATCACCTTTTTTAACTTTCGTTACGTCAGGTCCTACTTCTTCCACAATTCCCATTGGCTCATGACCAATTACAAAATCCTCTCTTGCTGGCATTGCCCCGCGATAAATATGGAGATCTGATCCACAAATTGCCGTTGAGGTAATACGTACAATAATGTCATCTGGCTTTTCAATTTTTGCATCCGGAACTTCTTTTACTTCTACTTTTTTTGCACCTTGATACGTTACTGCTTTCAAAAAGACCCCTCCTGGTGGATAAAGTATTAGAATTAAACTTCGGTGAAGTGTCATTCTGTAACTTATACCCCCCGGCCAAAAAAGTATACATAAAATCAACTATTGCTTAGCCAATAGACGGACAAAAAAACACTAACCCTCTATAAGGATTTGTGCTTTATATTACGGCTGTTTAATATTATTTCGTTCCAAATAAGCTGTATAGTCTGTCCCTTCTTTTAGCGCTTTTTCCTCCATCGGAATGCGAATAGACAGGATAATGAAATTTAAAATGGTGAAGCAAATAGCTGTAAAGTATGCCTGAAACATAAGCGGCAATACAGCAATTTCTAAACATACAACTAAATAGTTTGGGTGACGGATAAAAGAATACGGCCCCTTCGCTACTACATTTGCTCCCGGTAAAATAATAATTTTCGTATTCCAGAAAGATCCTAATGAAAATAGACACCATACCCTTAACATCTGCAACAATAAAAATAAAACGATCCATATATAATGCGGTGTAAATTGTCCACTGAAAAATACTACTTCAATAAGAAGACTTACAAAAAAGCTCGTATGCAGTAATATCATGAATGGATAATGAGAAGCACCTACTTCATATGCTCCTTTAGCAAGCATTAATTTTTCATTTCTCTTTGCTACAACTAGCTCTACTAATCTTTGAATAATTACAAAAGCTAGTACAATATAAAAAACCAGCTTACTCCCTCCATTCCAATAATACTACTTCTCCGCTAAAACCTGGCCCTAATGCAACCAATAGGCCTAAAGCATCCGCTCTTTTTTCGTTTAACATAAATTGTTCCAAAACATACAGAACTGTCGGAGAAGACATATTTCCATTTTTTCTCAATATTTCACGTGAAACATCAGTATGTTCCGTTGTTAAATTCAATGTTTCCTCATAAGCTGTTAACACTTTTTTTCCACCAGGATGTGCTACAAAATTCTTAATTTGCTCCGGTGAAACATCGTGCTTATTTAAAAATTCATGTATAAACGGTCCAAGCCACTTTGAAATAATGACCGGAATACTTTTCGAAAATACAACATGCAAACCACTATTCTTTACATCCCAGCCCATAACATCTTCAGAATCCGGCATCCACTTTGAGCCGCGTCCCTTAATATATGGGATTGGGACATTTTGCTCTAGCTCAACATCATCGCCGCATACAAGGGCACAAGCTGCTCCATCAGCAAATAATGAAGTACCTACAAGATTACTTTTAGAATAATCCTCTTTTTGGAATGTAAGACTGCATAGCTCAACACAAACGACAAGCACCTTTGCGTTAGGGTGTGCTTTGCAATAGTCATACGCCCTACTAATACCTGCCGCTCCCCCTGCACAGCCTAGCCCCCATATCGGGATTCTAACTAGTTCATTGGAAAAGGGAAGAATATTCATAACGCGAGCATCAATGCTTGGCGTTGAAATGCCTGTACTACTAATAAAAATAATGGCATCTATATCTTCGGTAGATACATCCTGTTGTAAAAAGGAACGGTTTGTTAAACACTTTTTTATAACTTCAACACTATATTCAGTAGCCAATTTTATATATAGTTCATTGCGTTCTTCAAATGTATGGTCTTCACGATACCAATCAGGTGAAACACACAGATTCCTTGTTTTTATTTCGCCATTCTCAAAAACTTTTAGTAACCGTTCTAACTTGGGAATTTTATGTTGGAAAAGCTCTTTCGTCAATTGCTCAATATTCGTCTGAGCTAATGTGAAAGGCGGTGTATGAGTACTTACTGAAGCGATTTTTGGAATAGTAATTTCTCCTTATATGATTATTTTCTTTCAATGTATTAATAAAATCATAAAAATATACAGAAATAGATGGAAATTTTGAGGTCTTGTCCATGAATAATAGCACTATCCATTAACAGGACGGTGCTATTATCTTTTTTATTAACTTTAGCCACAACTATCGAAGAACGACTTACCAGCCTCTTCGTTTTGAACAACCACAGCCGCCATTCGGTCTAAACGGTGTTCCACACATCGTATTAGTTTCGAAACACTCATTCACAACTGATTGTGTATGAGGGAAATAGTGTTGGTTGTTAATATAATGTTGGTTGACCGTTGTTAAATGTGATGGATGGACATGTGGCACCACCGTGTTTGATACATTTCTTTGAACATATTGTCTCGTTGGTGAAATTTGCGGTGATGCATATTGAGTTGGTCCTGTTTGCGTTGGCAATTGCTGTGCATTATTGAAAAACGATTGACCTCTTTCATCATTAAATGAATTAAACCAGTTTCTATTAACCAATTTTATCCTCCTTCCTTCACCTTGATGTATCTCTACTAACTTATGAAAGGAATTCGGAATAACCTATTTAATTGCCTATTGTTATGAAACAAATTTTAAAGAATATGCAGTTATCTATAAAAATAGCGAAGTAAAGTCAGGAAAGTAATTGTCTGGTAAAAACCTATTGAATCTTTTGTGAAATTGATGTGTAAAGTTTTCCCCATATTTCTTTTACACCGGCTGAAGCATGTCCTTTTGCATAATGGATATGCTCATTTTCCGATAATGCCAATATGGCGTCACATGCGTTTCCAACTGCAATCGCAGGGTACCCGAGATTGAAAAGACTGAGATCATTTTCGGAATCTCCTGCTACAACAACCTCCCCATCATACTGACACTTATTAAGTACATATTTCAGAGCAGCACCTTTATTAATATTTGCAGGGAGAATATCTACATCTCTTTCACTGCTGAAAATAAGATCAACTGCTAAATTATGTTGCTTGATCGCTTGCTTAAGTATTTGAACTTGCATTTTACTCGCAAAATAGGCCAATCGCCAAGGTGTATCAATTGGCTGTCTGGCAATATCAATGGACTTTGCTATTGTATTAACCTGTTCAAAGTCTTCCTGCTTAATGTTACCTGCCCATTCCTGATCAAGCTCATATGAGGGACCAAGGTAAATCGAAGCTCCAACATCACATATTAAAATGTCTGGTTTTGGCAGTTGTTCACGTTCGATTAAATCAATCGCGGACTGTCTATATCTTCCTGTAATATATATAAGAGATGTGTTTTCAAGTGCCAGTGTTTCCCACAATTCAGTATGCGGAACCTTATCACTAACAATCGTATTATCTAAATCTGTTGCTAAAACACGAGGTTTAAGGTAAGGAAATGTAAGCATTTTTTCTTTCATACAGCTCCTTTACTTTGCGGGAAATAAGAGACCAGTTAAATTCTTTTATCGCATATTGTTTTGCATCACGACGCATTTTTAATAGTTTAGGCGAGTTCTTTAAGAAATACGCCATGCTATCGCTTAGTTTTTGCACATTCGCTTTAGGTATATGAAGACCTGTCACTCCGGATTTAACGACATCTTTTAGTCCACCTACATGTGTCGCAATTACAGGACAACCACAAGCCTGTGCTTCTGCAGCTACCATACCAAACGATTCATAATGTGAAGGCATAATAGTTGCTAATGCACCTGAGTAAAGTCTCTTTAACTGTTTTTCGTTTTTGGGGCCAAGGAATAACACTCGATCTTCCATTCCTTTGATTGCTTCCTTTAGCGGTTCGCTTATCGGGCAATGGTTCTTTACATCAACTGACTCCGGACAGCCACCAGCAATAAGCAGCTTCACGTTATCAGGGACTTCATGCATTTTCAGCATATGTCTGAATCCTTTTAAAAGATCAAAAATCCCTTTTGACGTTTCTAAACGGCCCGCATAAAAATAGTACGGAAATGCAAACTGTTCCTCTTCTTCAGAAGACGCCAGATACACTGGTGAAACTCCTACCGGCACAACGGATACAGAACTTTTTTTCTTTGTAAAAACTTCAATCTGCTGCTTCTCATTTGGAGTAGTAGCAATAACTACATCCGCTTGTTCCATAATCAGTTTTTCAAAGTGCTTACGCTTATTTTCTATAAAGCCAGTACCTTGCTCTTTTGCAATTGCAAGAGAGTGATTTGTGTGGCACCAGTAAAATGAATATTCTTTCTGCAGATTATATGCAAGTACTCCTGACAACCAATAATGGGTATGAACAACATCATAGCTGCTAATATCCAGTGCTTCTGTCATTTCTTCGTATAATCGAGGAAGTAAAGTAAACATCTGCCGCTTATCAACAAAGCCTTTTTGTCCACCTGCAAAGCGGTAAACTTTACTAAGCTCACCCAACTGTTCAACAGCCGGCTTTTGTTCGTCACTCCAATGTGTAACAATATCAACACTGTAACCAAGTCCGTCAAGTTGCAGGGCTAAATGTTTTACATAGTTGTTTTGTCCACCTGCTTGTTTACTTCCAAGCGGAATTAAAGGGTCGCCATGATCAGAAATAAATAATATCTTTCTCAAATGAAATCTCATCCTTTCCTTCTTAAGCAGCGAATCATAGCTGTAAAACTTTACTGCTGTCTTGCTGATTTTTAATGAAATGATGGTAACTTTTCATAAATTACTCTCCATTAGCTAGGTAGAATTTATAACTTCTTAAGCTGTCCTTTATTCTTAATTGATTCAAACACCCTTACACTACCTAGCAAATAAATAGAAGAGAGATTAAGGGCATTGAATTTTACGTTCTAATAAAAAATAATTATTTTTTAGCTCGATTGATACGTTCCCGCACCGGGTAGCGATTAAACAAAATATTCTAAAAAATAGTACAAATGAAACTTTATTATTATATTAAATAAGTAAAAACGATGAAAAATACCTATAAATTCTTTTACTTATATGTCTGTGCAGCTTATTTAAATAACTTCAAGCGTCACTTCAATATTGCCTCTTGTTGCTTTTGAATAAGGGCATACTTCATGCGCTTTATGCACCAGTTCTTCCAGCTGTTCACGCTCTATATCTGTCCCTTTCACCTGAAGCACAACACCAAGCTTAAATCCTTGATCTTGTTCATCTTTTAATAAGCTGACATTAGCTGTTACTTCAGACGTGAATTTAACACGGGCTTTACTTGCTGTTAATTGAAGAGCACTATCAAAACAGGCAGCATACCCTGCAGCAAATAATTGTTCTGGATTTGTTGCATTTTCAATTTTTTTCGATCGCGGTGTACCTGGCATTGCTGTTTCAAATTGAATTACTCCATCATCCGACTGTACTTTCCCTTCACGTCCTCCTGAAGCAGTTGCAATAGCAGTAAATAATTTTTCAGACATTCCACTTCCACACCTTTCAATTTTAGATACAACATATCCTTACCCGTTTTTTCCTTCTTTCAAAAGTGTTTTATGTTAATTAATTGTTAAATTCATTATTAGAGAGCAATAAATTATTCATTTAAAAGTTTTTATAGGTCAATATATTTGATGGGAAGAGCTGATTGGAAGCTGAGGTTGTCAGACTGAAGTTATGTATATTTACTATTTTTATATATTATTTTTTTCGTAACAACAGCTTTAAGAAATGCAATGTAAGTGTAGTTAATAGAGCGATTGCTTATGTTTTGATTTGTTGATGAGGGGTATCAACTTACAAGTATTCGTTGGGAGGGGATAGTAATATGTTTGGCATATCCGATCTCATTTCATTAGTCATTTCTGCATTTATTATCTTGCCTGCTGTCGTATTTCTTAGGGAGATGGGTTACGTAATTGTCAGCAAGCTGTTCGGAGTACTCGAACCAAGAGTAACGATTGGATCTGGACGTAGAGTTTTTAAGTTTGGTATGTTCGATATTCGCAGATACTATCATTTTTATAGCTGGTTTTCGTATGACAAATTAAAGCATGAAAATAAATTTGCCTATATTAGTATTTATTCCGGACCAATTTTAATCAATCTTGTATTCGGTCTTACAATCAATTTTCTAATTGCCAACGGGGTAATTGAGGAATATAAAACATTTTGGGATCGCTTTGTTTTTTATGCATTTTATTATGTATTATTCGATGCTGTTCCGATGACCACATTTAATGGAAAACCGAATAACGGGATGATAATTTATAAAATGATTCGCTATGGACAACGGATCAATTCATCAAAAGAACATATCCTGCCTTCCACATCTGAAGTGGAGAAAGAATACCAGGAATACATGAAAGAGATTGAAGAAACGGAGGAGAAAATAAAGAAACAAAATCATGACTGAACCAGTAGCTACTTAATTGTAGAACCAACTGTTAAATGATACAACCGTTCTATTTGCACTATGTAAATTACCTTTCAATAAAAAAGAACCAAGGCCTAAGCCTTAGTTCTTACCTCAATGTGCTGAATAGATGTCAAATATAAATTAGTTCCAGGCAGTTCGTTCACTTTCAGGCTCGTTCATGCCTGTTTTATTTCTTTTGGCAGGAACATTGTTTTCTTTTGCTGGATCTGCATTAAAAATAAAATCAAGTTCTGATACAAACTCTTCTTGCTGGGAGTTTTTACGTTTTTGATTTACCTCTAGCTTATTCGCACTTTGCACGCCTCTTACTTTTGCATTGTTACGTTTAAAATCCATATTTGACATAGCCATCCTCCATTGATTATTTATTTGAAAAGTATAAAATCTTTTCACCTTTATACTTTCCATTTAAAAGTTTAACCACTCTTCCTACCTTTTATTAAAGATATATACAATCTCATTTCCTCTATTAGTGATTTAGGTCCATCATTTTTTTACTTCTCATAAGAAAGTTCTACTATTTTACCAATTTACTAGGAAGATAGATTTAACTTATATTTTCCAAACTGATACTATTTATCAATCTTTTGGAAAAAATATAAATTTCGATATTCGGATAAATTCCATTGTGATAAATTGGTAATACCGCATTAAACTGAATAGTGCGAAAATTTAATACAAAGGGGAAATGAGAATTGAAAAAGTTTAAGTTTACGAGATTCTTTAGCAGTATTCTAGCTTTTGTTATGGTGCTCTCTTTATTAGTTCCATTCTCGACTGCAAGTGCTGAAGAATCAAAACTGTTCAAGCAGGATGGGCAAAGTGAGAGCACCATAGAGCTAAAAGCAGCGATCGCTGAACAGCTTAGCTTATCTAAAGATGGGCCAATCCTTCATGAAAGCCTGCAAAATATTTCAGGTAATCAAGAGGTAGCAGTCATCGTTCATTTATCAGAAAAACCGGTAGCATTAGAGCAAGGAATCAGCCAAGTTAAAGGCAAAAAATTTTCTAATGCCCGTGCAAATGAAGTACGTTCAAATGTAAAAGCACAACAGGCAAAAGTAAAAAAAGAATTAACTGCCAAACAGGTACAAATGACACAAGGATACACTTTTGATACGGTACTAAACGGATTTGCAGCAACAATTAGAGCAAATGACATTCCAAAGCTGCTTTCAGTAGAAGGAATCACTTTAATTGAACCGGATGCAACGGTATACGCTTCAGAAGAGATTACAACTAAATCACCAAAATCAAAAAAATCATCAGAACTTATTAAAGATGGGCAATTGGAAGCCCAAATGAATACAAGTATTTCTTTCCTTGGTATTGAAAAACTTTGGAATGAAGGAATTGAAGGACAAGGGATAAAAGTGGCAGTACTTGATACAGGTATTGATGCAGATCACCCTGAATTTGCCGGCATTTATAAAGGCGGGAAGAACTTTATTCCGAACTCTTCAACTTACTCTAAACCTCGTGCCGATGACGATGCATCGGAAACATTACCATCAGAGCGTCCAGCAGGAACACCTGAATTTAATGCAAACGGAAGCTCGTTCTATACTTCTCATGGTACGCATGTTGCCGGGACAATTGCGGCAATAGGCGCTAACGAATTCGGCATTAAAGGGATTGCTCCAAAAGTAGACCTTTATGCTTACCGCGTTCTTGGAGCATACGGAAGCGGTGCGACATCAGGTATTGTTAAAGCAATTGAAACAGCTGTTTTAGAAGATATGGATGTTATTAACCTTTCACTTGGCGGTGGTGCTAACACTGAAACAGATGCAGGATCATTTGCGATCAATAACGCAATGATGGCTGGAACAATCGGTGTTGTTGCAACAGGTAACTCAGGTCCAAACCGTGGAACAATGGGCACACCTGCAACTGCTCGCTTAGGGATTGCAGTCGGTAACACAACAAATCCAGAAACAATGTATAACGGGGAAGTTAATATTACAGTAGGTGACTACAACTTTACAAAACAGCTTCCTTTAATGGGAACAACTTTTGGTAAAAACTTATCAACACAGCTTCAAGGTGAGTTTGATTTAGTCGCGATTCCTGGAAACGGGGAAGCAAAAGATTTTGAAGGAATTGATGTTGAAGGTAAAGTCGCATTAATTTCCCGCGGTAATATTGCATTTGTTGATAAAATTGCAAATGCTAAAGCAAACGGCGCAGTGGCTACAATTATCCATAACTTTGCCGGCGGAACAAATGCACCGGACATTTCAGGCACATTCCTTGGTGACTCTTTTGATTTCCTGCCAACATTCGATATGTCAGTAACAGACGGCAATGCAATTCGTGCTGCGTTGGCAAGTGGTACAGGTAAAGTAAGCTTCGGCAAGTTTGCTTCAACTACGACAACTGGAGATGATGTAAATTCTTCTAGTTCACGTGGACCTTCTACACCGAACTTTGATATTAAACCAGACGTAACAGCACCTGGAACAAACATTATGTCAACGATTCCTATGTATAAATCGGACTTCCCTGATGCGGTTTACGATGAAGCATATGATCGTAAAACAGGAACATCTATGGCTACACCACATATTGCTGGTATCGCAGCATTAGTAAAACAGGCAAATCCGGATTGGGATGCGTTCGATGTAAAAGTAGCCCTTTCGAATACAGCAAAAGTATTGGATACAGCAAAATATGATGTGTTCTCTCAAGGTGCTGGACGCGTAAATGCTTATGCTGCAGCTCACCCGGAAATTCTAGCTTATGCACTTGATACGGCAGTTTTAGACGGCAATGGTGAAATTGTAGAAAACAAAAAAGGGACTGTTACTTTTGGTCCTCAATCATTGAAAGACGGAAACATTTCTGTAACGAAACAAGTATTAGTAAAAGACATTAAAGGAAACGGTGGTAATTACAACGTATCCGTAGATGTAACTAAAACATTTGGCGATGCAGCTGTTACAGTTGATCAGCCAACATTTACTTTAGCTGGTGAACAGCTTTTAAACATTACATTAACTGCTTCACAAGCTGTGGCACCAAACGGCTCTGAAATTTTAGGTTTTATCCACATTAACGGTGGATCTACAGAAGCTTCATTGCCATTCGCGGCTGATTTCGGCAGCGCTGCAGCAGCTGAAATTAAAGATTTAAAAATCACAGAAACTGACCTGTCATTTAACGGTGACGGTATTAAAGACTCAGGTGTGCTTTCATTCACATTAACTGGTGATGTTACAACGAACTATATTGAGCTTTGGGATATTATGAATCCTGAAGGTGGAGAATATGGAGACGGCTACATCGGTTATCTGCATGCAGGTTCTTCATTAGGAAAAGGATCTTATACGCTGAATGTTGGCGGACAATATAAACCATGGAGC
Source organism: Solibacillus sp. iso_87 (assembly GCF_056173085.1). NCBI lineage: Bacteria > Bacillati > Bacillota > Bacilli > Caryophanales > Caryophanaceae > Solibacillus > Solibacillus sp. iso_87. The sequence goes on from NZ_CM149656.1 coordinate 3,892,999, forward strand.
GATGAACCGGCAACTACGATTCCGGATGGTCTATATACAATCGACTTTACTGGTCTTTCAGCTACAGGAGTAGTTTCGGATTATGTAGGACCAATTGTTGTAAAAACGACAAAACCGGAAATTACAGGATCAGAGGCTGAAGGTATTGTTTCAGGACAAGTAACAGATAAGTATATCGACTACAATGAAGAATTATATTTATACGGTTTAGACTACAATTTAAATGATAAATTAAAAGCTTCATATGTTGCGACTGTAAAAGGCGAAGTACAAGCACCTGTTGCATTCGATTTAAATCAGGACGGCAGCTTCACATTCCCGGTAACAGCAGAAACAAATGCTGTAACAGTAGTTATTACAGATGCTGCTGGTAATGTTGGCGAAGCGATTATCTTTGAAAAAGAAGTAGGAGAACCTGTAGTAACTCTTTCTGTAAATCCGACTGAGCTAGACCTGACAGCTGGGGAAACTGCACAGCTTGCGGTAACAGAAACAACGACACCTGCTGAAGGTGATGCAACAGAAGAAGACGTAACTTCAAAAGCTACGTATGTTGTAGCAGATGAAAATGTAGCTACAGTTGTAAATGGTTTAGTAACTGCAGTAGCGGAAGGCACAACGACAATTTCTGTTTCACATGGCGAAAATGAAGCAACAGTAACTGTTACAGTTAAAGCCCCTGTAGTGGAAGAGCCAGTTGTAACTCTTGAAATCGACCAAGCTCAAGTTGAAACGAGAATCGGTAAAGAAGTTACAGTTAAAATTACTGAAGTAACAACTTTAAACGGTGAAACAACAGAGAAAGATGTTACAAACCTTGCAAATTACCAAGTTGAGAACGATAAGATTGCTACTGTTAAAGCAGGCACTGTAAAAGGAAAAGGCCAAGGTACTACTTCTGTTACAGTAACATATGGTGAGCATACCCTTACGTTTGATGTCAATGTTGTAAAGCCTGGTAACGGTAATGGCAACGGCAACGGTAATGGCAATGGCAACGGCAACGGCAATGGCAATGGCAATGGCAATGGCAACGGTCCTAAAAATAATAATGAAGTTACAGAATATGAAATTTAATTAATGTTTTAGATAGTATTGCTAAGTTTAAGACTCCATCCCCGATGGAGCTTAAACTTAGCTTTTTTTATCCTTAAGAAAAAGGATGCCCTTTAATCAAAGCACCCTTTCATAATTTATCCTATTACTATTTCTTTTTTCTTATTAAACTCTTCATTTTCTAAGTTCACTTTTTCAGGTTTCACAACGAATATACTAATTAAAGTCGCAATCGTGAACAATGCTGCAATTACGTATAATACCATGTCATAGGATTGTGTCTTTTCCAAAATAATTGCACTTAGCTGATTGCCTGTCAAACCTGCAAATGCCCAGGCAGATAAAGCTAAACCATGCACAGTTGAAATACTATCGATACCAAATCGGTCTGATAACAGCGGCGGTAAAGATGAGAATCCTCCACCATAACCTGCATTTACTATACAAAGTAAAGCAATGATAAGGATTGCCATAGAATTATTTATCCCATCAAATACAACAGTACATAAAATAATGCTAATTGAAGAAATAAAAATAATTTTATAGATGGAGTTACGATCTTTTAAACGATCCCCCCATGCAGAAAATGCAATTCGTCCACCTGCATTGAAAATGGCTGTAAGCGAACTAACTAAACCAATCGCTCCAAATCCAATGAAGGCTAAAATACCTTTTTCTTGTGAGATTAACGCTAAACCACATGTAATATTAATATAGAACATTAGCCAAATGCCGATAAACGTCTTATTCGTCAATACTTTTCTATAACTAAAGCTATGCATCTCAATACTTTCTTCTTCATGTCCAGCCGGTTTCTTTAAAATTAAGTGTCCGACAACCATCATTATTAAATAGATCGCTGCTAAAATATAAAACATGGTATAGATATTTGTAGGGTTTACTAAAATCCCTTCACTATTTCGATTACCGAGTAACTTTTCCATTAATGGACTTGCAATAACTTTTGCTAAGCCGAAGCCGGCAACAGCAAGACCCGTTGCTAATCCCTTTTGTTCTTTAAACCAAAGCATCAGTGTTTTTACAGGTGTTAAATAGCCAATTCCAAGTCCAATCCCCATAACAACTCCATAAGAAATATAAATACCCATCAATGATTTTTGATAGATAAAGAAACCTGTTGCTGCCATCCCTACAACAAAAAATATTGCCGCTAGCAAGGATGACTTATGAATATTCTTTTCAACAAATTTCCCGCCAAAAGCCGCAGACATACCAAGAACAAAAATAGCTATACTGAATGCCCATTCCACTTCACTGACAGGTTTTCCAATATAAGAAGCAATATCCCCCTTAAACAACGACCAGCAATAAACTGTACCAATACTACAGTGAATCAATAAAGCTGGAATGACCGCATGCATCCACTTGTTTTCAAACTTCCCCACTTTAAAACTCCTCATTATTCATTTAATCTAAAAGACGAACTTTAATTATAAATAAATTAATATAGTTCGTATATTAACTATATTATTATTAATAAATAATAATTTTTAGATCAAATATTTTATTTTCACGAACATTAACAAAGTGATTATATAATAATATTCATAATAAATGAATATTTATTTTAATATAATTTTTTAATTTATAGAAAAAGTTTCATAAGTTATTCAAATTACTTTGTACTTAAGCAAATAAAAAACAGCCTAATTATATTAATTAGACTGTTTTGAAGCAGCAAAATATATCCTCTTATTTAAACGGATAAAATTAAAATCTATTTAAACGTTATTTTCACACTATAGCCTAGATTTCTGTAAAAACCTGCGAGAACTTTCTCAGCACTTTTTTCTGCTGATTCCAACAAACCTATTTCAATGGCCTCATCTTTGATTTTTTTCTGCGCTTCCGCTGTCAGGTCAAATCCTTCATCCCATTTCACTTCACCACGGAATAACCCTTCATCTGAGAAAGTTTTGATATCTTCCATCTGAATAGCAGGGTCCTGTATAAGTGTTGCTCGGGGCAGGGCGATCTCTAACTCTTTGTCATCTTCATTGATTTTAATATCCTCTGATGTTACTTCTTTAAGATTAACGCCCGCAATAACTGTAGCAGGGACTATTAATAATAACTCTCTTTTTGTACCTGGTAAATTAACCGAAATATCATTTCCAAACAGTTTATTATCCTCTTGCTCAATGATTACTTTCATATGGGCTTCAGCTGTTGCAAGCGTTGCTAATTCCTGGACCTGTTCTACAAATACTGTACTTTCTTTTTCAAATGTATTACCGAAATATAACCAAGTAGCTCCAAATGTAAAAAGGATAAGAAGCAATGCAATGATTAAAATCTTAAATCCCCAAAATTTAAATATAACCTTAAATATTGCTCCGGAAATATTGGCGTTTCCACTGCGCTGTCCTATAACCGCGGTGGCAGCACTTTCTTCCTCACCCTTTTTCAATTCCTTCAATACTTGTTCAATTTGTGATAATGCTTCATCTTTTTTATTCATATCGTTCCCCCTCCCTTTATGTTGTTGAGGAAAATTAAATTATAAATTCCATATTTATACTTGAATATCATATCAAATTATAGAGCCTAATTAATATTAAAAAAGATGACTAAGAGATATATCGGGGAATGTGTAATACTTTTTCATAATTTTCAAATCTTGTTAATAGCAATTTTCATTAAATACATTTAAACTATCGAATGGAATTATACTAAGAGAGGTTACAATATGAAAAAACAATCGTTGTTTATACGAGGGGCTCTATTTACAGCCATTTTAACAGGTTTATTCTTTGCACTTTATAAAAGCGGTATTTCTGTTTCCGATTTGTCACCCCAGCTTATTTTAGAGCTTGCCCATAACAATCTAACTATCGTTATTTTAATAATGCTATTATTAATGTTCCTGCAAAATTTATTTACATTTATCCCATTAATTTTAGTCATCACGATTAATATTGCATTGTTTGGGTTTTGGCGTGGTTACTTTTTTAGTACATTCAGCAGTGTTATTGGAAGTACATCAATTTTCCTTTCCATTCGCTACTTTTTCGCAAATTTATTTACTTCAGAAAAACTAAAAAAATATGAGCGGCAAATCAATAAAAACGGCTTTCTATTTGTTTTGTCAGGGCGTATTTTGCCATTCCTTCCTACGAATTTAATTAACATCGTATCCGGCTTAAGCAAAATGAAAATATCGTATTTTATCTCAGCTACAACAATTGGAAATATGATTTATGGGCTTGTATTAGCCTCTATTTCTTATGGAATTGTCTCTGTCTCACAGCAATATCGGCAACTATTTTATGTGATTATTGCAATTGCCGCCATTATCGTTGCGGTTCGATTCATCAAAAAGCGACGTACAAGCAGTATATAAAAAGAAGGTGTTATACCTTCTTTTTTATTGTGAAATGCTTCCAAGTTTATTCGTAAAATTCATCCGTCCTTGGGTACCAATTCGCTTTGCTTCTGAAGGTTTACGAGAAATTTTCCACTTCGGTAGCGGATTCTACGCAAGTGCATCCTTCAACACAATTTTAGGAATTGGTATTGCAGGTTTAGTTATTTCCTTACTGTCTATTTTCAAACCGGTAAAAGGTAAAGAACAACAGAACTAACACATTAAAAAACGTTATTTTGCATTTAGGGCAAAATAACGTTTTTATTTAACTTCTTTTAGATCAGTCCGATATATATTTCAATATTTTAACTCTTTTGGTTTTTTTGCGAAAAAAGTTCATCTCCAGCCGTTATATATAATGTAAAAGCTTTTGCAGTAACAATACTATAAAAAGGAGAACGATATGAAGATTAATGAGCAAAATTTTATAAATTATCTTCAAGCCGGCAAAGAAAACGCTCTTGATTACGTAATCGATCACTATCTTCCATTAATAAAAGGTGTTGTTTTAAAAATTTTAGGTCCGTTAGACATTAATGAAAGCCCGAAGGAATGCTGTAACGATATTCTATTATCTATTTGGAAAAATGCAAAAAATTTTAACGGGGATGCAGCTGACTTTAAGAAATGGGTTTGCGTTATTGCTAAATATAAAGCAATCGATTATTACCGCATGGAAATGAAGAAAAAAGAAAGCCCTTCTTTGAACATAGAAATGACACAGTCCGAATCCATGATGTATGAAAATTCCTTCCTGGAAGAACAGGAGGACATTCAGGCAATCATCTCTAGTTTAAAGCCCGTCGATCAGAAAATTTTTATAATGAAGTACTTGCTAGATTTTGATACAGAAGAAATTGCTCGTCAGTTGGAGATGACAAAATCGGCAATAGATAACCGTCTTTACCATGGCCGAAAAAAACTTAAAAAAGATTTAGGGGGTATGCCCATTGAAAAATCTGTTTAAACACTTCAATGATATTGACATTGATGTAAATGAATTTGAAGAAGCTGATGTAACAGAATTTGAAAAGGCTCAGTTTAAAAGAGATTTGAAATTTCATGTATCCAAAACAAAAAACGGAAATTGGATGAAGGGAGTTGCGGCTGTTTGCCTATCGCTCGGTATCGGCACCGCATCACTTATAGGCCTATCCTATACAACTTTTGCTCATGAAATTCCGATAGTAAACAGTATTATCAAACTCTTCTCGACCAAGGATGAGATAATTTCAGGCTATGAGGAGTTTGCGGATCAGCAGCATCTTGTAGCAGAAAGCAATGGCACAATAATTACGGTAAATGAAAGCTTATTTGATAGTAAAAAGTTTTTAGTTGGCTATTATATTGAAACAGACAGAGATTTAGGTGAGCATCCGGACATAGAAACTACATTTAAAGTGGATGGTCGTGAGCATGTACTCTTTCATACGGAGCATATAATTGAAAAGGTCGGACCAAACAAATATGCCGGCTTAACAACAGCGATTTTGCACTTATCTAATCAATTGGAACAGGCGAATTTCGAATTCCACATTAGCAGTCTTTCCAATCGGGATACAAAAGAGAAAGTTCAGGGTAATTGGGATTTTGAAATAGATGCAAAAGCTACTGAGAATAAAGTTCAAATTGTGGAAGTACCTGCATCAAAAAAAGCTGATCTAGGTATTGAAATAAATGAAATTATATACACACCGATTTCCTTTATCGTCAATTATACAGAAACGGAAAATAATGAGATGTTGAAAGAGAAATGGGACGTTATTTCTTCCGATTTAAATGTAAAGGATGATTTAGGCAATACGTATACATCAAGGCTAACAGGCGGTACAGGAAACGGGCAGGGAATTATGGAATATGTATTCACATATGAAAAACTCCATCCGGATGCAAAAACTTTAATATTCACCCCTATATTCAAATTGATGGAGGCGGAAATCGACGAAAACGGCGTTAAATGGGCAGATCCTGATAGCGATTTGAAAAAGGAAATAATCGAACTTGGAGATATTATTATTGAAATTCAAAAGTAACATATCATCTAAGTCCAAGCCAGTTACTATTTAAAATGAATACCCGGCTTAGATCTCCCTTGAAATTAGGCAGGCAACCAATAGAAAAGCCAAAACGTTAAACTCTACGTTTTGGCTTTTAAAATTCTAGTGATTTTGTAATAGAACATTGAACTGCGCTCTCAATTTATTATTCTTTCGATGATCCGTCATTTAAATAAACTTCACCGTCTTTATAAACCATTTGTTCTGGATAACGCAGGTTTATAACTGCCTCTTGAAGTTCTTGTGAAGGAGCCCGTGTTGAAAGTGAAACAATAATATTAGTAGCGAAGGCAGCAATTGCTCCGAAAATACCAGCACCAGTATCAATAATGCCTAATACTGTATAGCCACCATACTTCGCACTAAAGATATAAATAAGTGTAACCGCTAAGCCGACAAGCATTCCTGCTATAGTTCCTTTTGCATTAGCACGTTTCCACCATACACCTAAAACGAGTGCAGGGAAGAAGGTACCTGTTGCAAGCGCAAATGCCCATGCAACAATTTGGGTAATGGCACCAGGCGGGTTTAATGCAATAATCCCAGCTAATAGTGTTGCAACAACAATTGAAATACGTCCTATTAACAGGCGTTTTTGTTCAGATGCTTGTGGATTGATGATGCGGTAATAAATATCGTGTGCAAATGAAGATGAAATAGAAATCATTAAACCACCAGCTGTAGATAACGCAGCTGCCATTGCGCCTGCTGCCACAAGTCCAATAACAAATACACCTAGATTTGCAATTTCAGGTGTAGCCATTACGACAATATCGTTGGCAATTTGCAGTTCAAGCCATTGAAGAATACCGTCACCATTCGTATCGGCTATCCCTAATTTGCCTGTATCAATCCATGATTGAGTCCAAGCCGGTAGTTCAGCAATTTTTCTACCAGCGACTTCCGTCATTAAAATAAAGCGAGCAAAAGCTGCATAAGCTGGTGCACTAAAATATAAAAGCCCGATAAACACTAATGCCCATGCACCTGACCAACGTGCCGCCTTCATAGTACCTACTGTATAAAAACGTACGATTACATGCGGAAGTCCAGCTGTACCACACATTAACGTAAACATAAGAGCTAAAAACTGCCACTTAGTTCCATTCGTAAAAGGTGCAAAATACTCAGAAATACCGAGCTCCCGGTCGAGTTCACCCATTTTCGTTAAAATTTCACCATAAGAAATCCATGGTAAAGGATTACTAGTCAAATGGAATGACATAAAAATAACAGGTACTAAATATGCGATAATTAAAATTACGTATTGGGCTACTTGAGTCCAAGTAATACCTTTCATACCACCAAATGCAGCATAAAATGCAATTAGCACAACGCCGATTAGTGTTCCGATTTTCGCATCAATTTCAAAGAGACGTCCGATTACTACACCAGAACCTGATAGCTGTCCGATTGAATACGTGAAGCTTATAATAATTGTACATATAGCTGCTATTATTAGTGCTGCTTTACTATTAAAACGGTCTCCGATAAATTCAGGCACAGTATAGCGACCAAATTTACGAAGCTGCGGTGCAAGTAATATCGTTAAAAATAAATATCCGCCAGTCCAACCCATAATATAAGCCAATCCATCATAGCCAAGTAACATGATCGTTCCAGCCATCCCGATAAAGGATGCTGCACTCATCCAGTCTGCCCCAATTGCCATCCCATTGAAAATTGGTGGCACCCCGCGACCAGCAACATAGAAGTCCGATGTTTGTTTAGCAGTATTATAAACTGCAATCCAAATATATAAAGCAAATGTAGCCAGTATAATTAACATTGACACTATAAATTGAGTATCCATAAATTACCTCCCCTCATTAGTGATTAATCATATTGTTTGCGCCAATTTCTTCATTTCGCGCTTCACTGATCCCATACTTTTTATCAATTTTGTCCCCAACAATCGCATTTACAAAAAGTAAAATAATGAAAGTAAGCAAAGCTCCAATTGCCCCCATAAAATAGTGGAACGGGAATCCCAAAAACTGAACATCGGTTAATGAGTCTGCAAGCGCTACCATAACAAAAGACACTAAAAACCAAATTGCAAAATAAATAGCCATGTACGTATTTTTCTCACGGAAATAGGCATCAGCAACTTTTTTGTCGATTTTTTTCATCTAGACCTTCTTTCTTCAAATTTTTATCGTAAATCAAAAATAAAAAGAATTGTTTCCTTTAAAGGAAGCGGTACTAAAATCACCTTAACAACCATTAAAATAATAAGTCCTATTATAGGAAAGGTGAGTGCGATGAAACGTTTTTTGATTAGTCCATAAGCAAGACAGCAAATGGAGAAAAGAATAATGAACAGAAGCAACTAATTCCCCCTATATCTCCAAGTTTTTTTTAATGTATGTTAAAAAGGTCCAGGATAAAACGACTATAGAATAAAAAAATCAATTGAGTAGTGATTACTAAAACAGACAAGCATTAAAAATTAAAACCACCTAGTATGATGATAAATCAACGTTCTAGGTGGTATTTTTTAAATTGCACAACTTATGATATGTTTTATTTTCTCTTTGATCGAATATGGTTTGTCTTATAAACTTAAACACAGAATACATAATTATTAAAGATTCGACGGTTTACTATGTTATATTGAAATTGTAGTAAAAGACCATCATACTTTTGACATCGAAAATGTTAATTTAAGATCATTAAATCAGCATTATTGGGTGCCAAACCCATTAGAGTTCTTCAGGAACAAAGAATTCTACCGCAGCATCTCCAAGTGAGATGCTGCCTTTTTAATTGTTGCAGAAACAAATTTACAGTTTATAAACAAACCATTTAATTTAAAACTAAAAAGCTTAGAGGATATTAATAGTTACTATCCTCTAAGCTTTTTTAAATCTATTTTCTTACACACCAATAAATATCGGAATTCTTTATCAATCCCCGCTATTTTCTACACATAAAACAGTACCGTTCGTTGGAGTAAGTCTTTTTTGTTCCCATTGTTCTTCTAGAAGGTTGATCATTAATGATTGAATTAATTTTGTTACAATATTTGCGTGTATAGGAATTGCAAGATTTTTTCTTTCAAGAGGCTCCTTCGTAAGATTATACAATTCCCTATATTTTCTCCTCTTTCTGCAATTCCAAATATTTTCCCCCTTGCAAACATGAATAATTAAAACATCCAATGTTTACAGATTCGAAAATACCATACACTTTGAAGGGTAATATTTAGAAAGATTCGCAATGAAACAAAGTTACAAAAACCGCATCTATTTAAGATTGCGGCAACCAAATTGTAAATATTGTCCCTTTTCCCTTCTCACTTTTTACATTTATTCTTCCTCTATGCAACTCTATAATATGGTAACTCATCGATAATCCCAGTCCCAACCCATCTTTTTTCGTTGAGTGAAACGGAGTAGACAGTTTTTCCAACGTATCTATATCCATTCCAGACCCATCATCTCTGATGGTAATTTCAACTTCATTATCAGAATGACTTTGATCGATAGAAATTGATATATTACCGTCAAAATCAATGGCATCAAAGGAATTTTGTAGGATGTTTAGAAATACCTGCTTGATTTTATCTTTATCTATATTAATCTTATCCTTAAAAGAAGCCTGATAAAGAACCTTTATATTTTTGTTTCTAAAATCATTTTCCATTAACGTCAAAATATCTTCCATAAGTTCATGTATACTTACTCTGGATTTAGAGACTTCTTTTTCATCCGGTTTAGCCATCATCACAAATTGCTGAATAAGATTTTTTATTCTTTCTAATTCACTGAAGATAATTCTAAAATATTCTCTTTGCTTGTCATTATCTGTTTTTAGATTTTCCTTAAAGACTTCTAATAAACCAATGATTGAAGTAAGAGGATTTCTAATCTCATGAGCAAGTCCGGCACTTATCTTTCCTATTGCTGACAATTTCTCACTTAGCATAACTTGTCTTTCTAATGCGAGTCGTTCTGTAATATCTCTAAACTGGCCAAATACTCCATTTATTTGGTTAGATTCATTATAAATTGGAAATGTGTCAAATAAATATGTTTTATTGGATATAGATACTTCAATATCTTCGTACTTTTCACTATCTCTCAAAACATTTTCCATGTACCCCCCGATTACTGCTATTTCTGTAATTGGGCGATTGCATATTTCTTCTTTACTGCATGATAATACATTCTCAGCAAAAGGATTTATTTCAACTATTTTTCCGTCATCATCGGCCATAATGACCCCGTTTCGACTGTTTTCCATTAACACTTGATTTAAGACTAATAATTTCTTATTCTGCTGCTTTACTTTAACCTCACGTTCTATAGAATCTACAGCAGATTTGAGTAATCCTGAATGGAAAGAACTTGCATGATGAGCGGCCATCATTACTGATATAGTCCCGCCTATCTTACCTGAAGAATTAAAAGGTACAGAGAAACAAGCACTCTCATGTAAACTATGGAAGAAATGGTCTAATCCAATGAGCTGCACAGATTCCCCCATTTTTAATGCCATTTCAATGGAATTCGTTCCGACCTCTTCTTCTATTAATCTAATTCCCGGAGTTAACCCTAACGACTCAATTTGCCACTTAATCATTTCATCTCCGTACAATTCTATAATGTATCCTTCATGATCAGTGATAACGATTAAAACAGCTGTCCCATCTAGTTCAGCTATTAACTTCGTCATAAATTTTCTTGCCACGGTAATGGTATCATCAAGAATCTTCTTCCTTTGTGCCAACTCACTTTTTGGCAATTTCTCTCCAGAAATCGGCAGTTCATAAGGATCCATATTTCTATTAAGACATCTTTGATGCGAATTATATATATATGTATTTCTAGTTTCCATTTTATTAAAGCCACCATTTACAATTTATTTGTAAGTTATCCCATTCAACCCTATTAAGAATATCATGTTCATTTAGGAATATGTGACTATAAATATATTAATAGAAATGCTATTGACTTTAATTTCAGTATGTCCGTTTGTAATAATAATGACCGTTTCGGAAAAACTAGTTGAAAAAGCGATGATAGGAGTGCCTAAAAGTGACAGAACGCCCAAACATAAATCTCAAGACTTTTTGCATGAGTGAATACGATGTTTTAAAAAGAGTAATTCTTTGTCAGCCTCAATATATGACGATTCGTGAGGTAATTAATGAAACACAGGAGCATTTTAAGAAGGAAGGCATCCATATTGAACGCGCACTCGAGCAGCATGCTGAATTTGTTAGAATTCTACAGGAAAATAACGTCGATGTTATTTTATTACCTTATCATAAAAAATATCCTGAACAGGTCTTTACAAGGGATGTTGGTTTTACACTAGGACAAACAATTTTTGTTGCTAAAATGGCAACAGAAATTCGTTCAGGAGAGGAAAACATTTTAAAGCAGTGGCTGGAGGATGAAGAAATCTCCTATTATAATTTAATCGAGGAACGAATTGAAGGCGGGGATGTTGTAATTGATCAGAATACTATTTACGTGGGCCTCAGTAATCGGACGGACGAAAAAGCTGTTGAACAATTACAGCGTCTTTTAAATAATTTTAAGGTCATTCCTATTCCATTTAAAGAAAAATACTTGCATTTAGATTGTATATTTAATATCGTTTCCCCTGAAGTAGCACTTATTTATTCAAATGCTTTAACACAAAAAGAAATTGATTTTTTTGCTGCACGTTATGATTTAATTGAAGTTTCTGAAGAAGAGCAATTTCAATTAGGTACAAATGTATTGAGTATTGGCAATAAGCGGATATTAAGTCTTCCAGTTAATGTTAATGTCAACAAACAGCTTCGTGAACGGGGCTTTCAGGTAATTGAAGTGGATATTACAGAAATTATTAAATCCGGCGGCTCGTTCCGCTGCTGCACCCTTCCTATCTTACGAGAAGCATAAATAAAAATATACAATGGATCTGCAGTAGCACCTACCGGGAAACCACTTCCAATTAATGAAAACCAAATTTCATAAGTATAAAAAGAAGCATATTCACTTGATGCGAATATGCTTCTTTCACAAAATTTATAAACCGCACTTACTTATGGTACGGTTCACCTTAACTAATTTAAGTGCGGTAAAAAATGCTTTAACATATTATTACTTAATTAGGTGGACATTTTAGATAGACGCCTTTCTTTATACACTAAACCTTGCGCTAATAAAGCCGCGCCAATCATTTGCATGACTATTTTTACAAATACTTGACCAACTATAGCTGCAGGGACGGCTACCCAAGGTATAAAGCCTGCACCAATTGGACTTAATCCTACAACTACAAAAATAACCGAATCTAGCAAGCCTCCTACAATTCCACTATAAAATACGCGCCACGCCATCGGTAATTTTAAACGTGTATAAATTTCTGTATCTGTCGTTTCTGCTACTAAAAATGACAAGGCTGAAGCTGCAACGATGACCAATGTGTCTCCCAATAAATAGGACACCACTGCTGATAATACTAACGCTAAGAAGATAAAGGCATATGTCTTTTTGCGGCCGTATTTATTTTGAACTATGTCGCGGAAAATAAATGTCGCACCAATAAAGAATGAGCCCATCGGTATAATAAACATTCCAAATTCAAGTGGCATAAATCTCGCTGTTACGACATTTGCCGTAACAATTGATATTAAATAAAGTAAAACTCTACTCATAAAATCCTCCTATCTTAACGATTGTGCATAAGCTTCCATTCCTTGCAGACGAAGTTTACATGCCGGGCACTCACCGCATCCATCCGCTATTATTCCGTTATAACATGTCAATGTTTTTTGACGTACAAAATCAAACGCACCTAGCTGATCCGCTAAAGCCCATGTCTCTGCTTTATTGATCCACATGAGTGGCGTATGTATAACAAATGATGTATCCATTGATAAATTTAATGTGACATTTAATGATTTTACAAAGGCATCGCGACAATCTGGATAGCCACTAAAATCGGTTTCACATACACCTGTCACAATATGCTTAGCGCCAATTTGGCTTGCTAAAATCCCTGCGAATGATAAAAAAACTAAATTACGACCCGGTACAAATGTAGATGGGAGCTCACCTTCCTCTCCTTCATTTATTTCGATATCGTCACGCGTTAAAGCATTCGGTGCTAACTGATTCAAAAGCGACATATTTAAAATATGATGTCGTACGTTCAATTCCTGTGCAATATGTTTAGCGCATTCAATTTCTAGTGCATGTCGTTGTCCATAATCAAAAGTTACTACTTCTACCTCTTTAAAGTTTTTTAAAGCCCAAAACAAACACGTTGTACTATCTTGCCCGCCACTAAATACAACAACGGCTTTTTCATGCTTCATTATTTTTCCCCTCACTTTGCATGCAAAATTTACCGAATAAAAAAATTATCGATTATCAATTTTTTCAGGATATAAATCATGATTCATTAAACGATAGTTTGCTATTTCTTCATATTTCGTACCTGGACGACCGTAGTTACACCATGGATCGATTGAAATACCTCCACGTGGCGTAAACTTGCCCCATACTTCAATATAGCGAGGATCTAAAAGTTTAATCAAATCATTCATAATAATATTTACACAATCTTCGTGGAAATCACCGTGGTTGCGGAAACTAAATAAATATAATTTTAACGACTTACTTTCCACAATTTTCTTATCTGGAATATATGAAATATACATCGTTGCAAAATCCGGTTGCTGCGTAATCGGACAAAGACTTGTAAACTCTGGGCAATTAAATTTCACAAAATAATCACGGTTTACATGTAAATTGTCAACAGACTCTAATACTTCTGGTGCATATGCAAATGTGTAACTCACATTTTGATTCCCTAATAACGTTAAATCCTCTAATCCTTCTGTTTGGTGACGACCAGACATAAAAAAACCTCCTTAAGTTAATACCGTAGTATTCCAAGGAGGGCTAACTGTAACGACTATAAACAAACTATTAGAGGCATAAAAAAAGCCACATCCGATATGGACATGGCGTAATATACATGTATCCATAGTTTTTTATAGAGGGTATCAGCTATGAACCTCTCCTGAACAACTCAGGTATTTCATTATTTTTCATTCTATTATATATATTGGCATATGTAAATTAATATTTCTAAAATAATTTGAGCTTACTTAACATTCCCTATCATTTTACTGCCCTGAATTACACGCCTCTTTTATTTCCCCATATGAGAGTATGCAGCTGTGGAAGTACTTTAACATCGTTTAATTGTTCATCCATCATCACTTGATCAATGAGCATTTCATACTTTGCCAATAGATAGTTTGCTAATTGTCCAGTGTCTAAAGAGGTAATGTCATCATTTCCGACTTGTAAATAAAATGGGGTGTCTGGGTATCGTCGATGTACTTCTTTGGCATACTCATAATCCTCTTGATTAAACACGACGATTTTTAGCGACACGTGCTGATTCCCATTTTGAATTTTCAACTTCTCTAAAATATGGGACAGCATCAAAAAATCTGTTGTCATGCCTGAGCTAGGTGGCTTTGGTGAAATTGTCAATTCATCGATATCGTATAGCCAATCCTGCCATTTACTTCCTTGCGTCTCTACCCCAATTTTTATATTGTTTTTTTTAAAAATCGCAGTCAGTGCACCTAAGTTATACAGAAGTGCTGGATTTCCTCCTGAAATGGTGACAAACGAAAACCTGTTTCCACCAATACGTTTTAACTCCGCCCATATATCCTCCGCTGTCATTTGCTTGATTAAATGCTTGCCGCTGCCATCCCATGTAAATGACGAATCACACCAAGAACAGGCATAATCGCATCCAGCTGTGCGTACAAACATCGTCTTCTGACCTATTACCATACCCTCACCTTGAACTGTAGGACCGAAAATCTCAATTACAGGGACTTTACTCAACTTCCATCCATTCCCTTCTTGCTTCAGCATAGCTCGTAGGCGTTTCATATAGCTTAACAAACTCTACACGTGTGCCATCATAACGTTGCTCCTTTTGCAAAGCTTCATGTAACTTTTCATAAATCCAAACAACGATATTTTCAGCTGTTGTATTCATCGGTGGTAGCGTTTCATTGATATAATGATGGTCCAAGTGCGTTTCGATTTGTTGCTTCCAAATTTCCTTAATATCCCCAAAATCAATCATCAACCCTCGATCATCCGTATAGCCGCTCAAGCCTAAAATTACACGATACGTATGTCCATGTAAATTTTTACACTTTCCCTCATAGTTATGTAAATGGTGCGCAGCGTCAAACGTAAACTCTTTACTCACAAGCACCCGTTTTGCATGATACTTTAATTGACTTCTTTTTATATCTACATCCATTTTTTGTAGCTTATCGACAATTCTAAAACCTGGCATACGTTAAAATCCCCTCCACATATAAATATAAAAAAACTCCCTCGTAAAATGTTTCCGACACTTTCCAAGAGAGGTTGCTATGAATCGTTCTATTAAAACATATGAATAAAACATAAAAAGCCATGTCCTATATGGACATGGCGAATTGTCATGTTTCCATAGTTTTTTATAGAGGGTATTAGCTATGAACCTCTCCCGTTTTACTTCGGGTATTATTGTATAAGATTATAATATATAAGTATCCAGAAGATTTCAAATGTAATTCCAATTAAAACCGCACTTACTTATGATACGGTTCACCCTTAATAATTCTGAAACTGCGGTAAATCTGCTCTACTAGCACTAGTTTCATCAACTGGTGAGGCAGCGTCATTTTTCCGAAGCACAGTTTTTCATCCGCGCGATTAAGTACATCCGCATGCAATCCTAATGATCCGCCTATAACAAACGCGACTTTGCTTTTCCCGTAAGTCATTAGCGCCTCTAAATCTGCGGCCATTTCTTCACTCGTTTTCATTTTACCGTCAAGTGCCAATGCGATGACATATGTACCGTCATTGATTTTCGCAAGGATACGGTCACCTTCTTTACGTTTGACGATTTCCATATCAGCTTCACTTAACTGCTCAGGTGCTTTCTCATCCGGTACTTCTACTAAATCGATTTTCGCATAGCCGCCTAATCGCTTCACATATTCCTCAATACCCATTTTTAAATACTTTTCTTTCAACTTACCAACCGAGATGATAGTAATATTCACAACTTATCCACCTTTACGTTCCATTTACAAACAAGTTATCCACAAAAGTTATGCACATATCCACAAATAAAAACTATATATTGTGTAAAGTTATTTACTTGATACAACATATGTTGCGGACTGTTCACAGTAAGAACAAGTTGTTGATAACTTTTCCTCTTCCGATAACAAATCCATCATCGGGAAATTTTCTGTTTCTGCCACGTGCATATCTAACGCATGATCTATATGGGTTTCACAGCTGTACGTCTTCATTTTTAAACCTTCTTTCTTTTCTGAAATTTCCACAAACTTATTCACAATTTTTGAAATGTTATCCACAACCCATTGTAACAGACAAAAAACGAGTAGAAAAGACAAGCCTTTTTCTTCTCTACCCGTTGTGTACAATTTCATTCTTTAATTAAGTTATCCACATTTACAATTGTGCATTTTCCACTAACTCTAAATTAGCCTCTACTATTTTACCGTTGCGATATACTTTAATTTTTAATGTATCGCCAATAGATTTTTGATTATATAAATGTTTACGAAGCTCAATTGCATTTTCGATTTTTTCGCCATCCATTTCTACAATGACATCGTATTGCTGTAAACCTGCTTTATCTGCAGCTGAACCTCTTACAACTTGAGAAATGACAACACCATTCGTTACTTCTTCAGGTAATTTTAATGTTTGCTGTTGATAATAAGCCGGTACTTCCGTTAAATCGACTAAGGAAATTCCCATAGTTGGGCGTTGTACTTCCCCATGCTTTTCGAGTTGTTCAATAATTGGAATTGCTGAATTGATCGGAATCGCAAATCCTAAGCCCTCAACTGAAGACTGGGCAATTTTCATCGAATTTATACCGATTAATTCACCTGCAATATTCACTAAAGCTCCGCCTGAGTTCCCTGAGTTGATTGCTGCATCAGTCTGTAATACTTCCGTTGACCAGTCTTCTGCACCATCTTCATTTAAGTCGACAGGTACAGAGCGGTCTTTCCCCGAAATTACACCTGTTGTTACCGAACCATAAAAATCTAAGCCTAATGGATTTCCGATGGCAATTACCGTTTCACCTTGTTTTAATACATCCGAATTTCCAAAGTTAGCTACTGTATCGATTCCTTCACTTGGTATTGAAAGTATTGCCAAGTCTGTCCAAATATCAGAACCGATAAGCTCTGCTTTTACTTTCTCGCCATCATCTAAAGTTACTTCAATTTGTTCTGCACCATCCACAACATGGTGGTTCGTTACGATAAAGGCAAAGTTCCCTTCCTTTTTATATACAACGCCTGAACCGCTACCTACCGCTTGAGCTTCTCCCGTACTTTGATTCCAAAAGTTTGGTGCTACATTTTGGATATTTGTAATCCCAACAACGGCACTCGATACTTTTTCAACCGCATTTGTTACATCAGTTGTCACCTCTGTTGCAGTTTGGCTAATCGTTGAGTTTGGGGAATCATTTGTAACCGAGTTAACTTCATTACCACCTGGTAGCTGATTTGCCAACGAGGGGAGCAGGAGCCATAATAATAAAGCACCAACGACAACACCGCTTAAACCAGATAAAAAGTATCCGCCTTTACTGCCTCCTTTTTTATCTTTTCTACTTTGCCGCTGTTTTTTCTCTTCTTCTTCTCTTTTTAAACGAGCCTCAAGCTCAGCAATACGATCATTTTGAGTTTCTTGCTTATCGTCTTCAGGATAGTATCCCATATCGCTCATCCTTTCTTTACTCTTCTTACTGTTAGCATACACACTTAACATTAAAATTAGATGAAAATCACATAAAACCTAATTAAAAATTGTTTATAAAATAAAAAAGGTATGCTAAAAGTAGAAACTTTTAACACACCTATCTTTTACCCATATTTACTTCAATTATGCCTTGCTAAATTAAACTGTCACAAGCTTTGTCGGCTCATTGGCATCGGTATCATGCAGATGCAAATATTCCCCTGCAATAATGCCGCATGACTGTAATGTCTGTTCTACGCTCATCCGCGCCAGATCTTTCATATTGTTGTCTTTACTTAAATGCGCCAAATAAATTTGCGTCGGTTTTTCTGCTACAACATCAGCCATTGCTACTGCAGCATCCTCATTTGAAACATGTCCTACATCCGATAATATACGGCGTTTAATACTCCAAGGATATTTGCCCATTTGAAGCATACTCACATCGTGGTTACTTTCAAATACGTAGGCATCTGCTGCTGAGATATATCCTTTCATCCGGTCACTGACATAGCCTGTATCTGTAATGACAACTAGCTTTCGCCCGTTCTCATAGAATGTATAGAACATCGGTTCAGCAGCATCGTGAGACACGGCAAATGATTGAATATCCAGCCCGCCGAATGTTTTTACAGTTTCCATATTAAAATCAAAACATAAATCGGTTGGGATTGTTCCTACTAGCCCGTCCATCGCTGTCCATGTTTTTGCATTTGCAAATACAGGAATATTATATTTACGTGCAATGACACCGAGCCCTTTTATATGGTCACTATGCTCATGTGTTACTAAAATACCTGATAAACTTTTCATATCACGATCTATATTAGCAAACAGTTGCTCCATTTTCTTTCCGCTTAAGCCTGCATCAATCAAAAATGAGTGTTCATCATTTTCTACGTAGACTGCGTTTCCTGTACTGCCACTTGCTAAAACGCTAAATCGCATTGTTAAAACTCCCTACTCTTCCAAATCCTCTGTCTGCTCGACAATTTCGGATAAGTCATTTTGGATCTCCACAATTCGTCCTTGTACCGCATTCACAAAATGTATTTCTTCTGTGTCATCAGCCAGTTTTACCCGCACTTCCCATGTCGGTGCAAATACTTGTGTTTGCGTTAATTGAACAATTGTAGAGTAGCCTAGATTCATTTCCGTTATCTGAGAATCTGGTTTTAATAAATTCTTTCCATATAGAATCTGCAATACTTGTCTTGCAGTTAATAGATTCTGTTCTTTATCTAATTTTTTATGCTCTTCCAGCATTGTTTGCTCATAGGAAACAATGCTGTTTTCATCATCCCAATAAAGTTTTACATAACCACGCACATTATAATACAGTGTTACATCATTCACCTTCTGGAAAAATGTCGCTTCTCTTTTCTCTTCATCGATACTCCAAAGCACATAGGAATTACCTTCATATACATTGTTGTGGACAAATTCAGTATATGAATCTCGGGTATCGCTTTTCTGTAGCTTTACAGGCTTGTCCATCGTCACAATCAGCTTATTGTTATTTTCGATCTTTGCACTTTGATTCGGAAAGTATGGCACTTCAGATGGAGAGAAATTTTTAATTTGTCCGGAATAATATGCCGCACTTTCCTTATTGTTCGGAAGGGCAATATACGTTATATTATCTTCCTTCAAACGGGCTTCGATTTCCACCGTTTCCCCTAAAACTTCTATTTTCTCTCCTTCTTTATAGCTCTCTAAATACTGCGTATATAAAAAGAGATTCAATACTAGAAAAACCCATATAAAAATAGTTTTCGTTCTACTCCAATCCAAATTCATCACCCCCTGTTTCCTCGGGTGAAAGGCGTGTCCATTCATTGTTTGTTACGGCAAACCATTTTGGCTCCAATACGAGGACTAAATCCGTATCCTGCTCCGATTCTTCAAGCGTTAATTCGTACCCGACAACGATTTCCTCTGTTTCATTAAATAATTTTTTATCATTTGTACGGAGTGACTCAGCTATTTGTTCCCCTGATTCCAGATCTCTCTGTACCCCATCAATATGAGTATCCATTAAATAATAAGGGCGGCGGTAACGGAAAATACGGTCTTCACCCCAAGTAGTTACGAGACGAGTCATCGTATCATTACTGTATACAGGAAGACCCTGTACAAATAGCTGATACTCTGTACTATGCCTTCCAATGTCCATATAGGACAAGCGGTAATCCATTGTAAATCCACCATGGTCATTTATAAAATTATAACTGTCCTTCAATAATCTTGTCGAAGGAAGCGGTGTATTACTTTCTGCAGTCGGGTATACATAATTTATTATCCGATTTTGGCTATCAACTGTCATTAACGATGTTCCATCAGTAAACCTTTCTGATTGAGAACTTTCAATATTCCTTTGTACGATTTTTAAATCGGTGAACAGAATCTTTTTAAATAGATCAGGTTTAATATCTACAGCTAAATATCTGTCCCTCGCTAACTGTATAGGATCTTTGGCCACATATAAAGAGCGTAAAGCATCCCGTTCAACTTCAACGTATTGGCCATAATCATTTGCCGGTTCAATTACCTTCTCCATGAAATAATCCTTATCAGGTACGCTTGCATACGCTCTATATAATAATCCTTTTTCTGTGTTTAGGAAGAGCAACTGAAGCTGATCGCTATTCTCAACATTTGACCAGTCTATAATAAGACGTGTAAAGCTTGCATCTGGTATTTCATTTTCATTATATGACAAAAGATTAGAGAAAACGCGCAAAGGAATTTCTTCCTTATAAAACATTGTTATGCGATTATTCATACGTACCATTTCATTCATACTACTGTCTGAAAGGTCAACATTAATTAAGTCCATCTCGTAAACTTGCCATGAACGTAAGTGTTTATATAGTCCTTTTAAAGGTGTTGAAGAGACTGTACCGTAAAATTGGTCATTTTGGCGATACAACAATCTGTATGGTTTTATTACTTCCTGTATGTCCTTCGGTTTGCCGACAAGTACTTCCTCAATCTGGGTCTCCTTTATCGTTTCATATTCCGGTTTGTAATTCCAAATAAGAAGTGTAAACACTATGCTGAGTAGAACGAGGAATGCTAATAAAAAAGATTTTATCTGTTCAACATATTTCATTCCCAATCACCCGCTTCATCCAATTCATATGGCAATGTGAAGAATATCGTAGTACCCTGGCCTTCCTCACTTTCTGCCCAAATTTTCCCGCCGTGTGCTTCAATCATTTCACGAGCGATTGCAAGACCTAAACCTGTTCCACCCATCGACCTTGCTCTTGCTCGGTCTACACGATAGAAACGATCAAAAATTCGCGTCACATTTTCTTTCGGAATTCCCATGCCATCATCTGAAATCATAACGCGAATCATATTATCATGAACGGTAAAACCAAAACGAATATTGCCGCCATCCGGAGAATACTTCAATGCATTTGAAATAATATTATCGATTACCTGTGTCAGCTTATCGGTATCAATATCAACAAAATAACTTTTTTCCGGAAGCAATCGGATAAACTCTACATTTTGTGACTTCGACATTTCAAATCGGTCGATAATTTGCGTGAAAAACTTATTAAATTCAACAAACTCCAAGTTCAGTTCATACTCCTGGCTGTCCATTTTTGATAACTGCAGCAAATCATTAACAAGGCGGATCATACGCTCTGTTTCAGTTTGTGTGACGTTTAAAAATGTTGGTGCTATATTTTCATCTTTCCACGCACCTTCTGCAAGGGCTTCTAAATAGCTGCGCATCGTCGTTAACGGCGTACGCAATTCATGGGAAACATTCGCAACAAATTCACGACGTTCCATATCGATTTTTTCTTGTTCGGTAATATCATGCAATACTGTAATCAGACCATTAACAAAACCTGTTTCCTTTTGAATTACAGAAAAGTTTGCCCGTAACACATATGGCGCATCATTCATACTAAAATCAAGATTCACAGGATCTTTCATATGAATCAAGTCTTCAAAACTATACTCCTGGTCTAAACGCAATACCGATGCAATCGGGCGGTTTAAAGTTGTTTCACGTGAATCATGAAGCAATTCCAATGCCGGATCATTAATCAAAATAATTTTCCCTTTACGGTCTGTTGCAATTACACCATCTGTCATATTACTAAGTACGCTTGCCAGTTTCCGGCGTTCAGCCTCTGTCGTGGATTGTGCTTCCTGAAGGCGATTGGTCAAATGATTGAAGGCAATGGCTAACTGTCCAATTTCATCTGTTCCGTATACACGCACTTTCCTTGCATAGTTCCCTTTTGACATTGCCTGCGCCTGTTTTCGCATATCGGAAATAGGGCGAGTGATGGTTCTCGCAACTAAAATTCCTAATATAATCGTAATAGCAAGCGAAACTGCAATACCTGCTGCAAAAATACGATTAATTTCATTTAATTGCTCATATACCTTTTCAATATTCGATTGAACGTAAATGACACCCTTCAATTCCTCCTTGGGCCCTACATTATCCATAATAGGGACAGCCAGTATCCACATGCGATCTCCTGTATCCCGATCCATTGAAACCTTATCCAACAGTGTTTCGGAAGACGCGGCCTGTTGGATAATTTCTTCATTTATCCGTTGACCAACAATTGCCTGGTCATTATCGGAAGTAGCCAATATACGGTATTGACGGTCCACTACATTGATTTTGTTAATATCTTCTGTAGAAAAACTCTGCAAAATGGACTTTAAACTATCCTCTATCGTAGGAGGCGTATTTTCATCGCGCACTTTTAACATTTCTTCACGTACACTATAATGCACAAGCTCTATTCTTTGGCGAATCGAATCCTGGAAATTCGTTTTTAAACTCGTCTCCAGCTGCTTTGAGAAATAAATGCCTATAATTTGAAGAGCAATAATAACTAATAGGACATAAATCAGTACAAGCTTTACATGGATGGACTTAAAAAAGCTCACTTTTTGCATGTATTTTACTCCTGTTCAGGGTTTCGTAAGTAATAGCCGACTCCTCGTCTCGTAACAATCCATAAAGGATGACTTGGATTATCTTCAATTTTTTCACGTAAACGGCGGATTGTTACGTCCACTGTTCGTACATCACCGAAATAATCATACCCCCATACTGTTTGCAGCAAATGCTCACGTGTCATAACTTGACCAATATGTTTTGCTAAATAATGCAGTAATTCAAATTCACGGTGTGTTAATTCAATTGACTCGTCACGCTTTAATACTAAATAGGCATCTGGCTGAATCGTTAAAGAGCCCACTACAATATCGTTCGTTTCCGCTTGTGCTTCTTCTATTTGGGCAGGCACATTTAATCGGCGCATATTCGCTTTTACGCGGGCGATTAATTCACGTGTACTAAACGGCTTTGTTACATAGTCGTCAGCACCCATTTCCAACCCCAGCACTTTGTCGATTTCCGAACCTTTTGCCGTAAGCATAATAATTGGGAAATCATATTTTTTGCGCACTTCACGACATACTTCCATGCCGTCACGTTTAGGTAGCATAATATCCAGCAGCATTAAATCAGGCTGTTCCTCTTCAACTCTTTGAAGCGCTTCGTCCCCATCGTATGCACAAATGACGCGATAACCTTCTTTTATTAAATTAAACTGCAGAATGTCTGCAATTGGTTTCTCATCGTCTACAACTAATATCGTTTTATCCATCGTCTAATTCCTCTTTTCTCATATATTCTCTATATAATTATGAAAGGTTATCTTTATTTTTACTATAACTACTCTATCATGCTTTGCCGTTTGGTGCATTATACAGCTATACTGCTATGATTATTTTCCGGGAAATATTCCACCCATTTAAGAATAGTTTTTGAATTTTATCCACTCTAATAACTTGAAGACCATATTATAGAAAAAGCAGTCCAATTCTGTCTTGGACTGCTAAAAATTAATCTAAATATGATAACGGATTTACTTCTTTACCGTTTTTATGAACTTCGAAATGTAAGTGTGTGCCTGTTGAACGCCCCGTTGAACCCATTTGTCCTAAAGCGGAGCCTTGTTCTACTACTTGTCCAACTTTTACATCAATGCGAGATAAATGGGCATACAATGTTTCAAAACCGTTTTTATGGTTAATCACTACATAATTTCCGTATGTTGAATGCTTGCCTGCAGTTTTGACAACACCATTATCTGACGCTTTTATCGTATAGTTTGATGGACGGGCAATATCAATACCATAGTGGTAACGTCCCCATCGCTCTCCCATATTACTTGAAATATAGCCACCAACTGCCGGCCAAGCAAAAGTACCGGTTCCAACAGAAGGGATCACTTTCGTTCCGACAACGACAATACGGTTTTCAGGCTCAGATACTACATTTGCCTCTGACTGTATTCTTTCAGTACGGACACCATTCTCTTCAGTGATTAAGTACGAAACTTCTTTCTTGCCCTTTTCGCCTTCCTGCTTCACTACTTTTTTACCTTTAAGCATCGTTGCATCTTCTTTGACGATTTTCGCAAAGTCCATTTCCTCTACTTTTTTCTTTTCATAAACCGTCTTTACTGTAACAAATGGCTTTTGTACAGTTACATTGACTTGTTCGCCAATTTGAAGGACAGTGTCTGCTTTAAGCGTAGGGTTGATTTTTAATAACTCAGCAGTTGTTAAATCATGTGCTTTTGCAATTGAACCTAACACATCTCCTGCTTTTACAGTATATACTTCTTGCTCCAATGCACCTGTTTGTAAAAGTTGTACTGCTTGTTCGGCAGAAACAATATTTGCCGGCTCGGCTAACACTTCATCACCTGTAATCGGAGCAGATAATGTAAGATCGACCAGGCGTGTTTCATCCTTTTGTAATTCGGGTACAGAATCTTTAGTTGCATTGTTTTGCAATTCTTTTAAATCGTTTTGTGTTACAAATTGAAGCTTTAATCCGTCAATTACAGCTTCAAACTCTTTTTTATCCTTCACTGATGCAACGACTGTTTCTCCCACTTTTAGTGAGTAGGCTTGTGCCTGAACAGTTATTGCCTCTTGAAGGTTTTTTAATGTCTGCTCTTCATTAGCTTCGACTGTAAATACTTGCTCTGGTATAAGTGAAATATCAGCGCCTGCGTCAATAGTTAAGTCTTCATATTGTTCGCTTGCCTCTTGCTCTTTTTGCTCGACAATCTCATTTACTGTTGCTTCATCTGCAACGGAACCTACGTATGTATCAGCTACATAAACGTGGAAAACTTTAGCGAATTTTTCTTTATCTGTTTCATTCGCGAAACCTATATTGAATGTCACTGTAGAAACAAGTAATGCAAATAATGTAGCCATTTTAAGTTTTCTATTATGACGATTCATTAGACTTTGATTAGATTTTTTCAAGTCTAACTTGTTTCCTTTTGAACTCATGATAAAGCTCCTTTCGACTAGATCTGTCCTATAAAAATGATGTATTTTCTTTAAATAACTAGCGATTGCTAAAAACACACTTTGCTAATGTACCATATTTCTCATTTCAAATGAACCGCTCCAGTCTTTTTGTAATGTAAATGTATTATTTTCTAAAAGAATGTTACATTTTTAGTAGGTAAAATAGTCCACTAACCCTCCTTATATCCATTTATAGTTTTTCCTAGTAACAAAAAAAGCATATTAAAAGCCGGCTAGACTTTTAATACACTTCTATACTTCAAATAATTACTTCCAAATTTCATTTACGATATTTGTTTGCTCACGTGAAGGGCCAACTGAGAAAGTCATCAATGAAATACCTGTAAGCTCAACAATGCGCTGTACATAATTTTTCGCATTCTCTGGCAGCTCATCAAATGTGCGAACGTTCGTCACATCTTCTGACCAACCTGGCAGTTCTTCATAGACAGGTTTACACTGTTCAATGATTTCCAAGTTTGCCGGGTATTCTGTAATCTGTTCTCCGTTATATTCATACGCTGTACAAATTTTAACCGTTTCAAGCCCTGATAATACATCAATAGAATTTAAAGCTAAATCCGTTATTCCTGAAACTCGGCGTGAATGACGAACTACAACCGTATCAAACCACCCAACACGACGCGGGCGACCTGTTGTTGTCCCATATTCACGGCCTACTTCCCGAATTTGCTGGCCAATTTCATCATGAAGTTCAGATGGAAATGGACCATCCCCAACACGGGATGTATATGCCTTACAAACACCAACAACGCGCTCTACTGCTGTTGGACCAACACCTGATCCGATTGCTGTACCGCCTGCTACAGGGTTTGAAGAAGTTACATATGGATAAGTTCCTTGATCGACATCAAGCATAATTCCTTGTGCTCCCTCAAACAGCACTTTACCGCCTTCATCAACAACATCGTTCAGCACTTTCGATGTATCCGTTACATATTGGGCAATTTCTTGACCGTATGCGTAGTATTCCTCGAAAATATCATCAAACTCTAAGCCTTCTACTTCATAAAACTTCGTAAATAAACGATTTTTTAATGTTAAATTTGCACGTAATTTTTTTTCAAATGTTTTTTTATCTAAAAGATCTGCTACACGAATTCCGATTCGGGCAACTTTATCTTGGTAGCAAGGACCAATTCCTTTTGCTGTCGTTCCTATTTTTTCATCACCACGTGCCGCTTCCTCTGCAATATCCTGATGAATGTGATATGGCAAAATAACATGTGCACGATTGGAAATTCTTAAGTTCGATGTATCAATTCCTCTAGCTTGCAGTCCTTTTAATTCCGTTACAATTGACTTTGGATTAAGAACAACACCATTTCCTATAACCGAAAGTTTATCCGGATAAAAAATTCCTGAAGGGATTAAATGCAATTTATATGTCTCTTCACCGATTTTAATTGTGTGACCCGCGTTATCTCCACCAGCATAACGTGCGATTGCATCTGCTCTTTTTGAAAGGAAATCTGTAATTTTACCTTTTCCTTCATCTCCCCATTGCGTACCTACTACAACTACAGCTGTCATCTATGTGCACCTCCGACGAATGAATTACCTAACGACTAAAATTATGTATTAAGTATTTCATTCTTATTCATAAGAATTTACCTTTTAATTCCTTAATGATGAAACATGAACATTTTAACAAGTTCAAATCATAAATGTCAACAAAAAACACGAACATCCACATTTAACTTATGCGGAACGTTCGTGTTTAAGTGTTACTCCTCTCGTGGAGGAGGGGTAAATTCTAAATTCAGGAATTTATTGTACTCTTTACGGAATGCCAAGCTTACCGTGCCTGTTGGACCGTTACGCTGTTTTGCAATAATTATTTCGATAATATCTTTACTTTCCGATTCTTTATCGTAGTAATCATCACGGTATAGGAAGGCTACGATATCGGCATCCTGCTCAATCGAACCTGATTCACGCAAGTCACTCATCATCGGCCGTTTATCCTGACGCTGCTCTACACCGCGGGACAGCTGTGATAAGGCTATTACAGGTACTTTTAGTTCACGTGCTAAACCTTTTAAAGAACGGGAAATTTCCGATACTTCCTGCTGACGGTTTTCCCCTGGCTTACCGCTACCTAAAATAAGCTGCAAGTAGTCGATTAAAATCATCCCCAAACCGCTTTCCTTTGCTAATCGACGGCATTTCGCACGTATATCCGTCATGCGTACACCAGGAGAGTCATCGATATAAATACCGGAATTTGATAAACTTCCCATAGCCATTGTCAGCTTACTCCAGTCCTCTGTCTCCAAAGCACCTGTACGCAAGCGTTGTGCATCAATATTGCCTTCTGCACATAACATACGCATGACAAGTTGGTCCGCGCCCATCTCAAGTGAGAAAATAGCTACATTTTCACGGGCCTTTACAGCAACACTTTGGGCTACATTTAGGGCAAAGGCTGTTTTACCAACTGATGGACGGGCTGCTACAATAATTAAATCGTTGCGTTGGAAACCGGCCGTCATCTTGTCCAAATCACGGAAACCGGTAGGAATACCTGTCACATCTCCGTCACGTGACTGGAGCTGTTCAATATTATCAAATGTCTGAACAAGTACATCTTTTACGTGCTTAAAGTCGCCCGCATTTTTACGGTTCGAAACTTCAAGCATTTTCTTTTCAGCTTCTGCTAAAAGAACCTCTACCTCATCTTCACGCGTATATCCGTCATCCGCTATTTTAGATGCAACGCGAATAAGGCGACGTAAAATCGCCTTTTCTTCTACTATCTTTGCGTAATGTGCGATATTGGCAGCTGTCGGAACAGCACTCGCCAATTCCGTAATATAGCTTAATCCGCCGATATCCTCGAGCTCTTTTTTTGCTGATAATTCTTCCGTTACAGTGACAAGATCAATTGCTTTTCCCTGATCGCTCAAGTTCAGCATCGTTTGGAAGATCTTTTGATGTGCAATATGATAAAAATCATCTGCTATAACAATTTCAGATGCTGTTATTAGAGCTTGTGGTTCAAGGAAAACGGCTCCAATGACCGATTGTTCCGCTTCACTATTATGTGGAGGAACTCGGTCCATCATGGATTCGTTCATTGTTGTCGCTCCTTATTCTTCAATTACATGTACCTTTAAAGTAGCCTTTACATCTTGATGTAACTTCACTGGTACATTGGCATAACCTAATGAACGAAGTCCTTCATTACAATCCATTTTGCGTTTATCTACTTTAAAACCATGTTTCTTTTGTAATGCATCTGCAATTTGCTTAGTAGATACTGAACCAAATAGGCGACCACCTTCACCTGATTTCGCTTTTACTTCTACTGTAATTGCTTCTAATTGCTCTTTTAAATCTTTCGCTGCCTGCAACTCTGCCGCTGCATTTTTCTCTTCTAAACGCTTTTGACCTTGCAGTTCGCTAATTGCCTGGTTATTAGCTTCTTTTGCATAACCGTTTTTAAGTAAAAAGTTACGTGCGTAACCTTCTGCTACTTCTTTAATTTCACCTTTTTTGCCTTTACCTTTTACGTCTTTTAAAAATACTACTTTCATGATTCTTTACTCCCTTCGACTACTTCATTAATTGCTTCATATAAATGTTTTTTAACCTCATCAATGGATTGTGCTTCCATTTGGGTAGCGGCATTTGTTAAATGGCCTCCACCGCCAAGCTTTTCCATGACAAGCTGGACATTTACTTCTCCTAATGAACGTGCACTAATGCCGATCAGTCCATCATTGCGATGGGCAATGACAAACGAGGCACCGACATCTTTCATTGTTAGTAAAATGTCTGCAGTTTGTGCGATTAATACTGAATCGTATACTTTTGAATCTTCACCATTTGCTACCGCAATTCCTGCAAACGGGAATTCTACAGTTTGAATAATTTTTGAACGTGCGACATATGTTTCTACATCTTCCTTTAACAGACGTTGAATCAGCACGGTATCAGCACCAAATGTACGTAAATATGAAGCGGCTTCAAATGTACGCGCACCTGTTCTTAATGTAAAGCTTTTTGTATCCACAATAATACCAGACAATAATGCTGTCGCTTCAAGCGGCAATAACTTTTCATTTTGAGGCTGGTATTCCAGCAGCTCCGTAACGAGTTCTGCTGTAGAGGATGCATATGGCTCCATATATACTAATGTCGGATTATTGATAAATTCTTCTCCGCGACGGTGATGGTCAATAACAACCACCTTATCCGTTCTGTTTAGTATCCGACTATCAATCACCATACTTGGCTTATGTGTATCGACAATAACTACAAGTGATTTTGGAGTTATTTTTGATAAAGCTTCGTCAGGTGTAATAAAGCGATCGTAAAAATCAGTTTTTTGTTCCAACTCGGTCATTAACCGGTCTACACTTCCGCGTACTTCATCAAAATTGACTACGACAAATCCTTCAATACCGTTCATCGCAACCATTTTACGAACACCGACAGATGCTCCTATTGAATCCATATCCGGATTTTTATGGCCCATTACGAAAACGCGGTCACTATCTTGAATTAAATCACTCAGTGCATGTGAGATTACACGGGCACGTACTCTTGTGCGCTTTTCAACAGGATTTGTTTTACCGCCATAAAAGCGAATTTTACCATTGGAC
The DNA here is from genome assembly GCF_056173085.1 of Solibacillus sp. iso_87. Lineage (NCBI taxonomy): Bacteria > Bacillati > Bacillota > Bacilli > Caryophanales > Caryophanaceae > Solibacillus > Solibacillus sp. iso_87. The sequence continues at coordinate 3,923,360 of NZ_CM149656.1, forward strand.
TGCTTAATGGCAACTTGGTCACCACCACGGCCTAGAACTAGGTCAAGTCCCGACTGCGCTAATTGCCCAAGCTCCACAAGAGATTGAGAGCCTGCTCCAATGCCGATACTTAATGTTAATGATAAATTTTTCTGCATCAATGTTCGTTCACGGATTACATCTAAAATTGAAAAACGCTTCTGCTCAAGCTCCGATAAAATCGATTCATTTAACACAGCCATGTAACGGTCCGATGCGATTCTTTTAACAAAAATATCATATTGTGCTGCCCATTCATTTATAATCGATGTCATCATCGTATTCGTTACGCTTTTTGCCTGGTCATCCATGCCCGATGTAAGCTCATCATAATTATCGATAAAAAGAATGGCGAGTACTGTCCGGTCCGCCATATATTGCTTTTCAATCTGTACTTGCTTTGTAATATCAAAGAAATAGAAAAGTTTCTCTTCTTCTTTATAATAAATATGGTACTTCCGATCATTGATAGCAATGACCGTTTCATTTTTTTGGTCTTCTTTAACAAGTAGAGGCAGCTCTTCTGAAATCATTTCAAGTTCATATCCGACTAGCGATTCTTGCTGCAGTACGCGAAGCATAAACGGGTTTGCCCACTCCACCGTCATTTCATCATTCATTATCAGGATTCCGAATGGCATTTCCAGAAATGCCTCTTTTCCGACATCCTCCATCCGGTAGGAAAGTGTTTGAATATGCTTTTCGGTTTCTACATATGTTAATAATTCAACTTTTACCGTGTAGTAAGCTGCTACTGAATAAATAGCTATAAAGGCTATTCCCACCCATACATTCCACATCATAATAAGGATAGCTGCTACTGCACCAAGTAAAAATAATACTAATAGTGGATATCGAATTGGTCTTTTACGAAAAATCCCCATTCCCATCAGCTCCTCATTTCTGACTCTTTTCTCGAATGTAACTACGTGCATTAAAGCCTAAATCAACAATACCTACTAAAATAACAAACGAATAGAGAGGTATTGCTAAAATTGTACTTAAAACCTTTATAAACTTCGGATAGCCAAACGCATCAATGACAAAATGTATAAATGAGATACCTTGTATTGTTAATAATACCCATAATACCATTGAAATATTTAGCATAATAATAGCCAATGAAGAACCGGCTTCTGGACGAACGAATAAATTCACTGATAAAGCGATTAAGTAATACCATAACACTGATCGTGGTAAACGTAATTCACTAAACTTCGCAAACTTTGGTACGTCTACTTTTAAACGCTTTAAAATCGGTAAATTAACAGTGATAATAATAAATGTTAAAAATAACATGGCAAATGTAATTGAAGCCGGTATTGTCATTTCCAACGTATTTAACATTGTATTCGCCAATTCCATTGTTTCTTTGGGCACAGGTTGTCCAGTCAGACTTTCCGTCATTTTAATCGATTCCATATAGCTCGTCTTCATGAGCCCAAGAGAATCCCGAATAAAATCTACTTCAAACAAACGCAATGAAATTAAATACTGAATCGCAAATGTGATCAGCAGGACAATACTCGTTGAGATAAACATAAATACTTTACTCTTTTTATGATAAATAGCATCCCCTATCGCTACACCTGCTGCTGCAAATATTAATGAAGCGGGTAGTAATAGCAGTCCACCAATAAAAAAAGTAATAAATACAGCAATCACTGCGACTAAAAGCGATGACTTCCGATTATAGTTTGCGCTATACCAAATCATCGGTAATGGAGCAATAATCGCCGCAATAATATTCGCCAGTGGAATATAAAATACGATTGCCATCAGTACAGTGAACAGCGCAATCATCATTGCACCATGTGCCAGCTTTCTTGATTGATTATTTTGCATGGAGAACCTTCCTTATCTGTTGTTCGCTAGACTATAATGCAAGGGCTTTTCAAACTTTGCTATTACATTTGGTCGGCTTTTCGACCAGTCTACTTTCAACTTTTCTCACCTTCCTATTGTACCATTTTTGCATGGTCAAACAAACTAACCGTTACGACAAGAAGAATGAATTGCATCAATCCATTATGACATTCCCATTACCTTCTCCTACTACTTAAAAAAATCTGCTTACACCTAAAGCATTATAGGGGAATGCAAATACTGGAATATGCCCAATATATAGGGTAGAAATCCATCGAATAGAAAACAAAAGAAATTATTAGTATGTCATTATGATTTTTTTAGTATAGCTTAATATGGAGTATTTTTTGTCTGAATAACTAGGTTCTACGTATTAAAAGCCGTTTCTCTGTCTTTTATGTCCTTTATTTCGTTGACAATTTGTATTGTATAGCATATATTATGTAACCGGTAACACATTTTGTTTAGGGGGCGAATAGATGGTTAACATTAAAGATGTAGCAAATGTTGCAAATCTTTCTGTGGCAACAGTATCACGCTACTTAAACCAAAATGGTTATGTCAGTAAAAAGTCATCAGAACGTATTGAACAGGCAATTCTTGAGCTGGATTATAAGCCAAGCAGTGTTGCACGTTCATTAAGTAAAAAACAATCCAATATTATTGGTCTCATTGTTCCGGATATAAAAAATCCATATTTCCCAGAACTGGCGCGTGCAGTGGAAGACATGGCATTGTCTTATGGTTATACTGTTGTTCTTTGCAATTCAGACGACCAGATGGAAAAAGAATTGTTATATATAGAGCGCCTATCACAAACGTATGTTGCCGGCTTAATAGTGGCAACAAGCTTGCTGGATCCTTCTGTTTATATGTCCATCAATACACCAATTGTTGCTCTTGACCGAATAATCGATGCAACAGTCCCAACTGTGGCTACCGATAACCAAAAAGGAGCCAGGATCGGGGCGGAGTACTTACTTACTCATGGAGCAGGAAATTTACTATGTATACGTGGTCCACAAGGTTTAAAAACCGCGGATGATCGCCTTACAGGATTTCTTGAAGCAATGAATAAACAAGGACTAGAGTCAATTGTAATAACAACATCATTTGATTTTAAAATTGCTGCTGAAGCGATAGAACAGATTTTAACAATAAATCCGCAGATTGATGGTATTTTCGCAAGCAGTGATACATTAGCCATTGCTGCACTTCATATCGCGCATAAGCTTGGTAAGCGCGTACCGGAAGAACTGCAAATTGTAGGCTTTGATGGTATTTCACTCGGTGAAATGGTATCACCCCCATTAACAACGGTCGGTCAAGATTTATACAAAATGGGTACTGCAGCCGCAACAATGTTAATTGAACAGATTGAAGGCAAAGAATTGATACAAACGGTATTAAATATAGATCCACAACTAATTGTGCGAGGGACGACAAGAAAGGAAGCTGCAAAATGATTACAGTAATAGGAAGCATCAATATGGATTTAGTCGTTCAAATGGATGTATTCCCTAAAAAAGGTGAAACTATTTTAGGAAGCTTATTTACAACGATTCCAGGCGGTAAAGGTGCGAATCAGGCAGTAGCTGCTGCACGCTTAGGCAGCCAAGTTAAAATGTTAGGTGCTGTCGGCACAGACAGCTTCGGTACGGAGCTGCGTGCGAATCTGAATGAAGAAAATATAGATACAAGCTTAGTGATAAATACAAATGGTGCTACAGGCATTGCAAATATTTTACTCCACGAATCAGACAATCGTATTGTCGTTGTACCAGGCGCAAACTCTAAAGTAACACCAGAAGAGATTGCTTCAGCAAAAACTGTTATTGAAAACAGTCAGTTAGTAGTAATGCAGCTTGAAATTCCAGTAGAAACGATTAAGTACAGCTTAAAGTTATGTAAAGAGCTTCAAGTACCGGTACTATTCAACCCTGCCCCGGCAGCAAACTTCGATATTGAGTGGATGCCGTATATTAAATACTTAACACCAAACGAAACTGAATGTGCCTTACTTTTCGGAGACAATGTTGTAGCAGCATTAGAAAAATACCCAAATCAGTTAATCGTAACATTAGGTGAAGATGGTGCATGCTACTTTGATGGAACAAAACATATTCATGTAAAAGGACATAAAACGACGGCTGTTGATACAACAGGTGCCGGTGATACATTTAACGGTGCATTTGCACATGCTATTACAAACGGTCAGTCGATTGAAGAAGCAGTATTCTTTGCGAATATAGCGGCGTCATTATCCGTTGAAAAATTTGGAGCCCAAGGTGGTATGCCAAAATTAGAGGAAGTAACTGCTCGAAAGGAAGGCGCAAAATGAAAAAACAAGGCATTTTAAATCGCGAATTAGCCGGTATATTTGCACGCTTAGGTCATACAGACAAAATTGTTATTGCCGATTGCGGCTTACCGATTCCGGACGGCGTTACATGTATCGATTTAGCATACAAACTTGGAGAACCAGGATTTATGACGGTTTTAGAAGTTGTTCTAGAAGATCTAGAAGTAGAACATAGTTACTTAGCAGAAGAAATAGTAACTGCAAACGAAACAATTCATTCTTCTTTATTGAAAATTGTGGAACCGGTTTCATATATATCACACGAACAATTCAAAAAGATGTCGAGTGAAGCAAAGGTCATTATTCGTACAGGTGAAATGACACCATACGCCAATATCATGCTACAAAGCGGCGTAATTTTCTAAGGTAGGTGACGGAACATGATTGAAATGAAGGGCATAAGAAAAGCATTCAATGGCAACGTCGTATTAAACAATGTTGAGTTCACCTTGTTAGACGGGGAAATCCATGCCTTAATGGGTGAAAATGGTGCCGGTAAATCAACGATGATGAAAATTTTGGCCGGTATCTACTCGCGTGACAATGGTGACGTGCTAGTTGACGGTCAGTCGTATACATTTACTTCAGCAAAAGACGCAGAAAACTTAGGCATTCACGTAATTCACCAAGAATTAAATATTCTGCCGCATTTATCTGTAGCAGAAAACCTGTTTTTAGGAAAAGAAAAAACAATCGGTCGTACGGGATTCCTTCGTACGCGCGAAATGAATAAAGAAGCAAAGGCACTGTTGGCAAAACTGGGTTTGCATATTGATGTACGTCAGCCTGCCGGTTCACTATCAGTCGGAAAACAACAGCTGATTGAAATTGCCAAAGCTATTAATTCAGAAGCAAAGTATATCGTAATGGATGAACCGACAGCTGCCCTTACAGATCGTGAAATTGAAACACTTTTTGAAACGATTAGAGAACTGAAAGCAAAAGGTATTTCGTTTGTTTATATTTCACATCGTATGGAAGAGATTTTTGCAATTTGTGATCGTATTACGATTTTACGTGATGGTGAGTATGTTGGTGTTCGTGAAATTCCAAAAACAACTTTTGATGAAATCGTTAAAATGATGGTCGGACGTGAGCTTGGTGAACGTTATCCAAGCCGTAATACAAAAATTGGGGACGTTGCTCTAGAAGTAAAAGGGTTAACATGTCCTGCGGTATGCAAAGATATTAACTTCCAGATTCGTAAAGGTGAAATCTTAGCATTTGCCGGTTTAATGGGTGCAGGCCGTACAGAAGTGGCACAGGCGATTTTCGGTAATCTTAAAAAGTCTAAAGGTGATATTTTCATTCACGGAGAAAAAGCGACGATTAAAAACCCGATTCAAGCAATGAAATACGGAATTGGATTTGTGACGGAAGACCGTAAAACAGAAGGTCTTGTACTGGATTTTTCAATTAAGGAAAATATGTTTTTAACAAATTTGAAAACGATTGCAAAAAGTGGCTTTATCCAACCACAACAAGAGCAATTGCATGCTGCGAAATATATTGAGCAGCTAAATATTCGCTGCAGTGATGCGACACAGGCTGTCGGCTCATTAAGCGGAGGTAATCAGCAAAAAGTAGTTATCGCAAAGTGGTTAAGTACAAAACCGGATATTTTAATTTTGGACGAACCTACTCGCGGTGTTGATATCGGTGCAAAAAAAGAAATTTACTCAATTATGAATCAGTTGGCCGAGGAAGGTGTAGCCATTTTAATGATTTCCTCAGAGCTAACGGAAGTGTTAGGTATGGCTGACCGTGTAATGATCATGCACGAAGGACGCCAAACAGCTATGTTAGACAATGTTGACTTAACACAAGAAACTATTATGCATTACGCAACAGGAGGAGAAGAAATTGTTAAAAACTAGCTCAAAAGAAATGTTAGGAAAGCTAGGTCCTCTTTTAGGATTATTTTTAATTGTAATTGTCATTACGATTTTAAATCCAAGCTTTATGACAACAGATAATATTTTAAATATTTTACGTCAAGTTTCGATTAGTGCGCTTATCGCATTTGGTATGACATTTGTTATTTTAACTGGCGGGATCGATTTATCGGTTGGATCGACATTGGCCCTTACAGGTGCCGTAGCTGCCACAATGCTCGCTTCAGGAATAGATCCTGTATTAACAATTCTGGCAGCCTTATTATTAGGTGCCGTTCTTGGTGCTGTAAATGGTGTCATTATTGCAAAAGGAAAAGTAGCACCATTCATCGCGACATTGGCAACAATGACAATTTATCGCGGATTAACATTAGTATATACAGATGGTCGCCCTGTTTCAGACTTAGGAAATGAAATTACATTTCAAATGTTGGGTAAAGGATATTTCTTCGGTATTCCAGTTCCAGTTTGTACAATGATTCTAGCTTTCATTGTGTTATATATAATTATGCATAAAACAACATTCGGTCGCCGTGTTTATGCAGTAGGCGGTAATGAAGCGGCTTCTAAATTATCAGGAATCAATGTGGATCGTATAAAAATTGCCGTGTACTCATTAACAGGTATGCTAGCAGCTTTATCTGCGCTGGTTTTAACATCTCGTCTAAACTCTGCACAGCCAACAGCAGGGACATCTTATGAATTGGATGCAATTGCAGCAGTTGTATTAGGTGGGACAAGTTTAACAGGCGGTAAGGGATGGATTTTCGGTACATTAGTAGGTGCCTTGATTATCGGTGTGTTGAATAACGGATTGAACTTAATCGGTGTTTCTTCATTCTTCCAGCAAGTAGTAAAAGGAATTGTTATTTTAATCGCGGTGTTAATTGACCGTAAAAAAACAGCGTAGAAGGAGGTCATTAGCGTGAAAAAACAATTAATATTATTAATGGCACTTTTGGCCACTGTGATACTGTCGGCTTGTTCGGTAAAACCAGGCTTCTCTTTGGAACCTTCTTTTGGAACATCGGCTACAACTACAGAAAGCAGTAATGATACATTGACAATCGGTTTATCTATTTCAACTTTAAACAACCCTTTCTTCGTAACGCTAAGTGAAAATGCAGAAGCAAAGGCAAAAGAGCTCGGTGTGAAAACAACGATTGTAGATGCGCAGGATAATGCATCCAAGCAAGCTTCCGATATTGAAGATTTAATCCAACAAAACGTTGATCTAATCATCATTAACCCGGTAGATTCTGTTGCTGTTGCAACTGCAGTTGAATCTGCTAATGCTTTAAATATCCCGGTCATCACGGTAGACCGTTCATCTGAAGGCGGCGAAGTCGTATCACATATCGCCTCTGATAATGTAGCTGGCGGAAAGCTGGCTGGAGACTATATTACAGAGTTGGTTGGTGAAGGTGCTAAAGTTGTTGAATTGGAAGGTGTCGCAGGATCATCTGCTGCGCGTGATCGTGGACAAGGATTCAATGAAGCTGTCACAGGTATATTAGACGTCGTTGCAAAGCAAACAGCGAACTTTAACCGTTCAGAAGGCTTAACAGTTATGGAGAACATTCTGCAGTCCAATCCGGATGTTACAGCCGTATTTGCACACAATGACGAAATGGCATTAGGTGCACAAGAAGCAATTTCGGCTTCAGGTAAGAAGATTGTAGTAGTCGGCTTTGATGCGACTGACGATGCGGTAGCTGCAGTAAAAGCAGGAAGTTTAGCTGCAACGGTTGCGCAAAAACCTGATGAGATTGGAAAAATCGCAATGGAAACAGCTATTGCTCATTTAAACGGTGAGACGGTTGAAGAAGTGATTCCAGTCAATCTTGAATTAATTACAAAATAATAATGCAATAGCCTGCAAATAGGCTACTGCACCTCTCAGGCTGTCACAAGTAATTTTGTGGCAGCCTTTGTTATGGAACTATAAAAACTTCTCATACAACAAAAAAAGTACAACAGAGGCGATTAAGCCTATGCTGTACTTTCAAGAAAAATTATTTTTCTTCAGCTACGAATGGTAGTAATGCCATAATACGTGAAACTTTGATTGCAGATGTAAGTTTACGTTGGTATTTAGCAGAAGTACCAGTTACGCGACGTGGTAAAATTTTACCGCGCTCAGAGATGAATTTCTTTAAAAGATCTACATCTTTGTAGTCGATGTGCGTAATGTTATTTGAAGTGAAGTAGCAAACTTTACGGCGTTTGCGGCCTCCGCGACGTGGTGCCATTATCGTGTTCCTCCTTTTAATTTTTAATTATAGATGTGAAGTTCTTAGAACGGTAAATCGTCTTCAGATACTTCAATCGGTCCTTTACTGTTTGCAAATGGATCTTCATCTACACGTGTATAGTTTTGCTGATTTTGAGCTGGCTGTTGATAAGAACCGTAAGAATCCTGAGATTGCGCGCCTCCAAATTGTTGGTTAGGCTGATTATAAGATGGCTGACCACCATAATTTTGCCCTCCACCGTATTGTTGGCTTGGTGCACCTTGTGATGCATTAGCTCCTCCACGTGGTTCTAAGAACTGCACTGAATCAGCAACGACATCTGTTGTATACACACGCTTTCCATCTTGTCCTTCAAAGCTACCTGTTTGAATACGACCTTCTACACCAATCAAACTCCCTTTTCTCATGAAGTTTGCTAAGTTTTCAGCTTGTTTTCTCCAGGCGATACAGCCTATGAAATCTGCTTCGCGTTCACCAGACTGGCTCGAAAATGTACGGTTTACGGCAATCGTAAAGCGTGCCATTGGAACTCCACTCGGTGTGTAACGAAGCTCTGGATCCTTTGTAAGTCTTCCGACTAATACGACACGGTTAATCATCAATGCACCCTCCTTTTTTCAGCATTTAAGTTTAAAAATTATTTGTCTTCTTCGCGTACTGCGATGTGACGGATGATGTCTTCGCTGATGTTAGCTAGACGAGTATATTCGTTGATAGCTTCAGTACCAGCGTTAACTTTCACGATTTGGTAGAAACCTTCGCGGAAGTCATTGATTTCGTAAGCTAAACGACGCTTACCCCAATCTTTTGCTTCTGTGATCTCTGCACCATTTGAAGTTAAGATTTCTTGGAAACGCTCTACTAAAGCTTTCTTCGCTTCTTCTTCAATGTTTGGGCGGATGATGTACATTAATTCGTACTTTCTCATTTGTGTTTGCACCTCCTTATGGACTTGGGCTCTCCTACTAAATAGGGAGCAAGGAGTAAGTAACTTCTATTACTCACATCAATGAATTGTATCATAGTTGTTATTTCTATGCAACTGGCTACATCTCTTATTATTAATGAAATAAATTTATTTCATATATAAATAAACGCTTTGTGAGGATAATTTCTACTCACAAAGCGTCTACTAATTATACGTTAAATAAGAACTCCAATACGTCGCCGTCTTGCACTACGTATTCTTTACCTTCAGCGCGCACTCGGCCCGCTTCTTTTGCAGCCGGCTTTGAACCGTACTCTACTAAATCCGTATATGCTACTGTTTCAGCACGGATAAAGCCGCGTTCAAAGTCAGAGTGAATAATACCGGCACATTGAGGTGCTTTCATACCTTTGCGGAATGTCCATGCACGAACTTCCTGCACACCAGCTGTAAAGTAAGTAGCTAAACCTAATAGGCTGTATGAAGCTTTAATCAATTGGTCTAAACCTGATTCAGCAATTCCTAATTCAGCTAAAAATTCTTTTTTCTCATCGTCTTCCAACTCAGAGATTTCTTCTTCAATTTTCGCACAAACAGTAATTACTTGAGCGCCTTCAGCTGCTGCGTATTCTTGTACCATTTTTACATACTTGTTTTCAGATGGATCCGCTACCTCATCCTCAGAAACGTTCGCAACATAAAGCATTGGTTTAATCGTTAATAAGTGTAAACCTTTGATGACTTTTTTCTCGTCATCTGAAAGGTCTGCAGCGCGGGCAGGTTTTTCAGCTTCTAATACTTCTTTTAGCTTTTGAAGAATTGGCTCTTCCACCATTGCTTCTTTATCTTTTTGCTTCGCCATTTTTGCTACACGTGCAATACGTTTATCCACTGATTCCATATCCGCTAAAATTAACTCTAAATTAATAACTTCAATGTCATCGATCGGGTTTACTGTACCCGAAACGTGCGTAATATTTTCATCTTCAAAACAACGAACAACTTGGCAAATTGCATCTACTTCACGAATGTGAGCAAGGAATTTGTTTCCTAAACCTTCACCAGTAGAAGCACCTTTTACGATACCTGCGATGTCTGTGAATTCAAAAGTTGTCGGAACTGTTTTCTTTGGTACTACTAATTCTGTTAATTTGTCTAAACGCTCATCCGGAACAGTTACGCTGCCAACGTTTGGTTCGATTGTTGCGAACGGATAGTTAGCCGCAAGAGCACCTGCTTTTGTAATTGCGTTGAATAAAGTGGATTTTCCTACGTTAGGTAAACCAACAATACCAGCTGTTAATGCCATATTGACACAACCTTTCTATGTTCAGTTCATTTAAATTTATTATTAATTCATTTATGGATTTTTCTGTCCATTAAATTTTACAACCTTGTCTATTATATTGATTGCGGGCATAAAAGTCTATTTTGCTTTTAAACTTCTTCTGCCTGGCGTAAAATTTTTTTCATTTTTTTCTCAAATTCGCGGCGTGGAATCATAACGCTATGTCCGCAACCCTCACATTTTATGCGAATATCGGCACCTAATCGAATTACTTTCCATTCGTTTGTGCCACAAGGATGTTGTTTTTTCATTTCCACAACGTCATTAAGACCGTACTGCTTTGCTTCCATCTATTATTCTCCTCCCTGATTTCGCTCATAAAACATCATTTTTGGTACAGCAAGAGGAATACCGTTGCGTGTTAAGATGTCGATTACATCTTTCCTAATAATTCGCGATATTGAATATTGCTGTAATGGTAATGTTTCTATTGTAATAGCAATTGTCGCTTCTGTGCTTGTCGTATTTGTGACACCTAAAAAGACAGGAGCAGAAACAAGTTCCTCATATTTTTGCGGTAACGTATCCAGATAGTTTTGTATAACCATTTGAACTTTTTCAATATTGACATCAAGCGGAATTTGCATATTAATAGTAGCTTTTGAGTTGTTGATAGAATAGTTGATAACGTCTACAATACTGCCGTTTGGAATAATAAATTGTTCTCCTGTTACTCCCTTTACTTTCGTTGTACGAAGGCCAATTTCCATTACAGTACCTTCAGCCGTATTTATTTTCACAAAATCCCCTACACCGAACTGATCCTCTAAAATAATGAAAAATCCTGTAATAACATCCTTCACTAAGTTTTGCGCACCAAATGCAATGGCCACAGAAGCAATACCTGCCCCTGCCAGTAACCCGGCAATTTGTATATTCATAGCCGATAAAATTCCCATAATGGCGGAGAAGTACACTAAATAGCTCAGTACGCTTTGCAGCAGCTTTACAATCGTAAGCTGTCGACGCTCATTATTTCTTACACGAAGCATAAACACTCGATGAATGATCTTCTTGCCAATAAAAACGACAAGATATGAAATAACGATGATTGCCAGAATTTTTGCGCTGGCTGCCAGAATCTTTACCAAAAATTCAGTACTTGTGACGTATTCCCAAAGTTTTGTCGTATAGTCTGCGAGCCCTTTAATATCCGTTTCAGCAAATTCCTCTAAATCTAATTTCAAATCTTTTTCCAAATTTACCACCTCTTGTATAACAAACTTTAAAATTGAATATACTGCATAAATATATCGTATTTTAGCTTATATCTCGAGTAATCTACTTAAATCAAAAAATTAAAGGAGTGATAATATGACACAAGCCTGTCCTCAAAATTATAGCGTCCATTACGAGCAGACGAGCGCGGTTTGGGAGCTGAGCGAAATCTTTTTAAAAACGATTCCGTTTGACCATGAAGAACTTATTTTTTGCTGTATCGGTACAGACCGATCTACAGGTGATGCACTAGGTCCAATTATCGGCAGCCAGCTGCACCAAACTTTTTCATTTCCGTTTCCGGTCGTTGGAACATTGCAGGCACCGCTTCATGCGCTTAATATAGTAGAGCGTTACGAACAGCTTATTAATGAAAAAGAACAACCTTTTATTATTGCAATTGATGCATGTTTAGGTGAATCAAATGCGATTGGTTCTATTCTAATCCAACAGGGTCCTCTTTATCCCGGAAAAGCCGTGAAAAAAGAGTTGCCCCCTATCGGTAACATATCAGTTAAAGGAATTGTTAACGTAGGAGGCTTTATGGAAGCTAAAGTATTACAAAATACGAGACTGCATGTTACGTATTCTATGAGTGATAAAATTGTTCGTGCACTTGTTTTAGCATGGCAGCGCCATTTACTGAAACGGAAAAATAATCGCCACGAGTATCCCGACCATCAAAATCGCTGGCAGCAGATTGGCTATACGGATTTTCGTTAATCCGGCAATATTCAAACCGATTGCCATAATCATAATACCGCCTGTTGCCGTCATTTCTGTGATGAATAGGTCCAGTGCTTCACTAGGAATATATGTACTAATAACGCCTGCAAATAAAGCAATCGAGCCTTGATATAAAAGTACAGGAACCGCCGATAGTAAGACACCTATTCCTAAAGTTGAACTTAATATAATCGACATAAATCCATCGATAATCCCTTTAGTGATGAGGATATTGTGATCATTGCGCAAGCCACTATCAAGAGCACCGAGAATCCCCATTGAGCCAATAACAAAAATGAGCGTTGCAGTAACAAAACCCTCTGCAATCGTTCCTTTTTGTGCGCGCTTTCCAAAAAGGGATTCAATCCATTGACCGAGGCGATTAAACTTCCCTTCAAGGTCGAGCCATTCACCGATGACCGCACCAATGATTAGACTGACTATAAGGAGAATAAAATTCGTACTCTCCAATCCCATTTGAATTCCTAATAGCGCAACAACTAAACCGATAATGGATAACACTGTCTGCTGCATGGATTCCGGAATATTCTTAAAGATACGGCCGACCATTGCACCGATAATAATAAATAATGCATTTAACAGAGAACCTAGTAATACCATGAAATTTCCTCTTTCTATTTGCTGTCTAACAAATTCAATTTATGTATTATACTTTTTATATTATAACTGTTCATAAAAAAAGTGCTGAAACTTTCCGCTCAGCACTTTTTATTGTTGTTCCATATTTAATATTTCCAAAATGCGATGCAAATCATCATCTGAATAAAACTCAATTTCAATTTTACCTTTGTTCTTAGCTTTTTTGATTTGTACTTGTGTTCCAAAGTAATCACGTAATTGAGACTCTGTTGCCTGTGTATGAATATCCTTTTTGGTCGGCTTTGTTTCACGTGAAACGGCCTCATTTAAATCTTGAATATACTTTTCCAATTGGCGAACATTAAGATGGTCCTTTATTACTTTATGTGCCACTTCAGGTATACGTCTTTTATTTTTTAATCCAAGCAATGCACGGCCATGCCCCATTGTCAGTTTTCCTGCGTTGACAAGGTCTCGAATGTCTTCCGGCAATTGCAACAGACGGATTAAGTTAGCAATATGCGGACGGCTTTTTCCTAATCGTTTCGCTAAATCATCTTGTGTAAAATTCAGTTTCACAATTAAACTGTTGTATGCTTCCGCCTCTTCAATTGGAGTTAAATCTTCACGTTGCAAGTTTTCCAAAATGGCAACTTCCATCATTTGCTGTTCATTAAAGTCTTTTACAATGACAGGTACTTCAGTTAAACCTGCACTGACAGCTGCACGATAACGGCGTTCTCCTGCTACAATTTCATATTTTCTAGCATTTTTACGTACGACAATCGGTTGAATAATACCATGTTCAATAATAGAGCTAGCTAATTCTTCAATTGCAGTTTCATCAAAGATTTTACGTGGCTGAAATGGATTTGCTAAAATTTTTCCTACTGCAATTTGCTGTACCTGGTCTTCCTTATGTACGGCTTCTTCACGAAAAAGTGCATCAATTCCTTTACCTAAACCTTTAACCATTTTTAATCACTTCCCTTGCAAACTCTAAGTAAATTTCTGCTCCGCGTGATTTTGAATCATATAAAATTACCGGTTTACCATGGCTCGGTGCCTCACTTAACCGCACATTACGCGGAATTATCGAACGATATACTTTATCCTGGAAATAGCGTTTTACTTCATCAATTACTTGAAGCCCTAAATTCGTACGGGCATCCAGCATTGTGAGCAACACGCCATCAATCATTAACTCCTTGTTCAAATGTTTTTGGACAAGTCGGACTGTCGAAAGCAACTGACTCAACCCCTCTAATGCGTAATATTCACATTGGACCGGGATGATCAGTGCATCGGAGGCAGTCAGCGCATTAATTGTTAATAAGCCAAGTGATGGCGGACAATCAATAATAATGAAATCAAAATTATTTTTTATCTCCTGCAATGACTTTTTCAGTCGAACTTCACGAGAAATTGTGGACACAAGCTCAATTTCAGCACCTGCCAATGATATTGTAGCAGGGACAATATATAAATTTTCTACATCCGTTTGTTGAATGACGCCTTTAATATCTTCATCATTAATCAAAACGTCGTATACACAGCTTTCTAAATCACCTTTTCGAACACCTAATCCGCTTGAAGCGTTTCCTTGTGGGTCGATATCGATTATTAATACTTTCTTTCCTAAAAAAGCTAAACATGCACTTAAGTTAACAGAGGTTGTCGTTTTTCCAACGCCACCTTTTTGATTGGCTATCGCAATAATACGTCCCAATATCCGCACCTGCTTTCATCACTTCAATTTAGGTATATTTTTAAAGTCTAAAAATCTCGGATGACTAAATCTTCCTTTAATAATACTATTTCTATTATCTTAACAAAAAATGTTAGAAAACGATGCTATGAAACTAAATTTATTTTAAAAAAACTTGCTGATCCTACTAATCTATTAAAAAAACTGCCTAGAAAGTCATTATCTTTCGGGCAGTTCAATAATTTATTTTCTCTTCGGAATTTTTACAGTGATTTGGTAGTAATCGTCTGTATCCTCTTCCTCCGTTTTCACATTAATTCCACTTTTCGTCACCATCGATAACGACTGCTTGATCGTATTAAGGGCAATACGCACATCTTTGCTTATCGCTTTTCTGCTTGGTTTACGTTTTTTTATCTCTGGCTCATCGGGATTTAGAATTTTTTGAATTTGCTCTTCAAGTTGTCTAACATTCCAATCAAACTCTTTTGTCGCTGCAATGAGCTGCATTTGTAATTGCTCATCTTTGACTACAATTAAAGCCCGGGCATGACGTTCCGAAATTTCACGATTTAAAATAGCATCCTGAACAAATTGAGGCAACTTTAATAAACGCAATTTATTAGCAACTGTTGATTGTCCTTTACCAAGACGTTGTGCAAGTGCTTCTTGTGTAAGCTGATGCAATCCTAATAATTGTTGATAAGCAAGCGCTTCTTCAATTGCTGTTAATTCCTCACGTTGAAGGTTTTCAATCAGGGCAATAGACGCCGTTTCTCGATCATTTAAATTGCGTACAATAGCAGGCACTTCTGTCCATTGTAGGGATTTCATCGCTCGATAACGTCGCTCACCGGCAATTATTTCATATTTATCTGCGTCATTATTTATTGGACGAATCACAATTGGTTGAATGACGCCATGTGTATGAATAGTTCTTGCTAATTCTTCAATCTTCTCATCATCAAAAACTGTACGTGGCTGATAACGGTTCGGAATGATTTTGTCTATTGGAATTTTAACTACTTCTTCTGAAGCCATCGAGATATTCTCTATTACTTCTACTTCACTTTTTACTTCAGGCTCTTTGCTCCCGCCTCCGAAAAAACGTGAAAAAGTACTTTTCATCCGTGTGGCACCACCTTTAGGAAACTGTCTACCTCATATACAATATTATTTCTGATTCATTCAAAAATGTACAGTGTTCAATGAATAGTAATTTACGAGAAAGAAAGATTTTGCCTAAAAAAGGACAAAATAATGTCTTTACCCATTTGTATTTCAAAATAAACTTATATTTTTCTATCCACTAAAAAAACATAAATATAAATATATATGCAGCAAAAGACGGATATATTTCAAATTTGGTTAATTTTTTTATTTAATTGGTGTTTTATTAGGAACACCTGGTTTACGTGGGTATTTTTTTGGTGTTGATTTTACTTTATCAAATACATAAAGTGAACGTTCGCTTTCCTCTACCGGTAAATGGAATGCAAACTCCTCTATTAATTTTCCGCCTAATGTAGAGATGGCCTTTGTCGCATCTTTTAATTCTTCTGCACCTGCTGCAGCTTTTAATGCAACAAAATAACCGCCTTCTTTTGCTAATGGAATACATAGCTCTGATAATACAGAAAGACGTGCTACCGCGCGGGCTGTGACAACATCAAATTTCTCGCGATATACTGCATTTTGACCAAATTCTTCAGCACGGGCATGAACAAATGTCATATGTTCCAAGTTTAACTCATTTGTTAAATGATTTAAAAATGTAATTCGTTTATTAAGTGAATCGACAATCGTAATTTGTAAATGCGGGAAGCAAATTTTAATCGGGATACTTGGGAAGCCTGCACCTGCACCAACATCGCATACCGTTGTCACTTTTGTAAAATCAAAATAAAAAGACGCACTGATTGAATCATAGAAATGCTTTAAATAAACGCCTTCCAAATCCGTAATTGCCGTTAAGTTCATTTTTTCATTCCACTCAACTAAAAGCTCAAAATATTTTTTAAACTGCACAATCTGGTGTTCTGAAAGCTCAATACCCTTTTCCTTCAATGCTTCGATAAACTGCTTTTCGTTCATAAAATGACTCCTCCATATTAAAGAATGAGCGCCTTTTTTGGATAAAGACGCTCACATCATTCAGTTCGTAGTTACTTTTGCAATTTTACCTTGCTCAATATAGACAAGTAAAATTGAAACGTCTGCAGGGTTTACACCTGAAATACGCGATGCTTGAGCAATTGAAAGCGGCTGAACACTCTTAAGCTTCATGCGTGCTTCTGTCGCCAAGCTTGGAATAGCCTCATAATCGATATTTTCAGGGATTTTCTTATCCTCTAGCTTCTTCATTTTCTCTACTTGCTGAAGTGCTTTTTGAATATACCCTTCATATTTTAATTGAATTTCAATCTGCTCTTTCACATCACCTGGAAGTTCCACTTCTGATGGAGTTAGGGAAGCAACTAAATCATACGTCATTTCAGTACGTTTTAAAAGGTCTGCTCCGCGGATACCATCTTTTAGCTCCGCGCCGCCAGCATTGCGGATGACTTCTTGTGTCGTCGCATTCGGCTTAATAATAATTTCACGCAGACGAGCGATTTCCTGTTCAATCTGTGCTTTTTTCCCTTGGAACTCCGCATAACGGTCTTCCGTTATCATCCCTGCTTTATAACCGATTTCCGTTAAACGTAAATCTGCATTGTCATGACGTAATAGAAGACGGTACTCTGCACGAGAAGTTAATAAACGGTAAGGTTCATTCGTACCTTTTGTAACTAGGTCGTCTATTAATACACCGATATAGGCATCTGAACGGTCTAAAATAATTTCTTCACGGCCTAAAACTTTTGCTGCGGCATTCATTCCGGCCATTAAGCCTTGCCCTGCTGCTTCTTCATAGCCTGAAGTACCATTAATTTGACCTGCTGTATAAAGACCTTGGATTTTTTTCGTTTCTAATGTTGGCCATAATTGTGTAGGAATAACTGAATCGTACTCAATCGCATAGCCCGCACGCATCATTTCGGCATTTTCCAAACCAGGGATCGATGCGATTAATTTCTTTTGAACATGCTCCGGTAAGCTTGTTGATAAACCTTGGACATATACTTCACGTGTATTGCGTCCTTCAGGCTCAAGGAAAATCTGGTGACGCGGTTTATCGTTAAAGCGCGTTACTTTATCTTCAATTGATGGGCAGTAACGTGGACCTGTCCCTTTAATCATCCCTGAAAACATTGGAGACAAATGCAGGTTTTCCTCAATTGTACGATGTGTTTCTTCTGTTGTATAAGTTAACCAGCAAGGAAGCTGATCCATAATATATTCTGTTGTTTCAAAACTGAATGCACGGGGTACATCATCACCAGGTTGAATTTCCGTTTTTGAATAATCAATTGTACGGTTGTTTACACGTGGTGGTGTCCCTGTTTTAAAACGAATTAAGTCAAACCCTAATTCTTTTAAGTTATCCGCTAATTTAATCGATGGCTGCTGGTTGTTTGGACCCGAAGAATATTTCAGATTTCCTAAAATAATTTCCCCACGTAAAAACGTACCTGTTGTAATAATAACAGCTGGTGCACGGTAAATTGCTCCAACTTGTGTAATGACACCTTTTACTGCGCCATCCTCTACAATTAGTTCATCGACCATTGCCTGATGAATTTGAAGGTTTTCTTCTTCTTCCAAAACCCGTTTCATCTCATGCTGATATTGGAATTTATCTGCTTGTGCACGTAAAGCGCGTACTGCTGGACCTTTCCCTGTATTTAACATGCGCATTTGAATATGTGTTTTATCGATAATGCGTCCCATTAAACCGCCAAGTGCATCAATTTCACGAACAACGATTCCTTTTGCTGGTCCGCCGACTGAAGGATTACATGGCATAAACGCAATCATATCTAAGTTAATTGTAAGCATGAGCGTTTTAGCACCCATTTTCGCAGCTGCATATGCAGATTCCACACCTGCATGTCCTGCACCAACAACGATTACGTCAAAATTACCTGCTTCGTATTGTATTGACATGTTGTTCTTCCTCTCTTTTATTCCGATTTATTTCCCTAAACAGAACTGCGAGAATAGCTGATTAATTAAGCTTTCCTGTACAGTGTCTCCAATAATTTCACCAAGAATCTCCCATGTACGTGTCACATCGATTTGAATCATATCGACAGGTACACCTGATTCAGCTGCAGCAAGCGCATCTTCGATTACTTGTTGAGCTTGATGCAATAACGCAATATGTCGCGCATTTGATACATATGTTAAATCATTCGCTTCCACTTGCCCTTCAAAGAACAATGCTGCAATCGCTTCTTCCAGCTCAATTACACCTTCTTCTTTCAATAACGAAGTCGTTACGACACGATGTTTTCCAGCCAATTCATGAACACGGTTTAAATCGATTTTCCGTTCGATATCTGTCTTGTTGACAACGACAATATAATCCATCGCCTGAATCGTTTCAAAAAGGCGTTCATCTTCTTCTGTAAGCTCTTCTCCGTAATTTAATACAAGCAATATTAAATCAGCATCTTTTAATGCCTCTCTCGAACGCTCAACACCAATTCGTTCAACAATATCTTCTGTTTCCCGAATACCTGCTGTATCAACTAAACGTAAAGGAACTCCGCGTACGTTTACGTATTCTTCAATAATATCACGAGTTGTGCCTGCAATGTCGGTTACAATCGCTTTATTTTCTTGAACTAAACTATTTAAAAGAGATGATTTACCCACGTTGGGACGTCCTAAAATAACAGTAGATAAACCTTCACGTAAAATTTTGCCTTGAGATGATGTTTGAAGTAATTTAATAATTTCCTCTCGTACCCAACCGCATTTTTCAAGAAGTACAGGAATCGTCATTTCTTCTACATCGTCATATTCCGGATAATCAATGTTTACTTCCACTTGTGCCAACGTCTCTAATAATGCCTGGCGTAAAGATGTAATAAGACGAGAAAGCTTTCCATCCATCTGGCCGAGCGCAACATTCATTGCACGATCGGTTTTCGCACGAATTAAATCCATTACCGCTTCTGCCTGTGACAAGTCGATACGGCCATTTAAAAATGCACGTTTCGTAAATTCCCCAGGCTCTGCTAAACGTGCACCGTAGCGTAATACAAGCTGCAGTACTCGGTTAACAGATACAATACCGCCATGACAATTGATCTCGACAACATCTTCACGCGTAAATGTTTTAGGTCCGCGCATTAAGCTCAACATAACTTCCTCTACCACTTCATCGGTTTTCGGGTCGATCAAATGTCCGTAATGGATCGTATGTGTCGCAACTTCCGCCAGACGCTTATGATTTGGTGATTTAAATATTTTATCTGCAATCGCTACCGCCTCATCGCCGCTCAGACGAACAATCGCAATAGCTCCTTCTCCCATCGGAGTGGAAATCGCAGCAATCGTATCGAATTCCATTTATATCCTCCTATTTCAGTGTTATCCACATGTGGATAAATCACATCCGTGCTATACTAACTAACAATTTAGACTAACATATTTTTATTAAAATCTAAAGTAATGTAGATTTGATTCCATCTTTCATTAAAAAAACGACCTATCCAAAAGAATAGGTCGAAATCTGTCTGTATTTTATTTTACTGGCTCAATGACTAAATATCGATTTGGTTCGACACCTTCTGAGTGCGTTTCGATATCTATTCGATTTGCCAAAGCATTATGGATAATTTTTCGTTCATAAGATGCCATTGGTTCAAATGATACGGGTTTTCGTGTACGAATAGCCTTGTCCGCCATGCGTAATGCCAGCTGTTCAAGTGCTGCTTGACGTCGCTCACGATAATCTTCCACATCCATTTGTAAAATCATAAACGATTTGGCTGTTTTATTAAGAATGAGCTGAGTTAAATGTTGAAGCGCATTTAATGTAAGGCCACGCTTTCCAATTAATAACGCTGCTTTCTCGCTCGATAACTTAAATGAAACATGTTTACCATCTGTTTCATGGTCAATTGTTAAATCTGTAATTCCCATTCCTAGAGCAATATTCGTTAAATACTGTTTTGACTCTTCAATGGGGTCCACTTGTTGTTGTTCATGGTGAATTGGTTGATCTTCATTTGCTGAAACCGGCTCATTCTCGATTGTTTCCTCGACAATTGTCAGTTCTTCCACATCAGATGCAGAATCTGAAGTCGTCTCTTGATCCACTTGCTGCTGAACAATTTCCTTTACTGTGACACGAACTTCAGCATTTCGTGCCCCAAAACCTAAAAATCCTTTTTTACCCTCTTGTAAAACTTCCACATCAACTTGTTCACGAGTATGGCCAAGCTTTTGTAACGCTAATGAGATCGCTTCTTCTACTGTTGCGCCTATTTGCGTAGTTTGTTTCACTTATTTCGCTCCTTTAGCATCGGTAGCATCCGGTTTATTTTTATTCCAAGGTTTGTAAATAACAAGGTTTTGTAATACAGATACAAAGTTTCCGACTACCCAATACAATGATAATGCGGCAGGTAAAATAATACCGAAACCAACAATCATTAATGGCATGATGTACATCATAATTTTCATTTGCGGGTTATCTACTGCTGGTCCAGTCATTAATACAACATACTGAATAAGACCTGCGATAACAGCAAATACAATACTTGGCTCCGCTAATGGAACCGATAAAAACGTCCCTAATTCAAAGGCATCCGGTGTTGCATTCATACGGCTAATCGCATGATAGAAACCGATTAAGATCGGCATTTGGATAAGGATCGGTAAACATCCAGCTAACGGGTTAACACCAGAAGTCTGCATTAACTGCATCATTTCCTGCTGGTATTTTTGCTGAGTTGCCGCGTCTTTTGAGCTGTATTTTGCTTGCAGCTCTTTTAACTTCGGTTGCATTTCCTGCATTTTCTTAGAACTTTTTACTTGTTTAATAGTTAAAGGCAGAATGATTAGACGAATAATAACAGTTACGATAATAATTGCAAATGCATAATTCGCAGCACTACCTTCGAACATATCAGCAAAAAGCTTGATAAATGATACTAATGGCCAAACAATATATTCATTCCAAAAGCCATCACTTTCAGATGAAATTGGTTGGTCAAATTCTGTACAGCCTGATAGCAGTAATACTACTGAAACAAGTGACAGCATTATCCATAGATTTTTCTTCAACCTTCTTCCCCCTAAAGCAAATCTATTCAATTTTTATGACAATATTTTACCATTACGGACGTTCGTACACTACTAATTGTTCTGTAAATTCAAATTTTAGAGCATTGAATGAGTAACAATTAAATGTGGAACTATCCTTTATATACTCTTGCAACCTTTAAAACATGCTGCAAGCTTTTTTTGGTTTCGTGAAAATCCAGTGTGGCCGCCTGCGTTCTGGCGATAATAACATAATCCATATCTTGTTTTACTTCATCTTTTAATTCCAGAAAAGCTTGGCGAATATAGCGCTTCACTTGAACCCGAGTGACCGCATTTCCTACTTTTTTGCTCACTGATAAGCCAATACGAAACGCCTGTTGTTCTTCCTTTTTCAAGCAATATACAACAAATTGGCGATTCGCAAAAGACTTACCTTTTTTAAACACCTTTTGAAAATCTTCATTTTTCTTTATACGTTGGCGTTTATTCATGATCCATTCACCTGCTCCATCTAATCATTGGTACTTTTTTTGCTCATTCAACAACGATAAAAGAAAAAAAAGACCACTGATGTGGCTCAGTGGACTTATGCTGATAATACTTTTCTTCCTTTTTTACGACGGCGAGCTAATACGTTACGGCCGTTTTTAGTGCTCATACGAGCGCGGAAACCGTGAACTTTAGAGTGCTTACGTTTTTTAGGTTGGTACGTGCGTTTCATTTATATACACCTCCTGAATTCGAGCGTTACTATATCTATCTCTACATACAGACCATGATATTATATAAAGAATAAAACCTATTTGTCAATGCTTCAATTTTATTTTTCTCTTTTTCCTTATAAACCTCATATAATCCCCTTGCTGATAAACACTGCCACTTATCCACAATTTATAAAATTAATTTAAGTTTATGCTGTGAATAGTATTTTTGCCTTTAAAAATTATCCACAACGTTTATCTACAGGTTTTTCACATATAACAAACCTGTGGACAACTGTTATGTATATAACATATGATTATGTGGATAAGATCGTTTAAGTATTGAAATACCTAACTTTATTTGATACGATAACTGTGTTTTACTTTGTGGAATTCTTTTCTGGGAAATATATTATCCACAATTGTTGATAATCTGTGGACAAAGATTTCCCCTACTCTAGAACAACCTTTATCCACAACTTGTGGTTATGTGTATGAACTCCTTTTTAATTATAAAATATATATTTTATAGCTCTGTTTCCTATTAACCATCTAACAGAGCCTTTCTTTTTTCGTAAGCAAGAAAGTTTGCATTTGTAAGGAAATTCACATAAAAAAGAGACTCTCAACTAATCTTTGTTAGTATGAGCTTTGTCATTTAAATATACGAATCGAATGTGAAATGAATTAATGAAAGGAAGAAAGAGC
>NZ_JBWBUA010000002.1:0-10778 GCF_056173085.1 Solibacillus sp. iso_87
CACAAAGAAAAAAAAGGAAGCTATTTCTATGACGGGAACTAGTCTATCGAACAATCCTCTTTAAAATAATTTCTCACAGCATCTCAGAACGTTATCTAATGTTAAAATTGAACCAACCTTGTCTTAAAAAAGAATTTAATAAAAAAGCTATACAGGAGGGGCAAACATGGCCTTAAAACGTAATACAAAAAGAAAATCTACACAACCTCACACCAAAGTAACTAATTTTGGATTTGATAACACAATTAAGAAAATTGATAAGGCAATCGCTCTGCTTAAACAAAAATAGCTCAATTAATGAGATTATAGAATCAAATAAAAAAACTACGAATGAATACCACCATCCCTGCTAAAATATAATCCCTTCTTTTTTGTTCATTAACAAAACAAATCTATACAAAAAAAGCTTGAGTTAAATCACTCAAGCTAAATTATCCTTTGTTGGTATCACTAAAACACTAAGCCCCTTGTCACCATAATCCCACATTTTAATTTCTGGCGTCACACCCTCTGGTAACGTAAAAAAACATCGCTCTGACGGTCTGATAATGTCTCTATCAGCTGTACATCCATATACATAGGTAGCTGGGTGTATTAATACATCTCGACCTGTATCATTGTAATAGATCAATTGCATTCACCTTGTCACTCCTTTTTATAACCAAAGTCTATTTACCAAACAACCTAGCCCAAACGGACTTTGGTTGCTCCTTAACTTCATTCAATGCTTTCTTTAAATTCCTGATCTGCTCATTTTGCTGCTTAATTAACTCAACTTGCTCATCCAACTTATTTGAAACTCGATTTTCAAAATCTTGAAGAAACTTATCGTACCCTTGAATTTCTTCCCTTAAAGCTAAATTATCCTCCTGTTGCTTTTCCAAGAAAGTCCTTACAGCTTGCAATTCATGCATTATCTGTAACGGTATAACGGAATGTAACGGTTCAATATCAGCGTTATATGTAACGGTATTCCCTATTATAGCTTCAATATCAGTATCACTGCTTGTAACGATACTTGCAGCTTCCTCCAGAGGTACCGATTTTTCACGGTTTAAAACAATCATAGCCTTAATTAAAGCAAGATCTTCTCCTACATAATAACGGTGATTCATACTGTTACGACCGATGTTATGACCGTTATACTCCAACAATAAAGCATATTTCTTTAATACTTCGCTTCCAACCTCCAAAAAATCGGATGCTTGTTTAGGGGTAAGCTTCTTCACTGTTGAGTTCATTTCTACACCTCCAAAAACTTAAATACCTAAATTAATTATAAATTACAACCTAAGTAATATGTAAACCTAAAATATTATTCGCTGGTGCTGATCGCAACTTCACCCCCCAAAAATATAAATAATTATCGCTTAACTTAACAATTATTTGTTAAGTTTTATTCATTCAAGTGCAAACACATTAAATTTACATAATCACCATTAGAAGAAGCTGCCCTCAACAGCCCCACGTGTTTCTGTATAAAATCCTTTATATTTTTCGGTTGTTATCTCTTATTAAACCTTGTTATATCAAGACACACATATCCTTAAAGACAGCCCCTTCGTTCGCCTTTTTCTTTTGATGTTTTGCTTGTGTTCTTTAAAGTTTACCCTTACGATGGGCAGTTGGATTGGCAAACGGCTCACTCCCCCCCCTGTAACAATAAAAACAATTAATTTTATTGCTACAAGGAGGAATTAGTGTTGTTTATCCGTTACGATGGTTTAGCCATCATGGTATCCGTTTCATCATTAAATCCCACACGCTTTCACGTGTCGTTGGTTCAGGCTTTCGCCAAGTCGCCCAGGTCTGTTATTACCGACTGCTATTTCAAGCTTCCAACGCCCCCAAACAGGACAGGTCATGCTCCGATAAGATTATCTAAATCTATCTGGGAATTATACTCACCTTGCTATTCAAGACAAAATGAGTACGTCGCCATCTAACGGCCTTCTCACGCTGATTAGGCGTGGCAGTTTTTTACGTGTGCTCCTGTAAACCACGTTACACTATTAATTAAAACGCCTTCATGCTCTGTATCTATAAGACTTCTGCTTGTCAGATACATTCATTAATTAATAACTTATTCCAAACGAAAAAGAGGCTAGTGAATTCGACTTTCATCGTTTCCACTAGCCTCTTTTTTATATTTAGTGATTTACTAGTTGTAAATCACTAAAAAATCGTATAAGATGGTCTTATGAAAACAAGTGAGTGCGAATCACCTGTTTATAAAGTTACTCCGAGAATCTTTAGGGATTGCCGTCCCTTCTGAAACGCTGACGAGTAGCTTTTTTTTTCGTTCATTTATGTATTTGTTAATTATCATATACATAAACTACTAGATTCACAACTACTTTCGTAAAAAAATAGATAAATAACCACCATTTTCTATATATCTATTTGATTCAAATATTAAAAAACTTATTAAAATATTTTATCGTCCTAAATAACGCTGCAAAACATCCCAACGATCTCCCCCATGCCCCAGCTGTTTGCTAATATAATCAGCTTCCGATTGTGATATGGCAATTCGATTAACATCATGCAATCGCTCTTCTGCAAATAATTGGTCCTGCTGAATTTCATCAAGTTTATTCATAGCATAATACTGACGACATTCCACATGAATTCGCAAAGACCTATCTAAACTTGCAAAAAACAGTTTTCCTTGTTTATGTTCACTTCTGAACTTCTGAATATCGCCTTTAGAGTGATGGTCTTTACATAGATAATCAGGCATTGGCTGTATGTGATGCCCATAGGCTGCACGAATCTCCGATTCGTGACTTTTAAGACATTCAATCGCTCTCAAACGCCCTCCCTTGCCTGTTGTCACATGATATAACTTATCGTCATGCTCATATAAACTACGAGTACCAGCAACCGTTTGACGACTATCAGATGGTACAAGCTCTGAACGTCTTAATCCGAAAGCCTGTCCATAAAGAAGAACTTCTCTGTAACGCTCACGCATACGAGCATCTTCTCGCTGCTGCTCATGGCTCCTATTTATCCTTGAATTATTATTACGTAAATCAGCAAAAGAGCGTCTAGGTAGATTGTAATCACTTTTCTTTATCGCTTCATTCCAATAGCCACTCCCAATTTGAACACGATTGATCGCCAGCATATCCGAACCTATCGTATAGGCTGATTTCCCCTCATCTCGTTGACGTTGAAGATATTCCCCTGCAACATCTTTCGTAATTCCCTGCAAATTCCGTATTTCAGGATGCTTATCCTTAACCCACTTCGCAAATTGTTCAATACGGCTCAAATGCGTTTTAAGACTCAAATCGCTGTAAATTCGATTATAAATAGGCTGATTACTATTAAGGATCTTATCAGAGTGCCTGGAGCGTCCTAAACCTGCTTTAAATTGTGTGTGCAACTCACTACGGAGTTGTTGGCGTATATTTTTTGATTTTGACATAGCCCCCCTCCTTTCAATTTATTTGTCTTGCCACTAAAAAAAATGAATGGCATGACAAATAAACTGAATTACAGTTATTTTTTGTTGAGATTATGTTCAGCAGCATAAATAGAGCGTGACGTGCCCCAACCGTTCGCTGAATTATTACATCTTTCAAACCATTGGTATTAATGAATTCCTGTTGTTTTTCCATTTGTTGTCCTTCGTTAAAGATCTTTTTTCTCCTAATAAATTTTTTTATCTCGCTCACCGTCTATTCCTCCAATAATCGCTAAAAAAAACGCGATTATTAATGTCGCAATAGCCGGTTCGCAAATTATATTTGCTCCAAGTTCAAAATCTATTGCAGCTGATCGCTGCAAAATGTTCGCAAACGAACATTAAACCCTGTCGTCTTTGACGACCATCTCACACAGCGAGATGTAAAAACCAATCGCCCCTGCTATGCAGTTGCTCGCAACTGATGCTAACGCATCTCCATCATCGCCTATATACGAATCCTATTTTCCTTATCTAGCAATAGTCCTTTTTTTTTACAATTTATAATTCCAGTTCCCATAGCTAAAAGCAGCCCCCTTTTTTATTTTTAATAATCCATTCTATACAACTATTTATGTATCAATAACGATTTTCTAAAAAAACTATATAAAAAAATGTGGTTTTACAAAGATAAAAATAAACAATAGCAGTGTTGGTACCAGCACACGTTTTACATAGCTGGTCAATTTTAAAAACTTTAGAGATGGATTTTAGAGTAGGCGATTTGGATGTACATTAAGATGGTTTTAAAGAAAATAAAAAAGAATAGTTAAATTTATTGTCTTAAATGAATATTATGTTGTATAATTTAGGTAATATAAATCAAGGTTTTGGGGTTGTACTCCCAACCGTTGTAACCCAACGATAAATGTACCCTATAAATTTGGGGTTGTACTCCCAACCGTTGTAACCCAACGATAAATGTACCCTATAAATTTGGGGTTGTACTCCCAACCGTTGTAACCCAACGATAAATGTACCCTATAAATTTGGGGTTGTACTCCCAACTGTTGTAACCCAACGATAAATGTACCCTATAAATTTGGGGTTGTACTCCCAACTGTTGTAACCCAACGATAAATGTACCCTATAAATTTGGGGTAGTGCTCCCAACTGTTGTAACCCAACGATAACTGCACATCGAATTTTCAAAAAGAAGGGGCAGCTGCAAAAATAGCTGTCCTTTCTTTTTTTAGGAGGAAAGGAATTGTCAAATGGAATTAAAGAAGGAAAAGTAAGGTTTTTCTTTGTGAATGAAGATTACAATACATACTTAATGGGACTTGATAGCAAAATATCTCCAAGCAAAAAGGACGGCAAAGAAAGACCTAGTGTATCAGTAGGTATAAAATT
This sequence comes from Solibacillus sp. iso_87, assembly GCF_056173085.1. Lineage (NCBI taxonomy): Bacteria > Bacillati > Bacillota > Bacilli > Caryophanales > Caryophanaceae > Solibacillus > Solibacillus sp. iso_87. Next base: position 4,829 of record NZ_JBWBUA010000002.1, read on the forward strand.
AAATGGTCACAATTACATAATTCCAATAACTTCTCAGTATGATTCAAAATGGAATAATCAAGTTACCTTTAAAATTAAGGATGAAGATGATAACAATAAAGTAATTTCTTGTTTAAAAATTAACAATATGCATCCAACTCTCGAATCTCAACTTACTTATGTCGAGTTTGAAAAACAAGGTGAGGATTACAAACGATTACTTTATAAAGAATATGACTATATAAAAAAAAACTTAGAGTCTATTGTGAAAAAAGCAAAAAAAGTACACTCTCAAGTAGTAGTAAAAGAGCAAGATTTTTTTAAAGGGTTATGTGTAGATTATGTAAAACTAGAATCTGAGTATGCTAATTTTGGGAAATCACCAATTCCTGTACTAAACTAAATAGCATTCAAGATCACTGGAACATGAACTAAACAAATGCAAAGTGAAGAACACATCAAAAAGCCACGAAACGTTGATATCACAACATTCGTGGCTTTTTGATGTGTTCCCAACCTTTTGTTTAGGAACCATTTATGAAATTTTAAATACACTAAAACACTTAATTTAATATAATAGTGGCTATGATTAAATAAACATGTACTGCAATAAACAAAGTTAACGCAATTATTCCTACCCATTTTATCAATACCAAATTACCATTCGAAAACAAAAGGAACGCGATATATACTACTATCGCCATCACTACCATAGGTAAAGAAAAGAACCAAACCCCTTCAAATATCATCAAGGCTATTAAGTAGCTTAGAACTAAAGATACTACGCCCCCTAATATTTTACAAAATAATCCAACATTAAAAAAATTGTGAGTTACTTTATATATCAGAAAACCACCAATAGCACTTATAAACACCACTAAAACAAATATATACAAAATGGTCAGATAAACCACAGACATGCCCCCTTTTTCAATCCATATTATCATAATATTTCAACATGCCCCATTGGTTGAAATATTACCTTACCTTTCCAAATCATCGTTTTTAAAAATCCGAATTTTTAAAGGTTAATTGTTACTCTTTGAATTCATTCTTTATGTGGGGGAGATTTTTGATTTTATTTAAGTGTTCAAAGAAACCAGGAACATTACTATCTATTTTTTCTTCTTTAATTTTTTGAACAATCATTTCTTTTAAATCTTGTTCTAAATCCTCTCTATAACTAGGATGAGTTTGTAACAAAGAAGCAGATATCTTTGGCTGCACTCTGTGAATAATGAAATCAATATCTTTTTCACTTAATTGCATATTAAAGAATCCTCCTTTTTACATTACTTCAGTTTCTTTTTAAGTTTATTAATTACATTCTTTTTCATCTTTGTTACAGCCTGTTGAGTAATATTAAACATTTCAGCAATTTCTGTATCCTTCAATCCTTCAATAAAAATCAAATTAAGAAGCAATTTTTGTTTATTATTTAAGTTTTGTATTGCATAATATAAATCCTGATTTTCCACCAAATCTTCTAAATTTAAAGCCAAATATTCTGGAGTTTTATTATCTGGAACTAAATCAATTATCTTGTTATCTTCTTCAGTTTCTTTATCTAAAATAAGTTGAAATTTTTCATTTCTTTTTCTTTGTTTTTTATCAAAATGCTTACTTTCAAAATGAATTATTTTCAAAAAATAACTAATACAACGGACGAGATAAAAGTGTTTTCGAAATCGACTGTCTAACTCTTTCTTAACCTCAATATTAGGATTTTCCAAATACGCCCTATATAAGAGTTTATTTTCATTCAAATTTAAGAAATCTTTTAAAATTTTATCTTCTTCTGGTATCAATTTAATTCTACCCCCCCAAAATAGAACTTATGTTCGGTTTATACCCAAAAAAAAATGGCCCTATTCTTATTTGTTTATTATAAAGGGGAAATTAAAAAAGAAAAAACAACCTTTAAAAATAATAATAATAATAATATCAATAGGTTGTTAGAAACTCTTTTACTTCCCCTTTCATTATCGTAAGTGCAAATAAGTGCTTAACATTATTAAAAGGGGTTTTTTATATGGCAAAAGTCAATCTACGTTTACGAGCATGGATTCCACAATCTGAAGTTCGTTACCACAGTGACCAGTATTACGACTACTACTACAAAGGAGACAGTCGAGATAACCCACTATGGTCCACATTAGCATATCGGACTTCTGTGAATTTACAAATCGATACATCAAATTATTCTATAACATCAAGTAAAACGATTAAACCATCCATCTCTCACGTATATGATAAAACTGGCAAACTTTTAGCTACTTATGATGAAGGTACAGCTTCTACTAATGGTATTAATTACACAACAAGAGTAGGTAGTGATGATGCTCTTTACATTACTCTTACACATGCTGTTGCAAACCCGGGAGTAATTATTGCACCACCTGTTAAATATGAATTTACTTTGAAAGTAACACGAGTAGGCAGTGTTCGTATTACCGGAAAACATACAGCTTTTCCAGCCTTAGAATTCTGGAGAAATATTGAGGGTAAAAGTAAAGGACCAGAACTAGTTTATTCTTACGATCCTCGAAAAACAGGGGATACACCATTTTCACTTGGTCTTGGTATGACGAAGTCCGTAGATAAAGGACTTTCATACGATTCATAATAGTAATAAAAACAGACGACCTTAGTTTTTATAAGTCGTCTGTTTTATTTAAATTTAAATAAAAAATCTATAGATTTAATTAATAGTAAAAGTGTTATACTATGAAATTATTAAAAATTAATAATTATTTATAATTTTTTTATAAAAAGGGGGTTTCACCATGTATATAACTTATTTAGGGTTATTTATTATAGCAATTTTTATTAGTGCAATTGGAGGCTTTTTATCTTATAAAATACTTCAGAAAAATTTTCAATTATCCAAATCCCTTAACTATATATTAGGAGCAATAATAACTTTAATACTTAGCTATCCATTAACAAAGTTATTACTATTCGGAGGAATTTGGTTCTTTCACTTACCTGTAGCAGGACTTTCAATAATTTTATATTTAATATTCCTTAAATGGTCCAAAGTAGTAAATTCTTGAATAAAAAGAGGAGTAGCAATTGCTACTCCTCTTTTTATTCAAGAATATCTATATTTCATTACTGCTTGTGATGATGGTACCCGGACCTTTTTCACATTGTATGCATGCCAATATACTTTCGTCCAAGAGCAACTACTGCTTTTTGTAAGGCGTACTGAGTTTTCCAATTTTTTCTATCAAACTTCTAAATTAAATGTATAAATACTATATATTAACCAATAATAACGATAATAAAAAGGAGGTTGTTAGAGAATGGCAAATTGGCTCATAATAAATTCATACACTTGGGATAAAAATACGGATGGAGAAAATAAAGGGATGGCAGTACATTGCCTTGAAGGAAACTATAGATCTCCTGGTAAAAATATATATAAAGGTGTCGATCTTATCCAAAGTCTTCCACCATATGAGTTTAATGAATATACTCAAGATGACTTATGGGAAATTATTAGAGATATCACAAAGTCATGTTACAAAGAAATTTTACACCTATTACCAGGGGATTGGAAACTGATTGATTTAACAAAAGAATGGGTCTGTGATTCTTGCAGTGAAGTTCACAATAATACTGTTAAAAAATATAAAAATTATGGTCGTCTTATCTGTGAAAGTTGTTTAATACAAGAATATAAACATCAATTCAATCAAATTAGTTATGTTTATTTTATTAAAGAATCTTCAAATCATTTTGTTAAGGTAGGGCAATCTAACAATGTTGAAAAAAGATTGAATTCAGTTCAAACTAGTTCACCTGGAGAGTTAAGTTTAGAATTAAAAATTCCAACCTTTGACAGCATTTCGGGAGAGAAATTTTTCCATAAATTGTTTTCCGATAACCACGTCAGAGGTGAATGGTATCAAATAGAGGAAAATAAGCTTGAGTTTTTGAAGACATTAAATGAAAAGTTGTTAGCAAAAGGCTTTAGTTTGATTGATATCTTATGTCTTTCCCAAAAAATATATAGTAAATTTAATAGTTTAAAAGAAATTGAAGAATATATTGAAAACTGGATTGAAAAAAATCCGCAAGCTAAAACTCCCAATGATTTTATTAAAATTTATTTTGCAAAGTCGTAGATGTTGTCTAAATCAACATCTACGACTTTTTTTCTGTATCCCCATGGGTTTCTGTAAGCCTAGTTTCGTTTGATTATTACTCGATCGTGCTCAAATAATACCTTACACCTCTATAAATGGAAGTCCTCTAAAGTTGCATCAATCTGGTCTGATGTAATTCCAATATATTTAAGAGTAATACTTGGAGCCGAATGGTTAAATAACATTTGTAACGTCACGACATCCTTATGTTTCTGATAATGGTGATACCCAAATGTTTTACGCATCGTATGAGTACCTATATCATCTCGACCCAATGCCTCTGCAGCCTTTTGCATGGTTCTGTATGCTTGTGTCGTGCTAATAGGATTCGTTCCTTTTCTACTTGGAAACAAATAGTCTTCATCATTCATACCTCTTGTGTACTCCTCAATAGCTTCTCTTGTTGCCCGTGGAAGCAAGAACCTTTTTGTCTTTCCCGTTTTCTTTTCTACGATGAAGAGGTGTTGCTTTCCTCTTACATCCTTCACTTTCAATGGCACAATATCAGAAATCCGCAATCCTGTATTAATGCCCAAGTTAAACAAAAATATATCTCGCATACTAGTATAGCGAGACAACGCCCATCTAAAATCTTCAATTTCCCTTGCAGTTCTCAAAGGCTGCACGTTCTTTTCTTTCATAAAATCCCCCATTTAATTTGCAAATTAAATACAATATAATACATCCAATGTATCATATTGTATAATTTTTGTAACTATTCAATAAAATAAGGGTTTTTAATGTACGAATACATCTATTTTAATACATTCAAAAAACCGATTATCTTTCTTTATTATAGATTTTGGAAAACACTAAAAAGCTGCCAACGTTTTTGTATCAACATTGGCAGCTTTTTTATCGAGCATTATTTATACAGCTTTTTACTAGTATTTGCAAAAGTCAATTTTAGTAAAGGTTTATAAACATCTAGAATAATGTTACCTCATTACCTTTGTTGAATAAAATCTCACATATTCTTAACAAGTTAAATCCATATTTCTATATGGATTTAACACTTTCGGGTGTTACAAAGTCACAATGGAAGATAATTTAGTCATAAATAGTTACTAATTCAGATAGCTTCTCAGCTACCTCTTTAAGTGAATCTTCCTTCGTATCTAACCCACTTCTAGATGCTAATAAAGGACTTACTTCTCTAAGTGCATCATAACTTGTACCATGAACAATTGGAATTAAACGATCTGTAGCAAGTAATACAGACAGTTCTTTATCTGCAATACCCTCTTTTGTTAAACGATTTAGGAATGATGGAGTTACTAATACGATTCCAACTTTTGAAGCTGCAAGCCCTTTATCAATAGCTCGCAATAATGGCGTACCCAGCAAGACATCTTTTTCACTAAACCATACTGATACACCTAAAGACTCAAGTAAATCATGTAAATCTTTAGCTGATTCTTTCCTATCGTCCCAAGCATGACAAAGAAAAACATCTCTTAAATCTGGCTTCGCAACAGTTATTTCCTCAACTTTGTTACGAATTGGTGTAAGAGTTCTGATTTCTGCTGAAGTGTAAACTACAGGAGAAGTAGATTTTGACCATCTCGGTCTAGAACTACTACTCGAACTCCTACTAATTGTTGTATTACTACTTCCCGTACTGTTTGAAATAGAAGAATAAGACGGAGAATATGAATTATACCCACGATATCCGCCTCTACATGCTGGACAATTTGCTGCAGCACTTGCTGAACTATGCCCTCTTACTGGAGCTGTACATCTAACCATTCGTCTTCTTTCCCTCCTAGATTTATTATTTTTTAAACACTATCCAATATATTACAATAATACCATAA